>JBKECK010000052.1:0-24210 GCA_047974625.1 Acidimicrobiales bacterium
TACCGCAGGCCGAACCGAGGCCGATCACGTGGGCGAGACCGACCCTGGCCCCCTGGATCTGGCGGTCGCCGCACTCGTCGCGCAGGTGCTGGCAGACCTCCCAGATGTTGGCGATACCGGTGGCCGAGATCGGGTGGCCCTTCGACTCCAGGCCGCCCGACACGTTGACCGGCATGCGGCCGTCACGGGAGGAGGCACCTGACTCGAAGAAGTCGACCGCGCCGCCCTCCTCGCACAACATCAGGTTGTCGTAGTGGACCAGCTCCGCGGTGGCGAAGCAGTCGTGGAGCTCCACCAGGTCGAGATCCTCCGGACCCACTCCCGCCTGCTCGTAGGCCTGGGTGGCGGCGTTGCGGGTCAGGGTGTTCACGTCGGGCAGCACCTGGCAGGCCTCCTGCCACGGATCCGAGGTGAGGATCGAGGCCGACACCTTGACCGCCCGCCGCTGCTGCTCCTTGGACAGGGTCTTGAGCTTCTCGCCACTGGTGACGACCGCGGCGGCCGCACCGTCGCAGTTGGCCGAACACATGGGCCGGGTGTTCGGGTAGGCGATCATGACGTCGTTCATGATCTGGTCGACCGACATGGCCTTGGTGTAGGCGGCCAACGGGTTCAGGGTCGAGTGGGCGTGGTTCTTCTCGGAGATCCGGGCGAACAGCTCGAAGGTGGCCCCGCCGTACTTGTGGCCGTACTCCATGCCAACCTGGGCGAACACCCCGGGCATGGTGTTGGTGCCGATCCGACCGTCGACGTTGGTGACCGCACCGAATCGGCCCGACGGCTCGTACACCTTGGCGTCGTTGGCCGACTTGCCGCCCGCGCCGAGCAGACCGGCACCGGCCAGCTTCTCGACCCCGACCGCGAGGCCCATGTCGCACTCGCCGGCCTTGACCGCCATGATCGCGGTCCGCAGGGCGGTGGCCCCGGTGGCGCAGGCGTTGGACACGTTGTACACCGGGATGCCGGTCTGGCCGACCTGCTTCTGGATCTGCTGGCCGATGCCGCCCCCGCCGAGCAGGTTCCCGGCCGCCATGATCCCCATGTCGGCCATGGTGACGCCGGCGTCGTCGAGGGCGGCCATGACCGCCTCCGAGGCCAGGTCGACCGTGTCTTTGTCCGGGTGCTTCCCGAACTTGGTCATGTTGATCCCGAGGATCCAGATGTCGTCGCTCGCGCTCATTGGTTGGCTTCTCCTGTCAGGCACTCGTGCTCGTGGTGATTCGTTCGTAGGGGGTCCCGGGCCGTCGGCTCGTCGGCCGAGGCATCATCCCGGCCGCCCGCTCCCTCAGGCCGGTTCGAAACCGAACCCGATGGCCTCGGTGCCGTTGTCGTCGGTGCCGAGCGAGTAGGTGGCCAGGCGCACCTTCATGCCCAGTTCGACGTGGTCGGGGTCGGGCTCGATGTTGATCACGTTGCCCCGGACACTCGTCCCGCCGCAGTCGACGATCCCGGCCACGAACGGCACCGGCACCCCCGGGGCCGCGTGGGCCACGATGGTGAACGACCGCAGCTCACCCTCGGTGGGGATGTCCACGGAAACGAACTCGGTGCCGGAACACGAGGCGCAGGCGTTGCGCCGATCGAAATACCTGGCCTTGCAGTTGGTGCACTCATGGGCCACCAGGTGCGGGTTGTCCCCCAGCACCAGGTAATCGACCAATGGCACTTGTTCGGCGACGTCGCTCAACACAGACCTCCTCTGTCGGAGGCCGAGTTTCTCACGCCGGACGCCAACGGCGCCAAAGGGCGCCCGATAGGCCCGTCCGTCCGGCGCGGAGCCCGACCACATGGGTCGTTCGGGCCGGGATCCGGGGGCAAGGTCGCCGATTTCCCCGCGGTTCACGACCTGGTGACATGGGTAGTCCAAGGCCACCACGGGCCAGGGTGGTCCGTGACGTCGCTCTTGGGAGATCGTCATGGCCATAACCGAAGATCCCCGGACCGAACTGATCCGGGAGCAGCTGACCCTGGTCGAGGCGAGCCGCGACCACCCGTGTCCACGGTGCCGGAGGAACGGCATCGTGAGCTACGTCGACCTCATTCGCGGCCTCGTCTCGCTGTACTGCCAGTGTTCCATGGCCTGGACCGTCCCGGCGGCGGGGGTACGACCAAATCGGGCCCGTATCCGGACTCCGAGGCGGCGATCCGGGTTCGACCGCCTGGCCGCGTTCGACGCCGCCCGCCGGGCCGGGGCCGGGGACGAGACGTCGGCCGACGAACCCGAGCTGGACCTGGACCTGGACCCAGACCTGGACCTGGACCTGGACCTGGACCCGGACCTGGAGGCCGGGTCCGCGCCAGGCGGCGACATCGCCCGGGAGATCTGCGCCGGTCCCCGCGAGCCGGACGAGGGATCTTGAGTCGGTCGGAGGTTCAGGACCCCGCCATCGTCACCTCGAACCGGCGGGCGAGATCGGCGCAGATCTCCCGGGCGAGCGCGACGAAGCGGACGGCCGAGGGGGCGAGGGGGCGGCCGGTGCGACTGACCAGCACCACCTCCCGCGGCGGGATCCCCGGCTCGAGCGCGTGGATCACCAGGCGGGGATCGTCGCGTTCGACGCACAGGAGCGGCAGCACGGCCGGTCCCAGGCCGGAACGGACCATGGCGGCCACGGTGCCGTTGTCGGCGCTGCGGAACACATAGGTGGGGCGGCAGCCGGCCGCGACCAGGCCGGCCTCGTTCAGGACCTGGCACGAGTTGCGGGGTTGTCCGACCAGAGGGATCCCGTTGAGGGCCCGGGCGTCGATCGGCCCAGCGGGGAACTGGTCCGGGCGGGCCACCACCACGTAGGGGTCGACGAGGAGGGGGATGACGTCGAGCCCGGGGCGCAGGGAGGCCCGGGTGCCGAAGGAGAGGTCGATGGCACCACCCAGCACGGCCTCGTACAGCTCTTCGTCATGGTCCGAGTTCTCGACCCGCAGATCGAGGTCCGGCCGTTCATCGTGGAGGCGGGCCACGAGCTCGGGCAGGATCGAGGTGGCCACGCTCTGGTACGCCCCCACCGCGAGGCGGCCGACGGCCCCGTCTCGGAACCGGACGATGTCGTCGCGAACGGCGGCCACCCCGGCCAGGACGGAGCGACTCCGGTCCAGCAGCAGGACGCCGATCGGGGTGAGCTCGACCGGGCGGGGCCCTCCGGGTCGGTTGAACACGGGCTCGCCGATGATGCGTTCCAGCGCGGCGATCTGCTGGCTGACCGCCGACTGGGAGAACCCCAGCTCGGCCGCCGCCCGAGCGAAGGTGCCCTGCTCGGCCACCGTGGCCAGGGCGGTGAGATGCCGAAGCTCGAGATCCTGGAGATTGCCCACCGGCCCCGAGGATAGTTGCGCCCGATGCCGTGATCATCAGCTCCACTGATGATCACGGCCAGCAGTAGCCGCTTTTCGTTATGCACCCGGCTTCGTACCGTGATGACGTCCACCGATCGACCGGCCGGGGTGCCCCCACCACCCCCACGGCCGGGCGAACCCACGACGAAGGACGTCAGCTCCATGACCGCGCTCATCGACCCGATCCACAACCCGATGGCCGAGGACGGCGCTCACGTCTTCCCCGACCAGCCCCGCGTTCCGGCCGGGAACCCAGCGGGAGGAACGCCCCGTGGGGGCCGGCAGCGCTCGTCGGGGCCGGACACCTCCTGGAGGGTCGCCGACCGAGGGGTGTCCGCCCTCACCGGGCCCGAGCTCGAGGCCCTCGTCGATGCCGCCCACAGGGCCGGGGCACCCCGCGTGCTCATTGAGATCGTCACCGATCCCGCCGCACCGTACGTCGCCCGGCAGCGAGCTTTCGGCCGTATCGAGATGGCGATCGCCGCCGGACGGCGGCCGCAGTCGGGTCACCGGTGACCGGTCACGGCCGCCGCGGCGGCTGCGATGATCAGTCGGCGAAGGGATCCCGGTAGCGGCCAGCCGCCTGGCGGGCCAGGTGGTAGAGCACCGGGGGCTGGTGGACGAGATAACGGCGCCACCGCCGCTTCGGTTCCCGGGCCAGACGCCAGAACCACTCCAGACCGATCCGGGTGATGATCGGCGGGGGGCGTTTCACCGCCCCGGCCTCGTAGTCGATGGTGCCGCCGAGGGGCAGGAACAAGCGTACGCCGGGCAACCGGTCCTTGACCGCCATCAGGAAGCGCTCCTGCTTGCCGGCCTCGAGTCCGAACACCAGCACCGTGGCCTTGGACTCCTCGACCATCTTGACCACGTCATTGATCTCGTCGGGGTCGTCGGCGATGCCCACCGACGGCCCGTAGGCACCCACCACGATCTCCCGGCCGACCTTGGCGTTGATGACCTCCGCCGCCCGGGCGGCGATGTCGTTCATGGCGCCGAGCAGGAAGATGGTGACCGACGGATCGTCGGCCCAGCGGGTGTAGAAGCGGGGGAAGAAGTCAGAGCCGGACACCCGTTCCCGCAGACCGAGACCCATGGCCTTGGCCGCGAAGAACAGGATCTGGCTGTCGCAGGTGACGACGTCGAACTTCTGGACGACATCGTAGAAGTCCTTGTCCTTCTGGAGCTTCGCCATCATGTCGACGTGGATCGTGATGATGGTGCCGTCCCGCTTCTCCAAGAGCTCCTCGGTGGTGACGTCGTCGATGTCGACGTTGAGGAGCCGGATCGGCCGGAGGGCGGCGGCTGCGCCCTCATCGGTCGGATGGCTCTGGGATCTCACAGGGTCACGCTCCGGCGACGGGCATCGAAGGTCTCGATCAGGTCGATGGTGTCGGCGATGTTCCCCCGGGACGACGCCCCGAACACGATGGACTCGATCTGGGGCCGGGAGCAGATCCACTCCACGGCCTCGGCGGCGGGGATCGCCCCGGAGGCCAGCACCGACATGGCGATGACCCGGCACTGCTCGTTGGCCAGGACCTCGTCATAGGCCTCGATGCCGCCGGCCATTCGGAAGTTGATCAGGTTGTAGTTGCAGCACACGATCGGATTCTCGATCCCGGCCTTGTGCAGGGCCGGGACCATGGCCGGCAGGTTCATGGTGAAGAATCCGGCCTCGGCCCCGTACCGCTCCCCCACGTAATCGGCGAACGCGGCGAAGAAGTGGGTGGCGCCGAGACCGAGCAACAGGTCGGCCAGGACGTTCTGCAGGAAGATGACCGGGGTGTCGACCTGGGCGAAACGGGCCATCTCGGCGTCGACCAGCATCTTGAGGAGATCGTCGAGATCCCGACCCATGCTGATCGTCGATTTCGCCCCCCGCACCATGGCCTCCACCAGACCACCGGGGGTCACCGCGCGCAGGGTGTCCACCATCCCCAGCTCGCCCACCATGTTGGCGTACTTGTGGGCGTAGGGCATTCCGGGCAGGAAGACGAATCCCTCGTAGCGGCCCGGGTTGGCGGCCACATGATCGGCGATGGCGCCGATCTGATCGTGGGTGGTGCACATGAAGCTACGGATGCCGAGCTCATAGGCGGTGTCGAGTACAGAGATGATGGCGTCGACGTCGCGGAACCGCATCGCCTGTGCCCGGGCCTTCTCCTCCGACATGTGGTTCACGCCGAAGAACTGGTTGTCACCGAACAGGATCCGGTCGATTTGGGTCATAGTTCGTCTCGTGATGGGGGGTAGACGGATGGGGATGGGAAAGGGGCTACCGACGTCGTCGATCGAGCGTCGACCGGCCGAGATCGACGGCCCGGCGAGCCGTTGTGGTGGCCCGGGTGGACAGGTCGGCGGCCAGGGAACGGAGCATGTCCGCGTTGCTCATTCCCTTCGGAGCGCCCACCAACGACGAAATCGATCGTTCACCAGCGCCGCCGCTGACCCGGGCGATCTCCTCGACCACTCGGTCGGCGTTGCTGGCACTGGCGAACGAGTTCTCGCCGGCTGGATCGTGACGGCTCACCGACGTGGCGAACCGGTCGACCTGGGCCGAGTACTCCTCACCGCGCAGGTAGTACCAGACGGGCTCCTGGAGGTCGGTGATGTAGCGGATGGTCCAGCCCGGACCGAAGGTCTCGAAACTGGCCCCGTCCCGCAGCCACAACCGGCACTCCTGGCGGTCGGCGAAGATCTTGCCGAACTCGCCGTGGACGGTGATCGTAGTGGTCATCTTCCGGTAGGTGGGATCGGACCAATTGGTCTCGAGGGTGCCGGTCATCCCGTCCGGATAGTCGAGGATCGCGTAGACGGCGTCCTCGACGTCGGCGGAGTAGATCGAGGCCAAGCGGGCGCCAATGACCCGTTCCGGCGGACCGACTACGAAGTTCATGAGGTCGATGACGTGGCAGGCGTAGTCGTGGAGGCAGCCGCCACCCTCGGACTTCTGGGCCCGCCAGGTCCGGCCACCCCCCTTGGCCTGGGTGACCACCTGGCCGAACGCCTTGCCGTCGACATGATGGACCTGCCCGATCGCCCCGGCGCCGACCAGGCGGGCGACCTCCTGGAAGGTGCCGATGTACCGGTTGTGGTAGCCGACCTGGTTGGCCACCCGACGCTCGGAAGCCAGCTCGGCCAGCCGTCGGGACTCCGCCGATGACAAGGTGAGGGGCTTCTCGACGAACACGCCGACCCCGCGCTCCAGCGCCTCGGTGGCCACTGCGGCGTGCGAACGGGTGGGGGTGGCGACGAAGAGGCAGTCAAGCGCGGCGTCGTCGAGCATCTTGTCGACGTCGCGGTAGGTGGCGATGTCGAGGTGGCTCCGAACGCCCGAGAGCATGAGGGGCTGGCTGTCGCATACGGCGACCACGTCGAGGTCGGGATGGGCCGACGCGATGGCCAGGTGGGAGATACCCATCTTGCCGATGCCGACGATACCAGTGCGCTGCATGAGGTTGGAGGGTAGCCACTGGGCCGCTCCAGCATTCGGCGGGTCGACTGTCCTCACCTGAATTGCTCACATCGACACCGACAAGGATGCCCCGACCGACCCAGGTGGGTACTAGCGTTTTGACCATGACGGCCACAATCGGAACCAGCAGCGCACCGGCACCATCCACCATGACCCCGGAGGAGTGGGCGGTACGCCACGACCTGGCCGTGGCGTACCGGATGTTCGCCCACTGGGGGTGGGACGACCTCATCTACACCCACCTGTCGGCCCGGGTGCCGGGCACCGACCACTTCCTGCTCAACCCGTTCGACCTCTCCTTCGACGAGGTGACCCCGGACAATCTGGTCAAGGTGGACACCGAGGGGAACGCGGTCGACCCCACCGACCATGTGACGAACCCGGCCGGTTTCGTCATCCACTCCGCGGTCCACATGGGCCGCGAGGACGCCCACTGCGTGCTCCATCTCCACACCATCGACGGTCAGGCCGTGTCAAACATGGCCGAGGGGCTACTCCCGCTGTGTCAGACCTCGATGTTCGTCCAGGGGTTCGGGGTGGGTTACCACGACTACGAGGGTGTGGCGGTCAATCTCGACGAACGGGCCCGCCTGGTGCGCGACCTGGGCGACAACGGGATCCTCGTACTGCGGAACCATGGGATGCTGGCCGTGGGGTCGTCGGTGGCCGAGGCGTTCACTCGGATGTACTACCTGGAGCGTTCCTGCCAGGTTCAGGTCCGCACCCTGGCCGCCGGCACCTTCCACCAGCCCCCTCCGGCGACCCTGGCCCCCACGGCCCAGGCCGGGGCGGGCGGCCTTGAGGAGGCCAACGTCAAGCTGGGCTGGCCGGCCATCGTCCGCAAGGCCCACCGCCTGTTCCCCGACCTCGCCGGATGAGTCGGCTCGCCGACGCGACCCGGCCCGGGTTCCACCTCGGCCCGTTGGTCGCTGCTTGTACCATGACGTGGAAGGCCGGACCGAGCCCCACCCTCGGACTGTCACGGGTGAAACCATCATGAGCGATGACACCACCAAGATGAGCGACGACGAGCCAGGCACGCTGACGGCGAACCGCGATCCCGGCCCCGTCGCCCGGCCGGGCGTCCAAGCCGACGAAACGGGCCCCATCGCCATGGCTCCCGGCGGGGAGCCCCGAGGCGCGGCTCCCGACGGGGAGCCCCGAGGCGCGGCTCCCGGCGGGGAGCCCCGAGGCGCGGCTCCCGACGGGGAGCCCCGAGGCGCGGAGTCGGCCTCTATTCGCTATCCCCCGCCGGGCTGGTACCACGCCCAGGGCGACCCGCCCGACACCGCCCGTTACTGGGACGGTGACGGCTGGGTCACCGGGGCCGTCCCCCGGGGCGGCTGAACGGTCGCGGCCCCGGCGGCGCCCCCGGGCGGCGGCCCGACCCGCTTGACAGCCCGGACCGGGGGCCACACGATCATCGCTCGTGGTCGGCGACGCTGAGCGACAGATGATCGACGCCGCCGAACGGCTGGCGGCCGAGGAGGGCTTGGGCGCGATGTCGCTGCGGGCCGTGCAGACCGCGGCGGGCCAGCGCAACAAGTCGGCGGCCCACTACCACTTCGGTTCCCGGGAAGGGCTGATCGAGGCGGTCATCATCGAGCGGATGCGGCCCATCAACGAGCGACGGGCCGAGCTACTGGCCGAACTCCCCAGAACGGCCTCGGTGGCCGATCTGGTGGACACCCTCGTCCGCCCCCTGGTGGAGGCGATCCTCAAACCGGAGGCCAGCTACTGGGCCCGGTTCGTCATGGCCGCGTTTACCGACCCGACCGTGGCCGACGTGGTGCAACGAAGCCTGGAGGGCCGAGCCTACCGCTCGGCCCGGGACGATCTCCTCGAACGGCTGGACCACCTTCCCCCCGATCGGCGCCGCCCCCGGCTGGACTCGGCCGTGGCCCTTCTGTTCGTGAGCCTGGCCGCCCTGGAGCGGCGCGCCACTACGGAAACCCCCACGCCGACCGGAGCCGCCCCGACCGAGGCCGTTACCCACGAACTGGTCACGGTGTGCACGGCGGTGCTCGAGGCCCCGACCTGAGGACCCGCGCGGTTGGAGCCGTCGGCACGGCCCATCGGTCCACCCGGATCCGAACGGACCGGACCGGTTGACAGATTGAGGCGGACGCCTTATTTTTGGCTAGGGACCTGTAGGTCGCCGCTCCCGGCGCACGACCCGGCAAGGGGGCCGGTTCTCGCCACTCCGGAGCGGGCCTCCCGCGCCCGACGTCCCGATCCTCGTTCTCGTCAACGTCCTCGTCTGGAGCCAGCCATGAGCACCGCCCTTGATCCAACCGTCCCCCGACCCGACATCCCGTCCCGCTACCGCGGCTTCCGACCGGGCCCCCGGGTCGGCGAGCGTGTTCCCGCCGGATGGGTCAGCGAGCCTTCCACCCGGTTCGAGCTCTCCCCCATCGCCCCCCAGATCGGGGCCGTCGTCGACGGTGTATCTCTGGCCGATCCGGTGGACGACGAGCTGTTCCAGCAGCTCAACCGGGCCCTGCTCGAATGGAAGGTCCTGGTGTTCCGGAACCAGGACATCACCGGGGACCAGCAGGCCGGCTTCGCCCGCCGGTGGGGGGCGCTGGAGTCCCATCCGTTCTTCAAGCTGGTGCACGCCGAGAACGACGACATCGAACCCGAGATCGTGCGCTTGGCCAAGGACGACAAGACCGGCGGATACGAGAACACCTGGCACAGCGACGTCAGCTGGCGGCTGGTCCCGTCGCTCGGCTCCATCCTGCGGGCCATCGAGGTACCCGACGTCGGGGGGGACACGATGTGGGCCGACATGGGGGCCGCCTACGACCACCTCAGCGACGACATGAAGCAGCGCATCGACGGCCTCGTCGCCGTCCACGACTGGATCGACTCCTTCGGGCGGGGCATGAGCGAGCAGGAACGGGCCGAGCTGCGGCCGGACTTCCCCGCCGTCGAGCACCCCGTGGTCCGCACCCACCCGGAGACGGGCCGCAAGACCATCTACGTGAACCGGAACTTCACCCAGCACATCGTCGGTCTGGACCCCGCCGAATCCGAGGACCTGATCGACTTCCTGTGCCTGCAGGCAACCATTCCCGAGTACCAGTGCCGCTGGCGCTGGCAGCCGGGCGACGTCGTGTTCTGGGACAACCGCTCCACCCAGCACTACGCCGTGTCCGACTACTACCCGAGCCGACGGGTGATGGAACGGATCACCGTCATCGGCGACCAGCCGTTCTGACCGGCCCCGGCGTCGGGGGGTCGGGTAAAGTCGGCGTATGACTGCAGGCAGCGCCGGCCGGCCCACCCCCGACCAGGCGCCGGGCGACGACCTCCGCCGTCGGCTGAAGGCGTTCATCCTGGCCTACGGCCTGGTGGGCCTGGCCGTGACGGGCCTGGCGGTGGCCGCGGCCATCAACGGTGACCGTGCCGGAGCAACGGCCCTGATGCTCAGTGTGGCTACCGCGTTGTGGTGGTCGTGGCCCAGCCGCGGCCCCCACGTCGACCTGCGCGACGCCCGCTCCTCGGCCGGACCCGATGACCTGATCGTGTACTGGAGACCGGGCTGCACGGTGTGCTCGGCGCTCAGCGTCCGCTCCCGGCTGACCTCCTGGCCGGCCGGGTCGCGGCGGATCAAGGTGAACGTCTGGCGGGACCCCGAGGCCTCGGCGGCCGTCCAGTCCCTACGGGACGGCAACGAGACGGTTCCCACCGTGGTGGACGCCTCCGGTCGCCTGATCGACGCCAACCCCGAGGCCATGAAGGCGGCCCTGGGCCGAACCTGAGGAATACCCGACGCGGCCCGGCCCGTTTCGGCCCGGGCGACTCCCTCAGGGGCCCATCCCGCCCTCGGGGTGGGCCCGTTCCGCGTCGCGGGAGCGTTCCAGACCGTCGAGGATCAGGTCGAGACCGAAGGCGAACTCGTCCCGGAAGTCGTAGCCGGGTTGGAGCACATGGTCGACGGTCAGCTCCCGGAGGTGGGGCAGGCCGTCGAAGGCGGCCATGAGCTCACCGGCGAGTGCGACCATCTCGTCACCACCTAGGGCGGGAAGGGCGGCCTCCTGGAGGGCGAAGCCGAACAAGTGGCTGTCGATCAGGGCGTAGGCGTGGGCGGTGAGCGGCAGGGAGAAGCCGGCCCGGCGGAAACACCCCAGCACCGCGTTGTGGTGACGCACGGTTTCCGGCCCGGGTGAGGTACGGGAGTCGAGCAGTGGGGTGGCCCACGGGTGCCGGGCCAGTACGGCTCGGGCCGAGTGACAGCGGATGCCGATGGCCTCGCGCCACGGCCGATCCTCCGGGGGCGACGTGAACTCGCCGAACACGGCGTCGACCATGGCGTCGAGGATCTCCTCCTTGCTGGCGACGTAGTTGTAGATCGCCATCGGTTTGACCCCGAGGTGGGTGGCCAGCTTGCGGATGGTCAGCGACGACGCGCCGATCCCGTCGGCCAGCTCGATCGCCCCCTCCACCACCCGGTCACGGCTCAGGCGGGGCCGCCGGGCCCGGGCCTGGCCTCGTGACGACGACGGGCCGATGATCCCTTCATCCATGGCCACCTCACGGTCGGATGGCGGGACCGGGTGGCCCGCCGTGGGCCGACCAGCCTAGCCCCGCCACCCTTGACTCACGTACTTAGTACTTTTACACTGACCACGATTACGTACAAAGTACGCACCGGAGGGGCGGCCAGGATCGGGCCGAATCCACCGAGCGGGAACGGAGCACGGCGATGAGCACCCACAGGCCCCTGACCACGGACCACCACCCCACGAACGCCGGCGACGAAACCCCCTACGGGGCCGCCGGGAACGGGACGATGCCGGCCGTGATCCGGCGCCGGTACGGGCCGGTCGGGGCCGTCACCCTGGCCACCGTTCCCCGGCCCGAACCGGGGCCGGGCCAGGTCCTGATCCGGGTGGTGGCGGCCGGTGTGGACCGGGGGGTCATCCACCTGGCCACCGGCCTCCCCTACCCGGTCCGGCTGGCCGGGTTCGGCTTCCGCCGCCCCACCCAGCCGGTTCTGGGAGGGGACGTCGCCGGGGTGGTGGAAGCGGTCGGCGCCGGAGTCGACGCCTTCGGCCCAGGCGACGAAGTGTTCGGGGTGGCGTCCGGATCGTACGCCACCCACACCACCGCCGACGCGGCCCGGGTCGCCCTCAAACCGGCGGCAGTGCCGTTCGAGACGGCCGCGGCCACCCCGGTGTCGGGGGTCACCGCCCTGCAGGCGGTCACCGAGGTGGGAGGTCTCTCGGCCGGCCAGCGGGTCCTCGTCCTCGGCGCCTCGGGCGGGGTCGGCTCGTTCGCGGTCCAGATCGCCGCCCACCTGGGCGGCCACGTGACCGGCGTGGCCGGGCCGGCCAAACAGGACCTGGTGCGCACCCTCGGCGTCGAGGAGGTGATCGATCATTCGACCACCGACGTCACCGATCTCCCCACCCGCTACGACCTGATCATCGACACCGGCGGCCTCACCCCGATCCGGCGGCTCCGCCGGATCCTCGAACCCCGGGGCACCCTGGTGATCGTGGGCGGTGAGAGCGGAGGCCGCCTGACCGGCGGGGCCGGCCGGCAGTTCCGCGCCCTGGCCCTGTCCCCGTTCGTGGGCCCTCGTCTCACGACCTTCATCGCCGACGAGCGGGCCGAGCTGGTGGAGACCCTCGGCCGGCTGCTGGCGTCGGGGGTGGTGACCGTGCCGGTGGGTCGTCGCTACCGCCTCGAGCAGGCGACGGAGGCCCTGAGCGATCTTGCCGCCGGCCGGATCGCCGGCAAGGCGGTCATCGTCGTCGAGCCCGCCGTCCCCTGACCGTCCGGGCGGCCCGGGCCGTCGGCGTGGGGTACCTCGCCACCTTCGTTCTGGCCGTGTTCGCCAGTTCTTCGTCGACGGTGTGATGTCGGCCGGTGACCCGGCCCTGACCGTGGCCCGCATCGCCGGATCCGAGGCCTGTTCCGAGTACGCCTGGATGGTGGGTCTCGCCGCCTTCGGGATCACCTCGTGCTCATCGGTCGGATGATGTACTCGGGCGGGGTCGGACCCTGGTGGCTGGGCGTCAGCCTCACCGTGGCCGGTGTGGCCTACGTCATCGACACCGCGGCCCGCACCATGTTGGCCGGCTACAAACCGGTGGGCGGACGTGTCCCTGGCCATGGTGGCCACCCCGTCGGTGGTCGGTGAGCCGGCCTTCACCACCTCGCTGCTGCGTACCGGCCGTCCCGGGCCGGGCCGCTAGCATCGGTGGCCATGACCACGGTTCCGGCGCTGGATGGTGTGTTCAACCTGCGGGACCTGGGCGGTCTGGCGGTGCCGGGGGGCACCACCCGGTTGGGGCGCCTCTACCGGGCCGACGGTCTCCACCGTTTGAGCGAGGCCCACCGGCCCGGGGTGGCCCAGCTCGGCATCTCCATGGTCGTCGACCTCCGAGACGACGACGAGGCGGCCCGGGACGGTCGGTTCTCCCACGACGGTATCGAGGTCCGCTCGGCCCCGATTGCCGACATCCCCAAGCAGCTGGTGGGTGAGACCCGGGGCGACGATCTGCTCCGCCACCACCTGGTCGCCATCACGGAGAACGCCGGCCCCCAGCTGTCCCAGGCCCTGGCCGACGTGGCCGAGGCGCTCGCCGCCGAGCGATCGGTGGTGTTCCACTGTTTTGCCGGCAAGGACCGCACCGGCGTGCTGGCCGCCCTCATCCTGAGCGGCATCGGGGCCTCCGACGACGTGGTGACGGTCGATTTCGCCCGTTCGGCGGAGCCGATGGTGGCCATGGCCGCCTGGCTGGCCGAGGCCTACGGCATCACCGCGGCCGACAAGATGGCCGAGTTCGGCTTGGCCCCGGAGATGGCCGACGTCCTGTTCTCCGCCCGTCCCGCCACCATGGCCGGCCTCCTGGCCGACCTCGCCGACGCCCACGGCTCGGTGGCCGGCTACATCGACACCATCGGCGCCACCGACGCCATCGCCACCATCAGGCACAGCCTGGTCACCTGACCAGGCCCCACCACACAGCCTGGTCACCTGACCAGGCCCCACCACACAGCCCGGTCGCCTGACCGGGCCCCACCACACAGCCCGGTCACCTGACCAGGCCCCACCACACAGCCCGGTCACCTGACCAGGCCCCACCACACAGCCTGGTCGCCTGACCAGGCCCGGGTCGGCTACTCCATGGTGGCGTAGTTGGTGGAGCGATCGTCGCTGCGATGACCGCGGACCTGTTCCACGCAGCGGGCCAGGGCCTCGAGATAGTCGTCGATCACCCCGGTGTTGGAGTTCGAGACCGTCGAGTGGAGCGAATCCGGGGGTCCCTGGCGGTCGTGGAACCAGCCCTCGGCCTCGAGGGCGTCGGCGACGGCGAACACGTCGAAGCCGTCCTCGCCGGTCATGGCGACGAGGTGGTACCGGCCGTCGCCGAGCACCCGGATGCCGTCGATGCCGGCGATCCCGTCCCGCATCCGGTCGGCGTTGTCTAGGACGATGCGGGTGAGCTCGACGTAGCCGTCGATCCCGAGGTGTTGCATCACGGCCCAGGCGGCCGCCATCGGCACGCCGGACCTGGTGCCCTGCAGGCCCGGGGTGGCGTAGAGCCCGCCGAGCCAACCGTCGAACACGAAGGTCTGGTAGCGCCGGAGCTCCCGGGTCCGATGGAGGATCACCGATACTCCCTTGGGGGCGTAGCCGAGCTTGTGGATGTCGGCCGAGATGGAGCTCACCCCTTCGACCCGGAAGTCCCACACCGGGACGGCCCGGCCCAGCCGTTCGGCGAAGGGCAGCACGAAACCGCCCATGCAGGCGTCCACGTGGCAGTTGGCGTCCACCGAGGCGGCCAGGCCGGCGATGGCCGGGATGTCGTCGACGACGCCCTGGGGATACTGGGGCGCCGAGCCGACGACCAACACGGTGTTGTCGTTGACGAGCCCGCCCATGGCCTCCACGTCCGCGGTCCAGTCGTCGCGGACGGGCGCCTTGCGGACGGTGAGGCCGAACAGGTGGGCGGCCTTGTGGAAGGCGGCGTGGGCGCTCTCGGCGAGCACCATCTCGGGGGCCTCGATCCCCCGCTCTGCCTTGGCCCGCTCCCGGGCCGCCTTCACCCCGCACAGGATCGACTCGGTGCCGCCACTGGTCAGGAAACCGGCCGCGGTGTCGGGGCCGTTGAGCAGTTGGGCCGTCCAGCCCACCACGTCGGCCTGGATCTGCCCCAGTGACGGGAAGGCCCGGGTGTTGAGGGCGTTCTCGTGGAGGTAGCGGCGGGCCGCCCGCTCGGCCGCCTCCTCCACCCCTGGGCCGCCGTGGTACACCATCCCGAAGGCGCGGCCGTCCTGCCAGCGGACGTCGCCTGCCTGCTTCTGCTCCAGCTCGGCGATGACGTCGTCGACGGGGCGGCCAGCCTGATTGAAGGGGGTCGGTGGAACCATGGCCGACAGGCTAGGACGCCACCGACCCCACGGTCAGACCGGTTCAGGCCACCTTGGCCGTGGCCTGCCCCTGGAACACCACGACGTCGTCCTGGTTGCGGGTGACCACGGTGATGCTGGCCACCCCGTCGTCGATGGCGTCCACGGTGAGGGATCCGGTGAGGCTGTCGCCGGGGAACACCTGGGCGGTGAACCGGCCCCCGAACGACTGGAGTGCCTCGATCCCGTAGGTGTCGGTGAGCATCCGTCCGGTCATCCCCATGGTGAGCATGCCGTGGGCGAACACCGACGGGTAGCCGGCCACCTCGGTGGTGAAGATCTCGTCGGAGTGGAGCGGGTTGTAGTCGCCCGAAGCACCCGCGTACTGGACGATGGTGGTGCGCTTCAGGTCGTTGACCAGGGGCACCTCGAAGGTCTCGCCGACCTTGGGCTGGGTCTTGCCGTCCGATGATCCGGCCACGGTCACTTCCCCTTTCCGCTGCGGTCGACGACCACGCCCACGCCGGTGGCGGTGACCACGAGCTCTCCGTCGGCGTCGCGGTACTCCGTCACCCGCTCGGAGAAGCGGAGGGTCCCGCTGCTGCCGGTCTTCTCCCACTCCTTGCCGGTCGAGGTGGTGGCGGTGAGGACGTCACCCGCCTTGAGCGGACGGTGGTAGACGAAGTGCTGCTCGGCGTGGAGGCCGCCCCCGTTGCCACCGCCGCCCTTGGAGCCCGACGAGGGCTTCCGTCCGGTCGGTTCGCCCCCGGACCCGAACCAGCCGTCGGCGTCGATGGACGGCCGGAGGACGTAGCCGGGGTCGTACTGGGCGCTGGCCTGAACGAAGGTCGGCGGTGCCATCACCTCGGCCGGGTCGGTCCGGAGCGGGTCGTAGCGAGGATTGTCGTCACCGATGCTGCGAGCGAACATCATGATGTGACCTGCCTCGACGTTGAACGCGTCGATAGCCATGACGGTTGGGTCCCCTTTCGTACCTGGAGCGGGTCGAAACCCAGCCGACCCGCCCGTTGCCGAACCCTAGCTCGCCGCCGTCGGCCGGCCCAAAGGCGCCGTGAAGGGCCACGCGGAGGAGAGAAGCCGATCGGGTTCGTGCGCCAGGACGATGATCGTGCCCATGTCACCGGGGGTCCTGCTCGGCTGTCGCACCAGGATCGCCGAACCGGGTCACGGGAACTCGGAATGCCGGACCAGGGTGCGCACCATGGCCAGTCCGGAGCCGATGGCCCCGACGGTGAACACGACCCGCAACCCGGCGATCGCCGCGCTCTGCAGGCTTGCCGCCGGGTCGGCGGGATTCTGGGCCGTCAGCTCCAGCAGGCCGATGATCCAGTTCGTGGCGGCACCGCCCGGGATCATCGGGATGCAGCCCGCGATGGCCAGGACGCTGCGGGGCCGGCTGACCTCGAACGGAGCGATGCGCACCAGCTCCGCCGCCAGCGCCACCGTCACCGCGGCCACGAAGGATGAGACCACCAGGTTCCAGCCCAGGTCGATCCCGACCGTCCGGACGGTGAGCGTCAGCGCACCCGCGGCCGCCGACCAGCCCAGTTCCGCTCGACCGAAATTGAACAGCACTCCGAAACCCGCCGCCGCCACGGCCCCGAAGAACACCTGGTGCAGGAGGCCGTGCTGGAGGTGGAGCACATCCCCGCCGTTGAACGGCAGCAACTGGGCTGCGCCCAACCCGAGCGTGATGAACATCAGGAGCATGGCCACGCTCACGAACCGCGCGCTGCCCATGGTCGGGTAGCCCTCCATGATGTCGCTCTGGGCGTTCATGGCCGGGATCCCCGGCACCAGGAGCAGGACGGAGGCCGTCATCGCCATCGGGACCATCTGGCTGCCGGCCAAACTGACACCGAGCCCGGTCAGCAGGGCGGTCACGAAGGCCACGATCGTGGCGATGACGAATACGTTGACGCCACGCCGAACCATCGACGACCGAAGCCACTGTCCGGCGGCGCTGCCGGCCAGGATCGGCAGGACCGCCTGCCAATCGACGCCGAGCAGACGCCCGAACGCGGCACAGGCGATACCCACCGCCACCGCCCCCAGCCAGCGCGGATGATGCGGTACCTCACCACCGAGCGCCTTGAGGCGGGCCGCGGCCTCGTCGAGCCCGACACCGCCCCGAGCCGCCGTCAGGCAGAGCTCCCGCAACTCGTGGTTGAGGCGCATGTCCACCCCGAGCGGCCCCACCTCGACCATCCGGGTGATCGTGTTCCGCCCGTGGGTGACGGTCAGCGCCAGGGATGCGTAGCCGACCCGGCAGTACACGTGTTCAGCGCCCAGCCCTTCGGCGACCTTCTTCGTGCCGGCACTGACCACCGAGCTCTTGGCCCCGGTCTCGCTCAGCTGCCGACCGGCGTCCAGTGCGACCATGGCGATCTGCTCGAGATGCCGGTGTCGCTTCACCACGGGATCGTCGCTCACTGGGTCCGGCCTTTTCGCTGTAGCCGACGGTCTCTGGTGGAGTCTGCCCGGAACCCGGTGAGCGGAAGCTCGCCAGGCACGCGGTGATCACCGTCGGGCCGATCAGGGTGGTCGTCCTGTACGGCCCTGTACAGGGAGTTCCTGCCGTGCCGATCGTACCGGCGGGACGCGGGTGACGATGGCGGTCGCCCCCGTAACCCTGGGCACAGCAGGCAACCATGCCCAGGCCGATCCGGCAAGGGTTGGGCGACTGTGAGGTGTGTCTGACCTTTGCCGCGGAGATCGCGCTGGTAATGATCCAGCTCAGGCCTCGGCGGGGGTGACGAGTAAGCGGTCTGCCCACTGCCGCTCAGCCTCGTCCGGCGGGAACATGTCACCGGGGTGCCGGTGGAGGACACCCATATTGTGGCTCACTCCGTGACCTTCGCCGCTGAGCGGTACGGCACGTCCCGAGCGTTCTTGCTGAGCGTCGTCAACCGGTCTCGATGACGGCGCCGTATCGCTGCTGAGCAGCCTGGGCTGAGGTGCCGAGAAGTTCGCCGATTCGCTGCCATGGGACGCCCTTTGCTCGGGCGGCGGTGACGGCGTCGACGATCTGGCGCTCGCTTCTTGAAGCCTCATTACTTGACGAACCTGCTATCGATGAGGAGCTTTCGAGCCGTTGAGCTGTGCAGAGCCGTCCTCCAGCGACATCGGCGTCAGGCTCCAACTTGATGTACGGCGTCGATCACGATGGTTCCGGGCAGGAGCTTGCGGCCCCGAAAGGCAAACAGCCCTACCGACGTGGGGTCATCCGGGATGCCAACGTAGTGCCACCGTTCGGAGGCACGGTGCGGGCCGAGAGTAGGCCATGCGCCGGCGAACACCCGGAGGATCTCAGTGGCGGCCCGTTGATCGAAGGCAGCCCAACGCCCGAGTTGGATCAGGGCACTCGGCGAACGCCGCCTCGAGCTGAGCAGGGAATCGTTCGGCATAGATGGCCCGGCGGTCGTTCGACTCCACCAGGAGCGCCTGCCAGTCGAGCCCCTCGGGGTCAGGACTCACGAGGCGAGCGGACGGGAACGACCGGTTTCGGCCTGGCGAGTGAGCTGGGCGACACGCTCCAGATCACCGGGCGTCAGGTCGAGAGGTTCGACCGATGCAAGATCAGCGAGGTGGGCGGCCAACTGCTCATCGGTCCAGCCGAACGCCAACGCGACCTCGGTCAGGCTCATCCCGACCAACCGCTCGACGCCATCGCCGCTGCTCCCCATAGCCACCGATCGTACCGCGTCCAGTTCAGCTCGCAGCCAGCCGAGCCCACAACAGACCTCGTTCGGATCTGCACGACCTCGGCACCCTGGAACCTCTGTCCGCCAGACGACACGACGGGGATCCGCCATGCTTCCCGCACCACCCCAGACCGGTGGCGTAGGCGCCCGTCGACAATTTAGATGCCGGCATATTGCCGGTTCTGCGTCGGCTGAGGCGCCCCGCCGTCGACAGGCGCCGACAGGCCTGTCACCGAGCCGGCGCCCGGGGATGGCCCGAGCCGCAACGAGTGCCGCGCATTTCGGGATCCCTCGGTTGCTTACTCCGCACCGGGTGCCGGCATGACGAGCATCGCTTCCTCAACATAATCCACGAAGACCTCGATCCGCTCCACGTGGTCGAACAGCACGATTGCGATATGCACCGTGGACACGTTGCCGACACGGAGCCAGACGACCTTCGGCGTACTCCCAGATATCGCGGTCAGTCGAGGCATCGAGCCCGACACCCGACCACATGGACACTGTCCGGGAACGCATCGCGCAACAACCTGGACCGCGGCGGTCCAGCTGCCCATTCCCCCGCCTGCTGGGCGGGGTTCGTCGTGGGGGGTTAGGTTCCGGAGCGGAGGGCGGTGGCGGGGTCGATGCGGGCGGCGCGCCACGCTGGGTAGGCTCCGGCGGCTATTCCGATGGTTGCGCCGAGGATGGGGGCGGCGATGGGGAGGCGGGGGTCGAGGATCATGGTCCAGTCGCGGGCGCGGGAGATGGCGGCGAGCACGATGATGCCGAGGCTGGCGCCGACGATGCCGGAGATCAGGCCAAGCAGTGCGCTCTCGGCCAGGAACTGGGTGGCGATGGTGGCGGGGCGGCCCCCGATCGCCCCGCGGAGACCGATCTCGCCGGTGCGTTCCAGTACGGAGACGAGGGTGACGTTCGCGATCCCGAGGCCGCCGACGACGATGGCGATGAGTCCGAGCACGATGAGCAGGCTGTTGAGGTCTTGGCGGACTTCGTCTCGCATACGGACCGGTTCGGCGGCTCGGCGGGCATGGAGGGCACTCGGGTCGTTGGGGCTGAGGGCGACCGGGGCCTGGCTGGCGATCAGCGCCGCTGCGCCCGGGTCGGTGCGGATGGCGACCGTGTCCGGTCCGGGTGTTGGGTAGCGGGTGGAGGCCCAGGTGTCGGGCACGATGATGGCGGCGGCCAGATTGGGGGCTCGGGTAACGGTGTCGGCGTCGAGCACTCCGATGACGACAAGCTGGGTTCCCCCGACGAAGATCGACGGGGACGATTCGGGGCGGTGCACCCCGAGCCGGTCGGCGGCTGCGGGGCCGAGCACGGCCACAGCGTCGCCCCGCTGCTGGTGGATAGTGTTGAAGAGTCGTCCTCTGGCGGCCTCGATGCCGACCGCAGCGAACGTGCCTGGGGTGGCCGCGACAACGTCGATGTCGCGTTCGTCGATGTCGGCTGAGCCGATACGCGGAATCGTGCGGGTGAATCCGGGCTCGGCGATTGGTCGATAGCCGCCTGATGCCACCACGCCGTTGAGCGGGTCGAGTCGAGTCTCGATGTCCCATCCCATCGTTGAGGTCTCGCTGTCTGGTTCACCGACGACGGCGACGGGCTCGACGATGACCTGGGTCGCGGACAACGCGTCGAACCGGCTCACGATCTGGTTGCCTGCGGTGTCAGCAGCGCCGACCGTGGCGAGCAGCGAAGCGATCCCGAGCACGGTGCCCAGCGCGGTGAGCGCAGTACGCCCGGGCCGGGCCAGGGTCGAGGTCAACAGATCGGCAACCGTCAGCACAAGGCCACGGCTAGGGCGCGGCCCCCAGGGCGGGACAACCGTGTCGCCGTCCGCCTGGCCGGGAGCTGGTTGTGTGTGGCCCGGCTGAGCGTTGGAGGACACCGCTGGCCGGGTACGTTCGTCGTGCGCGATCTCGCCGTCGCGTAGCTGAATGACCCTGGCCGCCCGGCTGCTGACCTCGGGGTCGTGAGTGATCACGACGATGGTGAGTTCGCCGCGGTTGAGTTCGTCGAACAGGTCGAGGATTTCGGCCGTCGTCGCTGCGTCGAGGTTGCCGGTCGGTTCGTCGGCGAGGAGCACGTCGGGGCGACCGACGATCGCTCGGGCCACGGCCACTCGCTGCCGTTCCCCGCCCGACAGGGTGGCCGGGAACGCGTCGAGACGGTGACCGAGGCCGACGCGCTCGAGGGCCTCCCGGGCTGCGGCCCGCTGATCGACGTTGGTTTCGGGTCGATACCGGAAGGCAAGCTCGACATTGTCCACTGTGGTGCGGTCGTAGAGCAGGTGGAACGATTGGAACACGAACCCGAGATGCTGGGCGCGGATCGCCGCTCGGGCTTTGGTACCGAGATCGGTGACGTCGACGCCTTGGATCCAAAGACGTCCGTCGGTAGGCCGGTCGAGGAGACCAATCAGGTTGAGCAGCGACGATTTTCCGGAGCCCGATGGCCCGGTCACCGCGACATAGTCGCCAGGCTCGACCACGAGGTCGACACCTCGAACGACGTCGACCGGCGGATCAGTATCGAACCGTTTGGAGAGGTCGACGGCCTCGACCGCGAAGGCCGTTCCGGCACTACCCGACGACGACACGATCACCTTCGACCAATGTGAACGTGTCGGCCGGGGTCACGGCTACTTCGCCGCCGGCGGTCAGACCAGTAGTGACCGGTATGTCGGTAAGGCTCCCGTCGTCGCCTAGCACTTCGACTCGGGTCGAGCCGTCCGGACCGGCGGTCAACGCAGCGACGGGAACCACGAGCACCTCACCGTCACTGCTCTCCAAGGGCACAACCACTCGGGCCGGAGCATCGGTCACACCGCTGACCTCGTCGGCGGCCAGAGGACTGAAGACAACCGTGTAGAGCCCGCCCGATCCGTCGATCGGCTGATCACCAAGAACCGTGAGAGTGGCGTCGACGGTGAGGGCCAGGTCGTCGAAGTTGATGACGGCTGCCATGCCAGTTGCGAGCAACCGCCGGTCGGCCCCAGGAATCTCGGCCGTCACCTCTACCTGGTCGGTAGCAACCCGCAGGATAGGGCCGTCAACCAGATCTCCCCGTGCGAGCAACACCGAGTCGACCTCTCGGGGCAGGCCGTCGATGAACGCGAACTCACTGAGGGGCAGCACAGTCCCGTCGGCCGGCGGATCGTAGCCAGCTCGGCGATACATCTCGGCCACCGTCGTGGCGGTCATCGGGTCAAGGGTGTCGTCAGGGGTTGCCCCGAGGAGCCCGAGCGAACCCAGCGCCGCTTCCAGCTGGGCAACGTCGTCGCCCCTCGTCCCGACCCGCAACGACCGAAACGCCGGCAACGATCCCTCGAACACGAACACAGGCCGCTCCGCCACCTCAGCCACCACCAGCCCGTTGGCGACTGAATCACCCACCCCGAGCGGCAAGCCGGTAACAAGCGGGACCACAAGATCGGCTCCGGCGACACTTGAACCGACGACGGCAATCTCGCTCATCCCCGCTGGCTGTGACCGGCCCCGCACGAGCACCTGGCTGACCAGCTCCTTGCGGACGACGGGAACGGTGATAGCCGAGGGCTCTGGGGCCTCGGCCTGGGCCGCAGCCTCTTGGGGTGACACGCTCTGCCGGCCAGCGAACCAACCGATGGCGGCCATCGCCACGGAAAGGGCCACGACCGCCGCAGCCCACCGCAGTCGGCTGGGCACGTCAGCTCTCGTCTTCGAGCTGGTCGATCACGGTCGAGTTAGCAGCGACGAACGCATCCTGGTGTTCGGCCAGGACTTCAATGAACAGATCTTCCCGAGGCTGGTCACCCTGGCAGTCGAAATCGGCCGTCGCCACCTGGCGTTCCTCCTCCAACCAACTCTCCCACTCCTGCTCGTCGAACTCCGGCTCCGCTGTATACAACGCGGTTCGTTCGGCCTCGGACATAGCCACAAGCTCATCAGCCGAATAGGCATCGGCCGGGAAGACGACCGTTGCCCACAGTTCCGAGGAGCGCCCTTCGAAATCAGCCATCGCCGCTGGACTGCTGGCGTAGGTCAGACCCTGTTCAGCCATGCAGGCCGACCACTCCCGGTCGTAGTCAAGAAGTCGCTGATCGGAGTTGACGGTGACCTCAAGCGTCTCGTAGGCACCAACCAACTCCCCGTACAAATTCATCTCCTCAGCGATCCCTTCAAGCTCCCGACCCAGACATCCTCCCGAAAGATACAACTCCTCATCAACACCCGGCCGCATCAAACCATCGCCTCCCGCAACCCCCAACAACGTCTCGTAGTAGACGAACTTCTCATCGTTCGTCAGCCCGTCGACGTAGGGCTGATTCGGATTCTTCTTCGCCGACGGATGGGTCTCCAGTGACTGCGGGAAGCCGAACAGCACGCCATACCCCCGTTCCTCAGCGAACCCACGCGAACCAGGCTCAGCGGCCGCGACCGGTATCGCCGCCACCAACTCGATCTCCGACCACGGCTCGTACGGATACCCCTGCTCCCGCATACACACCGCCGCCGCCTCCTGCGCCTCCCGCTCCGCAGCCAACTGGGCCTCAGCCTCCGCCCCAGGGTCCTCCGGCGCCACCAAACCAAGATCCTCAAAAACAGTCGCCTCTTCCGGACCCGAACTCCCGCACGCGACCATCAGGACCAACGAGAACACACATAAGCTGCCGATTCGCAGTATCAAGCAATTCGATCCAGGGCGCATTGCATCTCCTCTAAAACGCGATAAAACTACGGGCCGCACGCCAAGATTCGCAACGACATCACCCAATGGAATACCGGAATAGCCCCAATCAGGCACGGCCTGGGGGTGGCGCCCAGGTCGAGCGACGAGCGATTGACCCCGATTCCCCGCGCCACCTCGTCGAGGGCTGCCCTCAGAGCACCCTCGGCCTCTCGCGTCGTGCAATAGCCCTGACGAGACGACTGACGACGATTGCCGGTGCTCGGATCGATATCGATCCGGTAGCCGTAGCTCCCGTTCTGCTGAAACACCGACGACCCCCTCGCCATGGCAGAAATCTACAACTCGTGCGCGTATCGTGCTCGTAAGGGCCTGACGCGATTCAAGTCGCGCGGTTGGTGGGTGTGATGGTGTAGTTCCAGTCGCCGTGGAAGTGGTGCCGGTGGATGGGGAGTGCGTTGAATTCTCGGTCGGTGATCTTGACGCCTTTGGGGTACCAGTTGGGGTCGTGGTCGGCGTGTACGACCAGGCCGGTGGTGGTGGTCGTGTTCGAGATCAGCTCGATGATGGTCTGGAGATCGGTGAGGGGCCGGCCTCGCCAGTTCATCGAGATGAACGAGAACAGCCGGTGCTCGA
>JBKECK010000053.1:0-36801 GCA_047974625.1 Acidimicrobiales bacterium
AGGAGTACCGGCAGCGGCGGGCGGCCAAGCGCGCTGCGGCCGCCCGCCGGGCCGCCCCGGCCGGTGTGGCCATCCGAGCGGACAAGGCGAGCCGCCAGGTCGGTACCGACAGCGACAGTGCCGCGAGCGGCGCCACCGGCACCGATGCCGATGATGACGGTGATCCGTTCCTCGTGGCCGAGGCGATCGCCTCCGAGCTCGGCCCGGCCGCCCGTGGCTCGGGGGGCCGACCCAATCGGCAGGTGTCCGACCTCATCGACCGGGCCTGGTCGGCGGACGGCGAGGGCGAACGAACCGACAGGTGAGCGACGATCCCCTGGCCGGAAACGGCGACCGTCACCGTACGCGGGCCGCTACACTGGCCAATCCCATCATGGGGCTGTAGCTCAGCTGGCTAGAGCGCCTCGGTCGCATCGAGGAGGCCAGGGGTTCGACTCCCCTCAGCTCCACTAACGTTTCGCCTGGTCAGGGATCTGACGTTTCCCCGGTGTCGTCGTCTCCGACGGCCCGGGCCACATCCAGGCCACACGAGGAATCGGACAGCATCGCGTCGAGCCCATCGACCAGCTCAGCGTCGACGTCCTCGAGCACGCTGCCGTACACATCGAACGTGGTGCGGATCGAGCTGTGCCCCATGCGCTTCTGGATCACCCTCGGGCGGGCGCCGGCCGCGATCATGAACCCGACCGCCGAGTGGCGGAGCCCGTGGAACGTCAGCCCGTCCAGGCCGGCGGCGGCCACCGCACGGACCCAGACCCTCGACCGGAAGTGCTTCCGGCGGAACGGTCCGCCAGCGGGCCCAGTGAACACAAGGTCATCCGGCCCGACCGGGGCCCGGGTGCCAAGACCGGCAGCGATCTCATCGGCGACGTAACGGGGCATCGACACCGTCCGCCGGCTGGCCTTCATCTTCGGCTCACCGAACAGCACCTCGCCGCGGACCTCGTTCGCCGTCTCGACCACGGTCACGGTCCGCCGGAGGAAGTCGACTCGGGACACCCGCAGCGCGGCGCACTCGCCGAAGCGGAGCCCGACAGCGCCGGCCAGGAGCACGAGCGTTCGAGGCTGGCCGGACAGCGGATCTGATCGGGCGTTTGGAGGAGGTGCTCGCTGAGGGGCCGATGACGACGACGGGTTCGATGGGTCAGGCGGTCCCGCACCCGTTGTTGGCTGAGGTCCGGTTACAGCGGGCGTCCCTGGACCGGTTGTTGCGGTCGATGCAGTTGCCGAACCCTGGCGAGGAGTCGTCACCGCGTCGGGCTCGTGATCGGGCTGGGCGGTTCACGGCGTCCCCTGGGCGTGCCCGGTGGGGCCAGTCGGGTAGCTGACTGGGCGGGTTTATGGCCCCAGCGAGGAGCATGAGAACACCGGTTGGCCTCAGCGGATGCGCAATCCGCGGCGGGCCAGCTGAGACCGAGCTACGGTCGACCGATGGCCACCGAGCGAACCGACGGCGAACTAGAGGACGGCTGCTGGAAGCTCGCTGACGGGTGGGCCAGGATGCTCGACGCCGCTGCAGCATTCCCCAACGAGAAGGCATTTGCTTTGGCGGGCGGCAGACACCGCATGACGGCCGCGGTCGCTGAGTACCGGGCCCTCACCTCGTTCCTTCACGGACCACGGTGGCGCGATAGCGACATGAAGCCGAGCGATTTCGGTGTCGAGTGGCCGAAGGCGGTCAGCCGCGAGGATCTCGGCGCCTTGGTCGGAGTCGCCGACAAGCTGCTGATGCATTACACATGGGTCCCTGGTGGAGGGGGCCAGGTCAGTCCGGCTGTTGGCTGGCTCCACGGTCAGCTGGTCGAGTTCGCCAGCCGACTCCCAGACGAAGAGTGGGCGTCACCGATGAAGTCCGCTAGCCGGAGCTTCGTCTTCCCGGCGCGCTACGACGCCGAAGGAACGCGGATCGACCAATCGGCCACCCGGACGCCAACGATCTGAGCTACGCCCACTCCGGTGGCCGGTGGATCTGCGTGCCCCTTCTGTTGATCACTGGGTCGGGCAGTTGGTGAATGCGATAGAGCTTTTGTTGGATGTGGAATGGTCGATTGCCGGTCGGTTCTGCCAGGACGGCGTTGACCGCGTGGTCGGCCTTGTTGTCGATCCTGAGGGCGGTGGGACGATGATGACCTTCACACGCAGGTTGATCGCAAGGTGTTCGACTGCCGGCCGGAAGTCGGTATCGCGTGACATCACCCACACCTCGTCCATCCGTCTGGCGTAGGCGTCGGCGAGCATCTGAACGGTCATCCCTACGTCGCTCTCCTTCTCCTGCGGACGTTTCCACCTGTGGTCGCAGGCGCCGCACGACATCGACCTGGGGGTGATCTTGCCGTAGATCACCTCAAGCCCTCCCCGAGCTTCAAGCGCCCGAATGTAGGTCTTCTGTCGACGCTGGCTGTCGTGGTTGTTCGACAACGCGGTGAAGTAGGCAACGCGGACAAGTTCCTGGCCAGGCCGGAGAATGGCTTCCATCAACGACCGGTAGTCCAGCCAGAGCCGGTCCCGCCACCCCTTGCGGCTCATCCCGTAGTAGACGTTGAATCCGTCGATGTAGGCGGCAATGCGGCGAGGCGTCTAGAAACGCTATCGGTTGACACCCGGCTCGCTTGGCCGTAGCGTGATCAGGACATCGCCAGTTGTGTCAGTACGACCCCTCCGGTATCAGCGGGCCCGCCTTCGTGGCGGGCTTCGCTTGTTTTCCGGCGTAGTCGAGGACGCGGCCAGAGAGCCCCCAACCCGAGGGTTGAGAGCTCCACGTTGGCGCTGTGCGGCTGTGACGGGCTACTGCCGGTCGGTGGCCGCCAACCCGGCGATGGTGGTGAATCCGATGAACGCGGCAGCGCCGACGCTGCGGCCGCCGAGGAGAACGACGGATGTGGCGATGCCGGCGACGAGGTAGACCCAGACGGCCAGTCGGATGTAGTCGATGGTGGCCACGAGTTCGGCCCGTGCCCTGGCCATGAGCGCGGTCATCGGGTCACCTCGACCCCGGCGGCGATCTCGGCCAGGGGGACCATGGCGGTCATGATCTCGACGAGCCAATCGCCGTTCGACATGCCGTCAGGGTGGGTGATCCCGTTGGCGGCGAGGGCGTGGTGGACGTCGAAGACGGCGCCCGTCGTGAACGAGGGTTGTACGGTGCGGGATGGCATGGAAGTGCTCCTTCCGTGTTGGCCCCGGCGTCGAGTGCAAGTCGGCGTCGGGGCGTTCCGCTATCTGCGGAGATCGTGGGGTGGGTGTTCGGGCCACACTCGGGCCACATCTGGGCCGCAAGACAGGCCGTAGCGCCCAGTAGTGTTCGGTAGCGACAGGTGGCGTTTCACCTGGTCAGCGACAATGCGGCCGATGTTCGCCCTGGTCATGGGTCCGGCTAGGAGACACTGGCAACGGTGTGGTGGACGCGCCTGCAGCACGCCAACCTGAGGCTCAACTTCGGCCCGCTGCGCTATCTCCTCGTGACCCCCCAGTCCCACCGGATCCATCACTCGGTCGATCCGGTTCACTACAATTCGAACTACGCGAGCGTGTTCGCCTGGGACCGACTGTTCGGCACCCAGCACAAGGATTCGGCGTCGTACCCCCCGACGGGCATCGGCGACCGGCACTACCCCGAGGCCACCTCGTACCAGCCGAGGGATCTCCTGGCCAGCCTGACCGGGCAGCTCATGTACCCGTTCAGCCGCGATCGGGTGGCAGTGGCCACCTGGCCGACGGACGGCGACCGTCGAGATGGTGTCGACACCCCGGCCCGGGGGTCGGATCTGGCCCCGTCCGTCCTTCGACGGTCGGGATTCGTCGGGCGGCGTCGCCCGGTGCCCGGTCGCTGAGGGACCAGGATCGCTCGGCTCCGCCCGTCGTCCCTCCCCCCGGTTCTTCCCCGGCTCGTCGCCGGGCGTCGTCCGGTGGCGTGGTCCTCCACCGCCGGATCCTCCTACGCTGACGGACGGACGGCACCAACGGGACGGAGCCGGGCCGCGGGGAGGACACCAGATGGGGACCGGCGGTGACGGGCGGATCGGGGAGCGGTTGGGTTTCATCGGCCTGGGGGTGATGGGCGCGCCGATGGCCGCCAACCTGGTCAGGGCCGAACCACCGGCCCTGACGGTGTACGACGTGCGGCCCGAGCTGGTGGCCGCCCTGGTGGCCCGCGGGGCCGTGGACGGTGGCTCGGTGGCCGGCACGGTCGACCGGGCCGACATCGTCATGCTCAGCCTGCCCGACGGTCCCACCCTCGACAGGGTGATGACGGGTACTGACGGTGTCCTGGATCGGGTCCGGCCCGGCCAGCTCATCGTCGATCACACCACGGCCCCGGTGGCCCTCACCCGGGAGCTCGGGGCCCGGGTCCGTGAGCGGGGCGCCGACTACTGCGACGCCCCCATCGCCCGCACCCGGCAGGCCGCCCACGACGGCACCCTCAGCATCATGGTGGGCGGCGCGCCGGCGGCGGTGGAACGCCTCATGCCGGTCCTGGCCCCCATGGCGTCCGACGTGACCCACTGCGGGGATCTGGGGGCCGGCCAGATCACCAAGCTGCTCAACAACATGATCCTGTTTCAGAACGTGCAGGCCCTGGCCGAGGCCCACGCCATCGCCGGCCGTCTCGGCGTCGATTCCGATCTTGTGTTCGACGTGATCGGTGGAGCCTCGGGCGGTAGTTTCGCCCTGCACAACCACGGGCGGAAGGCGATGTTCGTCGACACCTACCCCGACGACGCCTTCGGGGTCGACTACGCCCGCAAGGATCTGTCCTACGCCCTGGAGCTGGCGCGTGAGGTGGGGGTCGAGGTGACGGGGGCCGAAGCCACGCGCGACCTTCTCGATCGGGCCAGCGAGGCCGGCTTCCACCGGGAGTACTTCCCCGTCGTACGCCGCCTCCTGTGACCGCCTAATCAGGGCGGACCCACCGGGGTGGCCGCCGGGCCGGCCCGACCGTCAGGTGTCGATACTCACGGTGCCTTCGACACTCACGGTGCCTTCGATACTCACGGTGCCTTCGATGCTCACGGTGCCTTCGATACTCACGGTGCCTTCGATACTCACGGTGCCTTCGATACTTACGATGCCTTCGACACCCTCGACGGCGGTGGGGAAGCGCTCCAGGACCCGGGGGTCGTGGCCGGGGACGACGAGCCGGGGCTCGGAGGCCAGGCGGAGGCACCGTCGGTGCCCGTCGAGCATGGCCGGCAGGTCGTCCACGATCACGTACGGCCGACCCTGTTCGTAGTGCTCATAGAAGTGGGAGGCGTCTGACGCCACCACGACCCAGCCGATCCGGGTGGCCACCCGCACCACCTGCATCCCCGCCGTGTGGCCGCCCACCAGGTGGAGGGTGATACCCGGGAACAGCTCGTCGTCCCCGTCGTGGAACACGACCCGGCCGGCGAACACGTCGCCGACCAGGTTGGCCAGCAGGCCCGGGGTGTAGGCGTGGCTGATCGCCGGGTGGGTCATGGCCGGGCCGGTGGCGTAGGCCATCTCGGCGGCCTGGAGATGCAGCCGGGCGGCCGGGAAGGCCCCCAGACCACCCATGTGGTCGTAGTGCAGATGGGTTATGACCACGTCGGACACCTGGGCCGCGTCCACGCCGATAGCGGCCAGACCGTCAGCGACCGGCCGGATGATGCTCCGTCGCCGTCGGGTGCCGTCCGCCTCGTCGAATCCGGTGTCGACCACCACCACCCGGTCGTCGCCGACGATGGCCCACACGAAGTACGCCATGTCCATGGGCCCGTCGTGTTCGTCACCGCTGAGGAAGTGCTCGGCCCGCCGCCCGGGCCGGTGGGCGTACCGCAGGGCGTACACCCGGTAGCGGGGCACGTCGGGTGATGGGGGGGTCGGGGCCGGCACCGGGTCCATCCCCGGAAGCTACTCGATACCCATGTCTCCCAAATCGCCTCACGTGGCGACACGGGCGTACTCTGTCGGCATGCAGCCGACCTATCCTGCCGAGACCGAGCAGTACCGGGAGAAAATCAACGCCTTCCTCGACGAGCACCTGCCTTCCGACTGGCAGGGAATCGGGGCTCTCGAAGGAGAGGAGCGTTCCCAGGTCCTGGCCCAGTGGCGCCAGGTCCTGGCCGACAACAAACTCCTGGCCCCGAACTGGCCCGCCGAGTACGGCGGCGGTGGTCTGAGCCATCTCGAGCAGGTCGTCCTCAACGAGGAGTTCGCCAAGCGGGGCGTGCCCACCAGTGGTGAGAACGACGGGTTCTCGATCTCAATGGTCGGCAACACCATCCTGGCCTGGGGCTCTGAGGAGCAGAAGGCCTACTACATCCCCCGGATCCTGGACGGCACCGACGTGTGGTGCCAGGGCTACTCCGAGCCGAACGCCGGCTCCGACCTGGCCAACCTGGGTTGCCGGGCCGTGCTCGACGGTGACCAGTGGATCATCAACGGGCAGAAGATCTGGACCTCCAGCGGCCACACCGCCAACATGATCTTCGTCCTCGCCCGGACCGACCCGGACGTCACCAAGCACCAGGGGATCTCGTTCCTGCTGGTCTCGATGGAGCAGCCCGGGGTCGAGGTGCGGCCGATCACCAACATCGCCCGTCACGACCACTTCAACGAGGTGTTCTTCACCGACGCCACCTGCCCGGCCGATCACGTGCTCGGCGGCGTGAACAACGGGTGGGCTGTCGGTAACACCCTTCTCGGTTTCGAACGGGGGGTCGGAGCCACGATCACCTACCTCGGCTACCAGGCCGAGCTCGACCAGTTCATCGACATGGCCCGGGAGCGCGGCGAGTCGGAGGACCCCCTGCTCCGTCAGGACATCGCCCGCTTCTACACCTCGGTGCAGATCATGCGGTACAGGGGCATGCAGGCCCTCACCCGCTACCTGACCGGCCAGCAGCCGGGGCCCGAGGCGTCGATCGGCAAACTGTTCTGGAGCCATTACCACCAGGACATCACCGAGACGGCGATGGACATGATCGGGGCCGACGCCATGGTCGGTTTCGGCGACGAGACCCGCTCCGGTCTGGCCGCCCCCGACATCGGCACGGCCAACACGCCGGCCAACTGGATCAACAGCTTCCTGGTAGCCCGGCCCGGCACCATCTACGCCGGAACCTCCCAGGTCCAGCGCAACATCATCGGCGAACGGGTTCTCGGGCTGCCCAAGGAGCCCCGGGCCGATACCGGTTCGTGGCGGGAGAGCCAGTCCGCCTACAAGGGGTAGCAAACGCGATACGGCAGATTTGGAGACGGTGCCCGGGGCTCCACCCCGGGCACCGTCGCGCCGGTCCGTCGGTGCGGCGCCACCTCCGGTACGGTTCGGGACATGGTGTTTCCCGGCCCCCGTTTCCGCCGTGGCACCGCGGCCGTGGTCGGCGTGGGCGGTGCCGTCGTCGCCGCGGAGCTGGCCCATCGGGCCGTGGCCGGACGGGTACCGTCGGGCCGGCCGGCGACGGTGGTCGTGCTCGGTTACCGGTCGGGCCGCAACGGCCGGCCCAACTGGGTGCAGCGCTGGCGGATCGACCAGACGGCGCGGGTCGTTCGGCATCATCAGGTCGACCGGATCGTCATCACCGGCGGCCGGACTGGGGGAGCGGACCGGTCCGAGGCGGCGGTGATGGCTGAACTGGCCCGCACCCGCCACCCGGATCTGCCACCGATCGTCTGTGAGGAGGAGGCCACCAGCACCTGGGAGAACGTGCACCGCACCATCCCCCTCGTCGACGCCGGCGCGCCGGTGATCCTGGTGTCGGACCCCCTCCACGCCGACCGCGCCCGCCGGTACTGGCTCGATCAACGTCCCGAGGACCGGGACTGGGTGCACGTGCTCGACACCGTGCCCCGGTGGCGGTCGCCGCTCATGAAGCTGGGTACGGCCGTGGTCGAGATCCAGCGGGCGGGTTGGTACCGCCTTGGGGGCCCGGGACTGCGCCGGCTCGGTTGAGCCTCGCCTAAGCCGACTCCGACTCCGACTACAGTGCCTGGCTCCGGGCGGGCAGGGAACGGTGCTCCTCGGTGTCCAGATCGATGGTGTCGAGATCGATGGTGTCGAGATCGATCTCCACCGGTTCGGGGCACCGCTTGAGGGGGGCCGTTTCGAGTTGGCCGAGGGCGGCTCGGTCCGAGCCCTGGAAGAGCTCGACCGGCCCCAGATCCAGGTTGGAGTTGTCGCCGTCGATGACGCCACCGGCGGTCAGGATCTTGCGTAGTTCGCTCGACGTGAAGGCCACGTACACCATGGTGCGCACGTCACGGTCCGAGATCGGGCCGCTGGTGGACAGCCGTCCCTGACGGATCAGGGTCGAGATCACCTCGAGCTCACCGGCGGCGATCGCGGTGTCGATGTCGTCAGCGCCGGCGGCGGCACGGACGACGGGAAGGTTGTAGATCGGGTCGATCGGTGAGGCGTAGCTGGCCGCGGCCACCCGATCACGGGGCCGCTCGACGTCGGAGGAACCGAAGGTGGCCGGAACCCGCGTCGAGGGTTCCGTCACCGGCCCGTCGGCGGTCCCCACATCGTTGGCGGCCGGCTCGGGCGTCAGCGCCACCGCATCACCGACCGTGTGCTCCCCGCCTGGGCTGGGCACGGCATGGATGACGGGTACGGCGTCGCTGGCCGGCACGGCGTCGCCGGTGGGCACGGCGTGGATGGCCGGCACGGCGTCGTCGGCGGGCACCGGGTCGGTCGGCGCGGAGGCGGCCAGCTCGGCGGCGGTGTCTGCGGTAGGGGGAGGCCAGGTGGTCATGTCGACCACCCTCATGGTGGCCACGGGCGTTGGATCTGCCGCGGCCGGCGACGGGCCACCACGCTGGTCGGAGCGCAGCGGGGCCAAGCGGGAGTCGGGGCGAACGCCCTCGCCGCCCTCGCCGGTGTCGGGCGTGGTGTGATCGGATTTGGCCGGATCGGTGTTGATGCTGAACACCGACGCCGGACGGTCGATCGCCCGAGACCTGAGCAGGACCGTCTTGGGCTCGAGATCGACCTCGAGGGCGGGGAACAGGGCGGTCGGATGTGGGTCCACCGATGGCTCGTCCCGGTCGACCCCCTGGAGGGCGCCGGATCCGAACAGTGGGGCCGGACTCGACCGATGGACCGTCGTCCGGGTGGTGTCCGGGTCGTTGCCCTCCTCGTCATCGAGGTCGGGTCGGCCGCCGTGGCGATCGAACATTGAGGAGCGGTGACGGGGTGGGGGACGGTCCCCGACGAGACCGGTCGGCCGGGCCGGCCAGGCAGCCAACTCGTCGTCGTCGGCCTCATAGGCCGCACCCTCATCGTCGGTGGTGCCGCTGGCGACGGTGCTGCTGCCGGGGTCGCCGACGTCGTCGGCGGAGGCGCGGCCGTTGGTGGCACCGTCGGCCCGGGCGCCGGCGGCGACACCGTCGTCTATGACGCCCTCGCCGGTCGTGGGATCCACCGGAGGGAGCTGTCCGTCGTCGCCGGGGCCGGCGGCTCCGGGCGGTAGGTCGAACACCGAGACGGAGCCGGGCGCCGCCGGTGGAGCGGCGGTGGTCCGCTTCCCGGTCACGGTGGCCATGAATGCCGCCGTACTGTTGGCCGGTGGGCTACTGTCGGAGCTCGTACCGGTGCGCCGGGTCGTCTGGGCTTGTTCGGCCTCGTGGTTCGTGCGCATCCGGAGATCGCTGATCACGTACAGGCCCAAGCCAGCCACGATGATGGCGGCAAGGAACCTGATTACCAGTTGGTCACCGGTGGCAACCGCGCCGGCCAGTAGCCATCCAATGATGGCGACGGCAACGAGAACCAGAACGGCGGGAACGAAACGCTTGGTCATGTTGTGGCCTCCTCGGGACCACAATAGATGCAATGACGCTAAAGCGCATCCCCCGATTTACTGCTTATGGCAACAAGCTTGTTGAAGCTTAGGCATCTAATGGGCCTCGTTCGCCCTTCGGGTCGACGATTGGGGGTGCCGTTGACCAGGGAAAATTGATCCATGCGTCGGTCCGTTTCCAAACGAAGTCGCATTTCACGAGCGAGTGTGGCTTCTCGTAGAGCACCGCAGTCATCGATTCGGACACGACATCTTGGCAGAACTCGTGTACTGCTTTCAGCGTGTGGCCCGTGTCGGCGACGTCGTCAACCACCAATATTCTCGCGTCGGTCAGGTCAACCTTGTCGAGGTAGGGGGGAAGCATCACCGGCACGTCGAGACGTTCGTCAACGCCGGTGTAAAACTTCAAATTCATCACATACAGGTTCTTCACCGAGAGGGCGTAGCCGAGAGAGCCGGCCGCGAAGAGGCCACCTCGGGCGATGGCCAGGATGATGTCGGGCCGGAATCCGTGGTCGGCGACCTGCTGGGCCAGCTGGCGGGCGGCCACCCCGTAGCCGGTCCAATCGAGAATCTCACGCTCGCTGCTCACGGGGATGACCCTACTGAACCCGGTACCATCGCCGTCCGGCCCGGGTCGGTGTGGACGGGCCCGCCGGGCCGACGTCCCCCACCGGCGGCCGGACGCGGTGGTCCGAACGGTCCAGGCGGGTGTGGCCTCGGGGCATGTAGGGTTCCCGGCCCACACGCCATTACAATCCCGTGTCGGCAAGTTCGCGGCGGCCGCCGTGGAACCGGCAGGCACCGGACAAAGGCCCGTAGCGGAGCGGGTTGAGGAGGGTCCGAACAACTGTGTCGAGAGGTGCAGACGGCAGGATGGCCAGCCGACCGGGGGCCCGGGCCGATGCGGCGCGCCCGGGCCGTCGAGGCTGGCGGTCACTCGCCTTGGTGGTCGGTCTGACCGTCGCGGTGTCCTCGGCCCCCGCCCTCGGCGCCGAGGGCGACGGCCAGTCCCAGCGGGAGCGGGCCGAGAGCGAACTCGACGCCGCCAAGGCGGAGGACTCCGAGATCGCGGCCGGACTGGTCACCATCAACGAGTCCCTCCACGACACCCAGGCCAAGATCGACGCGGCCGAACAGCAGCTGGCCGACGCCCAGGCGGCTCAGGCGACCGCGGCCGAGGATCTGGCCGTCTCCACCGCCGCCCAGGAGCAGATCGAGAGCCAGCTCACCGACAAGGCGGTTGAGGGTTTCGTCTCGGGTCAGACCGACACCGGGCTGTTCTTCGTTGACGACAACATGAACACCGCGGTCCGCAAGGCCCAGCTCTTCCAGCAGGCCAACACCAGCACCGCCGAGCTCGTCGAGGAATACCGGGGCTACAAGGACGACGCCGAGGTGGCCGAGGCCCAGGCCGCCCAGGCCACCGCCGACGCCGAAGCCCTCCAGGCCCAGCTGGCCACCGAGAAGGCCACCCTGGAACAGCAGCAGGCCACCCAGCTGGAGCTCAAGGCCGAGGCCGAAGCCCGGATCGCCCGGTGGGAGACGGAGCTCAGCGCGTACGCGGCCGAGGACGGAGGCATCCAGCAGCTCATCTCCACCTCCGGTGGCGCCTCGGTGGGGCCGGCCTCCAGCCGGGGGTTCCAGCGGCCCCTGAACGCCCCCATCACCAGCAATTTCGGCTACCGGGTCCACCCTGTGTACGGCACCCGCAAGCTCCACTCGGGCACCGACTTCGGTGCTCCGGGGGGTACCCCAATCGCCGCCATCGGTGACGGGGTGGTGATCTCGGCCGCCCGGCGGGGTGGCTACGGCAACACCGTCATCATCGACCACGGTGGCGGCATCACGAGCCTGTACGCCCATATGCGGGGCTACGCCACCAGCACCGGGGCCAACGTCAGCCGGGGCGACATCATCGGCTACGTGGGCACCACCGGCACCTCCACGGGCAACCACCTCCACCTGGAGATTCGGGTGAACGGGACGGCGACCAACCCCCTGCCGTACCTCCCGTAGGCCACCGGTTCCCCCCAGGCCCGGACGCGGCATCGCCGGCCCCGCCCCCTTCGGCCGGTGATGCCGGCCGTTCGAGCCGGCGATGACGGCCCTTCCGTCGGCGATTCCGGCCGACCTCCGGTCGCGACCCGACAGCTCCGGGGGCCGCGGCGGTCCCCGTTCGCAAACCCCCAGCTGACGGTGACTTCAGCTGACGGTGACCTCAGCTGACGGTGACCTCGATGGTGTGCCACCCGGTCGCCCCGGAGGGGGCCGGCGGAGCCAGCGCGTCGGTCTGGGTCTCGCCGTCAGCGTCGGTGGCCCGGCAACGGATCTCGTGCTGGCCGGGCGTGGGCGACTCCCAGGTCCAGCGCCACTGGAGCCAGGCGTCGCGGCCCAGCGAGGGACCCAGCTCGGCGGGCTCCCACGGCCCGTCGTCGATCTGGACCTCAACCTGGTCGATGCCGATGTCGGGGCTCCAGGCCACTCCGGCGATGGCCACCGGGGCCCCTTCGGCCACCGACGATCCCGGGATGGGGCGGTCGATCCGGGACTGGGTCTTGATCGGTCCGAGCTTCGACCAGCCCCGAGGTACCCAGTATCCGTCGAATCCGTCGAGGGTGGTCAGCTCGATCCGGTTCAGCCATTTTGTCGCCGAGACGTACCCGTACAGGCCGGCCACCACCAGCCGGGCGGGGAAACCGTGTTCGAGCGGGAGCGGTTCGTCGTTCATGCCCACCGCCACCAGGGCGGTACGGCCGTCGTAGGCCGCCTCGGTCGGGAACCCGCAGGACCAGCCGTCGACGGAGTAGCTGGCGATCTGGCTGGCTTTGGGATCGATGCCGGCCTCGTCGAGCAGCTCGGTGAGGGGGATCCCCTGCCACACGGCATTGCCGACCAGGTTGCCGCCCACCTCGTTGGAGACACAGCTGAGGGTGACCGGGGCGGCCGTGGTGGCCCGGTCGAGGAGATCCTGGTAGGAGAAGGTGAGGTCCTGCTCCACCATCCCGTCGATGGTGAGCTCCCAGTTGGCCGGATCGATCTGGGGGGTCAGCACCACCGTGTCGATCAGGTAGAACTTGTCGTTGGGGGTGATCAGGGGGCTGATGCCGGGGGTGGAGGAGACGGCGTCGCCCCCGGCCCCGCTGACCACGGCACCGACGTCCTCGGGGAGGGCGTTGTCGGCCAGCTGGACCGCGTCCCGGGCGTCGGCCACCGAGGATCGGCTCCGGAGCACGTTGGCCCCCAGACCCGCGGCCACCGCGACCACACCGACCGTCCCGCTCGCGGTCAGGAACCGGCGCCGGCTGACGGCCGGGTCGCGGGGGTCGTCGGTCACCGTGGCCCCTTCAACACCCTTCGCGCCTTCAGCGCCTGCCGCCGCCCCGGTGGGGGTGATGGTGGTCGAAGGGGAGGTGGAGGTGCGCGTGGCCCGGCTCCGGAGCCAGGCGAACACGGCCGAACCGGTGATCACGGCCACGGCCGTCACCACCAGCCCGTAGGCCCAGCCGCCCTGGCTGTCGGTGCCCATGGCGGCCAGTCCCACCAGGCCGAAGCCGGCGATCCCGGCCAGGGTGGGCCACGGCGACCGGCGGGACCGGGCCCCGAGCACGGCGGCCGACACCAGGGACAGGATCACGGTTCCGATGACCAGGGCGGTGACGTCCGAGGTGCCGAACAGGGACTTCCCCAGATCCACCAGCCAGGTCGGCGCCCAGTCGATCACCTGGTTGGCCACCGCCACCACCGGCCCGGGGCGGGGAGCGGCGAACGCGGCGGCCAGCTCTCCCGCCCCGAGGGCGGCACCGCCGGCCAGGACACCGGACACGACCGCCGGCAGCACCGCGATGGTGGTGGAGGGGGAGGGGGTGCTGGGCTGGGGATCGGACCGGTCGGTCACCGGATGCTCCAATCGGGTCGGGCGGGTGGCAGGTCGAGAGGTCGGGATCGGTTGGGGGCTGGGGTCGGCCGCCGGGGTTGATAATTGAGCGCCAGCGCCGCCGGCCGAGGGTGGCGCTGATGGCGAACCAACCTCGTGGGGCCACCACCGATTCCCGGCCGACCGGTGGTGCGGCGCCCGATCGTAGCCGCCACCGTCGGCCGGTATCGGTCGTTCCCACCCGTGTCCCTGGTGGGCGGGGCCATCGGCGACCTATGGTCGGCCCGTATTCCATCAGCGGAAGGACCAGATGATGAAAGTCGTCGTCGACTACGATCTGTGCGAGAGCAACGCCGTGTGCATGGGGATCGCCCCCGAGGTGTTCGAGGTGCGTGAGGACGACTTCCTGTACGTCCTCAACGAGAACCCGCCCCCGGAGCAGTGGGACAAGGTGCGCGAGGCCGTCGAGCGCTGCCCCAAGCAGGCGATCAGTCTCGAGCAGGACTGACCGTCCGTGCCCGCCATCATCGTTGTCGGCGCGTCGCTGGCCGGTATCAACGCGGCGCAGGCCATCCACCGGGCCGACCCCGACGGTGATCTGACCGTCGTCGGCGCCGAGCTCCACCGACCCTACGACCGCCCCCCGCTGTCGAAAGAGTTCCTGGCCGGGGCCATGGACGAGGAGCGGCTCGCCCTGCGGGCCGCGGCGGCCGACGACGCACTCGGGGCCACATGGCGGCTCGGGGCGGCGGCCGCCGGGCTGGAGCTGACCGGCGACGCGGCCGTCGTCCACCTGGACGACGGATCGTCGGTCCGCGGTGACGGTGTGGTCGTGGCCACCGGCTGCCGGGCTCGCACCCTGCCCGGGTTCGCCCGGGACGGGGTCGTAACCCTCCGCACCCTGGACGACGCCCGGTGGCTGCGGCGCCGGTTGGCCGGCGAGTCCGGTTCGCTGGTGGTGGTGGGCTTCGGGTTCATCGGGGCCGAGGTGGCGGCCACGGCCCGCTCCGCCGGCTGGCAGGTCACCGTGGTCGAGGCCGAGGCGGCGCCCCTGGCCCGGGTCATCGACGAGGCCAGCGGGGCCACCATCGCCGAACTGCACCGCCAGCACGGGGTCGACGTCCGGCTCGGCACCACCGTCGCCACCCTCAACGGGCAAGGGGCGGTTGAGTCGGTCTCCCTGAGCGACGGCACTACCGTGCCCTGCTCGGTGGTGGTGGTCGGCATCGGGGTCGTCCCCAACACCGAGTGGCTGGACGGGTCCGGCCTGGTGGTCGACAACGGGCTCGTCGCCGACGCCACCACCCTGGCCGCCCCCCGGGTGACCGCGGCCGGCGACGGGGCCCGGTGGTTCAACCCCCGATACGACCGCACCATGCGGGTCGAGCAGTGGGACAACGCCATCGAGATGGGCTCCCACGCCGGTCGGCGGGTGCTGGCCGCGGTGGCCGGGGACGCCGGCGAGCCCTACCAACCGGTGCCCTGGTTCTGGTCCGATCAGTACGACCGGAAGTTCCAGCTGGCCGGGATGCCCACCGACCGGGCCCAGGTGGTTCAGGGCGACCTGGCCGGGGCCCAGTTCGTCGTCCTCTACCTCGACCCCGACGACGGGCCCGTGGGAGTGCTGTGCAGCAACCGGCCCCGCCAGGCGATCCAGGGTCGCCAGGCCCTGGCCTCGGGGGCCGACCGGGCGACAATGGTGGAGCTCCTGTCGCCGTGAGCGAGGGGACATCCACCGGGTCGGACCCGGCCGCGGCCGCCGCGGCCGAACTGGTGGAACTGGTCGACGACGGTGGCGCCGTGGTCGGGCTCGTCACCCGGGCCGAGATGCGCGCCGGCGGCGGCCGCCACCGCTGCAGCTACGTGTTCCTGCTCACTCCGGACCGGCACCTCGTGGTCCACCAGCGGGCCCAGTGGAAGGATGTGTTCCCTGGGGCGTGGGACGTCGCCTTCGGCGGGGTGTGCGGCGTCGGCGAGTCCTGGTTCGACTCGGCCCGGCGGGAACTGGGGGAGGAGGCCGGGGTGGACGGGGTCGAACTCGTCGACCTGGGGGCCGTGACCTACGACACGCCGGGGGTGGCCATTCTCGGCCGGGTGTTCGTGGCGGTGACCGATCGTACCCCTACCACCTCCGATGAGGTCGTCCGGCTCGAGCGTGTGCCCCTCGACCGGCTCGAACGGTGGCGCCATGGCCGGGTCACCTGTCCGGACTCCGTCGCCGCCGCCCTCCCCGTCCTCCTCGACTGGGCGGCCGGTCAGCACTGACCCCAGGTCACCGCGGTGCCAGCGGGGCGGCCGGGCCCGGCTAGCGTGGACGGAATGCCCGATCCTGTCCCCGCCGGTGCCGCGTCCCTGGACACCGACGAGCCGGTGATCGTCCGCCGGTTCAACCTCGGCAACCAGTGGCCGGCCGTCGATCCGTTCCTGTTCGTCGCCCACCACCGCGACCACTACCCGTCCGGCAACGCCCGGCTCGGCCCGGACGCCTCCCTGACCGGCCGTTCGCTGGGCCGCGACTTCGCCGACCTCGACGGCTGGAACATGTACCACGGACGGACCGTGCCCGGGTTCCCCCAGCACCCGCACCGCGGGTTCGAGACGATCACCCACGTCCGGCGGGGCCTCATCGACCACGCGGATTCCCTCGGCGCCGCCGCCCGCTTCGGTCGGGGCGACACCCAGTGGCTCACCGCCGGGGGTGGGATCGTCCACTCCGAGATGGTCCCCCTGATCCACCCGGACGCCGACAATCCGCTCGAGCTGTTCCAGATCTGGCTGAACCTGCCGGCGCCCGACAAGCTGGCCGATCCCTACTTCACCATGCTGTGGGCGGAGGACACCCCGGGCCTGGTGGCCGACGGGGTGGAGGTGACCGTGATCGCCGGCGCCCTGACGGTCCGGGCCGGCGATCCTGGAGCCGAATCCACCACGATCGAACCTCCGGCGCCCCCGCCCAACTCGTGGGCGTCCCGGCCCGACGCCGAGGTGGCCGTCTGGCACCTCCGCCTTGACGGCCCCCGGCCGGTGGAGCTGGGGCCGGCGGTCCGTGGCGACACCCGGCGGGTCCTCCACGTGTCGTCGGGGACGGCGGCGGTCATCGCCGGGGAGACCGCCGAGGCCGGCACCGGGGTCGAGGTGGACGCCCGCCGGCCCGTGACCGTGGTGGGTACCGCCGACGGGCCGGTCGAGATCCTGGTGCTCCAGGGCCATCCCATCGGGGAGCCGGTGGTCCAGTACGGCCCCTTCGTCATGAACGACACCGCCGGGATCCGGTCCACGTTCGACGATTTCGCCCGCACCGGCTTCGGGGGCTGGCCGTGGGACGACGACGGTCCCACCCACGGTCCCGGGAGTGAGCGGTTCGCTCGCCACCCCGACGGTCGGGAGGAGATCCGCCGGACCGGGGCCTGAGCGGCGCCCGGAATCCCACCGGCGTTCGTCGGGCCCGCCCGTTCAGGCCCGCCCGTTCAGAGTTCCAACGGGCGGATCCAGGCCAGGGAGTAGGCGCCGGCCACGATGGCCAGCGACAGGGCCGCGATCAGGCCACCCCAGAACCAGTACGGGAACCACAGGGCCCGGGCGATGGTCTGGGTGTCGGAGTCCATCCGCCGGCCCCCACCCAACGGCACGTGTTTGGAGAACATGTAGTCGACGCTGCCCCAGCTGGCCAGGCAGAACTGGATCCCTATCAGCTGGGCCACGAAGATCCGGATCACCGGCGGCGCGTAGGCGGCCACGATCATCAGGCTCAACCCGACCAGGCCGAGGGCCACCCACCCGAACCCGTTGCGCACCACGAGCAGGAGGGAGGCGGCCACGGCCCCGATCACCCCGACCAGGACCCACGGGGCGCTCGCTTCGTTCGCGCCCAGCACGATGATGGCCCCTCCGGCCACCGCCGGGGCGAGCAGGCCGCCGGCGGCCACCGCGGCCCGTCCCAGCGGGCCGACACCGCCGTAGGTGGCCCGGCCGCCCAGGTCGCGTTCCACCTCGAGTCGGTAGAACGATCCGCCGGCCAGGACGGCGGTCACCCCGTGCCCGAGCTCGTGGGCCCAGGTGGCCAGCAACGACAGCGGGTACAGCACCGTCCGCCCCGACGGCAGCCGGGCCACCACGAGACTCAGGATCACCGCCGACCAGAACGCCCACCGAAGGGTCTGGGGATCGACGTCCGACAACCGGGTCGTGAACTCCGCCCACGCACTCACCCGACCAACGGTAGTGGCCGGCCCGGGTCGGTTTGGGGCAACCCCGGCCTGTCGTTGGACACCCGGCCGGCCGGACTGGAAAGATCGGGCCGTGGCCTCCCTCGATGCGCCGTCGAACGGAACGACCGGCCCGACCGGGTCGCTGATCCCGCCGGAGTCGGCGCAACGCGTGGGCCAGCCGTTGGGGGAGCCGGTCGAGGTCACGATCGAGGCCCGTGAGGCCCAGCGGTACGCCTATGCGGTGGGCGACGAGAACCCGATCTACTTCGATCCGGAGGCGGCCCGGGCGGCCGGTTACCGTGGCCTCGTCGCCCCGCCCACCTTCATCAGCCACGCCACCGTCGGCCCCCGGTCCCTGGGGGAGCTCATGGTCGACGGTCTGTGGCGGCGGGGAGAGGGCATCCGTCTGGAGGTGGCGAGGGTCATGTTCGGGGGCGAGGAATGGGACTTCCTCGAACCCGTGTGTGTGGGTGACCGAATCACGGCCCAGACCCGCCTGGCCGATCTCGACCAGAAGGCGGGTACGAAGGGGCCGTTCGTGCGGATCGTCCGTGAGACCACCTACACGAGGGCCGACGGCGCCGTCGTCGCCCGCTCCCGCCAGATCGGCATCGCCCGGTGAGTGAGGTGACCGCTCCCCGCACTGTCGCCGACGTGTCCGTCGGTGACACCGTCCCGGTGATGACCAAACGGGCCGACCGGGCCCAACTCTTCCTGTACTCGGCAGCCTCGTTCAACCCCCACCGCATCCACTACGACCGGGCCTACGCCGAGTACGAAGGCCACCCGGACGTCCTGGTGCACGGGCCCCTCCAGGGGGCCTGGCTCACCCAGTACATCACCGACTGGATCGGGCCGGCGGGCCGTCTCCTGGGTGTCTCGTGGCAGAATCGGGCGTCCGCCCTGCCCGACGAGGACCTGGAGTTTCACGGGACCGTGACGGCCGTGGATCCCGCCAGCGGCACCGTGGAGCTCGAGGTGCGGGAGCAGGCCGCGGACGGCCGGGTGCTGATGCCGGGTACGGCCCGGGTCGTCCTGCCGCCCGCCCCGTCCTCCCCCTGATCCGGAGTTCTTCGGTCGTCCCCCCACCGCGTCGGCGGGCGGTCCGGGGTCGACCCGGTGGTCCGGGGGTGGATGGACCTGGGGTCGGTGGATCCGGCGGGTGAGGGTCGTAACCGGCGTCGCCGGCGCTAGGGTCGCTACTGCATCCTGGTCTCAGCGGCCGACCAGGGATGGACCCGCCCCTTCCAACGGTGGCGCTCCGCGGCTGCTCTCTGATCGTCCTGAGACGAGGGAGCAGCCCACATGGTCGTGTGGCGCGATGACGACCCGGGGATCCCGGAGATCGACGCCGGGGAATCTCTGGAGCAGGCGCGGGCGTTGGCCGCCCTGGCTGCGGTACTGGAAGGTGTGGCCTCGGCCCGGAGCGCGGCCGCCGCCACGGCTCGAGCCGAGTGGACCGGGCCCAAGGCCGACACGTTCGATCAGCTGGTGCAGGGCGAGGCGGTCGACGCCTTCCTCCTAGCTGCCCAGGCCCGTCAAGAGGCCGATCTGGCCGCCAGTCGGTGGGCGATCGCGGTGGGAAGCGCCGAGGTACCCACCGGTCCCGCCTACCTGGCCACCGCGGCCCGGCCCGCCCGCTGGGGTGATGACGAATGACCGCCAACGACATGGGCACGGCCGACGGCCTGGCCGCCATGGTCTCCCCCGGTCGGTTGGCGACCTTCGTCGTCGACGCGGCGAGGTCCCGCACCGACCTGTCCGATGCGGAGGCCGCGGCCCGGGCCGCGGCAACCTTCGGGGGCGCCGTGGCCGTACTCGACGCCGTGGTCGGTCTGGTCGGCCGCCAGGAGGGGACGGAACGCTACGTCGACGGGGTGATCGCATCGGCCCGATCTGCCGATCAACCACCGGGTGGGAGCCCCTGGCTCGATGGCGACACCGACTCGTGGGTGGTCGGGCTGGTACGCGCCGCTGCGGGCTTGCCCACGCCCGGGTTCATCTCCCGGGTGGCCGACGACGGCCCGGGCGTGTGGAACGAGCTGCTCGAGGCGGGCGAGGTGCTCGACCCGGCCGCCCAGGCCCGGTTGCTGGTCACCGACCCGGACCAGTTCCGGTCCAACTGGTCCCGGTTCTTCCAGGGAGGGGCCGATTTCGCCGTCGACACCAACCGTTCGTTCGGCCTCGTGCATTCGGCCGGCAACCCGTTCGCCGGCCTCCTCTACACCCAACGCACCGGGCGGGCCGCCCCGCTCGACCTCCTGGCCGGGGCGGCCGGGCTGGCCCACCAGGCCGCCTACGACCCCGACCAGCTGGCCTCCGACATGGTCCAGTGGCCGGCCCTCCGGGACGACCCGTACTGGTGGGCGGGTTATCAGGGGGCGCAGGTGGCGTCAGAGGTGGCCACGAGCGCCGTCACCGGCGCCTCGCTTGGCCTGGTCGACGACATGGCCCCCACCGTTCCCCCGGCGCGTGCCTTCCCCGTGGTTCCGGAGGAGGTCCCGCTCCTGTCCACCGTCGACGGGCTGGGCTCCAGCCCCCCGATCGGGCCGAGACCGGGCCCCGGGGCGGACGGCCGGTGGGCCTACCCAGATCTGGACTGGCAGCGCCTCGCCGAGCCCGAATGGCTCGAACCCGGGCCCATCCGGTCCCATCGCGCCGGGCCCGGTGAGCACCCGGCCACCTGGATCGACGACGTCAACCACCCGGGGAAGGGGACGCCCGGGCGGTCCCAGAACTGTGTGGACTGCACCCGGGCGGTCGAGGCCAACTGGCGGGGCCAGGATGCGGTGGCGGCCCCGATAAGGCCGGAACGAACGGGGGTCTCCCTCAGCTACCTGGAGGATTGGGCGGGCGGGATGGCCGAGGCCACCGACGTGGCCGCCATCCAAACCCGCCTGCAGGAACTCGGTCCGGGATCGTCGGCCATGGTCGCAGCGGCCTGGAGCGACAATTCGGGCCACGCCTTCAGCGCCATGAACGTCAATGGCGAGGTCCTGTGGGTCGACGGTCAGTCCGGGATCGTCGCCGCCTGGCCACCCGACTACCCCTCCGCCGCCGTCGGGCACGTCGCCGTCTTCATCGGCCCAGAGGGAACCCCGGTCAGGCCCATCAACGTCCCACCCCCAGCGGTCGGTGGGCCCTGACCCGCCCCGTTCCGTTCGATCCGAACCAGCCTGCTCCGGAACCGTCCGGCGCAGGCCCCACGCCCAGGGAGGCATCAACCATGAACGATCATCGACCCCCGACCGGTGGCCCGCCCTCCGGCCCGAGCCAACCCGAGACCGAGACCGAGACCGAGACCGAGACCGAGACACTGAGCATCCCCACGGTGCCGCGGGACGTGGCGGTGGCGATGGCAGAGTCCTACGCCGCCATCCACCTGATCCGCCTCGGTCCCCGAACCTGGTACCCGACCCCGTTCGATCGCGGTTGGCGCCTGACCCCGCTCGGTGAGGACCTCCGCTGGCGCCTCGGCGGCGTCAGTCTCATCGTCCTGAACGACGGGAGCATCCGGGCCGACGGCGCGATGCCGCCCCCCTTCTGGCTCGAACCGTACGGTGGGCGGCTCCTCACCCCCGCGGAGGAGGCGGCGTTGGAGGCCCGTGACGGTCCCGCGCCGTCGCCAAGCGGCAACCGTCGCTCCGGGTGACCTAACCTCGCGGCCGTGGACGAAATCTGTGATGACCTGGCGGCCGAACACCAAGCGCTCGACGACATCGTCGCCGGCCTGGACGAGGAGCAATGGCGTCTGCCCACCCCGGCCGAGGGTTGGGACGTGGCCGACACCATCGTTCACCTGATCCAGGCCGACGTGGCCGCCCGCATCGCCGTCACCGAGCCCGACGAGTTCGTCGCCGCCCGGTCCCGGGTGGTGGACGACGGCCTCGGCGGGGTGTTCGGCGACCGGGGCGACCGGTCCGGCCAGGACATCCTGACCTGGTGGCGAAGCGAGCGGGGCCTGATGCTGGCCGCCTTCCGGTCGTGCCAGCCCAAGGACCGGATCCCCTGGTTCGGTCCCGACATGAGCGCTCTCAGCTTCGCCACCGCCCGGTTGATGGAGACCTGGTCCCACGGCCAGGACGTGGCCGACACCGTCGGCGCAACCTGGCCGGTCACCGACCGGCTGCGCCATGTGGCCCACATCGCGGTGAGCACCCGGGGCTGGAGCTACGTCAACCGCGGTCTAACCCCTCCCGACGAACCGGTGCGGGTGGAACTGACGGCCCCGTCGGGTGCGGTGTGGACGTGGGGCCCCGCCGACGCCGGGTCACGGGTGAGCGGCCCGGCGGTGGAGTTGTGCCTGGTGGCCACCCAGCGGCGCCACCGGGACGACACCAGCCTGAGCGCCACCCCCGGGGCGGCCGAGGAGTGGCTGTCCCTGGCCCAGGCGTTCGCCGGCCCGGCGACCATGGTCCAGGCCGACCGCCGTCGGGACGGCTGACGGTGGGTATCTGATCGGCCCGGCCGCCGGGCCCCAGCGCCGATCGCGCCCGGGTCCGGCGGCCGGTGGCGCCGGCTCCCCCTCAGAAGTCGATCACGGCTCGGGCGGAGGCGCCGGTCCGCATGAGCTCGTAGCCGTCGTTGATCTCGTCCAGGGTGAGGTGATGGCTGATCATCTCGTCGAGGCGGAGGCGGCCGTCGAGGTACATGTCGATGTAGCGGGGCATGTCGACCCGGAACGCGTTCGACCCCATCATCGACCCCTTGAGCGTCTTCTCCTGCATGAACACCTCGTAACCGGGGATCTCGATCTTCTGCCCGAACGGCATCATCCCGATCACCACCGAGGTGCCCCCCATGCGGGACATGCTCCAGACCTGCTCCACCGTCTCCTTGCGGCCGATGGCCTCGAAGGCGTAGTCGACCCCGCCGCCGGTCATCTCGCGGACGGCGGCCACCGGATCGTCCACCTGGGACGCGTCGATCACGTCGCTCGCTCCGCAGACCTGGGCGGTTTCGAGCTTCGACGGGGAGATGTCGACGGCGATGACGCGGCCGGCCCCGGCGATGCGGGCCCCCTGGATGGCTGACAGGCCGATCCCGCCTGCGCCCACCACGCAGACCGTGGTGCCCGGCTCGATGCGGGCGGTCTTGAACACCGCCCCCAACCCGGTGGTGACCCCGCACCCGATCAGGGCCGCCCGGTCGAGCGGCATGTCCTCACGGATTTTCACCACGGCGTTCTGGTGCACCAGCATCTCCTCGGCGAACCCGCCGAGCCGGGCGAACTGGGCCACCGGCTCGCCGTCGCGGCTCAACCGGGGCGGCTCGCCCTTGCCCCGGGAGGTGGCCGCGTTGTTCTGACACCGGTTGGGGTGCCCGGTGAGACAGTGCTCACACTGGCCGCAGAAGATGCTCAGACAGGTGATGACGTGATCACCGGGTCTGACGTAGGTGACGTCCTCCCCGACGGCCAGGACCTCTCCCGCCGACTCGTGGCCCATGACCGCCGGCAGACCGAGGCGGTCCCAGCTGCCGTCCATGAAGTGGAGGTCGCTGTGGCACAGGCCGGCGTTCACGGTACGGATCACCACCTCGTCCGGGCCCGGTTTGTCGATGGCGATGTCCTCGATGATCAGATCTCCGGGGATCTCGTTCAGGACTGCTGCTCGCATGGTCGGCGCTCCTTGTGACATTTGGCGGCTCGGCCCGCCCGATGGTTGCGTATCACGCCGAGAGAGGGGCCGGCCAGACCAGGTGTGTCACCGGATCGGGCCCGGCGCCGGCGGGGCCGGGCGAACCGCCGACGGCCGGGCAGGGAGACATCTGGCTCCCTTTGGGGCAAACTGGTCAACGGACGGAGAGGTTAAGGACCTGGGTGACACCTGGGCCCGCTGGTGCCGACCTTCCCGTTTCCCCCTGGAATCGGCGCCCCAGCGATGGACCCAATGCCCACGTGACGATTCGTTGGATCAAAGACCATCGAGGTCCGAGGACCTTCCCTCTGTGGACCCGCGCCCTCGCCGCGGACCTCGTGGCGGGTCCGGTCACGCCGCTCGGTTGGGATCTCCTCTGGTCCGGTGCGATCGTGCCCGGCTGGCGGGACGCCCTGGTGGACACCCTCGGTATGCCGCCCACCGAGGTCGACGCCGACGAGCCGGAGATCTTCGGGGTGTTCGGTGGGTTCGTCTACCTGAACGCCTCCGTCCTGCGGGTCCTGGCCCACCGGATCGCGGGGCTCGACGCCGACCACTTCGACCAGATGCTCGGGCTCACCCCGCCCAGCCTGCCCCCGCTCCAGGCCGCCGGTTGGCACCCCAACCGTGGCCAGACGGACGGTCCGTTGGCCGAGTGGGTGGCCGAGACGATGAGCAGCGCGCCGAGACGGATCGTCGAGGCGGGTCGGGTCCTGGCCGCCGAGGCGAGCGACGAGCGCCCGGACCTCAGCGGCCTGTCCGACACCGAGGTGCTGGATCGTGCCCTAGGGCTCCGGCCCCTGTGCCGGGCCCTGGCCCAGCAGCACGCCCTGCAGACCCTGGGGGCCACCATTCCCGCCCGCAAGCTGGTGTCGTCGCTGGAGGACACCGACCGGCCCGAGGACGCCCTCAATCTGCTCGGCGGTGTCGGTGAGATCGAGTCCATGAGCCCCCTCAATGGGGCCTGGACGCTATCGCGGCTGGTGGCCTCGTCCGCCGCGGTGCGCACGATGCTGACCGCCGGTGACTCCCTGGCCGACGTCGTCGGCCACGCCCGGCGCCTGGTCGACCCCGAGCCGGCCGCGTTCGTGGCCGGGCTCGACGCCATGTTGCGGACCATCGGCTACCGGTCGATCCGGGGCTGGGACCTCGCCGGGCCCACCTGGGCGTCGGACCCGGAACCGCTGGTGGCCCTCGCCCTCAGCCTGGCCGAGCTGCCGGCCGACCTCGACCCGCGCCACCGGGTCACTGCGGCCGTCGAACGGGCTGCCCACCGCCTCGCCGAGCTGGCCGCCGTCGACGCCGACCCATCCGAACCGGCCGGATCCGCGGGGGCGGAGCCCGACCGGCCGGAGGAGGCGGGCCCGGACGAACCGGACGGGTCCCCGGAGGACGGGTTGTCCGGGACCACCCACCGTTGGCCCGAGGAGCCATCGGTGGAGGAGCTGGAGCACAACCCCCTGTCGGCCGCCGAACGGGAGGAGCTGGCCGCGGCCCGGGCCGCCCTCGTCGTCAGCATGCAGGCCCGTTCCCTGGCCGCAGCGAACGTCAGCCGGATCGTCGCCGAGATGCAGGCCGCGGTGGCCGAACTGGGGCAGCGAGCGGCGGAGCGGGGCGACGTCAGGCACCCCGACGAGTTCGGCCTGCTGTTCGTGGACGAGGCCGCCTACTACGCGGACGGCGGGTTGTCGACGATCGGCGAGATCGTCGAGGGCCGGCGGGCCCGGCTGGACGGTCTGCGGGCCAGCGAACCGGCCGCCGTCATCGACCGCGCCGACCACAGCGAGCCCGCCCCGCCCCGTCCGGCTGGTCGCGGGCTGCGGCTCGTACCGTCCCCGGACGACCGGGAGATCGACGCCGCCACCGTCGTCCTCGAAGCGGGCGCGTCGATCCGGGCCACGCCGGCCTCCGCCGGCCGGTTCGAGGGTCGGGCCCGGGTGATCACCTCACCGTTGGAGGTCCATTCCCTGCCGCGGTCCGGCGATGTCGTCATCATCCCCACTGCCACCGCCGCCTGGCTGCCCATCGTGGCCGGGGCCGGAGCCGTGGTGGTGGAGGGCACGGGACTGCTCGACCATGCCGCCGTCTTCGGTCGGGAGCTCGAGATACCGGTGGTGGTGGGGGCCCGGGCGGTCACCACCAGCATCGAACCGGGCGCGACCGTCGAGGTGGACGGTACCCGGGGTGCCGTGACCGTCACCGCCGCCGCCGACTACGCCGATTCGGCCGGGGCCTGACCCCCGCCGCCGGCCGGGGCGTCCCCGCCCGGGACGGATCCGCCCAGGGGTGGTCGAAGCAGCGTTGCTCGATCGGCCCGACCGTCCACCAACCCCAGACACCGAGCAAGGCCCGGCGGCTGTACTCGTGCCAGGCCAGGGCGGATGGTTCGGTGACCCGCCGGACCACCTGCCGGATGCCGGTCTCGTGTACCGCGTACCCGGCCCACACCCCCGGCCAATCCCGGGTGGAACCGACCTCGGTCACCGCGAGGGGTCCGTGGGCGCGGGAACGGTTCCGGTGGGTGTGACCCGAGGTCACCAGACCCCGGGGGTTGACGCTGGCCAGGCGGTCGAGGAAGTGGCGCGACGCGGGGGCCGCCACCCCGGGGGGGTAGTGGGTCGGGACCCTCATCTCCTGCAGATGGTGGTGGAGGCCGAGGAGGTACGGGCCGGCGGCGTCGGCCACCAGGCCGACCACGGTGTCGGCCACACGGCCCACCGAGCCCGTCCCCGATCCGGGCACGGTGGTGTCGGCCGCGATCACGGTGACCCCGGGGAGCCGGGTGGCCACCGCGGACCGGCAGTAGCCGGCCCGGCCGGACGGGAACACGGTGGGCACCGGGTCGGTGGTGGTGCCGTCGACGTCATGGTTGCCGGGCACGATCAGCATGGGCAGCTCGGGGTGGCCCTCCACCAGCTCGGCCACCAGGGCAAAATGCTCGGCCCGTTGATGGTGGGCGGCGTCGCCCTTGATCACCACCAGGTCGGCCCCCCAGGCCACCGCCTCATCGAGGGCGGCCCGGGCACACCGAACCGGGAACGGAACGGGGTGGTCCGATCGGTCGACCATCTGGCGGGTGGCCCCCCAGTGCTCGGCCCCGAGGTGGAGGTCGCTCACGGTGGCGATCCGGCACAGCTCGGGTCCGCCCGGGCCTGTCGGGGTGGTGGTCCGGAGCCGGTGGCGGACGGGGCCGGCGGCCAGTTCCACCACTACCTCGACGCCCGGCCGGAGGCCCGTGACGTCGGCGGCGCCGGGACCACCGGGATGATCGTCGATGACGGTTTCGGCCGCCCCGGCCCGGATGGTCACCGTCCCGGCCGGCAGGTCGCCCCAGGTGACCTGCACGGCGGTCGGTTCCACGGCCCAGATCTCGGGTCGCGACGGCGGGATGAGGCGGCGCAACGCGTCCCGCTCAGGTATCGGCGGCTTCGAGGAAGGCGGCCAGGCGACCGGCCTCCCGCTGGCGGAGGGCGGCCTGGACCTTCTGTTTCTCCAGGAGCTGGGCCAGGGTCTGGGGCGACGAGGGCACGGTGTGGGAGGTGAAAAACCCGGCGGCCGCCTCGGGCTGGCCGGGCCGGTCGAGCCGGGGGAGGCTCTGCAGCATCCGGACCATGTGGGCATCGGCGAAGCTGTCGACGAGGTGGTCCCAGTGGTTGGTGATGAACGTCCAGGTGGCGTCACCGGTTTCCCGCCCGGCGAGGGACCGCCCGAGCAGGAACGGGGCGTTCTGGGCCCGTATCTCCCGGTCGAGGATGAGCTGGTGGCGGCGGGCGGTCAGGTCCGGATCGGCGAAGTCGCCGAGGGCGTAGAGGAAGCGGAGCTCCCGTTGGGGGGTCGAGGCGTTCCTCCATCCGTGGACGAAGGCGTCGAAGTCGGCCGCGTCGCCGAGGGAGGCGACCACGTCGATCGATGCGGCCGAAAGGGCGGCGTCGACCAGCTCCGGTTCCCGGATCAGCACCGACACCGTCAGCTTGGCCTCCTCCTGGATCTCAGGGTCGTTGGCCAGGACCCCCAAGGCCCGCACCAGATCCCCCCGGAGCTGGCGGGTCCGGTTGTCATCCCCGTCGCGGGGGGCCAGGCCGAGATTGGCCAGGGGTGGGGCCAGGATGTCGTGGCTGATGTCGCGGAGGATCTCCCGGGCTCGGCCGTCGACCAGGCGGTCGAGCTGGTGGAGTCCGCTGATCAGGCGCTGCCACACGGAGCGGTCGTCCTCGGCGCCCATGCTCTCGATCAGGGTCAGGAAGGTGGGGGTGGTCAGGCGGTCGGCCAGGACGGCGGCGAAAGCGTCGTCGAGCACGGCGAACCGCTCGGCCGGGGTGAGATGGTCGGCGGCTGCCGCGGCCACGGCGTCGAGCTGCTCCGGTGAATGGGCGACCCGGTAGAAGCCGGAACTGGCGGCGTTGGCCACCAGCCAGGCCGGCTCGGCGGGGAGGGAGGTGGATGTCGGCTCGGCCTCGATCAGGATCCGGTCGGTGATGGGCTCGGCCCCGGTGCCGGTGGACGCCGCCCACCGGTACCGGGCCGGTACCGCCCACCTCCGGTCCCCGGTCATGTCGGCGCCGTCCGCGCCGACATAGCCCATCGGCTGCTGGGTGAAGCTCAGCCCCTTACCGTCGACCTGGTAGGAGACGAGAGGGAATCCTCCCTGGAATATCCAGCTGTCCATGGTGCGCCGCACGGGTTCGCCCGTCGCCTCCTCGATGGCGTCCCACAGGTCGGTGGTCTCGGCGTTGGCGAACTGGTGGCGGCTCATGTAGAGCCGGATGCCGTCCCGGAACCGTTCCTCACCCAGATACTGCTCCAGCATCCGGACCACGGCGGCGCCCTTCTCGTAGGTCAGGATGTTGAACATCCCGTCGGCGTCGGTGGGGCTGATCACCTCGTACTCGATCGGCCGGGTGGAGGAGAGGGCATCGATGTCGAACGCCGCGGTGCGGGACAGGCTGAAGTCGACCCAGCGTTCCCACGCCGGGGAGTAGGCGTCGGTGCACTTCATTTCCATGAAGCTGGCGAACGCCTCGTTCAGCCACAGCCCGTTCCACCAGTTCATCGTCACCAGGTCGCCGAACCACATGTGGGCGATCTCATGGTTGATGACGTCGGCCACCTGTTGGATCTCGTCCTGGGTGGCGGCCGCGGGATCGAGCAGGAGGACGGCCTCCCGGAAGGTGACGCAGCCCAGGTTCTCCATCGCCCCGAAGGCGAAGTCGGGGACGGCCACCAGGTCCAGCTTGTCGCCGGGGTAGGGGATGGCGAAGTAGTCCGAGAAGTAGCGGAGGGCGAAGGCGCCGACGTCGAGGGCAAAGCCGGTGAGATCCCCCCGCCCGGGGACGTGGACGATCCGGAGAGGGATCCCATCCACATCGACCGGGTCGGTGATCTCCAAGGGGCCGATCACGAAGGCCACCAGATAGGAACTCATGACCATGGTGGGCGCGAACCGGATCTCCTGCCGGCTGTCGGGCCGGGACCGGCGGTCCACCTCGGCCGAGTTGGCCACCGCTGTGTGGTCGGCGTCGGCCACGATGGTGAGCTCGAAGGTGGCCTTCAGGTCCGGCTCATCCCAGCAGGGGAAGCACTTCCGGGCGTGGGTGGCCTCGAACTGGGTGGTGGCCAGGTGGTGTCGTGCCCCGTTGGTCTCGAACTCGCTGAGGTACAGGCCCACCAGCTTCTCGTTGTAGGTCCCGGCGAAGTCGATCTCGAGGGTGACGGGCCCCGGATCGACCGGAGCCTCGAGATGCAGGTGCAAGCGTTCGGTCTCGGCGTCGAGCTCGGGGCGGGTCGGCCGGGCCGGGCCCTGACCCACCCGGAGGTCGGCCCGGGTGATGGTGAGGCCGTCGGCGTTGAGCGAGATCACCCTGGTCGACTCCGTGACCTCGGCGGTGATCGTCACCGTGCCGGTGAAACCACTTCCGGAGAGGTCGGGATCGATGAGGAGCGCATAGTGACTCGGCCGGACGGTGCGGGGGAGGCGATACGCATCGATGGACACCAGGCGAGCGTACTGGTGGCGGACGGCGGTCGGCCGGCACTGGCAGGGGCACCGGAGATCCGCGGCCGTCACCGGCGCGGGCAACGGGCGGGACATTAGGGTGTCGGCCATGCTGCTCGGAGCCGTCCTGCCCCACAACGAGATCGGTACCGACCCCGGCGCCATCAAGGCGTACCTCCAGGGAGTCGAGGACCTGGGTATGACCCACCTATTGATCTACGATCATGTGCTGGGGGCCGAGCGGGACCGGCCCGGCGGGTTCTCGGGCCCCTACGACGCCGAGGTGGCCTTCCACGAACCGTTCGCCTTCTTCGGTTTCGCCGCCGCGGTCACCTCGACCATCGAGCTGGTCACCACGGTGCTGGTGCTGCCCCAACGCCAGGCCGCCCTGGTGGCGAAGCAGGCGGCCGAGATCGCCGTCCTGTCGGAGAACCGGCTCCGGTTGGGGGTGGGCACCGGCTGGAACACGGTGGAGTACCAGGCCCTCAACGAGGACTTCTCCACCCGGGGTCGACGGCAGGCCGAGCAGGTCGAGCTGATGCGACGGTTGTGGACCGAACGGTCCTTCAGCTTCGATGGCGAGTTCCACACCGTGGAGCGGGCCGGGATCAATCCCCGCCCCAGCGAGCCGATCCCGGTCTGGTTCGGGGGTTCCGCCGAGGTGGTGCTGGAACGATGCGCCCGGCTCGGTGATGGTTGGATGCCCCTCGGGGGCGCCAACGACAAGTCGCGGGCCCTGCTCGACCGGATCCGGACCCTTCGCACCGGCCTGGGACGGTCGATGGACGGGTTCGGGGTCCAGGCCCAGGCCCAGTGGGGCGGCGGTGACCCGGACCGGTGGCGCAGCCACGCCGAGACCTGGGCCGACATCGGTGCCACCCACCTGGCCGTGGCCACCCACAACGCGGGACCGACCGACGTGGACGGCCACCTGGAACGGATCAGGGAGTATCGCGACGCCGTGACCGGCTGACCATCGCGGGATCGGGTCGTGTCACCATCCGGCCCGGACCCGCGCCTGGTGGGGTATGGCCGTGGTCCCCACCGTTCCCGTCAGCGCCGGTCGGCTTCGCGGACTGGCGACGTTCGATCGCACCCTGCAGACCTACACGGTCCGCTTCGAGTTGTTTCCCGGGGCGTTCGACGGCGCCGCCTACCCGCCCGCCCGGCGGCGCTACGGCACCCGGGCGGCCGAGTTCATCACCACCGACGCTCTGATTGGTCACCTGCTCGCCGTCGGCCTGTCGCCCTGCCCCGCCTCGTTGGGGATGTTGGACGAGCTCGGGGCCGCGGTCGGTGCCTCCATCGGCCGGGCCGAGGTGATTGGCCTCACCGGGCCCCGCCGTCGTCACCTGCTCGTGGTGACCCCGGGGCGTCTGGTGGTGGAGGTGAGCCCCCGGATGGTGCACCGCGACCACCGGCACCACTGGGGTGACGACGGTCCGGCCACGCTCGAGACAGCACGCCTCATCGCTGAGCACACCTGGGGTCGCCGCTCCATGGCCGACGTCGAGACGTTCGCCCTGGCCCTGACCCTCGAGGTCCTCGCCGGGGCGGGGAGCCGGTTCTCGCTCGACGCCGCCGGCCTCGGCGACTGGTTCCTGGCCGACGCCCCGGTGTCCACATCCCTCCGGGCTGACGACCTTGATCAGGTCGCCCGGGTGCTTGGGCTGTGCGGTCCGGCCCGGCCCACCGGGCCGGGCCGGTGACCGCCTCTGGGGCTCCGGGCCGGGGTCTCACCGCCCGGGTCTGTCGCCGGCTTCCGTCGGCGGGCGCCTCAGGCCGGGGTGCGACGGCCGCGGCTTGGTCGCCTCGTCTCCAGCGGTGCTCCACAAGCGTCCAGGGTCGCCCATGCCCCGTCACACACCCCTTCGATCAGGTCCAGGGGGGCCGGCCCAGGGGCCGTCACCGCCCAGGCGGCAACGGCGTCGGCCAAGCGATCGAGGGCCACGCACACCACCACCAGCGGTAGGGCGGCGAGCTCGTCGGATGCCAGCGGTTCACCACCGCAACGGGTCAGGCCGTCGGAGTAGCCGGCCAACACATCCTCCACCACGGCCGGGTCGACGGCCGGCGCGGTCGCCGGCCGCCAGGCCGGGTCGAGGGCGACGGCCAGCCGGGCGAGGTCGGTCACCCGGGAGTCGACGGTGGGTCCGATCTCGTCGGGGCTGACCGTGCGTTCGTCCAGGGCCGGGTCGACGACGACGGTGTGGTCGTCGAGCCGCCGCCGGAGCGGGCCGATGGCGGCGTCCACCCGCCGCACGACGGCGAGGATGCGGCCGGCCCATTCCGGTTCGGGCTGGGCCAGGCGGACCAGGGCGGAGCGGAGACCCCACCGGTCGTGCTCGGGCCGGGGTCGCTCGGCGTAGGCGAGGAGTGACGACTCGCCCACGGCCGGCCGGGACCCGCCCTCGACGTGGCGGGCAGCCAGTTCCCGGGCAGCGGTCCGTCGTGGTTCGGAGCCCGTGTCCATGCCTGCACCCTACGGCCCGCGCCCCGGCCCGACGGCGCCCGCGGGCTCGGGGACGCCGTTGGACGTAACCCGAACAGCCTGTGACAATGGTTCCCAACGTCGCCGTGGAGGTCACTCTGTTTCGGCGGCGGGGTATTTCGACAACAAGAATGTGACGGCGGCCACAAAGTTTTTGACCGGCGAGGGACCGTCTGTCTACGGTCCGGTGGTCAAACGTCACCGTCAGGGGGAGGATCACCACGTGACACTGCTGGATGTGTCTGAAATCACCGTGCAGTTCGGCGGGATCACAGCCCTCGATCAACTGTCGTTCACGATCGACGAGAACCAGATCTGTGCCCTGATCGGACCGAACGGGGCCGGCAAGACCACCTTGTTCAACGTGGTCAGCCGGATTTACAACCCTACCGCTGGTTCGGTCACCTTCGACGGCAACGACCTCCTAGCCGTCGCTCCGCACAACATCTCGACGAGGGGGGTGTACCGGACCTTTCAGAACCTGGCCCTCTGGCCGGGAATGACGGTGATCGACAACGTGATGGTCGGCGAGCACACCCAGACGAAGTCCAACTTCGTCACCGCGATGCTCCGCACACCGAAGGTGCGGCGTGAGGAGCGGGAGTCGCGGGCTCGGGCCTGGGAGGCGCTCGAACGGCTCGAACTGACCGACGTGGCCTTCCATTCGGCCAGCGGCCTGCCGTTCGGAACGCTCAAACGGATCGAGCTGGCCCGGGCCATGATCGCCGAGCCGAGACTGCTGATGCTCGACGAGCCGGCCAGCGGCCTGACCCACAGCGAGGTCGACGAGCTCGCCAACACCATCCGCAAGCTCCGCGACGAGTACAACCTCACGGTCCTGTTGGTGGAGCACCACATGAGGATGGTGATGGGGATCTCCGAGCAGGTGGTGGTGATGAACTTCGGAAAGAAGATCGCCGAAGGACCGCCCTCCGAGGTGCGCAACAATCCGGCCGTGATCGAGGCCTACCTGGGGAGTTCCGTCGCATGAGTGACGCCACGAGCAGTCAGAACACACTCGAGGTTCGCGGCCTGAGCGCCCGCTACGGGCAGGTCGAGGTACTGCGGAACGTGAGTTTCGAGGTGCCCCGCGGTTCCGTCGTGGTGGTCCTCGGTGCCAACGGCGCCGGCAAGACCACCACCCTGCGGGCGATCTGCAACATGGTCAGCTGCAACGGCGAGGTGGTCCTCGAGGGTGACAGCATCAGTGGGGTCGACACCGCCCAGATCGTTGGGCGGGGTGTGGCCCACATCCCCCAGGGCCGGGGCACGTTCCCCGAGCTGTCGGTGATCGACAATCTCGAGGTCGGGGCGTACGTGCGCAACGACCGGGAGGTCCGGTCCGACATCGACATGTGGTTCGAGAAGTTCCCCCGCCTCCGGGAACGGAAGGACCAGCTCGCCGGGTCCCTCAGCGGCGGTGAGCAGCAGATGCTGGCCGTGGCCCGAGCCCTGATGTCGCGGCCCAAGCTGGTCCTGCTCGACGAGCCGTCGCTCGGGTTGGCGCCCCTCATCATCGAGGACCTCTTCCAGACGTTCAAGCAGCTCAACGAGGAGTCGGGGGTAACCATGCTCGTCGTGGAACAGAACGCCAACCTCGCCCTCGAGATAGCCCAACAGGGGTACGTGCTCGAAGCGGGCGAGATCGTGCTCAGCGGCTCGGCCCAGGTGCTCCGCGACGACCCCGCGGTGCAAGAGGCGTACCTCGGCGCATGACCACTTCGACCAGCCAGTACTACCTGACCACCGAGACAATGCCCGAAGGGGGAACCTCGTCGTGACTCTGTTCCTGCAGCGACTATTCGATGGTCTCGATAACGGGGCGATCTACGCCGTGGTCGCCATCGCCTTGGTGCTGATCTTCAAAGCCACAACGCTCATCAACTTCGCCCAGGGCGAACTGGCCATGTTCGGCACCTTCATCGCCTACATCCTGGCCGTGCCCTCCGACCAGTCGGGGCTCAGCTACTCGCTGGGTATGGACTCGTTCAGGCCGGGAGGATTCCCGCTCGGTCTGTTGGTCGCCATCATCATCGCGATGGCCATCAGTGCCGCCGCCGGGGCGGTGATCGAACGGGTACTGATCAGACCCTTCGATCCGAGCGACCACCTACCGGTCGTGCTGATCACCCTGGGCATTTTCCTGATCCTCAACGCGGTGGCCGGCTACCTCTGGAAGTTCAACCCCCGTCCTTTCCCCAGCCTGTTCCCCAGTGGCTCGGGCGACTACATCGGCATCGGCGGAGCCCGGCTGAGGTACACGGTTCTGGGAACCTGGATCGTGCTCGGGCTGATCGGTGCCCTGCTGTGGTGGCTGCTCACCAAGACCAAGATCGGTCTGGCCTTCCGGGCGGTGTCGTCGAACACCGAGTCGGCCCGCCTGGTCGGTGTCCGGGTGGGCCGCACCCTGATGTTCGGCTGGGCGCTGGCCGCTGCCTTCGGCACCCTCGGCGGTTCGATCGTGGCCCCCAAGCTGTTCCTGCAGCCGAACATGATGGCCACCCTGCTCATCTTCTCGTTCGCGGCCGCCACCATCGGCGGGCTCGATTCGCTGGTCGGCGCGGTCATCGGCGGTATCTCGATCGGCCTGATCGAGAGCATTGTCGTCGGGTACCTGTCCGACATCGATCCGGCCTACAACAATCTGAAGCTGGCGGTCGCCTTCGTGGTCATCCTGGTGGTCCTGTGGTTCAAGCCATCGGGCCTGTTCGGGACCTCCCGGGTGGAGCGGGTGTGATGACGGGTCGGTATTCAGGAACTCATCAACGACACGAGCACCTGCCGTGCGGCAACGGGCAGTACAAGGGAGCTGATCAATGAGCGGCGCGCGCTACCAAATCAAGCAGGGCTCCAGTGAGCACCGCACCTATCTGATTGTGTCGTGGGGTCTGTTCTTTCTCCTCGCCATCGCTCTGCCCTACATCCTCACCTCGATGTTCGGTTACTACCAGGTCGGGCGGATGAACCGGGCCCTCTACTTCGCAGTCGCAATCCTCGGGGTCAACCTCGTCGTCGGCTACGCCGGCCTGATCGCCCTCGGTCACAGCGCCTTCATCGGGATCGGAGCGTTCGTCTGTGCCTCCCTGATCATGGACAACGGCTGGGACTATTGGATGACCATCCCCGTGGCCATGTTCTTCGCCTTCGCGGTCGGTGTCCTCATGGGCATCCCGGCGTTGCGGATCAAAGGTCTCTACCTGGCTCTGCTCACCATCGCGCTGGCGGCCGTCTTCCCCTCCATCGCCAAGATGGACAAGTGGGGAATCGCGGACCGTACCGGTGGGGTGAATGGTCGACGGATCAACGAGAAGATGGACGCTCCGGGCTGGTTGGAGCCGATTATCCGTATCGATGGCACCGCCGACTCCCAGGCCATCTACCGCTACTTCGTCATTGCGTTCCTCACCGCACTGGCGTTCATCGCGGTCCGCAACCTGATCAAGAGCCGGCCGGGTCGGGCCATCGTGGCCATCCGCGACAACGAAACCGGTGCGGCGGTTTCCGGAGTGAACCTGCCCCTCTACAAGACCGTTACCTTCGGGATCAGCGCCGCCCTCGGCGGGTTGTCCGGTGTCCTGTGGGCCATGAACACGGCCTTCGTCGGCGAGCAGGATTTCTCGTTCGCCGCCCTAGCCATCCCGTTGCTGGTCGGTCTTGTGATCGGCGGTGTCGGCACCCTGGAGGGTGGCCTGGTCGGAGCGTTGGTCGTGGTGTTCGTGGGTGAGTTCACCAAGAGCTTGGGATTGGACATTCTTTCCCAGGCTCTCTTCGGGGTGATCCTCATCCTGGTCACCTTCTTCGCTCCCGGGGGCATCGTCGGGCTGTGGAAGCAGCTGAAGCGCCGAGTAGTTGAAGTCGTTCCGCAGCCGCCAGCTGGTTACAGTGACGGCTCGGGCTTCGGAACTCCCGCGGCCGACAAATCAGTTCCTGAACCGGCGATCTGAACCACGTAGCCAGACCAAACGCGGCCCGGTTGATCCGGGCCGCGTTTGAGTATTATTGGGCCGATTTTGGCGGCCATTCGGGTATGGGCCCGGGGGCCAGAGAGGAAACCATGAAGCGAATGTTCCGCCTGATGAGCCTGTTGCTCGCTCTGGCGATGTTGGCTGCCGCTTGCGGCGGGGGCGACGACGGTGGCGACACCGAAGCGAATGGCGGTGGTGGGGTCAACAACGACGCCGCCTCCGATGCCTTGGGGGGCGGCGACTCGACCGAAACCACCGAGCCGTTCGTGGCGCCGACCACGTTCGAGGAGTACGAGGCCCTGTGGGAGACCGAGCGGCAGGCCGTCATCGACGAGCTCAACTCGGGTGACTACGGGATCGGGGAGGACAACATCCTCCGCGGCCCCGGGGGTCTGGAGATCGACCTCAACAACTGTCCGTCGGACTGGAACGACACCGAGGGTGTCACCGACACCACCGTCACCATGGCGCTCACGACGGCGCTGTCGGGGAACCTGGCTGCCTACGGCTACATCGGCCAGGGCATGCAGGCCTACTTCGACTGGGTGAACGAGACCCAGGGCGGTGTCGACGGTAAGAACGTGAAGTTGATCGTCAAGGACGATGCCTACGTGGCGGCACAGACCATCGAGATGGTCAACGAACTACTCCAGGCGGACAAGCCGTTCACGATCACGACGCTGGGTTCGCCGAACACGTTGGCTACCTATGACACCCTGAACGAGCGGTGTGTGCCGCAGCCGTTCGTGCAGACCGGTCACCCGGCCTGGGGTGATCCGGTGAACCATCCGTGGACCACGGGTTTGCAGATGTCGTACTCGACCGAGGCCATCCTGTGGGGCAACTGGATCAAGGAGAACATGGCCGA
>JBKECK010000054.1:0-308169 GCA_047974625.1 Acidimicrobiales bacterium
CGCCGCCCGGCGACCGCCTCGCCGATGACGGTCCCGACCGCGGCCGGGAGCAGGGCCCACAAGGGTGACCAGGTGGCGATCCCGAACGTGCGGTCCACCAGGAGGCCCACGAGGCGCCGCGACCGCCCGACCGGGTCGATCCCGGTGCCGGCCACCGCGAGTTGGCCGGTCTCCACGAAATGATCACCGGTCGCGTACGGGGTGAGGGCGCCGTAGATGGCCAGGTGGCCGGCCGCGAACCCGGCCGCGGCCACCGCCCAGACGGCCAGAACCACCCCGAGGAGCCATCGGCGACGCGGCAGGGCGACCAGGGTGGCCAGGGCGGCGGCCGCAGCCACCGGCGCATACTTGACCGACCACCACGGGAGCGCGGCCACGGCCACGGCGGCGGTGAGGGCGGGCATCACCGGGCCCCGGTCGGTCCGGGTCCGGCCGCCGGCGCCGTTCGCCCTGACCCTGCTGGTGGCGATGACCGCGGCCACCGCCACCAGCAGGTTCAGGGCGGCCGGGAGCTCCGGGTAGACCTGGCTCCCGTAGGGGGCCAGGGGGATCCCCGCGAACGCCCCGGCGGTCACCACCGCCGCCGTCCGGGGGGTGACGCCGAAGCGCCGGACGGCCAGATCGAGGGTCAGGACCGCGGTGGCCGCAGCCACCAGGGCCAGGGTCGCCTTGGCCGCCACCCAGCCGCCGAGCCGCATCGGCCCGGCCAGCAGAACGGGCAGGAGGGGGTCGTGGGGGCTGATCCGCCGCCCCCCGGCCAGGAGCCTGGTCTGCCGGTCGACCGGGATCTCGTGGAAGGGTCGGTACGCGCCCGAGGCCAGCTCGTCGCTGATGTCGAGATCGCCATCGGTGCCGAGGCTGACGGCGCTCAGGAGGTACTGGGGTTCGTCGGCGGTGGTCCGGGCCGGTGTGGTGGCCCGGGCCGGGATCCCGACCGCCGCCGACAGCCCGGCCACCGCCGCCACCAGCATTACCGCCGCCGCCCCGGGGGTGGGGGCGGCCCGGGCGTGACCAGCCATCAGTCGGCCACGACGAACCGGTCGAACCGGCGCCGGTGCCGGGCCCAGCCGGACTCGTCCCAGCCGGCCTCGTCCCAGCCGGCCTCATCCCGGCGGGCCGGGTCGCCCGCCGTGTGGTCGTTGACGGTGCCGCCGGGGGCGGGCAGGCACGACACCGCGGCCAGGGCCATGTCCATGACATGGTGGAGGTTGTCCCCCACCACCAGCCCCTGCCGGCCCAGCACGGTCACCCCCGCAACCCGGTCGGCCTCGGCCAGGAGGGCGCGGCGGGTGTCGGGCCCGTCGGCCAGCAGCACCGGGTACACCGACCGGACACGGCGGGTCACGGCCCGGCGCACGGCTGGGGGACGGAGACCGCACCGGCCCATACCGTCGCGGACCAGGTCGGCCAGCTCGTCGTCGCCGGCCGACCACAGGGGGTCACCGACGGTGCACGGCACCTCGGCACACAGCACCGTCACCCCGGCTGGGTCAGGGCCGTCCCGGTAGTTGGCCGGCTCCGACAGGCGGCTGAACACCACGTCGAGCTGGGGGACGTAGTGGGCGTCGATCGGGCTGAACCGGTCGAGCGGGACGACCAGGTACACCAGGACCATGGCCCGGGTGTCGGGCGGGGCCACCCGCCGGGACGGATCAACCTCGGCCGCGGCCAGGAGGGCGGCGGGGTTCGCCGTCCACAGCACCCGATCGGCGACGACGACACCACCCCCGGGTCCGGTGAGGCGGACGGGGCCCCCGGACCGGGCCGGTTCGAGGCCGGCCACCGGGGACCCGGTGCCGAGCCGGACCCCGAGGCCGGTGGCCGCCTCGGCCAGGCGCTCCACGATGGTGCCGTAGCCGGTCCGGGGGTAGTAGAAGCCCCGACCGGACCGTCGGGTGGTCCGGGTCATGGCCCGGAGCAGACCGCCCGGGGTCCGCACCGCCACCCGACGCCGAGCCAGTTCGGCGCTGAGCTCCTCCGGGTCCCGGCCCCAAAGCTTGGCGGCCATGGGGCCGTGGAACTCGCGCAGGGCGGTGGCGCCCAGGCCGTTGTGGACCAGCTCGGCGTAGTTCCGGGCCGGACCGGGGGTGCGGGGCCGCCGGGCCAGGTCGACGGCGGCCCGGGCCACCAGCCGGGGAGGGAGACGGCGGACCAGGTCGGGGGCCCGGAACGGAAAGCCGACCCAGCGGTCCCCGAACCGGAGCCGGCCGTTGCGTTCCCTGAGCTGGAGGTCGTCGCCGAGGAGCTCCCGTAGCAGTTTCGTCACCGGGGCCGGGGCGGACGGGTGGAGGCGGTGACTGCCGAGGTCCACCCGGACCCCGGCCACGGTGGGGCTGGCCGCCATCCCCCCGAGGGACGGGCCGGCCTCGAGGAGCTCCACGGTGAGGCCGCGCCGGGCCGCGGCCAGGGCCGCCGTGAGCCCGGTGGGCCCCCCGCCCACGATGGCCACGTCCACCCGCCCCGCTCCACCGCCTGGCCGGCGGCCGGCGGGATCGGTTCCGGTCACCCGCTGCGGGGCACTAGGAACTGGCGGTGGCCGGGGGTGAGGGTCACCACCCCGGTGGTGCCGGTGGTGATCGGGCTCAGGTGGGACAGGCTCGAGGTGACCGTAATGCCGTCGGCCAGTTCGATCGTGTAGCACCAGGTGGCGCCCCGGAACTCCGCCTCGGTGACCCGACCGGGAACCCCGCACCCGTCCCCGGGGGTGAACACGACATCGTCGGGCCGGACCATGGCCACCCGGTCGGCCACCGGCGGGATCGTTTCGGCCCCGGCGTCCCCCGGCGCCGGCCCGACCGGGCCGAGCACGGTGGTGGCACCGTCGCCCTGGGTGACGTCGAGGAAGCTGGCCTCGCCCATGAACCCGGCCACGAAGGTGTTCGCCGGGGCGTGGAACACCTCCTCGGGACGGTCGACCTGCTCGATGCGACCGGCCCGCATCACGGCGATCCGGTCGCCGACGGCCATGGCTTCCATCTGGTCGTGGGTGACGAACACCGCCGGCGTGGCCGTGGTCCGCAACGCCCCGGTCACCTCGGCGCGGAGCTGGACCCTCAGGTTGGGGTCGAGGCTGGCGAACGGCTCGTCCAACAGCACCAGGGCCGGCCGGGGGGCCAGGGCCCGGGCCAGGGCCACCCGCTGTCGTTCGCCCCCCGACAGCTCGTGGGGGAAGCGGCCTCCGTGGCCGCCCAGCGCCACCAGGTCCAGCATCTCCCCGACCCGGGCCCGGCGGTCCCGGTGCCCCAGGGCGGAGAGGCCGAAGCCCACATTGTCGGCCACGTCGAGGTGGGGGAAGAGGCTGTGCTCCTGGAACACGAGGCCGATCGAACGGCGTTCGGGAGGTACCCGGTGGCGGCCGTCGTCGACGGTGGCGCCGGCCAGCACGATACGACCCCCGTCCAGGGGGGTCAGGCCGGCGATGGCCCGCAGCAGGGTCGACTTGCCGCACCCGCTCGGTCCCACCAGGGCGATCAGCTCGTCGGCCCCGAGGGTGAGGTCGATCCCGTCGACGGCGACCACCGACCCGAACCGGCGGCTGGCGCCGCTCACGGTGAGGGCCGCGGTCGTCGTCTGGCTCGTCATCGAACTGGCTCCGGGTCGGTGATGGGGGTCAGGGTCGGTTCGGGTGGGGCCGCCGACCCCAACTGGCGGGCCAGGAGGCCGATCGGGATCAGGGCCACCGTGATGATGGCCAGGGCCGGCAGGGCCGCCTGCTGGTAGCGGGACTCCGACGCGAGGTTATAGGTCCACACCGAGAGGGTGTCGAAGTCGAAGGGCCGCAGCAGCAGCACGATGGGGAGTTCCTTGAGGGCGTCCACGACCACCAGGACGGTGGCGGTCACCACACTGGTTCGGAGCAGGGGCAGGTGGACGCGCCGGAGTACGGCCACCGGGCGGTGACCGAGGCTGCGGGCCGTCGCCGTCATGGTCTCGGGGACCTGGGTGAGCCCGGCCTCCACCGCGTTGAGGCCCGGGGCCAGGAACCGGACCGACAGGGCGTAGACCAGGGTGAGGAGGGACCCGGTGGCCACCACCCCGGGGAGGTTTCCCCCAAGTCGTTCCAGGAGGTCGTCGACGGCCACCACGGCCAGGAGGACCCCGATGGCCACCACCGGCCCAGGCACCGCGTAGCCCACCGTGGCCAGCCGGATGGCGGGATCGGTCAGGCGGTGGCGCCCGAATCGGGTGGCGCTGGTCACCAGGACCGCCACCAGGACGCACACCACTGCGGTGGCCCCGGCCAGGATGAGCGAGTGCTCGAGGTAGCCGAGGAACCGGTCGGCCAGGGGGGTGCCCCGGGACCCGGTGGCCTCCCGGACCGCCCAGACGACGAGCTGGAGGGTGGGGGCCGCGAAGGCGACGGCCAGGACCAGACCGCACACACCGGTGGCCGCGGCGGCGCGGAACCCAGTGAGCCGGACCGGTTCCAGGCGGCTCCCCTCACCGGCCGTCTGCCCGTACCGGGCCCGGCCCCGCAGGAGCCGTTCGATCCCGATCACGGCCAGGGCGAACAGCAGGACCATGGTGGCCAGCTCACTGGCCGCGTCCCGGTTGAACGTGCCCCGCCAGATGCGGAACACCCCGACCGACACGGTCTCCACCCCGAAGTAGTTGACGGTGGCGAAATCGGTGAGCGTCTCCATCATCACCACCGCCACCCCGGCGGCTAGGGCCGGACGCAGCAGGGGCAGGACCACCCTCCGGGCCGCCACCGAAGGGGCGGCCCCCAGGGTCCGGGCCGCCTCGTAGGCCCCGCTGGCCTGGTCCCGCAGGGCGGCCCGGGTGAACAGGTAGACGTAGGGGTAGAAGACGAGGGTGAAGGCGACGATGGCACCGCCCATGGACCGGATGTCCGGGAACCAGGCGTCGTCACCCAGAGCGCCCCGCCAGGCCGTCTGGACGGGTCCGCCGTAGCCCATCACCGACAGGAGCACGAAGCCCAGCACATAGCTGGGCATGGCCAGCGGGCCGACCAGGGCCCAGTCGAACCAGCGGGTGCCGGGGAACCGGTAGGCGGTGGTCAGCCAGGCCAGGCCGGCGCCCAGCACCAGGGTGCCCAGGCTGACCCCTAGGAGGAGGACGGCGGTGGACACCAGCTGGCCGGGAAGCCGGGTGTCCCACTGCTGACGCCACACCTCCACCTGCGGGTTCACCACACTGACGGCCACGAAGGCCACCGGGGCCACCACCAGCACGGCGGTGACCCAGGCCAGGGCCGGCCACCCGGCCGCGCTCAGCCGGTCGCCGGCGTCCAGCGACACGGGGCCGGCCGGGACCGGGTCCGGGACGAGCCGTGGTGGTTCCGCCCCGGCGGGTGGAGCGGCGGGCGCGGGGCCGGCCGCCACCTCAGCCGTACCCGGCCTCGTCCATCAGGAGAACGGCCTCGGGATTCAGCGAACCGAACTCGGCCGCGTTGAGCGAGTCCCGCACGAAGTCGGTGCCGAATCGTTCGGCGATGAGCGGCTCGGGCGGGACGGTCGGGTTGACCGGGTATTCGTGGTTGCCGTCCACGAAGGTGCCCTGGCCGTCGGTGGCCAGCCACTCCAGGAGCTGGCGGGCCAGATCGGGGTCGTCGGCGTGGGCGGTGACCCCGCCTCCGGAGATGTTGACGTGGACACCCCGGCCCGTCTGTTCGGCCCACACCAGACCGACCGGGAACGCCGGGTCCTCCTCGTACTTGCGGGCCAGGTAGTAGTGGTTGGTGATCCCCACCTCGCACTCACCGGCGGCGAGGGAGTCGAGGATCAGGGTGTCGTTGGCCATGATCTCGGCGTTGTCCGCCCAGCCGGTGACCACCCGCAACGCCTCGTCCTCACCGTCGTTGGCGATCAGGCTGGCCACCAGGGACTGGGTGTACACGTTGGTGGAGTCCCGCAGGCAGACCCGGCCCGCCCACTCCGGCCCGGCCAGCTCCTCGTAGGTGGTGGGCACCTGGTTCTCGGTCAGGGCCTCGGTGTTGTACACGATGGTGCGGGCCCGCAGGGCCAGGCCGTACCACTGGCCGTCGGGGTCGCGGTACTCGGCCGGCACCGCCTCGTCCAGAACGTCGGACTGGAGGGGCGCGAACAGGCCCTGTTCGGCGGCCATGGCCAGGTTCCCGGCGTCGACGGTGATGTAGACGTCGGCCTCGGTCTCCTCGCCCTCGGCGGCGATCCGCTCCCGGAGTTCGGCGTCGCTGCCGGTCAGGAACTCCACCGAGATGCCCGTCTCCTCCGAGAAGTCGAGGAAGGCCTGTTCCACGTCGTAGTGGCGCCCGGAGTAGACCCGGATGGTCTGGCCGTCGTCGCCCCCGGAGCAACCGGCCATCACGGCCAGGGTGGACCCCACGGCCAGGAGCCGGGCCAGGCGCCGGCCCCGTCCCCGGCGGCCCGACCGAAGCGACATGGATGGGGGTGAGATCACGGCCAAAATCTACCGATGCCGTGATCCCTTGCCAACTTATGTTCGCTGTACCTAACCTCAGGCCCGATGGTCTTCGGCTCCCAGCTCCCCCATACGCCGCTCACCGTCCTGGTGACCGGCGGTGCCGGTTTCATCGGTGCGGTGGTGTGCGAACACCTGATGGCGGCCGGCCACCGGGTGATCACCGCCGACCGGGGTACCGAACCCCGGCACGAGCGGGCCCGGAGCCGGCTGGCCGGGGCCCACCACCTCGTGGGCGATCTCGGGGTGGCCTCGGGCGGGATGGGCGGTGGACGCCCAGGCGTCGACCTGCCCGGTCTGCTCGGCTCAGTCGACCGGGTGGTCCACCTGGCCGGCCGGCCCGGGGTCCAGACCAGTTGGGGGACCGGGTTCCGGGGTCATGTGGACGACAACCTGGTTGTGACCCAGGGTTTGCTGGAGGCCGCCTCCGAGGCGGGGGTGGATCGGGTGGTGGTGGCCTCGTCCAGCTCGGTCTACGGCCAGATCGCCACCGGCCGGGCCTCCGAGGACGTCCCCCTGCGGCCGCGCAGCCCCTACGGGGTGGCCAAGGCCGGGGTCGAGCAGCTGGTGGGGGTGTACGCCGGGCTTGGGTTGTCGGCGGTGGCCCTGCGGTACTTCACCGCCTACGGGCGGGGTCAGCGGCCAGACATGGCGGTGGCCCGGATGATCGCCGCCACCCGGGGCGGACCCCCGTTCCCGGTGCGGGCGCCCGGCCGCCAGCAGCGCGACCTGACCCATGTCGACGATGTGGCCGCGGCCACCGTGGCCGCCCTGTTCGCCGACCTGCCCCCGGGGTGGGTAGCCAACGTCGGCTCGGGCCGGTCGGTCGCGTTGGGCGAGATCCTGCGGCGGGTGGCCGTGGCCACGGGTCGACGGGTGCCTACCGTGGCCGTCCCGGCGGCCCCGGGCGATCCGGACCGCACCGCGGCCGACATCTCGCGGGCGGGGAGGGATCTCGGATGGCGGCCCCGGGTGGACCTGGCGGCAGGCCTGGACGACCAGGTGGCAGCGGCAGGCCGGGACGACCAGGTGCCGGCGACGGCGCCCCGCCTCGGTCGGACGGCGTGAACCCGGGGCCCGCCGTGGCGGCACTCCCGGCGCCGGACCCCGCCCCGGTCGGCGGTGGTCGGCGGCGGCCGAGGGGCGCCCGGCGACCGTGGCTGGTGGCGGGGGTGGCCGGGCCGGCGGCCGTGGTCGCCCTGGTGGTGGTGGCACGGACGGTCGACCCCGGCGCGGCGGCGGCCGGGATCCGGGCCGGTCTCGACGACCCGGTGGGCCTGGTCGTCATCGCCGGAGCGTTGTTGGCCGCCTTCGGCCTCCGGGCCGTGGCCTGGGCCCTGGTGCTGCCCGGGCTCGGCCGGGCCCAGGCCTTGGCCGGGATCCATCTGGCCTTAGGGGCCAACCACATCCTGCCGCTCCGGCTCGGGGAACCGCTGCGGGTCGTGTCGGTGGTGCGCCGGGCTCGGATCCCGGCCGGTCCGGCCACCGCGTCCACGGTGACCCTACGGTCGGCCGACCTGGTCGCCCTGGCCGGCCTGGGCCTGGTGGCCGCCCCGGGGGTGATGTGGTCCCTGGCCGGAGCCTGGGGGGCGGCCGGGCTGGTGGCGGTGGCCGTGGGGGGGGCCGTCGGTCTGGTGGGGCTGGTCCGCATGTCGAGGGCGGGGCACGGGGTCCGGCCGCCGGGCCCCGCCCTCGTGGCCCTGGTGGTGGCGGCCTGGTTGGCCGAGGCGGTGGTGGTGTGGCGGGTGATCGGCTGGTTCGGGGTGGAACTCGAGCCGGCCACCGCCGTGGTGATCCTGGCCGCGGCGGTGTCGGTGCAGGTGGTGGCGGTGACCCCGGGCGGGATCGGCACCTACGAGGCGGCGGCGGCCGCGGCCCTGGTGACGACCACGGGGATGAGGCTGGGCGAGGCCCTGGCGGCCGCCCTGGTCCTGCACGGAGTCAAGACGGCGTACAGCCTGGTGGCGGGGGCCTCAGCCCTGTTCCTCCCCGCCCCGGGCCTGGTGGGCCGCTGGCGGATGCCGCGCCGCCTGCCCGCCGCTCCCCCACCCCGGCCGGGGCCCGGCCCGGTTGTGCTGTTCCTCCCGGCCCGCAACGAGGGTCCCCGGATCGGGCCGGTGGTGGCCGCCGCCCCCACCACCGTGGCCGGCCGCCCGGTCGAGGTGATCGTGGTCGACGACGGCAGCCGTGACGACACCGCCGAGGTGGCCCGCAACGCCGGGGCCACGGTGGTGACCAACCGCGGCCCGCATGGGTTGGGCGCCGCGGTCCGTTGCGGCCTGGCCGCGGCGACCGGGCGGGGGGCGGCGGCCGTGGCCTTCTGCGACGCCGACGGGGAGTACGACGCCGCCCAGCTGGCCGACCTGGTCGCCCCGATCCTGGCCGGCGACGCCCACTATGTGGTGGGGTCCCGGTTCGGGGGCGAGATCGGCCGGATGCTCCCGCACCGCCGGTTCGGCAATCGGACCCTGACCCTGGTGGTGCGGTGGCTGACCCGCCGGCCGATCACCGACGGCCAGTCCGGTTACCGGGCCTTCTCGGCTGAGGCGGCGGCCGCGGCCGTGGTGGCGCACGACTACAACTACGCCCAGGTGCTCACCGTCGACCTGCTGGCCCGCGGCTTCGGCTACCACGAGGTCCCCATCCGGTACACCTTCCGGGAGTCCGGCCGTTCCTTCGTCCGCCTCGGCCCTTATCTGCGGCGGGTGGTGCCCACAGTCTGGGCCCAACTCCAGAATCTGCCGGTGACGGCTGAGCTGGTCCACGGTGATCTTGTCGAGGGGGCGGCCGGTAGGAACCGAACCCGTCAGGCCCGCTAGCTTGGCCCGTATGGCCCCACCCTCCGACGCCGGCGTGCCCGCTCCCCCCGCCCACCCCTTCGACAAGATCACCGTGGACCAGCTCCAAGCCACCGGTGGCATGAAGTGGAACCGGTACGGGCCCGGGGTCATCGGTGCCTTCGTGGCCGAGATGGACTTCGGGACCGACCCGGCGATCACCGAAGCCCTCCACGCCGACATCGACACCGGCACCCTCGGGTACCTGCCGGCCGCTCTCCGCGACGGTCTGGCCCGGGCCACCGCCGACTTCATGGCCGACCGGCACGGGTGGACGCCCCGCTCGGAGTGGATTCACCCGATCCCGGACGTCATCCGCGGCTTCCAGGTGGCCATCGAGCACTTCTCCGCTCCGGGCAGTGCCGTGGTGCTCCCGACCCCGGCGTACATGCCCTTCTTGTCCGTTCCGCCCCAGCTCGGCCGGGAGATCATCACGGTGCCGATGCCGGTGGTGGACGGGCGCTACGTGATGGACCTGGACGGGATCGACCGGGCCCTGGCCGGCCGGGGCGACCTGGTGGTGCTGTGCAATCCGCAGAACCCGACCGGTCGGGTGTTCGAGGCCGACGAGCTCGCCGCCCTGGCCGCGGTGGTCGAGGCCCGGGGCGGTCGGGTCTTCGCGGATGAGATCCACGCCCCGCTCGTGTACGGCCCGCGCCGGCACGTGCCCTACGCCTCGGTGTCGGCGGCGGCGGCCGACCATTCGGTAACGGCCACCTCGGCCTCCAAGGCCTGGAACCTGCCGGGCCTCAAGGCGGCCCAGCTCCTGCTCACCAACGAGGCCGACGCCGACCGCTGGGCCGAGATCGGCTTCCTAGCCGGTCACGGCGCCAGCAACCTCGGGGTGGTCGCCAACACCGTCGCCTACCGGGACGGGGGCCCGTGGCTGGCCGAGGTCCTCGACTACCTCGACACCAGCCGGCACCACCTGGTCGATCTGGTGGCCGCCCACCTTCCGGGGGTCACGATGCACCTCCCCGAGGGGACCTACCTGGCCTGGATCGACGTCCGCCACCTGGACCTGGGCGACCGGCCCGCCGACACCTTCCTGGATCGCGCCGGGGTGGCCCTCGTCGACGGCAGCCGGTGCGGGGTCCCCGGTTACGTCCGGATCAACTTCGCCACCCCGCGACCGATCCTGGCCGAAACGGTCGAACGCATGGGGGCCGCCGCCGGCTGAGCGGGCCGGGCTGGTCAGAGCTGGATCCCGCTGGTGGCCCCACCGTCCACCAGCACGTTGGCGCCGGTCATGAAACTGGCCCGGGGACTGGCCACGAAGGCGACCACGTCGCCGATCTCCTCGGGCCGGCCCATGCGCCGCAGGGGGTTCTGGCGCAATACCCCCTGGTACAGCTTCGGGTTGTCTTGCTCGGCCCGTTCCCAGTTGCCGCCGGGGAAGTAGATGTCGCCGGGGGACACCACATTGACCCGGATCCCTCGGCGGGCCACCTCGAGGGCCAGGGACTTGGCCATGCTCACCGTGGCCGCCTTCACCGCCGCGTAGGCCCCCATCCACGGCACACCGATACTCCCCGCCCGGGAGCCGATGCAGACCACGTTGGCGTCCCGGTGGTCGTCCATACGGTCGAACCCGGCCCGGATCAGGGCGTGGGCGGCGTCGATGTCCACCTCGAAGGACCGCCGGTAATCCTGACCGGCCTGGGCGCTCACGTTGGACACGATGACGTCCAGACCGCCGAGGGTGTCGGCGGTCCAGGCCACCAGGTCGGCGGGCACCGACGGGTCGGCCAGGTCGGCCACCCGGGTGTGCACCTCACCGACCGTCTCCAGGTCGCGGGCGGCCGCCGCCAGGTCGTCGGCTCCACGGGCACAGATCACGACCCGGGCCCCTTCGGTGAGCAGGGACCGGGCGATGGCCCGGCCGATGCCCTTGCTGGCGCCGGTGACGATGACACGGCGGCCCTCCAGTCCCAGGTCCATCAGTGATCTCCCGTCTCGCCGGTCGGTGCGGCGCGGTGGTGATCGGCCATCTCGGCGATCAGGTCGGTCTGTGAGCCCGCCTCCGGCCCGGCACCCGGTCGGTGCCGGGCCACCAGGTCCAGAGCGCTGGCCGGGTCCGCCCCGCCGGCCAGAAGCACGGCGACGGCCATCGTGCCGGCCCGGCCGATGCCGGCCCCGCAGTGCACGATGATCCCGTCGCCCCGGTCGAGCCGGCCGACCAGGTCATCGACGAGGGCCGAGGTCTCGGCCATCGACCTTACGCTGAGGTCAGGGGTGGGGAACCAGAGGGCCTGGTCGTCGGGCCGGGCCGCCAACCAGGCGGCGTAGTCGGGGTAACGGCCGTCGATCTCGTGCGGTTGGCACAGGCAGACGATCGTGTCCGCCCCCACCCGGCCCAGGAGGGCGTCGGGGTCGGGGCCGACGGCGTGCTTACCGCACAGCCACAGCCGCCCCGGCCGTCCGGGGATAGGGATCTCGTCGATCCCCCCGTCGCGGGCGCGCCCTCTCGGCCATCCGGTCACGGCGGCAGGCTAGCGGCTCGCCGCCGACCGGGCCCGCCGGCTCATTCGCCTCGGAAGGCGGCGGGTCGCCCTTCCGCCCGGGCGGCCAGACCTTCCCGCAGGTCGTGGCTCTGCCAACACGCCTCGAACGCCTTCAGCACCTCGGGGGTGTCGAGGTCCGGGGCCGCGGCGTTGGCCGCCTCCTTGATGTACCGGATGGTGAGGGGGGCCATGGTGGCCATGTCGGCGGCCAGGGCTACCGCGTCGTCGAGGGCACCGGCCTTGTCGGCCAAGCCCACCCGGAGGGCCGCGTCCCGGTCGATCGTGGTGCAGCTGAGGAGCAGGTGCCGGGCTGGGCCGTTGCCGGTGAGTCCCACGAGCCGGCTGATCGTCCAGGGGTCCACGGCCAGGCCGAGTCGGGCTGTCGGCACGGCGAACCGGGCGTCGGGTCCGGCGACCCGGAGGTCCGAGGCGATGGCCAGTTGGAGGCCGGCCCCGATGGCGTGACCGTTAATGGCGGCCACCACGGGGATCGGGGCGTTGACGATGGTGCGGAGCATGGTGTGGAGTGCCGGCCCGAACCCGTCTCCGGTCACGCCGCCGAAGTCGGCCCCGGCGCAGAACGCCGACCCCGACCCGGTGATCACCAGGGCCCGGTCCCCCGCCTCGACGCGGGCCTTCACGGCCGCGGCCAGGCCGGTGCAGTGTTCGATGTCGAGCGCGTTCCGTCGGTCGGCGCGGGCCAGGGTGATGACGCTGGCGCCGGGACCGGACGTCGGGATGGGGTCGACCTGGATCATCCGACCATCGAACCACGGTCGCCTCGCCGGTGGCGACCTGCGACGCACCGGGTCGTTCGACTCCCCCTGAGTGGAGTCGCTCAAGAGGGGGATGATCGGCGTCGATGACGACGTCATGTCGGCTGAGCGTGGTGCCGCGCTGGTGGAGACGGCCCTGATGGCCCCGTTCCTTCTACTGTTGACCTTGGGCGTCGTCGAGGTCGGCGTGGCCTGGCAGAAGCAGACCACGGTGCAGTACGCGTCCAGGGCGGCTGCGGTGGCTGGTTTCGCGGCCGGGAACACCCCGGATCACGATGCCCAGATGATCCAGGCCCTGATGCGCGATCTGCGGGGCCGTGGCGTGGACGAGGTCGACTGGATGGTCGTCTTCGACGCGGACCGGTACGACGAGGTGCCGGTGCGCTGCCTGACGCCGGAGGCGATGCGGGACGGTGGGGTCGACGGGGTGTGTGTCACCTATCCCACCTCGGTCGTGGACGAGGTGGCCGCCGGCGGGGCCACCTTCAGCGGATCATGCTCGAACCGGCCCGATCGGCGGTGGTGTGCCACAGACCGGCTCAAGTCGCGGGGTTGGAAGGTTGGGGTGGGGTTCTCGGCCACCGAGCAGAGCCTGACCCGTTTCGTGCCCGGATTCGACCAGTACACCGTCGCCGACACCGTGATCATCAAGGAACAGGCCCGTCATGGATAGCCGGCGCCGGGACGCCGGTCAGGTCCTGCCGATGACCACGCTGTTGCTGATCCCGTTGCTGATAGTGGCCGCGTTCGGGGTCGACGCCGCATTCTGGTTCGTCCGGGCGGCGGAGCTGCAGAAGGCCGCCGACCTGGCGTCGTTGGCCGGGGCCGAGACCCGGGGCCGCGGGGGCTCGGACCGGGAGGTGGTAGCGGCCGTCGACGAGTTGCTGGCCGTCAACGACCTGGACGGTCGGGCCATGAGCCGCTCTATCGACCTGTCCCATCCCCGCGAGGTCCGGGTCCGGATCACCGACGGTGCCGTCACCCAGTTCATCTCTCAGCTGTTCACCGACAGCATCACCATCAGCCGGTCGGCCACGGCCGCCTACGACCCGTGCGTGGCGACCTGCACCCAACCGGTCTCCCTGCCACCCCCCGTGCTCGCCTTCCCGAACGCCGGATCCGGCGACGGGTTCGTCCCGTCGGTGATCGCCGGTGGCGACCGGTTCCTCATCCTCAACCACCACACCGACGCTCGGCGCAAGGTGCTGCTCTGCGTCGACGTCCCAAGCCAGCGTGCCTGCCCGCGGTATCCGGCTGACGTCAACTCCACCACCTCCGGGGTGTCGAAGCTCGCCACCTTCGAGGAACGGGACGAGGTCTGGTGGGAGTTGATCCGGTACGATGCCGCTCCGCTGGCCACCCACATCGGCCTGGGGTGCACCAGGATCTCGACCGGTCAGCCCTGTGGCGAGTTCATCTACCGGAGCATGCCCGGCGTGACCCGGTCCAAGAAGCTCCCGTTCCAGCAGTGGACGACGCCGGTGACCCGGCACGGCAACCAGCTCGTCTTCATCGCCTTCGACATGAGCGTCGGGTGCTTCGACGTCACCACCCGGAGCGCTTGTCCCGGCTACCCTGTGCCGGCGCCGACCTGGGCCTCGGTGGTGCCCCGGGCCAACTTCGCCCCGTCGGCCGACCCGCGCTGGGTAGACGTGATCCTGGACGGTGACCGGTTGGTCGCGTTCTGGCCGCTCAACAACGGTCGGTCGGCGTTGTGCTGGGATCTGGATCAGCGGGCGCCGTGCTCCGGGTTCAGGCAACCCGTCTGGATGTCCTCGTCCCGGGCCCGAACCGCCCAGCCGTTCGTCGACGTCGATGCCGACGCCCGGACCGTCGGCTACTGTCTCGCCGGAGCGTCGGTGCCGTGCGTCTCGACCGCGGGCCGGGTGTACGACCGGAGTGAGCTGGAGCGGTACATGGCCACCGACGAGGGGACGGGGGCCACCTTCAGCCTGGGGACCCGCGTGTACAGCGCGTCGTGGAAGCAGGACGCCGTGTACTGCGTCGATCTGGTCAAGGCGACGTCGTGTGGCTACACCGCCGGTCACGGCTGGAAACCGTACGGGGTTACCCTCATGCCGAATACCGGTTGCCTGGTTGGCTACGGCGACGCGGCCCGCATCTTCGTGGTGAGCCGCGATCTGACCGAGTGCGACGTCTCCGGCGGTCAGGTGATCGTGCCGCCGTGCGCCTGTGGCTCAGGAGCGAGCTTCTACGGGGAGCTCGCCTTCGATCCCGACCTGTTCCAGAGGTTCGCCGCGTTCGTGGTCACGGTGACCGATCGGGCCGGCCGGGTCGTGGCCGGCCCGATCGACGTCCTGTCAACGCAGGGCAAGGTCGACCTGTCCGGGGTGGACCCAGCGGTCGGTCCGCTCACCGTGGCCTACGAGGTGGGCGTTGGCGACAGGGCCCAGTGGACTCGCGCGGTGACCGGTTCTCTTACCATGACGTCCCGGCCGGTGCTCACCGAATGACCGGGCCCGGGAGCCGGCCGGGCCGGGAGCGGGGGGCGAGCCTGGTGGAGTTCGCCATCGTCGGGCCCCTGTTCCTGCTCCTGATCTTCGCTCTGATCGACCTCGCAATCGGGGTGTTCAGCCTGAACGCGTCCGAGGCCGCGGCGGCCAACGCCGTCCGGGTGGGGGCGATCGCCCGGGACACCCCCGACGCCGACGACCGGATCATCGAGGCCTTCAAGTCCACCGGCTCGCTCGGGATCGGGGTCAAGGTCAACCGCCTGGTGGTGTACCGGCCCGAGACCGACCGGGACGGGCCCAGCGCGGCGTGCCGGGCGGGGACGAACGAAACCGGCTGTGACGTGTACGGGGGATCCCGGCTCGCGAATCCGGGCTCCCTATGCCGTACCGGCGGCGGCGGCTGGTGCCCCGCCGAACGGGTCGGTGGGGAACTCATCGGGGTCTGGTTCGAAGTCGAGTACGGCGGGCTCAGCGGCATCATCCCGGTGCGGTGGCGACGGGACGGCTATGCGGTAGCCCGGATCGAACCCGACGTGGCGGGGGTCGACCGCTGAACGCGGCCGACCCCCCGTTGCCACCAGGCTCTGCGCCCTAACTCCCCTTGGGCGTGGCAAACACCTGGGTCCAGTAGGTGCGGTAGGCGCCACCCTCGGCCAGGCCCACCCCGAGCTCAGTCAGCGAGCAGTTGAGGATGTTGGCCCGGTGGCCCGGAGAGCCCATCCAGGCTGTCACCACCGAGGCCGCGGTCGGCTGGCCGGCCGCGATGTTCTCCGCCGCCCGGGAATAGGAGTAGCCGGCGTCGGTGATCCGCTGGAAGGGGGAGCGGCCGTCCAGACCGGTGTGGTCGAAGTAGCTGTTGTCGCGCATGTCGGTGCTGTGCCCGGCGGCCACCTGGGCCAGGGTGGAGTTCCAGGCCAGGTCCGGGCAACCGACCTTGCGCCGTTCGGCGTTAGTGAGTTCGAGCACGGCTCGGGGACCCGTCGCCGGGGGCTGGGTGGTTGGGGGCTTGGTGGTTGGGGGCTGGGTGGTTGGGGGCTTGGTGGTCGGGGGCTGGGTGGTCGGGGGCTGGGTGGTCGGGGGCTGGGTGCTGCTGGTCGGGCGCGAAGTGGTGCTGGTCGACGGCCGGGTGGTCGGAGGTTGGGTGGTGCTGGTCGGAGGCTGGGTGGTGCTGGTCGGAGGTTGGGTGGTCGATGGGGTGGCCGTCGTGGGCGGAGCCACCACGGAGGTCCCCGGTGAATCGGTGGTCGTGGTCGTCGGTCGACCCGGTCGCTCGGGCCTGCTCGGCCGTTCCGGTTTGGTGGGCCGTTCGGGCTTGACCCGATGGTTGTTGTCCGGCCGGAACCGGGCACCGGTCACGCGGTGGTGGGCCCATCCCCAGACCCAGCCTCGCTGGCCCCACGTGTCGCTCGATCTCCGGTCCGGCGGTTGTTCGGCTCGGGTCTCCTCGGCGGCGGCCTCACGGTCGGCGGCCGGGCCGGCGACGATCAGGACACCACCCATGGCCATCACCATGAGGGCGGCCATGAGCAGGCGGGCGGGGGCGACACGGGCGACGTTGCTCCTGAGCATCCGGACACGTTACGCACATTTGCCCAGCTTGGTGGTGGCATTCCGGAAAGAACTCCTGATCAGAGGGGGTTGGCGGGCGATTCCGGGGATTCACGCTGGTCGCAGCGCCGACGGGCCCACCCGTTGTCAGGAGATGAGATTCCCGTATCGGTGCATGGTCCGACTGACCGTCTGCTCGCGGAGGTAGTGGAGCAGTTCGACCCGCCCGGAACGGGTGATCGGATTGTCGACCAGGTGCACCCCGTGCCGGTGGGCGACGCTCCGCACGACGGGCTCGGGGGGACCGACGAGGCGGATCCGTTCCACGTCGAGGGAGTCGAGCCGGTCGGCCAGCTCCCGGGCCGGCTCCTCGTCGGCCCACGACACCGTCACCGGCACCCCGCACCGGTCGGCGGCCGCTGTCACCCGGTCCACCAGGGTCCCGGTCTCCGGGTCGTCCCGGTCGGCGCTCACCCGGACGAGAACGCCGCGGAGGGGCTGGTACCGGAACCGGTTCGACTCGCAGGCCAGGCCGATGGGGTCGTGGTCGCGGCTGAACACGGTCCGCCATGCCTCCCCGTCGTCGCAGCGGGCGGCGTCGAGCCAGTCCCGATCCCGTCGTTCGTTGTCGGGACGCCAGCGGCCGAGCTGCTGGACGTAGTTGGGGCCTCCCGCCTTGGCTCCCGGCCCGACGCTCGACCGTTTCCAGCCCCCGAAGGGTTGGCGGGCCACCACCGCCCCGGTGATGCCCCGGTTGATGTAGGCGTTGCCAACCTCGACCCGGTCCAACCAGTGGTCGATCTCGGCCGGGTCGAGGCTGTGGATCCCGCCGGTCAGGCCGAACCCGGTGGTGTTCTGGGCGGTGAGGGCGGCGTCGAGGTCGTCCACGGGCATCAATCCGAGGACGGGTCCGAAACACTCGGTCTGGTGGAACCAGCTTCCCGGCCGGACCCCGAGGCGGACCCCGGGCCGCCAGAGCCGCGGCCCGTACTCGGCCGGCTCCACCAGCCAGTCCTCCCCCGGTTCCAGGGTGGTGAGCGCCCGCTCCAACTTGTCGCCCGGGCTGGTGGCCAGCGGGCCGACCTCGCTGGCCAGCTCGTCGGCGGGCCCGACCACAATGCTGTTCACGGCGTCGACCAGCTGACGCCGGAAACGGTCCGACCGGTACACCGAGCCGACGCAGATACCCAGGCTGGCCGCCGAGCACTTCTGGCCCGCGTGGCCGAACGCGGAGCGGACCAGGTCGGTGACGGCGAGGTCGATGTCGGCGTTCGGGGTGATCACCAGGGCGTTCTTGCCCGAGGTCTCGGCCAGGAGGCGGAGGTCGGGACGCCAGCCGAGGAACAGTTCCGCCGTCTCGTAACCCCCGGTGAGGACCACGGCACCCACGTCGGGGTGGGTGATGAGTCGTCGACCCACCTCGTTCTCGGGCACGGCGGCGAGTTGGACGGTATCGGTGGGGATCCCGGCCGCCCACAGGCACTCGGCCACGACCCGGGCGCACCGCACCGCCTCCGGCGCCGGTTTGAGGATCACCGCGTTGCCCGCGGCCAGGGCGGCCAGGACACCGCCGGCCGGAATGGCCACCGGGAAGTTCCAGGGCGGGGCCACCACCACGACCCCGAACGGTTCGAACCGGGCGCCGGGTGCGTCGGCGACACCGTCCACCCGATCGCCGTACCAGCGGGCGAAGTCGACGGCCTCGGACACCTCGGGGTCGGCTTCGGCGATGACCTTGGACGTCTCGGTGACCATGACCGCCACCAGGTCGCCCCGCCGGGCGGCCAGCTCGTCACCGACCCGGTACAGCAGGCGACGGCGTTCCGCCCCCGACCGCTCCCCCCATGCCTTGCCGGCGGCTACCGCCCGCTCCACCACGGCGTCCAGCCCGCCGGGTCCCTCGATCCGGTCGACGGGGGCCGGGACCGGCGGAATGGTGTGGGCCGCCCCGGCCACCACCGCGGCCGCCCAGGCCCGGTTGGCGGCCAGCGCCGGATCGGTGTCGGGCTCGTTGCCGAAGGCCCGGTCGAGCGGGGTCGCGGTCGGGGGCCTGGTGCGGTCCTGGCGCCGCCGGGGGCCGGTCGCGGTACACCACCGGTCGTCGACGGCGGTCCGGAACCGTCGAGCCTGCTCGGTGAAGGCGTCGGAACCGAGCGCCATGCCGTGGAGGTGGCGGACGAAGTTCTCGCGGGCCGTGTTCTCCTCGAGGCGGCGGAACAGGTAACTGATGGCCACGTCGAACTCGGGCCGGGCCATGATCGGGGTGTACAGCAGCGGTCGGGCCCCCTCCCCGATCAGGATCCGGGCGTAGGTGGGCGCCATCCCCTCCAACATCTCCAGTTCCACTCGCTCTCCCACCCCCCGCCGCTCGGCCAGCAGGCTGGCCCAAGCCAGGGTGAACAGGTTGTGACTGGCCACGCCGAGGCGCACGGCCCGGCTCCGCTCCGGCGTCATGAGCCAGTCGAGGCACCGCAGGTAGTTGGCGTCGGTCTCCGCCTTGGTGTCGTAGGGGGCCTGGGCCCAGCCGTGGAGCTCGGCGTCGACCCGTTCCATGGCCAGGTTCGCCCCCTTGACCAGGCGCACCTTGATCCCTGCTCCACCCCGGCGTCGACGGTCGAGGGCCCAGTCCACCAGGTTCCGCAGGGCGTCGAAGGCGTCGGGTAGGTAGGCCTGGATGACGATGCCGGCCTCGACGGCGGCGAACTCGGGTCGGTCGAGGACGGTGGTGAAGGTCTCGATGGTCAGGTCGAGGTCGTGGTACTCCTCCATGTCGAGGTTCACGAAGGTGGCCGGGGTGGTGGCGTTGGCCCGATCCAGGAGGGCGGCCAGGCGGGCGCCGGTGAGGGCCACCGCCGTGGCCCGGTCCCAGGCGCTCACCCGGGGGGTGATGGCCGACAACTTGACCGACACGTAGTCGATGTCGGGTTCGGCCAGGAGCGCCTCGGCCTGCTCGAACCGGCGGTCGGCCTCGGCGCTCCCAAGCACGGCCTCGCCGAGCCGGTTGACGTTGAGGGCGAACCCCTCGGAGCGCCGGTGGGCGAGATGACGCCGCAGACCGGCCGGATCGGCGTCGAGGACGAGATGCCCCACCATCGACCGCAGCCGGCGTTCGGCGAGGGGCATGACGAGCTGGGGCAGCCGGGGAGCCAAGCGGCCCCCGGTCCGGAGCAGTTGCCGGTCGACCGGGCCGAGGAAACCGGGCAGGTGGGATTCGGCCACCAGCGCCGAGAGCTGGTGGGCGGCCACCTCCGGGTCGGCGGCGCGGATGACCCGGTCGACGAACCGCATGGTGAACCGAACCCCGTCCGGATCGCCCACGATCCGGTGAAGCTGTTCAGCGTTGCGCTCCTCCTGGCGGGTGGCCGAGTGGCGGGCTGCCCCGGTCCACGAGGCCACCAGCGCGATGGCCGGTTCGGCCAGGGAGGCGGCGTCCTCCGGATCGTCCCGATCGGGTGTAGTTGCGGGAACCATGCCCCCAGAATGACCTCACCCGCCCGGGTGAGGTAGGATCGCGCTCCGATCCGGCCCAATCAGCAGGGCCGACGTTCGGCCCAATCAGCAGGGCCCACGTTCGGCCCAATCAGCAGGGCACGGCCGTGGCCGCGGCACGCCAGCGCCCCCAGCGGATCACGATGATCATGGCCATGATCATCCCCATGGTCCCGCCGACCAGCAGGGCAGGATCGGTGACCGTGGCCCCGTAGACGGCCCAAATGGCGGCTTCGAGGGCAGCCATGGCCCAGGTGGCCCCGGACACGCCGGCCAGGTCACGGCTGAGCAGCGACCGGACGGTGGCCGGGGCGAACTGGACCCCGTAGCACAGTCCGATGGCCAGTCCGGCCGGGCCCCAGCCGCCGACGGCCAGGGGGACCACGGGCACGGCCCCGAAGGCGGCCGCCCCGGCCAGCAGGGGGCGCCACAGCCGCTCTCCGACCAGCCGGTGGGCCTGCCCGGCCAGGACCAGGTAGAGCACCCCGCTGACCGCCGACACCGGCAGGATGGCCCATCGCCCAGTGGACGCCGCGTACACCGTCCACCACAGGTTCATGGCGATCCCCACCCCCACCCAGCCGAGCGAGAGTCCTTCCACCGTGGCCTGGCGGCGGACCCGGAGGACCTGGGGGGCGATCATGGCCGCGCCCATGATGTTGGCGACGACAAGGGCGATGGCCAGCAGTACGGCCGGGAGGGAGGAGAACACCACCACGAGTGTAAGGGTCTATATCTGTTTTGCTCCAGGAGTGGCACGGATGGTTGCTCACCCCAGAACTTTTCGCTATCCGGTCGGGGCCCGGCGACCGGGCCCGGAGCGGACCGGGTCCCGCCGCTACCCTGGAGGCGGTGCATGTTGCGTCGACCCCGGCTTCGGAGATCCGCATCACCATCGGGGTGCTGGTCGACCTGACCAACCGGCTCGGCGCCGTCGACGACCGGCCCGGCCTCGTCCCCGAGGAGGTGCGGGCGGTGTTGGCCGACGCCGGCTTCACCCGGGCCCGTTCGGCCCCGGCGGCTGCCCTGACCCGGCTGACCGGGCGCCTGGTGGATCTGGCCGTCATGGTCGAGCGGTTCCCGGGCCTGGACACCGCCGCGGCCGCCTCGATGGTCAACGAACAGCTCACAGAGCTGCCGGTGGCCCCGGCGGTGGTGGAGCACGACGGTGTCGGCCCGCACATCCACTGGACCCCGTCCACGGCCCGTTTCGACGATCAGGTGGTCGCCGACATGCTGATGGCCCTGGCCCAGGAGTTGTGCGGGCACGGCCCCGACCGGTTCGGGCGCTGTGCCGCTGAGGGGTGTGACCGGCTGTTCCACGACGTGACCCGGAACCACTCCCGCCGGTTCTGCAGCGATCCCCGCTGCGCCAGCCGGACCCACACCGCCGACCACCGGGCCCGGCGGGCCGGGGCACACTAGCGGTCATGGCTCACGACCCCGGCCGGCTTGATCCGGCGCTCGCAGCCTTCCTGGCCGAACGCCATCTCGGCACCCTCACCACCCTGCGGCCCGACGGGTCGCCCCATGTGGTCGCGATCGGGTTCTCCTTCGACCCCAGCTCTGGTGTGGCCCGCGTGATCACCTTCGCCTCGAGTGTGAAGGCGGCCAACGCGGCCCGTGGCGGCCGGGCCGCGGTGGCCCAGGTCGACGGCGGCCGCTGGCTGTCGCTAGAGGGCCCGGTGCGGCTCGTGACCGACCCGGACGGGGTGGCGGCCGCCGTGGCCGGGTACACGGCCCGGTACCGCCGGCCCAAGGAACGGCCGGATCGGGTGGCGATCGAGATCAGTGTGGAACGGATCCTCGGCCGAGCCTGACGGGGCCCGCCGACCGGTCAGGTCTGGTCGACCGGACACGACCAGGTGCTCCGGCCCCCCACGGTGGTCTTCACCATCTCGCTCCCGCACCGGGGGCACCGCCCCCCGGCCCGGCGGTGTTCGATGACCTCGCCGGTGTGGACACCACCGTGTTCGAGGGCGGCGTCGGTGGCGGCCCGGAGGGCGTCGTAGAGCCGGTCGAGGTCGTCGTCGGCCAACTGGTTGACCCGGCGTCCGGGATGGATGCCGGCCTGCCACAGGGTCTCGTCGGCCAGGAGGTTGCCGACCCCGGCGATCATGCCCTGGTCCAGCAGCCGGGCCTTCACCGGGGCCCGGCCCGCCCCCACCCGGGCGGCGAAGGTGGCCCGATCCACCTCGTGGGCGTCCGGTCCCAGCCGGTCGAGGTCCGGATCGAGCACCACCCGGCCCAGGCGCCGCTTGTCGAACAGCCGGAGCGAGCCGCCGTCCCGGAACCCGATCCGGAACCGGACCCAGCCGGGATGTTCGTCGGCCTCGGCCGACGCCGAACCGACCCGGGGGCCGAGATAGTCGCCGCCCTCGGTGACGGCCCCGTCGGGCCCGGTGACCAGGATGCGGCCGCTCATGCCCAGGTGGAGCCCGAGCACGGGGCCCGGGGTGGAGGAACCGGCCAGCGGTGAGGTGTCGCACCAGAGGGCCTTGCCCCGGCGGTGCACGGCGGTGAGGGTCCGACCGATCAGGGCGGTGGCGATCTCGCCGGGCTGGTGGGGTCGGCATTCGTAGGTGTCGGTGTCGTCCACCGAGGAGATCGGGCGGTGGAGAGCGGCGGCGGCGATGGCGGCACGGGCGCCCTCCACCTCGGGCAGTTCGGGCATCGGCCCAGTCTGGCCCGTCCGGGCCGGACCGGGGCGTTGGGTGAGCGGTCCCGGCGTCGGCCACACTGGGGCGATGTTCACCGCTATCGATCATGTGGGGATCGCCGTCCCCGATCTCGACGAGGCCTTGGCCTTCTACGCCGAGAACTTCGATCTTCGTTCGGTCCACGAGGAGGTCAACGAGGAGCAGGGGGTCCGCGAGGCCATGCTCTCGGTGGGCGATTCCGGCTCCTGCATCCAGCTGCTGGCCCCCCTGCGGCCGGACTCCCCCATCGGCAAGTTCCTCGACCGGTCCGGTCCCGGCATCCAGCAGATGGCCTACCGGGTCGACGACCTCGACGAGGTGTGCGCCACCCTGCGGGGGCGCGGGGTCCGGCTGCTCTACGAGGATCCCCGCCGCGGCACCGCCGACTCCCGGATCAACTTCATCCATCCGAAGGACGCCGGCGGGGTCTTGGTCGAGCTGGTCGAACCGGCGGCCGGGGCCGGACACTGAGCATGACCTCCGGGACGTTCGATCCGACCACCGTCGACGCCGTGGTGTTCGACATCGGTGGGGTATTCCTGTTCCCCCACCCCGAACCCGTCCGGGAGCACTTCCGCACCGAGCAGGTGCCCACTCCGGACGACGACGACGCCTACGTGCGGGCCCACCACGCCGGGGTCCGGGAGCTGAGCCGACACCTCGAGGTCAGCGGTGCCCCCGACAACTACGCGCCGGAGTACTGGGAGCACTACGGCCGGGCCTACGGGCGGGCCCTGGGGATCGACGACGCGGCCGTGCTGGAGCGGTTCGCGGTGGCCGCGGTCCGCTCGTGGACCTGGGCCCACGAGGCCAACATCGCCGCCTTCCACTCCCTGGCCGGGCTCGACCGCTTCCCCCTGGCCATCGTCAGCAACAACGACGGGACCGCAGCCGAACAACTGGTCGACTTCGGGGTGTGCCAGACCGGCCCCGGGCCCCTCCCGTCGGTGGCGGTGGTCACCGATTCGACCCGGGTCGGGGTGGCCAAACCCGACCCGGCCATCTTCCTGGACGCCGTGGACGCCGTCGACACCTCCCGGGACCGGATCCTCTATGTCGGCGACACCGTCCACGCCGATGTGGTCGGAGCCACCCGAGCCGGCCTCCAGGTGGTCCAGCTCGACCCGTACGACCACCACGCCGATCGGGCCCACAGCCGGGCCGCGGACGTGGCCGAGGTGGTCGATCGGTTGGTCACCGCCCAGCCGGCCTGATCGCCGGCGCGCCCCGTTCAGCCGGAACCGAGCTCGAGGATCCGGTCGGCCCGGGCCCGGGCCACCGGCCGGTTCGAGGCGGCCAGCACCGTCATACCGGCCGTGGCCAGTCGGTCCCACAGGGCGATCTCGGTGTCGATGTCCAGGGCGCTGGTCAGGTCGTCGAGCACGAGGAGCTCGGGCTCGTGGACCAGGGCCCGGGCCCCGGCCGCCCGCTGGGCCTGGCCTCCGCTGAGCCGGAGCCCGCGGGACCCGATGAGGGTGTCGAGGCCGTCGGGCATGGCCGCCACGTCGGCCTCCCCGCCACGTCGGCCTCCAGGCGGCCAGGCGGATCGCCTCGGTCAGAGCCCCGTCGCCCAGATCGTGGCCGAGCCGGAGGTTGTCGCCCAGCGACTCGGCGAACAGGCGGGGCACCTGAGCCACGGACGCGCACCAGCCCCCGTTCGACGACCAGGTCGATCCCGTGGAGGTGGCGCGACGGCACGGTGAGGCCCCGGACCTCCAGGCGGTCCGGGGGTAGCCGAGCCGGCCGTCCGGGCCCGGGAACCGGCGGTCCCCCGAGGATCGATATCGGCTGGTGGCCGACCAGGGGGTGGACCCGGGCCCGGGTGCTGTCGGCGGGGCCACCAGAACCTCCATCCGCCCGGCCGACACGTCGTGGCGGCGGCGATGGATCAGTGATTTCGGCGTTGATCAGCCAGGCGGGGGCGAGCCGTACACCTGGGCCACCCGGTGGGCCAGGGCCCCGACCGCATCGGGGTCGAGACCGACCCCGGAGGGCAGCGAGATGACCGAGGCGTGGATCCGGGCCGACACCGGACGCGGTTCGCCCAGGCCCAGCAGGGCGGCCTGGGACGGGAACTGGGCGGCCGCGCCCACGCCGGCGCGGCCGAGCTCGGCCACGAGGTCGTCGCGGGACCAGGGCGAAGCGGGGGGCAGGAGGAACGGGGCGTGGACCCGGGTGCTGCGGCCGTGCTCGTGTTGGGGTTCGAACCCCAACGGCTCCAGGATCTGCCGGTACCGGTCGTAGATCCGGCGCAACCGGGACGTGTTGCCGGCCAGTTGGGGCCACGCCTCCACCAGGTAGGCCCCGTTGATCTCGGGCAGGAGGGCCTGACGGGTCAGGAAACGCGGCTCGGTCCGGAGTCGTTCGATCTGCCGACGCGGCCCGATCAGGGCGCCGCCCATACCCGCGGCGTGCACCGGCTTGGTGAACGAAAAGCTCACGGCGACCAGATCGACGATCCCGGCCACCCTCTGGCCGTGGCGGTCGGCCCCCAGGCTCTCGCAGGCGTCGACGATGAGGGGCACCCCGGCCGATCGGCACCGGTCGGCCAGGCCCGGCCAGTCACACGGAGTGCCGTAGTTGTCCACGGCGACCACGGCGTCGATCCCACCCTCGTCCAGGTGTCGGCCGACCTCGACCGGATCGATGTTGAAGTCGTCGGGTCGGACGTCGACGAGCAGGGGCCGGGCCCCGAGGAGGAGGACGCTGGCGGCGACGGCGTGGAAGGCGTGGTCGGGCACGATCACCGTGGAACCGGGGCCCACGCCGCAGAGCTGCAGGCCGCGCACGAGGGCATCGGTGCCCGACCGCAACATCACCAGGTCCTGGTGGTCGCGGAGGCCGATCTCGGTGGCCAGCAGGGCGGCGGCCCGGTCGGCCCAGCCGCCGGCGACCCGGTAGCTGCCGGTGCGGACCAGCCGGTCAACCGACCGGTCGAACGCGGCCCGGGCCCGGCCGTCCAGCCCGCCCGGTGTGACGAGCGGGGCGGTGGCGGCCCGGGTTCGCCCGGCGATGAGCCGGTTGCGGTCCGGCCCGAGGAGGACCCGGGGCCGGTGGTAGGCGATAGTGCGGGCCAGCCGGTCGATGCCCTCCTCGAGGGACCACCGGTACCCGAAACCAAGCGAGATCAGGACCGAGGGATCCATGGTGTACGAGGTGTCATCGGCCGGGTCGCCCAGGCGGACCGGGAGACCGAGGCGGTGGCCGATCAGGTGGGCCACCTCGGCCACCGTCCGGTTGCCGTCGGGATGGACCACATTCGCCACCGGGGGCACATCGCCGTCGAGTTCGGCCGCGAACAGGGCGGCGCGGGCCATGTCGTCGACACACACGAACGGGCGGGCGGCCGCCCCGTCGGACTCCAGGGTCAGGCTCCCCTCCACCACCCCGGAGTGGGTGAGCCGGTTGACCACCAGGTCGAACCGGGTGGCGGGACTCGCACCGAAGCCGGATCCGAACCGCAGGGCGACGGGGGTGAACCCGTCGGATCGGAGGGCCAGTACGCCGGCCTCGGCCGCCGCCTTGGTCTCACCGAACAGATCACGGGGGGCCAGGGGTTCGTCCTCACGGGCCGGTTCGGGGGTCCGACCGTAGACGGCCGCGCTCGAGGCGTGGACGAACCGGCCGACCCCGGCCTGACGGCACCGCCGGGCCAGTTCGACCGTCGCCCGCACGTTGAGGTCCACGGCGTCGGCGGGGAAGGCGGCGCAGCTTCCCGGATCGGGGAAGGCGGCCAGATGGAACACCAGGTCGAACCCGGTCAGGTCGTCGACGGTGAGCGCCTCGACGCCGCGCCCGTCGCCCGGCCGGAACCATCCCCGGTCACAGCCCACGAGTTCGTAGCCGTGGCGCAGGAGCAACCCGGTGAGCACCGAACCGACGTAACCTCGATCGGCGGTCACCAAGGCTCGGCGCCCAGCACGGAATGAGGCCATGGAAGCACTGAACGTAGTGAGCACGACGGACCTGTGTCCAACGCCGTCCCCGGGCGCCGGTCGGGCCGGTGGCGCCACCCACCCGTCCCGGCCCGGTGGGCGGACCGACCGATGATGCGGACCGACCGATGATCCAGCGGGCGTCGGCCGCGGCCATGTTCGTCTCCAGCCCGGGCGGTGTGCTCCTCGACGCCGTGGCCGTGGCCGACGCCTGGGTCGGCCCGGTGGCCTGGACGGCCACCGACGCCCCGGACACCAGGGAACGGCTCGACGGCCGGGACGTGGACTGGGTCCAGACCGAACCCGCCGGCCGCGCCCCCCGGGACCTCCTGGCCGAGACCCGCCGGGCCCGTCGCGTCCTGGTCGACCGCGACACGGAGTGGGTGGTGTCGGCGGGCACGGCCCTGGCCGTACCCTGGTTCGCGGCCGCCGCCGGCCTGTCGATACCGAGCCTCTGGATCGAGACCCTCAACCTCCACGGGCGCCAGGGTCGTGCCGCGGCGATCTGCAGCCGCCTGGCCGAGCGGGTCCTGGTCCAGCGGCCGGACCGCCTGCTGGCCCACCGCCGGGCCGTGCTGGTGGGTGAGCTCTACTGATGGGTTCAGAGTAATGGCCCGTGTCTTCGCCACCGTGGGCATGGGGCCCTGGCCCTTCGACCGTCTGGTCGACGCCCTGGAGGCCGTCTCGGCCGACCACGACGTCTTCGCCCAGATCGGAACGACCACCCGGACCCCCACCTACCCCCACCGGCGGTTCATCGACCCGTCGGAGTTCGATCGGCGCCTGGCCGAGGCCGACGTCGTCATCACCCACGCCGGGAACACCGTCCGTGTGGTCCAGCGGACCGGCCGGGTCCCGATCACCATCGCCCGGGAGGCGGCCCGGGGGGAGATGGCCAACGACCACCAGGTCCGGTTCGTCGAGCACGAGCGGTCCCGCAGCCCGATCATCGTGCTCGACGGCGACCTCTCCGGGCTCGGGGCGGCGGTCGACGGCTTCGACGCCCTGGCCGGGACGGTCGGGCAACGGCCCGTCCCTCATCGTTCCCGGCCCGCTGAGGTCACCCGCCTGCTCACTCCCCTGTGGCGGGACACCCGACGCACCAACCCCCTGCACGACGACCCCACCCGCCGACTCTCCTGGTCGTTCGCCCAGCTCGCCGACCTGGACGGGCCCCACCTCGATCTCGGCTGCGGAGCGGGTGCGCTGGTGACGGCCCTGAGCGGGCACACCGACCGCCCCGTGGTGGGCGCCGACCCGATGCCCCGGGCCGGGCCGGGGGTGGTGGGCCTCGTCCGGATCGGGGGCCGCGATCCCCTGCCCTTCCCCGACGCGGCCTTCACCTCGGTCTCGATGCTGGATTCCCTCGAACACGTCTGGGACGAGTCGGCCGTCCTGGCTGAGGTCCGACGGGTGCTGGCTCCGGGCGGGCACCTCGTGGTCACGGTGCCGCGGCGGCACTGGCTCGGCTTCCTCGACCCGGACAACGCCAAGTTCCGGTGGCCCCGCCTGCACCGCCGGGCGTATTCCCTCCGGTTCGGAGCGGCCACCCACCACCGCCGGTTCGTCGACCGGGACGACGGTATGTGCGGTGACCTGGCGGTGGAACGGGGTGAACACCACCATTACGGGGCGGCCGAGCTGTTCGAACGCCTCGACGGGGCCGGGTTCGACGTGGTCGGGTGCGACGCCGCCAACCTGTGGTGGCGGCTGGCCGACGTGCCCCGACTGCTGCTGCCGGAGTCGCTTCGGCGCCTCACCCACCCGATACTGAGGGTGGACGCCCGGTGGTTCCACCAGGCCAACCTGTTCGTCGTAGCGACGCGGGGCCGAGGAGCACCCCGGGCCGGCGCCGTTCCCGGCCCCGAAAGGACGACATGGCGGCAGTGAACGACCCCGTGCCCCCGACCGGCCGTCCGGTGCCGGTGGAGATCGGGCGAACCCGGCCCCGGGTCCGACCGGGCCTGACCGCACCGGTTCGGTCCGGATCGGTTCCCTCCACACCGGCTTCTTCTGGGCCGGCTCGTTCCCGACGAGCCCGCCCGGCCCGGGCCGGGCGGCTGGGGCGGGCGGGCCGGGCCCTGCGGCTCGCCCGGTTCGTCGCCGGGCTGGCCGTCAAGGAACGGATCGACCCGTCGTGGCCGGTGCACCCCCTGGTCGCCGAGCTGTTCCTCACCGACAACTGCAATCTGGCCTGCACGAGCTGCGCCTGCTGGCGTGACCACACCCGCCACGAGCTGTCCACCGATGAATGGTGCGGAGTGATCGACCAGCTCGCCGCCCTCGGCTTCATCAAGCTCAACTTCACCGGCGGTGAGGCTCTCATCCGGCGGGACGCGGCCACCATCATCGGCCACGCCCACCGGCGCGGTATCGCCGACCTCCACCTCAACACCAACGGCATCCTGCTCGACGACGAGCGCCTGGCCGAGGTCCTCGACGCCGGGGTGACCAGCTTCAACATCTCCGTCGACGGGCCCGACCCCGCCTCGCACGACGCCATCCGCGGGTTCGACGGGGCCTTCGACACCACCATCGAGGCCATCCGACGGGTCATCGCATCCGGGCCCGGCGTTGCGGTCCGCATGAACTTCACGGTGCTGGCCGGCAACGCCCACCAGCTGCCGGCCATGGCCGACCTGGCCGAGACCCTCGGGGTCCGGCTGTACCTGAACCTGGGGACCGACCGGACCTTCCTGTTCCGCCACCAGGACGTCACCGCCCAACTCGACGTCGACGAGGCCGTCCTGCGCGACGCCCTGGCCGAGCTCGAACGCCGGTCCCGGGCCGGTTCGGGTTCGGGCCACCTTCCGTCCCGCCGGGCCCTCCGGTACATCCCGGGGCACTTCGAGTTCGAGTCGGTGCCGATGGTCCCCTGCGTCGAATCCCAACTGAAGCTGATGATCCGCTCCACCGGCGCGATCGGGGGCTGTTGGGGCCACGACGGCACGTTCAACGTCCGGGACCGGTCGATCCGGTCGGTGATCGACTCCCCGGAGTACCGGGAGGAGCATCAGCGCTTCTTCGCCAAGGACTGTGTCCGCTGCGGGTCGAACTACGCGCTCAACCTGAGGCTCCGGCCGGCCGGCCTGGCCGAGGAGGCCCAGACCCGCTGGAGGACCCGGTGACCGATCCTGGCCATCCGGGCCGGCGGGTGAGCCCCGAGGAGTTCTACGGCCGCCTCGCCCCCGGCTACCGGGAAGCCTTCGACGTCGCTCATCGCAAGGCCTACGACCGTTTGGCCTGGGAGGCGGTGGAAGCGGGCCTCGCTCCCGACTCCACCGTGGTGGACGTGGGTTGCGGGGTGGGCCGTTGGGCGGCCGCCCTCATCGCCCGGGGTCACCGGGTGATCGGGGTGGAGCCCAGCCCGGGCATGGTGGCCGCGGTCCGGGCGGCCTCCCTGGGATCGCGCTTCACCCTCCACCAGGCGACCGTTGACCGGGTCCGGATCGCGGCCGGGAGCGCGGACGCCGTGGTGGCCATGGGCAGTGTCCAGTACGCCCCCGACCCGGCCGCCTCGATCGCCCGGATGGCCGGGTGGCTCCGCCCCGGGGGTCGCATCTGGGTGCTGGTCGACTCCCTCGGCGGGCTGGTGGGTGAGCTGCTCCGGCGGGGTGACGACCTCCAGGCTCTCGCCCGGGCCGCCTCGGCCACGGGTCGGCTCTCCTCGGGCCCGTACACGGTGGAGCACCACCTCTTCGACGCCGCCCGCCTGGAACGGGCCCTGCTCGACGCCGGCCTGACCGACGTGACCGTCTCGGGACTGTTGGTGGGCTGGAACAGCAAGGACCGCGACGAGGCCCAGCGCGACCTGACGGCCCATTGGGAGACGGCCCTCGACCGGGAGCGCCGGCTGGCCTCGATCCGGGCTCTGGCCGATCTGGGCAAGCAGCTCCTGGCCTACGGCCGCCGGCCGTCCTGATCGGGTTGCTGACCGAGCTCCTGATCGATCTCCACCCGGTTGCCGGCCGGATCACGGAAGAAGGCTTGGCGCACACCGGCCACCGGGACCGGATCACTCACCCGGACGTCTAGCGCCCGGAGCTCCTCCACAGCCGCGTCGAGGTCGTCGACCAGGAGGGCCAGGTGCTGGCCCCGGTCCGGGGGTACGTCGGCCACGATCAGGTGGACCTGCTGACCACCGGCGTCCAGCCAGGCCCCGTCCACACCGAGGGCGGGCCGGTCGGTCCGGACCGTGAGGCCCAGCACCCCGGTGTAGAAGCCCAGGGCCCGATCGAGGTCGTCGACGTTGATCGATACATGGTGCACCGCGCTCACCCGCATGGACCCAGTATCGCGTCCCCCGCTCCCCGGGGCGATCCCGGCCGGTGGCGCCGCCGGCGTGCCGCCCGTTCAGGGGCCGTCCGGCCGGTCGGCGGGGCCGACGGCGGCGAAACCGTCGTCGGTGATGGCGACCTCCACCCCGCGGTTGATGCTGATCCAGTCCCGGGCCTCGAGGTAGGGACGGAAGGTGGCGGCGATGCGGCGCTCGGCGTCGGGGCTCTTGGGGCGTTGCAGCTCGAACAGGTCCGGGAACTCGAGCCAGGCGGTCACCGCATCCCAGAGGCGGACGGCGGCAGCCCCGGCGGGCGGATCGATCAGGACGGGGCCGAACAGCATCTGCTCTCCCGTCGACGACCCGTCCCCGGGGACGGACCCATCGGCCGGGAAGAACAGGCTGGGCACCCCGTAGCCGCCGGCGTCGATCACCTTGCGGTGCTCGGCCCGGACCTCGTCGTGGGTGGTCGGGTCGGCCAGGGCCTCGTCGACCAGCCCGGGAGCGAACCCGAGGTCGGCCAGGATCGCCCGGGCCACCTCGGGATCGTGGGGTTTGCGGCCCTGCTCGTGGAGGGCGGCCCCGATGGCCGCGTACCAGGCGTCGAGGGCGTCCATCCCGTCGCGCCGGAGGCGGGCCCCGATCCGCATCAGGGACCAGCCGTAGGACCATTCCCGTTCCCACGGGTGTTTCCGGCCCTCCACCCGGTTCACTTCCTCCAGGCTGAAGAACCGCCACTCGATCCGCAGGCCCGTCTCGTCCCGGACCGACCTGATCCACCGGGAGGTCTGGTACGCGTACGGGCACATCGGATCGAAGTGGAACGCCACGGAATCGGGCCGGGTTGCGGTCATCGCTTGGGGCTCCTCGGGGTCGGGGACCGGCGGGCGGGGCCCGGGCGGGCGCAGCCCACCGACCACCGTAGGTGACGGCCGGGACAGGCCCCCAACCGTCGCCGGAGACGCGGCGAGGGTCGGGGCCATGGCGATCCGGTGCGAGGTTGTTGAGGGTGATATAGCCGTCGAGGCGGTGGACGCCATCGTGAACGCGGCCAACACCGGCCTGCTCGGCGGCAGCGGGGTGGACGGGGCCATCCACCGGGCGGCCGGCCCGGAGCTCCTGGCTGCCTGCCGGCAGATCGGCGGTTGTCCCACCGGGGAGGCCCGCCTCACCCCCGGCTTCGCCCTCCCGGCCCGTTGGGTCATCCATACCGTCGGGCCGGTCTGGCACGGCGGCGACGACGGCGAGGCCGAGCTGTTGGCGTCGTGCTACCGGTCATCGCTGGCCCTGGCCGACGAGGTGGGCGCCGGCACGGTAGCCTTCCCGGCCATCTCCACCGGGGTGTACGGCTACCCGAGCGAGGCGGCGGCCGAGATCGCCCTGGCTACCCTCCGCTCCACCCCCACCGGGGTGCGGACCGTCCGGATCGTGGCCTTCGACGCCACCACCGCGGATGTCTACCGGCGTCTCCTGGCCGAATCCACCTGAGCTGAGCGGGACCGGGCTAGGAAGGACGGGGGCCGGACGGCCCCGGCAAGGAGGCTGCTCCGATGAGTTCCGACCACCCCCTCCAGCTCGGCATGATCGGCCTGGGCCGGATGGGCGCCAACCTGGTCCGCCGCGTCATGGCCGGAGGCCACCCGTGCGCCGTCCACGACGTCGACGTGGACGTTACGGCGGCCGTGGCCCGTGAGGGGGCGATCGGGGCCGGCGACCTGACGGATCTGGTCGCCGCCCTGGACCGGCCCCGCAATGTGTGGATCATGGTTCCCGCTGCCGTCGTCGACGGGGTCGTCGACCAGTTGGCCGAACTGCTCGACCCCGACGACATCGTCATCGACGGGGGCAACTCGTACTACCGCGACGACATCGACCGGGCCGCCAGGTTGGCCGAGCGGGGCCTCCACTATGTGGACTGCGGCACCAGTGGTGGGGTCTGGGGCCTGGACCGGGGCTACTGCCTGATGATCGGGGGCGAGGACGAACCGGTACGTCGCCTGGACCCGATCTGGCGGGCGATCGCCCCGGGGCCCGGTTCGGTGGAGCCCACGCCGGGACGGTCCCCGGCCGCCGGCCCGGCCGATCAGGGCTACCTCCACTGCGGACCGGCCGGCGCCGGGCACTTCGTCAAGATGGTCCACAACGGGATCGAGTACGGGATGATGGCCTCCATCGCCGAGGGCCTGTCGATCATCCGCCACGCCGACGTCGGCCTAGCCGATCACGCGATCGACGCCGAGACGGCGCCCCTGCGGGACGGCCGCTATTTCCGGTACGAGATCGACGTGGCCGAGGTGGCCGAGCTCTGGCGGCGGGGATCGGTGATCAGCTCGTGGCTGGTCGACCTCACCGCCGCCGCCCTGGCCGCCTCCCCCGACCTGGCCGAGTTCACCGGGCGGGTGTCTGACTCGGGGGAGGGTCGCTGGACGGTGATGGCCGCCATCGAGGAGGGCGTCCCCGCGGCCACCATCACCGCCGCCCTCAACCAGCGGTTCGAGTCCCGCGACAACGGGATCTTCGCCGGCCAGGTCCTCTCGGCCATGCGGTCCCGGTTCGGTGGGCACGACGAGCAGGAGGGCGGGCCGGGCGGCCGGCCCCCGGTGTGACCGGACCGGTCGGGTCACCCCCGCCGTCCCGCCTGAGGGTGGTGACCGTCGACGACGCCGCGGCCGTGGCCGACCATGGTGCCGCCCAGCTCGCCGCGGTGATCACCGACGTGGTGGCGGCCCGGGGCCGTTGCCGGCTGGCCGTGAGCGGCGGATCCACCCCGGCGCCCGCGTTCGCCCGGCTGGCCGGGATGGACCTGCCGTGGAACCGGGTGACGGTCTGGCAGGTAGACGAGCGGGTCGCCACCGCGGGCGCTCCGGACCGGAACCTGACCATGATTGCGGCCACCCTCGGGGCCACCCCGGCCCGGATCGTGGCCATGCCCGTGGATGGTCTCGTCCCGGCCCGGCGGGCCGGTCCCGCCACCGGCCCCGACGTCGGACGGGCGCTGGCCGCGGCCGCCAACCGGTACGCCGCCCTCCTTCCCGAACGGTTCGATCTCGTCCACCTGGGTCTGGGCGCGGACGGCCACACCGCCTCACTGGTGCCCGGCGACCCGGTCCTCGACGTTCGCGACCGGCTGGTCGGCGGCACCCGGCCCTACCAGGGGCTCCGGCGGATGACGCTGACCTACCCGGCGTTGGCCCGGGCCGACCGGCTGGTGTGGCTGGTGTCCGGTGGGGACAAGGCCGGCGCGGTGGCCGCACTCCTGGCCGGCGACCGGTCGGTACCGGCCGGCCGGGTCGCCCTCCCCGCCTCTTCGGTGCTGATCGCCGACCGGGCCGGTCTCGGTTGAGGGGCCCTCCCTCACGTCACCGTGCCGGCGTCGGTGGCGGCGTACAGGACCCCGGACTCCCGGAGCCGGTCGATCTGATCGTCGGTGTAGCCGATCTCGGTCAAGACGTCGGGACCGTCCTGACCGAGCCGGGAGGCGTGGCGCCGCACGGAGGCCGGGGTGGCCCCGAACCGGATGGGCGGCGGGATCTGCCGGTAGGGCCCCACCTCGGGGTGCTCCACCACCGGTAGGGCGTCCACCAGTTCGTCGAGGGTGGCCGCCCGGGTGGCCGGGATGGCGTGATCCCGGCAGAACTCCATCCACTCCTCGGTGGTCCGGTGCCGCAGCAGCCGGGCCACCTCGCGGTACAGGGAACCACTGTTGGCGATCCGCGACTCCCGGGTGGCAAAGCGCTCGTCGTCGGCCAGCTCCGGCCGTCCGCCGACGGTGAAGAGGTCGACATAGTGCTCGGCCGCGTAGGGCAGGACGTTGATCCACCCGTCCGAGGTGGCCTGGGGGCGGCGCTCCGGGGTCAGGATCCGCTGGTACCCGGACGGACCGACGGGGGGCTCCGCGATGGCGGCCGAGCCGTGTTCGACGAGTACGAAGGACCGCATCACGTCGATCATCGGGACCTCCACCTCCTGGCCCTCGCCGCTCACCGCCCGGTGGTAGAGGGCAGCCAGGACGGCCGAGGCGATGGTCAGGCCCGACACCTTGTCGGCCACCAGGGTGGGCAGCAGGGCGGGTTCGTGACCCTGGCGGGCGAACAGGTCACCCACCCCGCTGGCCGACTGGATGATGTCGTCGTAGGCGGGGGCGTCGGCCTGGTCACTGTCGCCGGGATAGCCCTGCGCCCGGCAGAACACCACGTCGGGCCGGACCGCTCGCACCTCGTGGTAGGTGAGACCCAGGCGGGCCAGCGGCCCCGGACGGAGATTGGTGACCACCACGTCACAGGTGGCCGCCAGGGCCAGGACGGCGTCCCGACCGGCCGCCTGCTTCAGATCGAGACCGACACTGCGCTTGTTGCGGAGCAGGTTCATGGCCACCCCCGACAACCCGGGAGCCGGCCCGGGGCCCATGGCCCGGTTCGTGTCGCCGTCGCGACCCTCGATCGAGATCACGTCGGCGCCGAGGTCACCGAGGGTCTGGGTGGCCAGGGGGCCCATCACCACCGAGGACAAGTCGAGCACCCGGACGCCGTCCAGCGGCCCTGTCGGGCCGGTTCCGTTCCCATCCGATCCGGGGGCTCCCCCGGGCACCACCTCGCCATCGTCCATGGGGCCGGAGCTTAGGACCCGCGCCGATGGTGCGGCCCATCGGTCTCCTCCGGCCGGTCGTCCCGGGCCCACCACCCGGGACGGGTGGGCGGTCAGGAGCCGGCCATGTCGTCCCGGAGCTGGTCCCGGGCGTTCTTGACCCAGCGTTTCACCGTGCCCTCGGGGACGGGGCCCCGGCTGGAGTCGAACAGCTCCTGGAGCCGTTCCGGTGTCGACATCTCGGCGGCGATCTCGCGGTAGCCGATCCCCAGCTGGCGTAGGCCGAGGGCGAACGCCTCGGGCCGGGAGAGACGGTCGAGCCCGTCCAGCAGGTCGACCCGGAGTCCGCCCAGCACACTGGTCCGCTCGATCGCCTCCTCGCTCGGCAGCCGGCCCCCGTGGGCCCGGTGGAGCCGGTCCGACTCGGCCTGCCGGCGGCGGTAGAAGCTCCGCACCTCGTTGAAGGTGAGCGCCGCCAACCAGGAACGGAGGCGGGTGACGTCCCGGAGCCCCCCGATGCGGCGGATGATCGAGATCGACACGTTCTGGGCCACGTCCTCGCCGTCCCCCCGGTACGGGAACTGGGAGCCGGCCAGCCGGAGGATCCACGGCCGTACGTGGGCGGCCAGGTCTCCGGCCGCGGCCTGGTTGCCGGCCACGGCCCGGGCGGCCAGGTCCTGGGCGACCGCCCACCACTCCGGGGAATCGACGCGGCGCGGCACCATCAGCTGACCACCCGGAACGACCGGACGATCTGGTCGAAGGTGGCCAGGTCGTCGTCGCTGAGCGGGACGGCCATCAGCTCGTCGACCCGGATGGCGTAGGTGCCGCCGGTGTCGGGGACCGCGTAGAACACGGACTCGGTGCCCGACTGGACGAGTCGTCGGCGCAGGATCCCCTCGCCGAGGTCGTCGATCGGGGTCTCCGTGGCCCCGTCCGGCCACAGGACGTCGAACTGGTGCAGCACCGTGGCCGGAGCCGCCGACGGCCAGAACGTCACGGCCAGGTAGCGGCTGTGGGTGTCGTCCACGTCGACGGCGGTGAGGCACGAGGCCGGGTCGTCGACCAGGAACCATGCGGTGGGGAGGGAGAGTCGTACACCGCCCGCCGTCTGTTCCTGGAGGCCCGGTGACGTGGTGTCGTCCTGCCGGGGTACGGTTGGGCCGTCGATCAGGGCCAGTCGCTCCCCCACCTCGGAGACGTACTCCAGTTCGTCGTCGTCGAACGGCCCGTCGGCACTGGAGATCGACAGGCCGAGGGTGCCGCAGCTCCGGCCCGCGAACAGGGCGGCCACCTCGTTGCCGTCCCCGTTCAGGTAACGGACCAGGCGCCGGTCGCCGGACTCCTTCGAGCCCTCGGGCATCGGCAGTTCGGTGGACGCGATGACCTCGGCCGTCAGGTCCGTCGCCGTGAGCAGTTGGACGGCCGTCGCCGGGGTGGCCGCGGCCATGGGGGCGACGGTGAGGATCATCAGGCGGTCCTCGCTGGTGGCGGCCACGATGCCGGCGTCGGCGCCGTCGGCGGTGACCACCCAGTCGTCCTCGAGCTCCAACCGGAAGGCGGCGCCGGCGGGGGCGACATCGGTCAGGGGATCCGCCGCCGTGGCTGATCGCCGGATCAGCAGCGATCCGATCACCACCGTCACCACGGCCAGCACCGTGGCGAGCAGGACGGGAACCCGGTTCCGCCGCCGGGGCGGCAGCGGTCGCCAGACCTCGGCCGGGGCGGGGGGCGGGCTCGTGATCCACGGGGCCACGACGTCGCGGACCGTGCCACCCGAGGGCCGGTCGTCCCGGTCTGTCGCCGTCATCCGGGACACGAGGGCGGCCAGTTCCGGCGGCACCCCGTCGGCGAGTTCGGTGAGCGGTTCCAGGGGCTCACCGAGCTGGGCCGAGCGACCCGAGAGCATCTCCCAGGCGATCACCCCCACCGAGTAGATGTCGGAACCGGTGTCGCATACCCCCTGCTCCCGGACCTCGGGGGCGGCGTACACGGCGGTGCCGACCACCCGGGAGAAGTTGGACTTGAGGGCGGCCTCCTTGGTCAGACCGAAGTCGGCCACGACGAGCTGCTCCCCGTCGCCGGTCGGGCGGAACAGGAGGTTGGCCGGGGAGACATCCCGGTGGATGATGCCGAGCCGATCGTGGATGTGGCCCAGGGCGGCCAGGGTCCGGTCGACCACCCAGGCCGCCTGGCCGAGCCGGTCCGGCGGATGGAGCGGCATCCGCTGGGCCAACGAGCCCCCCTCGCAGAGCTCGGTGGCGAGATAGCGCCGGTCGTGGCCGACCCCATGCCCACCCCCGTGGTCGATCCCATGACCGACATAGCCGGGTACCGCCCCGGCCCCATCCGGTCCGAGCCGGTCGACGGCGGTCTCGAGCAGTTCACACTCGGCCTCGAAGCGGTGGACGACGTTGAGATCGTCGAGCCAGTTGGGTGACAGCACCTTGAGGGCCACGGGCCTGTCGTCGCGGGCGGCGGCCACGTAGGTGACGGCGAACCCGCCCGAACCGGCCACTCCGACCAGCTGGTAGCCCCCGATGGTGGTGGCGTCCGGCACGGCCCCTGGACCTCAGCGGTGGGTCGATCCGGGAATTCGGCCTCCGGGCGCGAACCGGACCGTGTCCTGCGGACTCTCCAGTACGGAACCTACACACCCGAGGAGCGTCCCGATGCCCACTCCCCCCACCGTGCGTCCCGTCGGCACCGACGGCCGGCCCTCCGCCCGGGGCACCCGTCCGTGCCGTCGTCGACGGCTCCTAGCCCCACTCCTCACCGTGCTGATGCTAACGGCAGCGGGTTGCGCCCGACACTCGGCCCGGGTCGCCGAGGGACCAGCAGGCCCCGACGCCCCCGTGGCCGATGAGGAGGCCGGTGGCGGGACACCGGCGCAGGACCCGGTGCGGCGGTGGCCGGGCCAGTCCCCGGCCGCCGCGATCGGGGGCCCGCTGCCCACCGACAAGATCGGCACCGAGGAGATGACGGTCTTCCTCGCCGAGACGGTCTGCGAGCCGGAGGTCACCGACGTTGCCGGCTTCGCCACCCTGGTCTGCAACCATGCGACCGGGAACGTTCGGGTGGTCGCCTACCGGTTCAGCGACCCAGGGCTCACCTGGGTGCAGGGAACCGGGTTCGCCGAGGACTACATCACTACCGACATCCCGGACTGGTGCACCTACGGGATGCTGGTGGACGAGTGGATCATCTTCTTGTTCCACCGGGAGAGTCGGGAGGCGACCGAGGTGGTGTCAGCGTTCCAGTCGCGGTTCTGGGATGCGGTCCCGCTGGTGGTGGGCTGCCTGTTCGACCCGGTGGAGGGCGGCACCACGGTGGTGGACTTTGAGCGGACCTGGGGGACCTCGGGGTGGTGCAATCCGGACTATCGGGGCAACGTGCAGTACCGGAAGGGATTCGCCAACGCCCATCCCGATGCCGAGGCGTTGCCGGCGGCCGGGTTCGTGTGTCGCCGGAATGGTGCTGACGTGTCGGCTTCCATGTATTCCAACTCGGCGGACGCGGCCTTGGCCGTGGAACGGCTCCGGCAGGACTCGGCTGCGGGCACGTGCCGCTGGGTCGGGGTGGTGGACCGGTGGGTGTTCGAGGAGGACACGCGGTCGTCGTCCGGCGACGGGGCCGACTTCGTCTCTGGCCTCGACCAGGTCCGGGCCACGGTGGCTGTCGGCTGTCCCTGACCGTCCGCCGGCAACCCGCCCGCGGACAACAGCCGCTCCGGATGCGGTGGAATCTCCTTTACGAACCATCAACCTCGATCTCGATCGTTCCCGCCCCGACCCCCAGGAGCAGGCTGATGCCCAATCCTCTCCCCGTGCGCCCCCGTCCCCTGACCCGACCCGACCGGATCGGGACCCGGTCCCCGATCCGGTTGCTTCGCCGGCGGGCCTTGGCCCCCCTCGTCGCCCTGGCGATGCTGGCCACCGCCTGCCGCGGCCAATCGGACGGTGAGTCGGCCACCGGTTCGGAGTCCGAGGTCACGGGTGTCGACGCCCCGCCGGAGCGGCGCTGGCCGGGGGACACCCCCGCCGGGGCGGCCGGGGGTCTGGTGCCCACCGACAAGGTCGGGGTCGATGAGATGACGGCCTTCCTCACCGACACCATCTGTGCCCCGGAGCAGACCGACAACGAGGGTTCCCGGTACACCCTCCTGAGCTGCGACCACGAGTCCGGGGATGTCCGGGTGGTGGCCTTCCAGTTCGACCAGCCGGCGGCCGCCTGGGTGCGGGGGGCCGGACTCGCCGAGGACTACATCGCCACCGACATCCCGGAGTGGTGCACCTACGGGATGGTGGTGGACGAGTGGGCGATCTTCCTGTTCCACCTGGAGAGCCGGGAGGCGGCCGAGGTGGTGTCGGCGTTCCAGTTCCGGTTCTGGGATGCGCTACCGATGGTGGTGGGCTGCCTGTTCGACGCCGTGGAGAGCGGCACGACGGTGGTCGACTTCGAACGGACCTGGGCCGCCTCGGCCTGGTGCAACCCGGACTTCCGGGGCAACGTGCCCTTCCGCAAGGCGTTCGCCGACACCCATCCCGACACCGCCGTGCTGCCCGCGGCCGGGTTCATGTGCGGCCGCAACGGTGGTGACGTATCGGCGGCAATGTATCCCACCTCAGGGGACGCGGCCCTGGCCGTGGAACGGCACCGGGACGAGTCGGCCACCGGCACGTGCCGCCGGGTCGGGGTGGTGGACCGGTGGGTGTTCGAGGAGGACACGGGGTCGTCCTCCGGGAGCGGGGCCGACTTCGTCTCCGGCCTCGACCAGGTCCGAGCCACGGTGGCCATTGACTGCCCCTGACTCGGCCCGCGCCGCGGCCGTGGAGCGGGATCAGGCCTGGCAGTGGCCGCAACGCCCCGAGACCCGCACGTCCACCGTGGCCGGGGCGAAGGCCGAGGTCCGGTCGATCTGGCGGCGGAGGGCGGCCACCAATTGGGAGTCGTGGTGCTGCACCGCACCACACCTATCGCAGACCAGGTGGATGAACGTGTCTCCGTGGGCGCGTTCCCAGCTGACCGCGTCGCCCAGTCGGGACTCGCGCACCAGGTTGAGTTCGGCGAACAGGCCGAGGGCCCGGTACACCGACGAGAGGTTCACGGTCGGGTCGATACCGGCCACCCGTTCGGCGATCTGCTGGGCGTTGAGATGGCCGGCGTCGGTGCCGAGTGCGTCCCACACCACCCGGCGGGCACGGGTTACCCGATGCCCGTTCGACCGCAGCATCTCCTCCAGGTCCACCCGTTCAGCCTAGGGGTCCCGCTCTCCCCGGGGGCCGACCCGATCCGCGGTTACTGCGAGTTGTTTGCAGTAATCGATGACTCATAGGCTGACCGACCAGCCCGCCCTCATCGAGCCCTGGAGCCGCCCCGATGATCGCCATGCACGCCCCCGACGGTCTGCTCAGCGCCCCGGTGGCCCTGGTCACGGCGGTGATCAGCGTCGCCGTCCTGGCCGTGGCGGTGCACCAGAGCGGCCGCCAGCTCGGCGACCGTCAGGCCCCGCTGGCCGGGCTGGCGGCGGCATTCATCTTCGCCGCCCAGATGGTCAACGTCCCCGTGGCCGGTGGCACCAGCGGGCACCTCTTGGGAGGCACCCTGGCCGCCGTCCTGCTGGGGCCCTGGGTGGGGGCCGTGGTGGTGGGGGTGGTGGTCCTCGTCCAGGCCCTCGTCTTCGCCGACGGGGGCATTACCGCCCTCGGCTACAACCTGCTCGACATGGCCATCGTCCCCACCTTCGCCGGGTGGGCCCTGTTCGTGGCCCTCCGTCGGGTCATGCCCGCCCGGGCCAGCGGTGTGGTCGGGGCCGCCGCCCTGGCCGCCGGCCTGTCCACCGTGCTGGCCGCCGCCACCTTCTCCCTGCTGTGGCTGTTCGGGGCCACGGCCCCGGTCCCGTTTGACACCGTTTTCGGGTCGATGGTGGGGGTCCACACCCTGATCGGTGTGCTCGAGGCGGTGATCACGGGCTCGGTGCTGGGCGCCGTCCTGGCCACCCGTCCCGACCTGGTGTACGGCGGGCAGGACCTCCGGCTCTCCCCGTCCCCGGGCCGGGGTCGGGTGGACACCCGGACCTTCGTCATCGGGGCCGTGTTCGCCACCCTGGTGGTGGCCGTTGTGGTGAGCCAGTTCGCCGCCGACACGCCCGACGGCCTCGACCGGGTGTCCGGGGACCACGGGATGGCCCCGGACACCGACCACGCCATGTCGTCGGGCCCGTTCGCCGACTACGCCACCGAAGGTGTTGGCAACGAGACGGTGAGCCTCGCCCTGGCCGGCACGGTCGGCGCCGCCCTCACCCTGCTGGTCGGGGGCGGCATGCTCAGCGCCGCCCGCCGGATGACCGGGTCGGTCGCAGTACCGCCGGGCCGGTGAGCGGCCACCACCCCCATCCGCCGGAGGTGACCGGTCGCTCCCCCCAGGAGGCCGACGTCGACGGTCCGACCCGCGGCCCCGGCCGGCCACTCGCCCCCGAGGTGAAGCTGGTGGGCCTGTTCGGTTTCGTCACCGGGGTGGCCGTCACCCCCCGGCACGGGGTCGTCGTCCTGGTCGGCGACCTGCTGGTCCTGATCGCGGTGGTGGCCTGGTTCCGGCTCCCGGCCCGGGTGGTGGTGCGGCGCCTCGCCGTGATCGTCCCGTTCCTCCTCGCCGCGTCCGCCCTGCCGCTGGTGGCCGGGGGGGACCGGGTCACAGTGGCCGGGGTCGGCCTGTCGGTCGAGGGCCTGTGGGCGGCCGCGGCGATCGGGGCCAAGGCCGTGCTTGGCGCCGGGGCCAGCATCGTGGTGGCCACCAGCACGCCGGTGGCCGAACTGACCACCGGTCTGGGGCGGCTCCGCCTCCCCCCGGTGGTGGTGTCGATCGTGGCCTTCATGTTCCGCTACCTCGATCTCATCGGTGACGAGTCGGCCCGGATGCGCCGGGCCATGACCGCCCGGGGGATGCGGTCCCGCTGGTTGGGTGACGCCGGTCCCGTCCTGGCCGCCACCGGTGCCCTGTTCGTCCGCAGCTACGAGCGGGGCGAGCGGGTCCACCTCGCCATGGTGGCCCGCGGCTACACCGGCACGATGCCAGCGCCGGACCGGGCGGCGGCGCCGGGCCGCCGGTGGCTGGCCGCCGTGGCGGTGACCGCCCCGGCCTGGTTGCTGGCTGGGTGGGCGGCGTGGGGGCCGGGCCGGTGACGGCGGCCGCGGTGGAGATCACCGACGTCGCCTACCGCTACCCGGGCCGGGCCGAACCGGTGCTCGACGGGCTGTCCCTGGGGGTCGCGGCCGGGGAACGGGTGGCCGTGCTCGGCCCCAACGGGTCGGGCAAGACCACCCTGATGCTCCACCTCAACGGGCTCCTCAGCCCCCAGGCGGGCCGGGTTGTGATCGGGGGCACCCCGGTGGAGGCGGGATCGATGACCGAGGTGCGGCAGCGGGTGGGCCTGGTGTTCCAGGACCCGAACGACCAGCTGTTCATGTCCCGGGTGGCCGACGACGTCGGCTTCGGGCCCGCCAACCTGGGCTGGTCGGCCGAACGGCGGGACCGGGCCGTCGCCGCCGCCCTGGCTGCGGTGGGGGCCACCGACCTGGCCGACCGCACCCCCCACCATCTCAGTGGGGGGGAGAAACGGCGGGCGGCGATCGCCACCGTCCTGTCCATGGACCCCGAGGTGCTGGTGCTCGACGAACCCACCGCCGGCCTCGACCCGCTCGGTCACCACGAACTGGCCGAGCTCCTGGTGGGGCTGGGTCAGACCCAGGTCATCGTTACCCACGATCTCCCCTTCGCCCTGGCCACCTGTCCCCGTTCGGTGGTCCTGGACCGCGGCCGGATCGTGGTGGACCGCCCCACCTCGGATCTCCTGGCCGACGCCGGGCAGCTGGCCGCCCACCGCCTCGCCCTGCCCTTCGGCTACCGGGGTTTCCCGCCGGCCTGACCGGCGCCGGGGCCTGCGGCCCGACCATCCGGTCCCGCCCGGTGGGGATCACTAGACTCCCCCACGTCAATGACGTCGCGGAACGGAGACCACCCATGAGCAACGACCCCCTCTACGGCCTACCCGAGGTGCCGAGTTTCACCGTGACCAGCGAGGACTTCGCCGAGGGTGAGTTCTGGAAACTGCCCCAGATGTCGGGTCTGTTCGGTGTCGAGGGTGGGGAGGACCGGTCGCCCGAGCTGAGCTGGTCCGGCGCCCCGGAGAACACCCTCAGCTACGCGGTGACCGTGTTCGACCCCGACGCCCCTACCCAGTCGGGCTTCTGGCACTGGTCAGTGGCCAACATCCCCGCCGACGTGACCGCCCTGGCCCCGGGGGTCGGCAACCCCGAGGGGGCTGGTCTGCCCCCCGGGGCGATCCAGTACCACCACGATGGTGGCGCCAGCGGTTTCGTCGGGGCCGCCCCCCCACCCGGGCACGGAGTCCACCGCTACTACGTCATGGTCCACGCGCTCGACGTGGCTGACATCGGGGTTCCGGCCGAGGCCACCCCAGCCTTCCTCAACTTCAACATCGCCGGCCACATCCTGGCCCGGGCGGTGCTGATGGGGAACGCCAAGCGGTGAATGTCGGGACGTCGGGACCGGCCTGTTCCGGTCCCGACGTCTCCCTTCCGGATTCCTACGCCATGATTGACCCCGGCGCGGCCCGCCGGGTGGCGCCGTTCGTCGAACTTCAGGTGTGCGGTCCATGAGCAACCAAGAACCCAACTGGTATCCCGATCCCGGCCAACGTCACGAGTACCGCTACTGGGACGGCACGACGTGGACCGACCACGTCAGCAACGGTGGGGTGACCTCGAGCGAACCGTTGGCGGCACCGCCCCCACCCGGCAACGGGGCCCAACCGCCCCCACCGGCCGGGACGGCCGCCACGGCGGCCGGTGGCGACGGGCTGGACCGGCTGGAGGATTCGCTCCTGGTGGGCGACTCCAAGCACGCCAAGCAGGTGCGCAAGCAGATGACGGCCGGGGGCCGCTCCGGGATCGGGCTCCAGGGCCCGGTGGCCGGCGGTGGGGGGACGGTGCTCACCGAACCGATCCTGGTGGTCAACCAGAAGGCCAAACTGATGGAGCTCACCAACCAGTACCGGGTCTTCGATCAGCACGGCAACCAGATCGCCATGGTCAACCAGGTGGGTCAGAGCAGTATGCGCAAGGTGCTCCGTCTCATGTCCAACCTCGACTCGTTGCTCACCCACCGTCTCGACGTGACCGACACCAACGGCCACGTCCTGCTCCGGGTCACCCGGCCCGGGACGATGTGGAAGTCGACCGTGATCGTGTCCGACGGGGCCGACAACGAGTACGGCCGGATCGTCCAGCAGAACGTGATGGGCAAGATCCGGTTCGCCTTCAAGTCGGGGGAGACCACCCTCGGGGAGCTGAAGGCCGAGAACTGGCGGGCCTGGAACTTCCGGATCGAGGACACCAACGGGGCCGAGGTGGCCCGGATCACCAAGACCTGGGAGGGCGTGACCAAGGCCATGTTCACCACGGCCGACAACTATGTGGTCCAGATCCACCAGCGCGCCCCCGATCCGCTGCACCAGCTCATCGTGGCCAGTGCCCTGTGCATCGACACCACCATGAAGCAGTCCAACGGCAACTAACGGACCCGACCCCGCCCGCCCGCCCGTGGAGCCTGGACGCCACCGCCGGTCGTCCCACCCGGCCGGTTCCAGGACCGGGTGGGACGCCGACATTTGGGTTCCCGGACGCTCCCCCCTACCGGTATCCGGGCCACCCACCGCGGGGACAATGGTGTGACCCGGGCCGGACGGCCGGGTTCCCCGACGGACGCGACCAGCGGATCTGGACCCGCCAGACACCGGAGGTAGCGCTCGTCACTTCACCAGAGCCGGCGGCCGCGGTCCTGATACAGGATCGAGGAAATTCGCCCGCCGACGGGCCGGTTTACCGGTCGGCCTCGAGGTCCCGGATCCGGCGCCGCAGGCCCTGCTCGTCGGCCCAGCGCTCCGTCTCGTCCCTGACCACGGCGGCGATCCCGGCCGGCCGTCCGTCGTCCCCCGGGATCAGGGACACGGTGAAGGCGATGGAGTGCCGCTGCCCGTCGGCGTTGAGGGCGGGCACCCGGAGTAGGTCGTCGGCGTAGCGGGTGATCCCCGTCTCCATCGTCTTCTCGTAGCCGGCCCAGTGGGCGGGCCGTTGTTTCTCCGGAATGATGAGGTCGAGCGACCGTCCGATCGCCTCCTCAGCCGACCAGCCGAACACCCGGGCCGCGGCCCCGTTCCAGTACCGGATTGTCCCCTCGGCGTCGCTGATGATGACGGCATCGGCCAGATCATCCATCAGCTGGGCCAGAACCCCCTGTGTCACATCCATGGGCGTCACCCTAGTCGGGGCGTCCGGCCTGGGGAGAGGGGGCGGGGAAGGGGGAAGAGGCCGTGCCTCGGGCGGGCGTGGTAGACACCGGGGATGGCTCGTTCCACCCGAGACCCCGCTCCCCCGGTGATCATCGAGGCCGCCATCAACGGCGGGACGACGAAGGCCACCAACCCGAACGTGCCGGTCGACGCGGACGAGATCGTCGCCGACGCCCTGGCCTGTTTCGAGGCCGGCGCTGCCATCGTCCACCACCACATCGGGAGCCGGCCCCGCTCCGGGCCCGAGGCCGCGGACGTCTACCTGGGGATCTGGCGCCGGGTCCTGGCCGAACGAGCGGATGCCCTGTGGTATCCGACGATCAACTTCGGACCCGAAGAGGCGCGGTACGCCCACATCGCCCCGATGGCCGAGTCCGGGCTGCTCCGCCTCAGCCTGAGCGACCCCGGACCGGTGAACCTGGGGCGTCCGGACGAGGCGGGCGTGCCCACCGGTGGCTGGACCTACCGCAACACCTTCGATCAGATCGCCGAGCAGCTGGCCCTGTGCCACCAGCATCGTCTCGGCCCGAGCTTCGCCATCTACGAACCCGGATTCGCCCGGACGGTGATGGCCTACCACCGGGCCGGGCGGTTGCCGGGCGGGGCCATGCTCAAGTTCTACCTGGCCGCCGACCGGGGCCTGACCGGCACCCCGTTCGGGTTGCCGGTCACCACCACCGCCCTGGCCGCCTACCTGGAGGTCCTGGATGGCGCCGACCTGGCGTGGGCGGTGTCGGCGGTGGGCGACGATCTCGGCCGGTCACCGGTGGTCGGCCCCGCCCTCGATCTCGGTGGTCACCTCCACGTGGGCCTGGAGTTCTACGGCGGCGACCGGCAACCCAGCAACGTCCAGCTGGTCGAGGAGGCCGTCGCCGCCGCCTCCGCCGCGGGTCGGCCGGTGGCCGACTGCGCCACGGCGGCCTGGGTGCTGGGCCTGCCCTGACCGGCCCTCATCTGGCCCAACCTGGCTCTCACCCGTTCTCACCCGGCCCCGCACAGGGCGGAACCGGCGGGGCTGAACACCTCGGCCACGGCCTGGTTGGTCGGGTTGACCCCGAAGTCGAGGCCCGCCGTCTCACCCTGGTCGAGCCAGGTGTCGGTGGTCGGGTCGTAGAGGCCGAAGCCGCCGGCCCGGGTGGACAGGTGCCAGACCGAGAACGAGACCTGGTCGAAGGATCCGTCGGGAGCCTCGATCCGGTCAAGGGGGCGGCCGTAACCGTCGACGCCCCCGTTGAGACTCCGGAGGGCGGTGACCCGATCGCACATGAGCAGCTCGGCGTGGCCCCACCCCTTCCAGATGCCGCCGCGGCGGGCGTAGGGAATGACCCCCAGCTCCCCCAGGAACAGGGGCATCCCGGCCGCCTGGGCCACCTCGTCCTGGGATTCGGTGTTGCGGATCATCCGGTCCCGGGTCCCGGCCCGGACCGGGTCGGGCACCGTATCCGGACAGGGTCGGGGCGTTCCCGAGGCGGACCAGGTGACGGGGCTGCCGTAGCAGCCGGTCCGGCGGTCCGATTCCGCCGACACCCCGGTCTTGGCTCCCCGCCAGTACGGCTTGGACGCGGTCACGTCGCCGTAGCCGTCCTCCGGGCTGGTGTCATGGTCGCGGAGCTCGTCCACCCCGGGCTGATCGGGATCGGCCACGCCGGTGGTATAGCTGTGGGCGGTGTAGACCAGGTTCTCCACCACCGGTTCGGCCTGGTACACCGCCCCTACGGCGGCGGCGTCACTGAGCATTCCGCCGTAGAACCCGGTCACCACCAGGGGCTTGGTGGGCAGGACCTGGCGCAGGCCGGCCGCCCAGGCCTTCTGGATCTCGGCCGCTGTGGCACTGTTGGCGTAGAAGTTCCCCCGGTACGGGTGGGGTTCGTTGACCAGTTCGAGGGCGGCGATGCCGGTGAGCCCGGCCGCCTCCTTCCCGGCGATCCAGTCGGCCACGTCCTCGAGGTAGCGGTACGCCAGTTCCTGGCCCCGGTCGGGGGCCGGGTAGCGGGCATCGGTGGCACCGATGTTCCAGGTGAGCACCTCGAGCGAGTCGTTGGGGTGGTGCTGGTCCTGTACGGGGGCTGAGGTGGCCCCGCCGAAGTCGAGGGCCGTGGCCGTCATGGCCGTGCCGTCGTTGTTGGTCTGGGGGGCCGACCAGGCGTCGTCCCAGGCCCACTGGGGGATCCAGAACCCGGCCTGGGCGCCCCCACCCAGGTGGAGGGGGTCGAGGATGACGTCGATGCCTTCGGCCGCCGCCCACTGGAGGAAGGGCAGGATCTCCCGGTCGAGGTGGTCGGCCACGGACGCGTCCCGGGTCGGTTGCACGTCGGACCAGTGGAGGACGAGGCGGACCGTGTTGAATCGGGTGGCCACCCGAGCCAGATCGGCCTGGTCCAGGTCCGCGAACGCCGGTACGTCGGCCCGGACCGCGACCGCCTCCCAATGGGCGGGGACAGCCGGATCGGTGGTCCGCACCAGCTCCCAGCGGCCATGCACCACCGCCGTGGTCCACGGCTCGGCGGGCGGGACGGTGAAGGACGGGGAAGCGGTCCAGTCGCCGTTGACGGCGTGGCGGGTCGGCTCCACCCACCAGGTGGCGGTGGTGCCCGCCGCCACCTGGTCGTCGACCAGGCTGATGGTTTGCCCGTCGGCGCCGAGCGCGGACGAGGAGCTGGACCAGAGCACGAACTCGGGGTCGGCGCCGTCGACTTGGCGGTGCAGGTTGTAGCCGGCGACCCCGTCCACGGCCGGGAACCTGACCCGGACGGCGCCACCGGCCGGATCCCGCTCGACGCTCACCGAACCGACCGGCACCGGATCGGGGCCGGCCAGGCAGGTGGCGGCCGGTCCCGGGTCCCATGCCCCGTCCGGGGTGGTCCGGACCACGTACCGGGCCGGGCCCTGGGCCAGGTTGCCGTCGTCGACCCAGCTGGTGACGGGCCCGTCGACCCGGCCCCGCCAGTGGCGGCGCGTCGAGGGTTCCACCTGTCGGTAGACGACGTAGTCGACCCCGGCGACTGCCGACCAGCCAACCCGGTAGGTACCGTCGTGGAGACGGGTGCCGTGGCAGGTGCTCACCGGGGCGGGGGCGGCCGCGGCCGGCCGGGCCGGTACGACGGTGGTCAGGGCGGCCACCACCAGGGCGGCCACCACCAGGGCGCCGACGGTGGCCGGCACCGGGCCCCGGGTTCGGGGTCGTCGGGGCGCGACGAAGACGGGTGGAGAACAGGGCGGCATGGGGTGGCTCCTGGCTCACCGAAGACGCCCCCCCGGACCGGATCCCACCTGGTGGGGCGGTTGGGGCCGGGGGCGGCATTGCGGCGGGATGGCGGGTGACGGCCAGTGTCACCGGCCCGTTCCCGCCTGTCAACGACCCCCGTTCGGGTCAGGCGCGACCCGCTTCGTACCGCCGTTTGCGGGGCCTCCGTGTTGGCCGAAGGCCAATGATAACGATCTGAACCATCCGGACGGACGGGGGTTCCGGGTGCCCCGGGAGCCGGTCCCCGCCGGGGTCAGGTCCGGGTCGGGTACCGCGACCAGACGCCGGTCTCGAAGTCGTGGATCTTGCACTCGCGCGTGGCGCGGAGGTAGGCGCGCACCGAGATCCGCCGTTCCACGACGTCCGCGGGATGGGCGCGTTGGATGGCGCGGGCGGCCTCGGGTAGGTGGTAGCAAGGGATCCGCATGTCCACGTGGTGGGGTATGTGGACCATGATCCAGTGGAAGAACAGTTCCCACCCAGGTGGGCCCCACAGGATCGTGGTGCCCTCCACCTGGCCGCGGTAGCGGTTCCAGTCCCGCCGGGTCCACCAGCGGATGTCAGGGTCGATGTGGTGGACATAGACGACCCAGCCGATGGTCTGGACGAAGAGCAGGAACGGGACGACGAACAGTTTGACGAAGGTCCACACTCCGGCCCCGATCCCGCTGGACAGTGCAAGGCTGGCCGCCAGAGCCAGAGCGATGAAGGCGACCACCAGCGCCTGGTCGCGCCGCATGGCCTGGGCCCACCGTTCCGGCGGCCGGAAGGTGACCATCTTGTTGAACCAGACGTCGCGGAGGTAGTAGCTGCCCGAGCCGAGCGGGCCCCACTCCAGGCGGTGCCGCAGTCGGGCCAGGCAACCCATGCCGTCCCACTCCGCCCGGGTGATCGGATGCCACACGAAGTCCATGCCCTGGCGCAGGGTGTGGCCGTGGTGGACCCGGTTGTGGCCGAACTTCCACTGCTCGGTGGCGTGCCACGACGGCAGCATGGTGAGCCGGGCCGTGGCCTCGTTCAGCCGGCTGGAATCGAACAGCGCCCCGTGGGCGGCGTCGTGGCCGAGCACGAACAGGCCGGCGACGGCCAAGCCGGCGAGTAGCCACAGGGGAACCAGCAGCAGGGGGTTGTCGGTGGACGCCAGACCGCACAGAGCCAGGCCGTAGACGCCCAAGTCCCGTCCGATCAGGAACAGGCCCCGGGCCGTCGAGCGTCGATAACACGAGGACGGGATGATGTCGATGACCGGCTTCAGGCCGGTCGGTCTGCCTTCGGGTTCCGTCACGGTCATGCCGCGACTCTAAGCCTACCTACCGGTAGGTAGGGAGTGGTCGATCGACACACTGACGACCCCGGGGCGCAAATCGGCCCGGCGGGCGATACCGCCGGGCCGATGGCCGCGATAGGCGAACCGGAGCCTGGAGGCCCGGATGGTCAGCGCTGGGTGCCGACCTTCAGGTCCTTGAAGGAGACGCCACGGTCGACGGCGATGTCACGGGGCAGGCCCAGGACCCGGTCACCGATGATGTTGCGCTGGATCTCGTCGGTGCCACCGGCGATGGAGGAGCTGAACGAGCCCACGGTCTGGCGGGCCAGCTCGCCACCCGCCGGGGTGTCCGCCGACCAGGCCTGCGAGGCCGGTCCGGCCGCGTTCATCAACATCTCCCGCATCCGCCACTGGATCACCGAGCCGAACAGCTTGCCCAGGGAGCCGCCCGGGCCGGGGGTGCGGCCGGTCTGCAGCTCGGCCCGAGTACGCAGGGCCATGAGTGACTTGGCCGTCTCCATGGAGTAGATCGTCATCAGGTCCTGGCGGACGTTCGCGTCCTCCAGGGCGCCGCCGGCCTCGGCCGCCGCCTTCAGCATCTTGTAGTTGGGCTGGCTGATCTTGCCGCCGCCGATGGTGCCGATGGCCACCCGCTCGTACATGAGCATGGCCGTGGCCTGGTTCCAGCCGTTGTTGAGCTCGCCGAGGAGGTGGTCGGCCGGGATCCGGACGTCGGTGAAGAACACCTCGTTGAAGTGGCGGCCACCGTCGATCTGGTGGATAGGCCGCACCTCGACGCCGGGGGCGTCCATCGGGAGGATGAACATCGAGATACCGGCGTGTTTCACCGCGTCGGGGTCGGTCCGGGCGATCAGGACCGCGTAGTCGCTGATGTGGGCCAGGGTGGTCCACACCTTCTGGCCGTTGATGATCCACTCGTCGCCGTCTCGCTCGGCCTTGGTCTGCAGGCTGGCCACGTCAGAGCCGGCGCCCGGCTCGGAGAACATCTGGCACCACAGGGTTCGCCCGGCGATGTTGTCGGGCATGTAGGTCTTGCGCTGCTCGTCGGTCCCGAAGTCGTTCAGGACGGGCAGGCACATGCCGTGGCTGATGATGAACTCGTTGTTCATCGTGGGGAACTTGGCCGACTCCTCCCGGAAGATCCGGTCGTGGGCCTTGGAGAGTCCGGCGCCTCCGAACGCCGCGTCGTACACGATGCCGGCCAACCCGGCCTCGGCCAGGGCCTCCTGGAACCCCTTCTGGGTGGGGTAGTCGGCGTTGGGGGCGGTGTTGTCAGCCAGGAACTCTCGGACCTTGGTCCTGAACTCCTCGGCTTCGCTGGTGCTGAGTTCTGCGTTGGCCATGGCGAGATTGTATGCTGCAATACAGTCATGAGCCAGACAGGTTCCCGAAACGGGCCAGAGCACGAACTGGACGCCCCACCGTGGTTGCGGGTCGAGTCCACGCTCATGGCCACCGCTCGTCGCATCCGGGAGGCGTATGACGCCGCCCTCAACACCCTGGAGCTCAACCTGACCACCGCGTCCCTCCTCGCCTACGTAACCGAGCAGGGTCCGATCACCCAGACGGCCCTGGCCGAACGGATCGGGGTCGGGCGGGCCGCGGCGGGGAGCGCCATCGACCGCCTCGAGGCGCGGGGCCTGCTCACCCGAACGGCCGACGAACGGGACCGCCGGGTCCGGTTGGTCGATGTGACTTCCGACGGGCGGGCCACCGCCAATCAGATCACCGACATCGACGGTCGGCTCCGGGAACGGCTCCGCCACGACGTCACCCGCCAGGAACGTCAGCAGTTGGCGTCCCTCCTGGTCAGGCTGCAACGAAACGCGGTCACCGCCACCACCGAACTGGTGGTAGACGGTGCCCCCACGATCCGGCCATCCGGCCCAGACGGCATCGTCGCCGACAATCCCGCCGCGGCGGCCGATGGTCACACCGTTCACCGCAACGACACCTGAGACCACCAGAATTCCCTTCAGAAAGCAGAGGATCCCCCCATGACCCAATCCATGCGTGAAGCCGTGATCGTCGACGCCGTCCGGACCCCCGGCGGTCGGCGTAACGGCCAACTGGCCGATTGGCATCCGGTCGACCTGGCCGCCCACGTGCTGAAGGCCCTTCAGGAACGCAACAAACTCGATCCCGAGATCGTCGACGACGTGATCATGGGTTGCGTGATGCAGGTCGGAGAGCAGGCCCTCAACATTGGCCGCAACGCCGTGCTGGCCGCCGGCTGGCCCGAGTCCGTCCCTGCCACCACCGTCGACCGTCAGTGCGGTTCCAGCCAGCAGGCCGTCCACTTCGGCGCCCAGGGCGTCATGGCCGGGGCTTACGACGTGGTCGTGGCCGCCGGGGTCGAGGTGATGACCCGGACCCCGATGGGCTCCAGCGTGGTCGAGGGCATGGGCTTCCCGTTCCCGGCCTCGATGCAGGAACGCTACGCCGACACCGGCCTCCCGCCCCAGGGCATCGGGGCCGAGATGATCGCCGACGAGTACGGGTTCACCCGTGAGCAGCTGGACGCCTTCGGGGCCGAGAGCCAGCGTCGGGCCGCCCAGGCCACCGAGGAGGGCCGGTTCGAGAACGAGATCGTACCCGTGCCGGTGACCGTCGACGGCAAGACCACCACGGTCACCCGCGACGAAGGCATCCGCGAGGGCACCACCGCCGAGACCCTGGCCAAGCTGAAGCCCGCGTTCAAGGAAGGCGGCAAGGTGACGGCCGGCAACTCGAGCCAGATCTCCGACGGCGCTTCGGCCGTGCTGATCATGAGCGCCGAGAAGGCGGCCGAGCTGGGCCTCAAGCCCCGGGCCCGCTTCCACAGCTTCGCCGTGGCCGGTACGGACCCGGTGACCATGCTGAAAGGCCCGATCCCGGCCACCGGCAAGATCCTGGAGCGTTCTGGACTCACCATCGACGAGATCGACCTGTTCGAGGTCAACGAGGCCTTCGCCCCGGTCGTCCTGGCCTGGCAGAAGGAGTACGGCGCTGATCTGGCCAAGACCAACGTCAACGGCGGCGCCATCGCTCTTGGGCATCCCCTTGGTTGCTCGGGCGCCAAGCTGATGGCCACACTCCTCAACGAGCTCGAGCGCACGGGCGGTCGCTACGGCCTCCAGACCATGTGCGAGGGCGGAGGTCTGGCCAACGCCACCATCATCGAGCGGCTCGACTGAGAGCCGGAACGGACCCAGCCCCTCCCATGGCCGAACACACCGCCGATCACAGCGCCGATCACACCGCCGATCACAGCGCCGAGGAACGGGCCGCCGCCGCGGCCCGGACCTACGCCAACTTCGCCCCGGACGTCGAGCCCGGGCGGTTGGCGGCGTCGCTGGGGCGGCGGATGGGTCCGTTGGGTCACTTCGCCTACCAGACGGTGGGAGAGATGTGGGACCGGCCCGGGCTGAACCGGCGCGACCGGTCCCTGCTGGTCATCTCGTCGCTGGCCGCCCAGGCCCGTGACGAGGAGCTGGTGTTGCACACCCAGGTCGGGCTGCGGCATGGACTCACCCGGACCGAGATCGAGGAGATCCTCCCCCACGTGGCCGCTTACGCCGGGTTCCCGGCCGCGGTGGCCGCCAGCCGTCAGGTGGACGACGGGCTCCGGATCGCCGAGGGGACCGAGCGGCTCAGCGACCGTTCGGTTCCCCCGGTGGCATCCGACATGGACCGGGACGAAGCGGCCGCCGAGGTGGTGGCCACCATGCGGGGCCGGGAACCCCGCCGGCCCTCGGTTGAACTCGACGCCTACCGGGCCCGGTTCGGCGGGGTGGGCGAGGTCGCCTTCCGGTGGGCGTTCGGGGAGATCTGGTCCCGCCCCTACCTCGATCGGCGGGACCGGTCGGTGGTCGCCATCTCCATCATGGTCACGCTGGCCATGTCGAGGCAGCTCCACGACCACATCATCTTCGGGATCGAACACGGCCTGACCCCACCCGAGATCCGGGAGATCGTCACCCACCTGTCGCTCTACATCGGGATCCCCCGGGCCATGGAGGCCATGACCGTCGTCGACGACAGCCTGCCGCCGGCCAACTGACCCGGCCGGGGGTCACCGCCCCCCGGCCGGGTCCGGTCAGGCTCCGTCGCCGGTGGGCAGGTCGGCCATGGTGGTCAGCGCCCGGGCCGAGGCCTGGAGGATCGGGACGGCCAGGGCGGCCCCGGTCCCCTCCCCCAGCCGCAGGTCGAGATCCAGCAGGGGACGGAGGGCGAGGGCGTCGATGGCCACGCCGGCAGCCGGCTCGGTGGACCGGTGACCGATGAGGGCGCAGCCGGCCACCCCGGGTTCGAGACGGTCGGCCACGCACAAGGCGGCGCAGGCGATCACCCCGTCGACCAGGAACGGCACCCGTTGGTGGGCCGCCTCGGTGTAGAAGCCGGCCAGGGCGGCGATCTCCAGGCCGCCGAGCTCGGACAACAGCTCGATGGCCGTCGGGTCCGTCCCGTGGCCGGCCGCTCCCCGGGAGGCCCGGAACCGTTCGACGGCCGCCGCCACCAGCGCCCGTTTCGCGTCGAGACCCCCGGTCGGGGTACCGGCGCCCGGACCTGTGACCGCGGCGGGATCCGCCCCGGTGACCGCGGCGATGAGGGCGGCCGACGAGGTGGTGTTGCCGATGCCCATCTCTCCGCCGACCAGGCAGTCCGCCCCGGCCTCGATCTCGGCCCGGGCCCGTTCGACCCCGACCGCTACGGCCTCCGCCGCCTCGTCGCGGGTCATGGCCGGGCCTCGGGCGATCGAGTTCGTGCCCGCCCTGACCCGACGGGGAATCAGGTTGGTCCCGGCCGGCAGCCGGCCGGCGACGCCGACGTCCACCACGCTGACGTACGCCCCGACCGTGGTGGCGATGGCGTTGATGGCGGCCGCCCCCCGGCTGATCGTGTCCACCATGGCCACGGTGACCGCGGCCGGCCAGGCGCTCGCCCCGTCCTCCACCACCCCGTGGTCCCCGGCGAACACCACCACGGCCGGATGCTCCGGGACCGGTGGTGGGCACCGGCCGGCCAGGCCGGCCAGGTGGACGGCCACGTCCTCCATCATCCCGAGGGATCCCGGTGGTTTCGCCCGGGTGGCCCACCGGCGGCGGGCCGCGGCCATGGCGGCCGGATCGAGACTCGGTGGCTGGGACATCGGTGGTGCACTCCTCGGCCCGATCCGCCGGTCGGTTCGTCGGGCCCTCGTGGAACGGCTGGTCCGGTCCGGGACGGGACCGCGCGGTCCGGTCCGGGATCGGGCCACCGACAGTACCGGGGATCCGGGCGTCGGGCCGCCCTAACCCGGAACCGGTTCGGGTTACCGTCGGATCTGGGCCCGACCGGCCAGCCAGGCCGCGGCCAGGCCGGCCGTGATCAGCCATTCGATCCCGTCGGCGACGGTCACGGCTCGGCCCACGTCGGCGGGTTCCGGTCGGGGACCGGAGCCGAGGGTGGGCCGCTGTTCCACCCGGTCGTCGTTGCGGAGCGGACCACCGAGGCGGCGACCCAACGATCCGGCCATGGCCGCCTCGGCTACCCCGGCGTTGGGTGATGGGTGGGCGGAGGCGTCGGCTCTCACGGCGGCGGCCACGGCTCCGGCCCGGCCCGGGACGGCCAGGGCGGTCAGCATCCCGACCAGCCGGGCCGGCACCAGGTTGGCCCCGTCGTCGAGGCGGGCCGACGCCCAGCCGAAGCGGGCGTAGCGGGGGGACCGGTGGCCCACCATGGCGTCCATGGTGTTGACGGCCCGGTAGGCCAGCGCTCCCGGGGCGCCGGCCACCAGCGCCCATACCACCGGGCCGGCCACACCGTCGACGGTGTTCTCGGCCACCGATTCGATCACCGCGGCGGCCACCCCGGAGGCGTCGAGCCGGGAGGGGTCCCGGCCGACCAGGGCGGGCAGCCGGGCCCGGGCGGCCGCCAGATCACCATCGGCCGCGCTCCGGCCGATCCCGCCGGCGGTGCGGCGCAGCTGGGCACCGGCGGCCGCCAACCCCACCGCCACCACGGTGGCCGCCGACGGTCCGAGGACGGCCCGCACCGCCAACCCGGTGGCGGCCCCCAGGCCGACCCCGGCCGCGGTGTAGAGGGCGCCGGGGCCGCGGCGGTCGGCCCACAGGGCGGACTCGACCCGGCCCATGGCCGTACCGAACCAGGCCACCGGGTGGATCCGGTTCGGAAACTCGGGCAGGACCCGGGAGGCCACCAGGCCCGCCGCCACCGCACCGGCCCGGCGGGCCGCGGCCGCCCCGATCGGTCCAGGCCGGGGGCGGACGCCGGGGCCGGGGCCGGTGGGCGTCAACGGATCCCTTCCGGTGCGGCCACCAGGGTGGCGACGGCCACCGTCTCCGAGATCACGATCAGGGCTCCGAGGACGTCACCGGTGAATCCCCCGATCCGCCGCCGGGCCAGGGCCACTACCCCGGCGGCGGCGAGGAGCACGGTGGCCAGGGCGGCCAGGCCCATCCAGCCCGAGGTGACCACGAGCAGGCCCCCGGCGGGGATCAGCCACCAGGCCAGCCGGGTGCGTGCCCCCTCCAGGAAGCTGCTGGCCAACCCGGCGGTGCGGGCGTAAGGGACGGTGGCGGGCACCAGGGCGGCCATGGTCCGGCTGGCCATCCACACCCCGACCAGGGCCAGCGGGTCGATCCGGGGATCGGACAGCATCGCCGCCCGCAGGCCGAGGACGAGCACCACGGTGACAAGGGCAAATGCCCCGATCCCAGGATCGGCCATGACGGCCAGGCGGCGTTCCCGTTTCATGTGGGGTAGGAGCCCGTCGGCTGAGTCGGCCAGGCCGTCGAGGTGGAGGGCCCCGGTTATGACGGCGTCGATGATCACCACCGTCACCCCGGCCGCGAACGGCAGCCACAGGAAGTGGGCCAGCCGGTAGGCGGCGGCGATGATGAACCCGATCATGGCCCCGACCACCGGGAACCAGGCCAGGGTGGACCGGTTGGGGGCCAGTCCCCGCCCGAACACGGTCAGGAACGCCACCGCGCTCATCATCGGCCCGGCCCCGATCCGGCGGGGGGCGGGCCCAGCTCCAGGGCCCGGCCGGCCACCACCAGCAGGGCCCGGGTGGCCACCGCGGCGACGGCCTGGTTCACCAGGCCGAGGGCGTCCACGTAACGGCGGCCGAGCTCGGTGGAGGGATGGACAGCCAGGCCGACCTCCTCGGTCACGAGCACGGTGGGGGCCAACCGGGCCGCCCGGGCCGTGAGGGCGGCCACCAGGGGGGCGGGGTCGGCGGTGAGGTCTGGGTGGCGGGTCACCCAGGTCCCGAGTGAATCGACCAGGACCGGCGCCGGTTCGGTGTCCGGTCCCGGCTGGAGCGCGGCCACGAGATCGTCGGGATGGTGGCACTCGATCGTGGTCCACGACGCCGGCCGGCGAGCCCGGTGGGCGGCGATCCTGGCCCGGTGGTCGGCGTCGGCGGGGTCGACGGCGGCGGTGGCGACATAGGTGACGGGCCGGTTCGTCGCGGCCCCTGCCGCGGCGGCGAGCAGGTCGGCCACCGCCGACTTGCCCGAGCGGGTGCCCCCGAGGACGAGGGTGATCACAGGCCGGCCGTGACCGCGGTATGGGTGGCCTGGGCCAGGCGGGCCCCCCAGGGCGACCGCGGCCCGGTGAACCGTTCCCGTCGCCCCGGTTCGGGGCAGACGACCAGCACGGCGTCGCTGGCCGTGCCGGTGCCGGGCACCCCGGCCTCGATAAGGGCCTGGGTCTTGGCCTCGGTCATGGTCATCACCGCGTTGACGAAGGCGCCGGCCTCGAGGCCGACGGGTAGTTGGGCGACCAGGTTGATGGTGCCCGGCCGGGGCGGTGACCCGCCGCCGGCCGGGTGCGGGGCGGGGTGGTCCGGTTCGATGGGGCCGTGCCACGGGTTCCAGTCCGACCAGCCACCGTCGGGGTCGGCGGCCCAGGTCGGTTTGGTGATTCCGACCGTGGCGTCCACCGTCACCCCGCCGGCGTCCCCCCGGCGCCGCCGGCTCACGTCGGCGGCGGTGAACAGGGCGACGCCCGGTCCGTCGAGGCCGAGTCGGAGGACCACCTCGGCGGCGTGGGCGGCCAGGTCGGTGCGGGCGTAGTCGAGGGGCACCCCCAGGTTGATCGCCCACCGGGGGCGGGCCCAGCCCCCGCCGACCGAGGCCGACGACAGCGCCCGGCCCGGTTCGGGCCAGTCCCACACCAGCACACCACGGTGATCGTTGGCCGGCGGCACCAGGCGGGGGCGGGAAGGTTCCACGACCCGGGGATCATAGACGGATCGTCGCGGTCAGCCGCACCGGTCGAGGGCGGTGGTGAGACGTCGGAGGCCGTCGGGCCCGGGCACGGCGATGCGGGCCACACCCGGGAGGCCGAAGCTGGCACAGTCGCGGACGAGGACCCCGTGAGGGGCGAGACGGGCCCGCAGCCCGGGTCGGTCGACGAGCACCCAGGGGGCGTCGGCCGCGGTCACCGCGAACCCCCGGGTGGTGAGGGCGGCCACCAGCTCGGCCCGGGCGTCGACCACCGCGGTCGACCACGCCCCCAGGTCGGCCGCCTCCACCAGGTCGACCAGGGCGGCCAGGGCCAGGGCGCCCACCGACCAGTGGGGTTGACGGCGGGCGAAACGGGTGACGTCGTCGGCGACCACGTACCCGAGGCGGAGGCCTGGGCAGGCGAACGTCTTGGTCAGGCTGCCGACGGTGACCCCCGGGCGTCCCGCCGTCCACGCCCCGGTGGAGAGGGGGTAGAAGGCCTCATCCCAGATCTGGGCGTCCAGGCCCCGAGGGGCCAGGGCCCCGCTGGGACTGTGGGGGTCGCTCCGCCACCGGGGCCCGTCGCCGGACCGCGGGTACAGGCCGAAGTCCGGTTCGGTCCACGGTCCGCCGCCCAGTTCGGCGGCCACCAGGGCGATGGCCTCGGCGCCCCCGTTGGTGACCAGGAGCCGGTCGGCGTCGACCCCGAGCCGTTCGGCCAGGGCGCGGGTGGCCGGCCCGGGATCGGGGTAGCGGCCGACGGTGTCGAGGTGGCGGGCCACCACCGGGGTGGGGTCGGGGGCGAACGGGTTGAGGTTCTGGGACAGGTCGAGAAGGGCGGCGGGGTCGAGGCCGAGGGCCCGGGCCACCGCCGGGCCGTCACCCCCGTGACCACCGGGCGGGGGTACCCGAGGGGGACGGCGGTCCACCATCCCGATCGTCACCGGTCGGTTGTCGGTCAGGGGGGCCGGATCCACCCCGTCATGATGCCGGCCCGGTGATCGGCTGCGGTCCGAGCCACCACTGGACTTGGTCCGCGGTGGGCGGCCCCCGTACGGTGCCCAGGGAACCGAGCGGGAGACGGGGGACCATGGCTGAGCCGGTCGATCAGGACGTGACGGTGGCCGGGCGCTACCTGGAACGGTTGGAGGCCGGGGGGATCAGGCACCTGTTCGTGAACGCCGGCACCGACTTCGCTCCGATCGCCGAGGCCTACGCCCTCAACCGGGAGCAGGAGGGGCCGCCCCTCCCCTGCCCCGTGATCTGCACCCACGAGAACCTGGCCGTCGGGATGGCGCACGGGGCCTACCTCATGAGCGGACGCCCCCAGGCCGTCATGTTTCATGTGAGCGTCGGGACGGCCAACGCGGTGTGCGGTATCACCAACGCGGCCCGCGATCAGGTGCCGCTGCTGGTAGCGGCCGGGCGGACCCCGATCCTCGAACAGGGCGCCCTCGGGGCCCGCGACACCAGCATCCACTGGGCGCAGGAGATGTTCGACCAGGCTGGCATGGTTCGCGAGCTGGTCAAATGGGACTACGAGCTGCGCGACGCCGGCCAGCTCGACCAGGTGGTCGACCGGGCCCTCGCCCTGGCCAGCAGTCACCCGCGCGGCCCCGTCTACCTGTCGCTGCCCCGTGAGATCCTGGCCCGACCGGCGGCGAGCCCTCCCCTGTCAGGGGTGGGCACCGCGGTTCCCGCCGGGCCGCATCCCGATCCGGCCGCGGTGGCCGAGCTGGCCGACCGGCTTGCCGGGGCCCGTCTGCCCGTCATCCTCACCTCGGCCGCCGGGGCCGACCCGGCCGTCCCCGCCCTGCTGGCAGACCTGGCCGAACGGTTCGCCGTCGGCGTGGTGGAGGTGGCCCCGCGATATCTGAACCTGGCTGGTCCCGGGCCCGGGGTCGACGCCAGTGGCGCCCGGTCGCGGATGCACCTCGGCTACCAGGCCGACCGGGTCCTCGCCGCGGCCGATGTGGTGGTGGTGCTGGAGGCCGATGTGCCCTGGATGCCCACGCGCTCCGCCCCCGAGTCCGGGGCCTTCGTGGCCCAGGTCGGTGTCGACCCCCTCTACGCCCGGTATCCGATGCGCAGCCACCGGTCCGACCTGACCCTCACCGCGGCTCCCGCCGCCGCCCTGGCCGCGCTGACCGGGGCCCTCGAGGCGCGGGCGGCCGAGGTCGACCCGGGCCGGACCGACCGGGTCCGGGCCCGGGCCGACGCGGCCCGGGGTGCCTCCGACCGCCTTGCGGCCCGGGAACGGACCGCGTCGGGACCGATCACCAAGGCGTTCGCCTCGTTGACGCTCGGTGAACTGCTGGAGCCCGATGACGTGGTGATCAACGAGTACTGGGGTGCCCCAGGTTTGTTGGGCCGGTCACGGCCGGGCACCTACTTTTACCTACCCCCGTCCGGTGGGTTGGGTTGGGCCGTGCCGGCCGCCCTGGGGGCCCGCCTGGCGGCCCCCGACCGACGGGTCGTGGCCCTGGTGGGCGACGGCGCCTACCTGTTCGCCAACCCGGCGTCGTGCCATCACGCCGCGGCCAAGCACGACCTGCCCGTCCTGATCGTGGTGGCCAACAACGCCACTTGGGGGGCGGTTGACGCGGCCACCCGGAGCGTCTACCCGGAGGGTCGGGCGGTCGCCGCCGATGACCACCGCCTGTCCGATCTGTCGCCATCCCCGGACTTCGCCGCCTACGCCCGGGCGTCGGGCGGGTTCGGCGTCACTGTCACCGACCGGGGTGATCTGGCCGCGGCCCTCGTCGCCGGGCTCGAGGCCGTCGACCAGGGGCGTCACGCCCTCATCGACGTGGCGTGCGTCGGCTGAGGCCCCGGCTCAGGGGCGGTGGCCGTTGAGGACGACCCCGGGGAACTCCCGGAGGGCGTCCTCGGCGATCTGGCGCATCATCCAGCCGTCGATCCCGGCGCCGACGGCCCCACCCAACACCGGGACGGCCCGACCCATCCGGGACACGAGGTGTTCACCCGCGCCCCGCAGCAGCCGGAATCCGACGGCCTTGTTGACCAGCATCAGGGCGGACGGGGGCAGCCGCCCCAGGACGAAGCGGGCCACCCGGCCCCCTCCAGCCACCAGACCGGCCCGGGCCAGGACGTCGTTGGCCTCCGAGCCGGTGAGGGTGAGCAGGATCGCGGTGCGAACCTCCGGCGTGGACAGGTTGTAGCCCCGGACCGACGCGATCGAGGCCACCATGCGGGTGGCCTGGAGGTAGAACTCGGCGAGGTTAACCGGTAACGCCAGCGGCATGGTCACGAAGCCCCCGAGGCCGGTGACGAATCCCCCGGCCGCGCCGCCGATGGTGGCGTCGCGGATGATGGTGCGGATGGCCGCCTCGGGGTCGCCGGCCTGGGCCCGGGCCCGGGCGGCGGTCTCGTCGGCCGACGGGATCGGCCCCCGGCCGTCGATGCCCACGTCCACCAGGCCGGCGATGAGCTGGTCGATAGCCCCGCCGTGGCGGTCCATATCCCGGGCCGCGTCCAGGGCCGGCACCAGGGTGGCGTCTGATTGGTTGCGGCCGCCCCGAACCGCGTCGAGCAATCCCATCCCTGAAGCCTAGGGCACCGCCCGTTGGGACGTGGCGGTGCCCTAGGCTTCAGGGATGCGGTGCCCGTGCGATGAGGCTTCGGCGGTAGAGCCGATGTCCGGACCTGGCCGGCCGGGCCGTGTTCAGCGGCGACGGCGCAGGTAGGCCAGCAGTTCGTCGAACTGGCCTGATTCGTTGCTGTAGGTGGCGTAGTTCCGGGCCGTCTCGAACCACGGCCCGGTGCTGGGCCGTGCCTCGGACACGGCCGCCTTGAGGTCCTTCATGGTGATTGGCTCCACGCTGCCGGACGACATGGAGCGGTCGATGGCGAACTCGGTGGCACTGTCGCAGACGAGGGCCAGGTCGGCCCCGGTGAGGCCGTCGGTGTTGGCCGCCACCCGGGCCAGGTCGAGCCGGTGGGTGGGCCGGTCCCGCAGATGGGTCTCCAGGATGGTCTGCCGGGCGGTGGCGTCGGGCGGGAGGACGACCATCATGCGGTCGAACCGGCCCGGCCGCAGCAGGGCCGGGTCGATGTCCCACGGATGGTTGGACGCCCCGAGGATGTACACACCGTCGTTGTCCTTGCCCACCCCATCGAGCTCGACCAGGAACTGGTTGACCACACCCCGCATCGCCCCACTGTTGCGGAGTTGCGACCGCTTCTGCCCCAGGGCGTCGATCTCGTCGAAGAACAGGACGCAGGGGGCGTGGGCCCGGGCCACGTCGAAGATGGCGGTCAGGTTGCGTTCCGAGGCCCCGATCCACATGTCGAGCACGTCGGACAGGCCCACCGTGTAGAAGCTGGCCCCCAGCTCCCCCGCGCACGCCCGGGCCAGGTAGGTCTTGCCGCACCCGGGCGGACCCCACAGGAGCAGGCCACCCCCGATCGTCTTGCCGTAGGCCTTGCTCAGCTGGGGGTTGCGCATCGGACCGAGCAGGGACCGGTCGAGTCGCCGCTTGACGTCGTCCATGCCGCCGACGTCGGCCAGGGTGATGCCGGGCTGGACCAGCTCCCCGATGAGGGGCTCGGTGGGGGCGGCTTGGTGCTCCCACAGATCGAGGAGGTCGTCGACCGACTCCGGTGTGGGCCCGTCGCCGGGCACCGGGACGGCCCCGGTCGGAACCGGGCCCGCACCCGCCGGCCGCGGGTCCTGACCTGGGGACGGAGTCGGGGACGGCGCCGGGTCCGGGCCAAGGGCGTCGGCCAGGCGGCTGAACGCGGCCGCCCGGGGGTCGCCGACGCTCTTGGCGGCACGGGCGGCGAGGCGGAGGGCGTCGACATCGTCGGGCACGGTGTCCAACACCACGCCCAGGTGGACCAGCGCCCGTTGGGGCTGGCCGGCGGTCACGAGCACCTCGGCCAGGTGCCGGCGGAGGGCGGGGCCGTCCGGGTCGGCGGCTACCGCCTGCTCGAGGGCGGCGATCAGGTCATCGTTGGTCATGGTCGTTCGCTTCGGGGTTGCTGGTGGTTCGGGGGCGCAGGTTCGTGGCCGGGGTGAGACGGGTTGCCTGGGGTCACCACCGGCGTCGGCGCGCCGGCCGGTAGGCGGGTTGGGCGGTGGTGTCGCTGACCTCGATGGCCCGTCGGGCGTCGGCAGACAGGCTGGCGCGGATGCGGCGCTGTCGCCGCCGGTTGGCAACGATCCAGGTCACCAGGCCCGCGGCCACCAGTGCGGCGGTCAGGTAGGCCAGCCATCCGCTGGTCCCGCCCACGGTGAGGAGCCGGATGATGGCGAACACCGCCACTGGCCCCACCAGGGACGGTCTCGACCCGAGCTGGCGGATCCGGGCCGTCGGGGTCACGTCGTTCGGGTTGGCCCGACCGGCCCGGACGTACTGGTCGGCGGCGTCGCGGACCTGCCCCCGATGCTCGTGGACCTGGCCCAGCAGTTCGTGGGCGTGACCGTGGTCGGCGTCGATGGCCAGGGCCGCCCGGGCGGCCTCTTCGGCCCGCACGAGGTCGACGGGTCCGGTGAGGTAGATCCGGGCCGCGGTGACGTGGACGAGGGTGTTGTCCGGTTCAAGGGCGAGGGCCCGGTTCACGTCATCGAGCGCCATCCGGCGGTGCAGCTCCCGGTCGACGCGCCGTTCCGCGGCCCAGGTGCGGAGGATCTCGGCCCGGTTGACCAGGGTCGCGGCCGAGGGGTCGAGGGCGACGGCCTCGTCCAGGGTGGCGTGGGCCCGCTTGTAGTGCCGGGCCGCGATCTCGCCGGCGGCTCGTATCCGCAACGCCCCCACGTTCTGCGGGTCGAGGCTCAACGCCTTCCGGGCCAGGTCGTAGGCGCCCTTCTGGTCGTTCCGGCGGAACCGGCACAGGGCCAGAGCGGTCACGAGGTCGGCGCTGCCGGGGTCGGCTCCGATGGCGGCACGCAGCTCCCGCTCGGCGTCCGGATACCGGCCGAGGTCGAGCAGGGCGTAGGCTCGCTCGACGTTCGGGCCACGGTCCACCCCGTATTCGCTGGCGTGATCGGCCACCGGGCCATGATGGCCGATCCGACGGCCCAACCGACGTCGGTTCGGGCCGTCGGTGGCCGTGTTCAGGAGCGGGGCACGTCCCGGAACGGCTTGCCCCGGTCCGGGGCAGGTTCGCGGGGTAGGCCGAGCACGGTCTCGCCCAGGATGTTGTGCTGGATCTCGTCGGTCCCCCCGGCGATCGACTGGGCGGGGGTGGAGACCAGGACCTCGGCCACCACGGCGTCGGCGGGATCGTCGGTGGTGCTCAGCATCCCGGCGGCCCCGGCGATCGAGGTGTGGACGTCGTGGCAGCGCCGGGCGATCTCCGACATGGCCAGCTTTCCGATCGATCCCTCCGATCCGGGCGGTCGGCCCAGCTCCCGGGCGGCCTTGGCCCGCCCCGCCGTCCACTCCGACGCCCGTTGCAGTCCGATCAGGGCGGCCGTCGCGTCGCGGACCACGGGGTCGTCGTTGCGGCCCCGGGCCCGGGCCCGCTCGGCCACCAGGTCGATACGGCCCTGGCGTTGGGGGTACCAGGCGTAGGTCTTGCGGTACTCGGCCAGCTCCTCGGCGGCCTCGTCGATGACCCGGCCCGTGACCTGCCGGGGCAGGGAGGCGTCGCGCCGAGACAGGAAGGCCCGTTCGTGGGCCAGGGTGCCCCGGGCCACCTTCCAGCCGTCGCCCACCTCGCCGACCACGTTCGCGTGGGGGATCCGGGCGTCGGTCAGGAAGACCTCGTTGAACGACTGGTGTTCGTTCATCTGCCGGATGGGGCGGGCCTCGACGCCGGGTTGACGCATGTCGAGTAGGAAGTAGGTGAGCCCGGCGTGCTTGGGCACCGACCAGTCGGTGCGGGCCACCAGGATGGCGTAGTCGGCGTGATCGGCCGAGGTGTTCCACACCTTCTGGCCGTTGACCACCCACTCGTCACCGTCCCGGACCGCCGTGGTCTGGAGGCCGGCCAGATCCGACCCGGCGGTCGGTTCACTGAACAGCTGGCACCAGGTGTAGGCACCGGTGAGGGTAGGGCGCAGGAACCGTTCCCGGAGGTCGTCGGAGCCGTGGTCGTAGATGGTGGGGGCGGCGAGCCCGAAACCGGAGCCGGCCGGCATGGCCACACCGCCGGCGGCCCGGATGGCGGAGTGGGCCACCCGGTCGGCCCAGGCGGGCAGGCCGCGGCCATACCAGTCCGTCGACCAGGACGGAACCCCCCACCCGGCGTCGACGATCCGCTCCCGCCAGCCGACCAGGGAGAGGTCGGGGTCCCAACTGGTGGCGAACCACTCGGTTACCTCGGCATTGAGGCCGTCCTCGGTGATGTCGCTCATACCGTCACTCCTGGGCCGGGCGGGTGGGTGCCTTCCTTTGGCTACGACGCCGCGCCGGGCCTGTCAAGCCGGAGCCGGGGTGATGGTGGGGTGAACGGGAGCCGCGGGGCCGCGACCGACGGAGGGATACCGACGGCGGACGCGTCCCGTGACGCCCGGGACCTGCCGGGGCCGGGGCTCAGCCGCCCAGGATGCGACGGAGGAAGCCGCCCGCCCGGCCGCCTCCGGTGGTGGCGCACGAGCACCGCTTCTCCGGTGGCACATTGCCGAGCACCTGCTCGATATGTTGGCCGCAGCCGGCGTAGGTGGCCTTGCCGCATCGGGAACAGGTGGCTGGACGGCACATGGGGGCTCCTCGGAACTATGGGGGGTCGGAAGGTCGGGGGTCGGCGGACCGCGCATTCGGGAGGTAATCGAATATACGGATAATGCCGAATATACGGACAATATTGTTTGTACGGACAATATTGTTTGTACGGACGATATAGGGACATCCGGACCGGGACACAACCGTGATGCGGGCTCACGGCCTCACGGGCTACTCCCCGGGGCCAGGCCCGGACGGGTCGATCGGTTCACTCACCGCGATGAGGGCGGCGTTGACGACATGGTCGGCCGAGATGCCGGTGAGGTGGTGGAGGTCGGCGATGGTGCCGGACTCGCCGAACCGGTCGACCCCGAGCGGGTACTGGGCCACCCCGAGGGCGGACCCGATCCAGGCCAGGCTGTGGCTGGACCCGTCGTGGACCGACACGATCGGCCGGCGCCGCTCGGCCGGTGGCACCAGCCGGTGGAGCTGGCTGGGCGCCCGCACCACCCCGGACGCCGGTCCGGTCGAGGCGAAGGCGGCCCGCCAGCTCCGGTAGGCCCGGCGTGGGTTGGTGAGGTGCACCACGGTGGCCGTCACCCCTTCGGCGTCGAGTTCGGTCGCGGCGGCCAGGGCCTCGGGGGCCATCACGCCGGTGGTGACGATGGTAACCCCGGGTCGGTCGTCGGGTGGGCCCGGCCGGAGCCGGTAGCCGCCGGCGACCACCTGGCGGCGGAGCACGTCCGCCCCGTAGGCGTCGAGGGCGGCGGCGAACGGGGCCTGGTCGATCGGGCGGGTCGACAGGCGCAGGTAGGTGGCGGACCCATCGTCCCGGGTGAGCTGGTCGAGGGCGTCGCACAGGAGCCAGTCGACCTCGGTGGCGTAGGCCGGCTCGGCGTAGTCCAGGCCCGGTAGTTCGGCCCCCACCGACGGGGTGATGGTGGACTGGTGGGCCCCGCCTTCGGGGGCCAGGGTCACCCCCGACGGGGTGCCGGCCACCACGAACCGGGCGTCGTTGTAGAGCCCGTAGACCAGGGCGTCGAGGCCGCGGAGCACGAACGGGTCGTAGACGGTGCCCACCGGGAGCAGCAGCTCGCCGTGGTGGTCGTGGCTGAGGCCGAGCTGGCCGAGCAGCATGAACAGGTTCATCTCGCTGATGCCCAGCTCGATGTGGCGGCCCTCCGGCGACGGCGCCCACCGCAGCAGCCGGTCGGCGCCGCCGTGGTCATCCCGCTCGGCGTGCCAGTAGACGCCGGTCTTGTTGATCCAGCCGCCCAGGTTGGTGGAGATGGCCACGTCGGGGGCGGTGGTGACGATCCGCTCGCCCACCCCGGCCACGTCGGCCAGGCTGGTGAGGACCCGGCCGAACGCCTCCTGGGTGGACACGAGACCGCTGGTCACCTCGCCCCGGGCCGCCGCCGGTACCGGGAGCGGGGGCCGGGGCACCGGCCGGGGATTGTTGATGGCGCCGCCGACGGCGGCGCAGAGCCGGCCGGGGCGACTGTCGGGGGCGAACCGGTCCCACTCGGTGGCCTCGGTGAGGCCTACCTCGGCCCGGAAGGCGTCAATCTGCGCCGGGTTGAGCAGGGCGGCGTGGTTGAGGGGATCCCCGGCGATGGGCAACCCCCAACCCTTGATGGTGTAGGCGAACACCACCGACGGGCGGTCGGTGACGGCGTCGCAGGTGGCGAAGGCGTCGAGCAGGACCCCGAGGTCATGACCACCGAGGTCGGTGACGAGGGCCTTGAACGCCTGATCGTCGTAGCGTCCGGCCAGGTCACGCAGGTCGGGGCCGGCGTCCTTCAGGACCACGGCCCGGGCCCGGGCCGGGTCGAGGGCGAACAGCGACTGGTAGGCCTCGTTGGGCATGGCGTCGATCTGGGCCCGGAGGGCGTCGCCCTCCGGTTGGGCGAAGGCGGCGGCCAGCCGTGACCCGTACTTCGCCTCGGCCACGTGCCAGCCGGCGTCGGCGAAGAACCGTTTGAGGCGGACCGCGGCGATGTCGGGGATCACCCGGTCGAGACTCTGACGGTTGAGGTCGATCACCATGGTGAAGGCGCCCAGATCCTGGGTGACCGGATCGGTGATCGCCTCCCAGATGTTGCCCTCGTCCAGCTCGGCATCGCCCACCAGGGCGATGAACCGGGCCTCGGGGCGGGGACCGAAGTGGTGGTCGACGTAGCGGCGGGTCAGGGCGGAGAACAGGGGGGCCACCGCGCCCAGCCCCACCGAGCCGGTTGAGAAGTCGGTGACGTCAGGGTCCTTGGTGCGCGACGGGTAGGCCTGCAGGCCACCCCGTTGCCGCAGGCTGGTGAGGTAGGAGCGGTCGAGCTCGCCGGTCAGGTACTTGATGGCGTGGTAGACGGGCGAGGCGTGGGGTTTGACCGCCACCTTGTCGTGGCCGCCGATGTGGCCAAACCACAGGGCGGTCATGATCGACACCATCGAGGCGCACGACGCCTGGTGGCCGCCCACCTTGATCTCGGCCCCGGCCTCGAGACCCCGGTGGTTGGCGGCGTCGATGATCCGGGTGGCCAGCCACAGCACCCGTCGTTCGACGGCCCGCATGGCCTCGAGGCGCGGGTCGGCCGCGGGGGCCGGCTGGGCCACCGTCCTCGACGACCCCGGGCGGGCCGGGGTGGCCGGCGGGGGCCAGCGGGAGGCGGGGGGTGTGGGGCTGGGCCGGACCGGTGGGGTCGGCGCCGGGCGGTCCCCCCGTAGGGGCGGGGCCGGTTCGGATCCGGAGGTGGGCGGCATCGGGCCTCGCTGGTGTCCTCGGGCGGCCGTCGGGGCCGGCTGGTCGGGCGGGTGACGAGAGGTCGGTGGAGCCGATCGTAGAACCCCGGGAGCGCCGGTCCCGGTTGGGTGACCCATTCGCCCCCGACCAGCGGACCTCTCCGCGGGACGGGCCGTCCCCGCGGAGGACCTGCAGGGACGGCCGGGTCGACCTATTGTCGGTCAATGAGCAGCAACCCGCAGGGCCCGGCCAGCCACGAACGGCCGTTCACCAGTACTGGCGGCGGTCGTCCGGCGCGGCGTCCCAACCTGATCTTCATCCTGGCCGATGACCTCGGTTGGATGGATCTCGGCTGCTACGGGTCGCCCCATATCAGGACCCCAGTCCTAGACGGTGTGGCGGCGGACGGGATCCGGTTCACCCACGCCTACGCCGGTTCGTGCTGGTGTTCGGCCACCCGGTTCGCCCTGTACACCGGCCGCCACCCGGGCCGCCTGCTCCCCGGGCTCGAGGAACCACTGCGGACCCGGGACGAGAAGTCCGGGATCCCCCACGAACAGCCCACCCTGGCCTCCCTGCTGGTGGACGGCGGCTACGAGACGGCCATGTTCGGCAAGTGGCATTGCGGCTGGTTGCCCTGGTTCTCCCCCCTGAAGGCCGGTTTCCAGACCTTCTACGGGAACCTTGACGGTGCCGTCGACTACTTCGAGCACATCGGGACCCTGGGCGAGGCCGACCTGTACGAGGGGGAGACCCCGATCGAGGAGACCGGCTATTACACCCACCTGATCTCGGACCACGCGGCCGACTGGATCAGCCGTCGGGGCGACGACCCGTTCTATCTCCAGATCAACTACACGGCCCCCCATTGGCCCTGGGAGGGACCGGGCGACGCCGAGGAGGGGCGTCGGATCCGCCAGCAGTACGAGAACGGCGAGGTCCGATTCCCCCTGCTGCACACCGACTCCGGTTCGCTGGCCAAGTACGCCGAACTGGTGGAGAACCTGGACGAGGGCATCGGCCGGGTGCTCGACGCCCTGGAGGTGGCGGGCCAGGTTGAGGACACCCTGATCGTGTTCTGCTCGGACAACGGGGGCGAGCGGTGGTCGATGAACTGGCCGTTCGTGGGCGAGAAGGGTGATCTGGCCGAGGGCGGGATCCGGGTGCCGTTCGTGCTGCGCTGGCCGAGGGCGGTGGCCGGGGGGCAGGTGAGCGACGCCCCGAACGGCACCATGGACTGGACGGCCACCTTCCTCGACGCGGCCGGAGTGGACCCGGACGACGGCTACCCCCTCGACGGAGTGTCCCTTTTGCCCTGGTTGGTGGACGGGGCCGATTATCCCGAACACGATCTGTACTGGAGGGTGGCCAGTCAGGGGGCGGTGCGCCGGGGCCGCTGGAAGTACCTGTTCGATCGGCGCCCCCGGGCCTGGTTGGGGAACTGGCCCCTGATCCCCGGACCGACCGAGCTGCTCTACGATGTCACCGTGGACGGCCGGGAGAAGGCCGATCTCGCTCCGCGGCACCCCGAGGTGGTGGCCGACCTGCGGAAGGCGTACGACGCCTACGAGGCCGAGCTCCTCCCCTATCCGCCCGACCATCCCAACCTCCCCCGTCAGGCCGGCCCCGGCCGACCGGCGGTCAGCCAGCCTGACTGAGCGCCGATCAACACCGTCGGTCGGTGCCTGATGATCAGAACGGATACCCGGCATGTGTGACGACCACGGCGATCACGATCACCACGAGGCCGAGCAGGCCGCACCCCGCTCCCTGGCCGGCGACGCCGTCGACCCGATCGGTCTGGAACCGGTAGACGAGGTCAGCGTCACGATGCTGGTCGACAACGTCTACGACGGGCTCCTGGCCGGCGACGAGGTTGCCCGGCGGCGTGGGGTGATGGCGGTGGCCCCCACGGCGTCGGCGGTCATGACCGCGGGCACGACCCTGCCCGGCCTGATCGCCGAACACGGCTTCTCGGCCCTGGTCACGGTCCGGCGGGGTGAGGTCTCCCACACCCTCCTGTTCGACACCGGTGTGTCCCCCATCGGGATGAGCCACAATATGGAGCGGCTCGGGGTGGATCCGGGCGACATCGAGGTCACCGTGCTCAGCCACGGCCACTTTGACCACGCCGGCGGCCTCGAGGGTTTGACAGCGATGCGGCGCGGCACCGGTCTACCCATCATTGTCCACCCGTTGGTGTGGAGCCGGCGGCGGGTGGCCATACCGGGTTTGCCGGAGATGGAGCTGCCGACGGTGTCGAAAAGGGCCCTGGAACAGGAGGGCCTCGAGGTGATAGAGCGGCGTCAACGGTCCCTGCTGCTGGACGGCTCGGTGCTGATCACCGGCGAGGTCGACCGGACCACCGACTACGAGACGGGGATGCCCTTCCACGAGCGCCACGGCGACGACGGCTGGGAGCCGGATCCGCTGATCCTCGACGACCAGGCCCTGGTGGTGAACGTCCGGGACCGGGGCCTCGTGGTGCTGACCGGCTGCGGTCACGCCGGGGCGGTCAACATCGCCCGCTACGCCATGCGCCTCACCGGGGTCGATCAGCTCCACGCCATGCTCGGCGGATTCCACCTCAGCGGGCCGGCCTTCGAACCGATCATCGAGCCGACGGTCGCGGCGTTCGCCGCCCTCGACCCGGCCCTGCTGGTGCCCGCCCACTGCACCGGCTGGAAGGCCCAGCACCGCTTCGCCGCCGAGCTCACCGACGCCTTCGCCCCCAATTCGGTGGGTACCACCTACACTCTGGCCGCGGTGCCGGCGGCAGCGTGAGGGCCCCGGCCGGGTCCGGCACCCGCCACCGTCACAGGCAGGCGTAGACGGCGTCGAGAAGGGCCCGGTTGCGGGTGCTCTGCCAGCCGGGTCTGACCGCGTTCATGACGTATCCGAACCCGACCCCGGCGACCGGGTCGGCGAACCCGAGGGACCCGCCGGTACCGAAATGGCCGAAGGCGCCCGGGTTGGGGCCCAGGGGCCGGTCGGGGCGGGTGAGCTGGAAACCCAGACCGAAGGTGACGGTGCGCTGCAGGACCGGGCACCAGCCCACCGATTGGGCGGTGGTGGCCTCGGCCAGGACCGCCGGGTCGAGGACGGCTACCCCGCCGAGCCCGCCGATCCCGCCGAGCCGGCTCCCCCGGGCCAGGGCGGTGTACAGGCGGGCCACCCCGGCCGCGGTGGCGTGGAGGTTGGTGGACGGGACCTCGGCCGACCGCCACGACGGGGTGTTCACCACCCCCAGGCTGGAGTAGCCGGGTGGGTTGGTGTAGCCGAGCCTGACCATGTCGGGGTCGAGGTCGTCCCAGAGGTCCGGGCCGGTGTCCCCGGGTGTGGCGGTGCGGCCGCCCCCGTCCGACGCCCATACGACCTCGGCGCACCGGGCCTGTTCGAGCCCGGACAGACCCCAGACCAGCGGGGCCTCCAGGGGACCGGCCACGTCGTCCCGCAGCCATCGCCCCGGGCGACGGCCGTCCACCCGCCGGGCCAGCTCCCCCACCAGGTGGCCGAAGGTGTTGGTGTGGTAGGCGTGCCGGGTGCCCGGCTCCCACCACGGCTCGGTGGCGGCGACGGCGGCCGCCATGACCGGCCACTCCCACAGGTCCCCGTTGGTCAACGGCTCCCGCAGGGCCGGCACCCCCGCCCGGTGCGACAGGACATGCCGTACCGTCGCCCCCCGTTGGCCGGCCCGTAGCTCCGGCCAGTAGCGGTCGGCCCGGGTGTCGAGGTCGACGGCCCCGGCAGCCACCAGCTGGAGCAGGCGCAGGCCGATCAGGGGTTTGCCCACCGAGTAGGCGTTGACCAGGGTCGTCGCCTCCCACGGGTGGGTACGGGCCTCGTCGGCCCAGCCGCCCCACAGGTCGACGACGGTCCGGCCGTCGACGGTCACACAGCAGGCTGCTCCGAGCTCCCCGTCGGCGAAGTTGGCGGCGAAGGCGTCGACGACGGGCCTGAAGGCCGGATCGTACCGACCGTCAATCGGTGTCGGGCCCTCTCCCGGCCCGGGTGGGCCCTCTCCCGGCTCAGCCATGCTCGACGTCGGTCAGCAGCCGGCGGGCGATCACCGTGCGCTGGATCTCGTTGGTGCCCTCGCCGATGCACAACAGGGGGGCGTCACGGTAGTAGCGCTCGAGGTGGTCCTCGGTGGAGTAGCCGTAGGCCCCGTGGATCCGTAGGGCGTCGGTGGCGTTCTCGAGCGCGGCCTCGGTGGCCACGAGCTTGGCCATGCCAGCCTCCAGGTCGCAGCGGCGACCGGCGTCCAGGGCGCCGGCCGCCTCCCGGGTCAGCAGCCGGGCCGACGCCACCCGGCACGCCATATCGGCCAACTTCAGCTGGATGGCCTGGTGCTGACCGATGGGGCGGCCCATGGTCTCCCGCACGTTGGCGTAGCGGAGCGAGGCCTGGAGGGCGGCGTCCGCCACCCCGACGCCCCGGGCGGCCACGTTGATCCGGCCCAGCTCCAGGCCGCCGAGCACCTGGGCCAGGCCCCGGCCCTCCTCGCCGCCCAGGAGCCGATCGGCGTCGACGACGGTGTCGGCGAACAGCAGCTCGACCGTGTCGACCCCCTTGTAGCCGAGCTTGCCCAGCTTGCGGGGCACCGTGTACCCGTCGAGGTCCTTGCGGGCCAGCAGCACCGAGGTGCCCCGGGACCGGGGTTCGGCGTCGAGGTCGGACTTGACCAGCAGGGCGAGGCAGTTGCCGCGACCACCGTTGGTGATCCAGGTCTTGGTGCCGTTGACCACATAGGAGTCGCCGTCGCGGCGGGCCGTGGTGCGAATGGCCTGCAGGTCGGTGCCGCACGTCGGTTCGGTCAGGGCGAGGCCGCCCCGGAGCTCGCCGGCCGCCATGGCGGGCAGGAACCCGGTGCGCTGGGCGTCGGTGCCGAACCGGCTGATCAGGTGCGCCATCATCAGGTGCGAGTTGAGGACCCCGGTCAGCGACATCCACACGGCCGAGATCTGGGTCACGATCTCGGCGTAGACCGACGTCGGCAACCCCAACCCCCCGTAGGCCACCGGGATGGTGGCCCCGAACAGGCCGAACTCGCGCATCTGCTCGACCATCGCGGTCGGGTACTCGTCGGCGTGTTCCAGCTCCAGCACGTTGGGCAGGACGTCACGGTCCAGCCATCGAGCCAGCACCGCCCGGAGCTGGTCGATCTCCTGGGCACTGGGGCCGACTGGGTCAGGTGCCGTCATGCCCCGCACCCTAGAGTCGGGGCCCCACCGGGCGGAAGTTGAGGCGCCGTGCACACAGCGGTGCACACCGCACCGGTGCGGACCGCCTGATGCCCGAGCGTGCACCGCCACCCGGTCGATCTATCGGAGGAGGATCTATCGGATCTCGTGCTGGGCGGCGTAGCGGACCAGGTCGGCCTTGCGGGAGAGGTGGAGCTTGTCGAGGATGTTGCGCACGTGGTTCTCGACCGTCTTCGGTGCGATGAACAGCTCCTCGCCGATCTCCCGGTACGTGTGGCCCCGGGCCACATAGGAGAGGACCTCCCGTTCCCGGTCGGACAGGGCCCTGGTGCCCCCGGAGTCCTTGGCCAGTCGGCGGAACTCGCCAAGGACCAGGCCGGCCAAGGCCGGCGAGAACACCGCCTCTCCCCGGGCGGCCGCCCACAGCCACCGGCGTAGCTCGTCGGGCCCGGTCGACTTGAGCAGGTAGCCGTTGGCTCCGGCGCCCACGGCGTCGAGCAGGTCCCGTTCGGCCTCCGACACGGTGAGGATCACGATCGGCACCTCGGCCCCGCAGGTGGCGGCCACCTTGATCCCACCGCCGTTGGGCATGTGGAGATCGCACAGCACCAGATCGGGCTTGGTCGAGCGGATCACTCCGATGGCCTCGTCGGCGTCGCCGGCCTCGCCCACCACCAGAAACCGCTCGCCCAGGTCGGCTCGGAGGCCGGTGCGCCAGATCGGATGGTCGTCGCAGACCACGATCCGGACATGGTCGGCCACGGCGTTCGCACCCCCGGAGTTCACGCCCCCGGTGTCTTCACCCACAATCGTACCTCCGTGCCTCGTCCGGGTCGGCTGGCCACCTCGGCCCGGCCGCCCACCGCGTCCATCCGCTCCATGATGGACCGTCGCAGACCCTGTCCGGACCCATCGTGGCCCGGCCCGCTGCCGCTCCCGCGGACCGGGGGATCGAAGCCGCATCCGTTGTCCTTGACCGACACGAACACACCAGGGCGGCCATTGGTGGGGCCACCAGGGCGGCCATCGGTGTCGTCGGGTTCGGCGTAGATGGTGACGGTGGCGGCCCCGGAGTGCTTGCCGGCGTTGTTCAACGCCTCGGTCACCGCTCCGGCCAGGGCGGTACGGGCCGGGGCCGGCGGTTCCTCCAGGTCCGGGGCCAGGACCACCTGCACCGTGAACCCGAACAGTTCCTCGGCCCGACGGGCGGCCGCCCGGATGAGGCGCCCCAGGTCCTCGTCGACCGGCACCGTAGGCCGGCCGAACAGGAACTCGCGGAGCTCGCGCTCCTGGTTGCGGGCCAGGGCGATCAGCTCGGCGTCGTCGGACCGGCGCTGGATCACGGCCAGGGTCTGGAGCACCCCGTCGTGCATGGTCCGGGCCAGCTCCTCCCGGGCCCGGAACCCGCCGATCTCGGTCTCGGCGTGCTCGAGCCGGGTGAACAGGTAGTAGGCGACCCAACCGGCCACGCTCATCAGCACCAGGCTGGAGATCCGCACCAAGCTCCACGGGCCGTCGTCGAACGGGATCCAGCCCACGTAGCGGGCCACGCCGAACCCGATCCCGGTGGCCACCGCGGCCGGTCCTCCACCGGCCAGGGCGACGGTGGCGATGAGGGCCACCGGGTACACCGTCGGCAGGGCCTGGGGGTGGGTGGCGTCGCCGTACACCCACACGTCGGCCAGGTAGAGGGCCACGACCACCACCATCTCGGCCAGGATGGCCGGCGGTCGCACCAGCAGGTCCGGTTGGCGCCGGTAGGCCAGGGTCAACCCGATGATGGTGACCGCCAGCAGGACGCACAGGGCCAGGCCGACCTCCGGGTGGACCACCGTCCCCCGACCCGACCCCCGGACGTTGCGGTCCCACACCTCGTAGGCGAACACCCCGATGGCCCACCCCCCGGCCAGCCAGCGGAAGACCAGCAGGCCCCGCAGGATGGTGTGGCGGGTGGGTGGGGTCAGGCGGGCCGGTCGCAACGGCCCCAGGCCGGGCACCACCGGTGGCCCCTCGGATCTCATCGGACCTTTTGTAGCTGACCCCCGGGCCGGTGCAGCACCACCAGGTACGCGGCCAGCACCAGGCTGCAACCGACCACGATCCCCACCGGGGTCTGACTCGTCCATCCGAGCTTGACGGCCAGGCTCAGGGCTCCGGCCACCGCCAGCAGGGCGGGGTAGGACCAGCTGGTGGCCTCCCGGGGGGCGAGCAGGGTGGCCTGTTCCACCCGGGCCACCCGGCCGACCAGGCCGATCAGGATGACGGTGGCCATGACCAGGAACGGGATCTTCTGGATCCACCAGGCCCCGGTACCCGCCGCGGCGGTGGGCAGGGCGCCGGTGGCGTAGAGCACGGCGCCGGCCGCGGCCGCGGCGGTGAAGTGCCACAGGTACACGCTCATGGCCACCGAGTTGGCCGCCACCGTCGTGGTCCACAGAGCGGGTCGACGATCGAACAGGCGGTTTACTGCGGGGGCGGCCGCGATGGCCAGGCCCGAGTAGCCGGTCCCGAACAGCATCAGGGCCAGCGACGGCGGGTAGGTGGGAGACAGGGCCCCGATGCCGGGGAAGTGGACCATGCTCACCGGGTAGGGGCCGACGGTCACGAGGGCGGCCGCGCCGGCCAGGGCGGCCACGGCCACCCCGGCCACCCGGCGGCCGGGGACGATGAGCCCGTCCCGCCAGGCGAACCCGGCCACCTGGAACAGCAGCCAGCCGATCACCCAGTTGGCCTGGGGCAGCACGGAGGACACCACCGGCACGGCCAGGAACCGGAGCAGCTCCAAGGCCACGAACACACCGACCAGGCCGCCCACGAACCGGCGGGGGTTGCGGCGAAACGCCGGCAGGGTCCTCGGGGCGATGGCGGTGTCGATGGTGTAGTTGGCGATGAACCACAGGGGGATGGCCGCGGCCCCGGCCGCGGCCATCCCGAGCGCCCCGACACCGAGGAGGCCGGTCACCGTCACGATGGCCAGCCAGACGGCGGCCAGCAGGGCCACCGGAGCGAACAGGCGGCGGAGCCGGGCCGAGACCCAGTCGTTGTCCCGACCCCCGTCCCGGTGGTGGGCGTCCAGGGAGGCGGCGCTGGCGTAGCCGCCCACCACGAAGAACAGGGGCATGACCTGGAGCAGCCAGGTGATCCAGGCCAGCTGGGGGGCGTCGGACAGGGCGTTGCCGGCGACGAGCCGGCTGTCGTGGCCAAGGCGCAGGTCGGCGGCCAGCCAGTGGCCGGCGGCCACCGCCAGCATGGCAACGGCCCGGTAGCCGTCGATGGCCCGGTTGCGGTCGGTCCTGGCCGCAGCGGCCAAGTTGCTGAGGGTGGTTGTGCTCATACCGGGATCGTCCGGCATCGGGCGCCCTCCGGGGATCCTGGGGATCCCCCAAAAACTCCTGGGGGGCTCCCCAGGGGTCCCGGTCGGGACTTAGCCCGTCACGGCGACAGGGCCGGGGTGGCCACGTGCCGGCCGGGGCGGGGTGCCGTCGGCCGGACCAGGTTGGCCACGGCCAGCAGGGCTTCGTCGGCCCCCACCGGGCCCTGGAGCTGGACGCCGACCGGCAGCCCCCCGTGCACCGTGGGGATCACGATCGACGGCTGGCCGGAGAAGTTGGCCAGACTATTGACGATGCCGCCTAAGCGGCCGTCGGACCCGGGGGACCCGTTGGGCCAGGCGGGCTGGTCGAGCACCGGGAGCAGGAGGGCGTCGAACCGATCGGTCCAGCGGGCGGCCCGGGTGGCGGCGTAGGCGATGGCGGCCTCGGCCCCAGCCGCGGCGGCCGGATCGAGATCCCGGCCCCGGGCGGCCGCCTCGAGCAGGACTGGGGAAACGTCGTCGGTGGTGGCCGGACGACCCAGACAGGACTCCAGCCAGCCCACCACGGCGGCCCGGTGGGCGGCGACCATGGTGGGGAGGCCCGCCCCCAGGGCTCGCCCGTAGGTCTCCAGGAACTCCGGGCCGATCAGATCCACCTCGAATCCGGCCGCCCGGCACTCCCCGGCCACCAGGTCGAGGGCCTCGGTGACGCTCGGATCGACCTCGAGGCCGAATGGCATGGCCCCCAATCGGGCGATCCGGCCGATCGTCACCCGGTCCGGGGTGGGACGGGCCACCGCCCCCAGCACACCCTGGAGGTCCCGGGCCGACCGGCCGAGCACGAAGTCGGTGTGGCTGTCCGACCGGGTCGTCAGCCCCCTCGGCGGCTGGGACGGGACCCGCCCGGCCGACGGTTTCAGGGTCAGGACCCCGCAACAACCGGCCGGGTAGCGCAGGGAGCCGGTGCTGTCCGAGCCGTGGGCCAGGGGCACGATGTCGGCGGCCACGGCGGCCGCCGACCCCCCGCTGGAGCCCCCCACCGTGCGCTCTGGAGCCCACGGGTTGCCGGTCGGGGGCGCGATCGGGGGTTCGGTGCTGATCCCCTGCATCAGCTCCGGTACGGCCGCCTTGCCGATGACCACGAACCCGATCCCCTCCAATCGGCGGACCAGGTCGGTGGTGACGGTTGAGACGTGACCGGCCCGCTTCAGGCCGATGGTGCCCATCCACAAAGGGGCCCCGGCCAGTTCCTGACCGGCGTCCTTCAGCAGGATGGGCACCCCGGCGAACGGACCCGTGGCCGACCGGGCCCGTTCGAGGGCCCGGTCCGGGAACAGGGCGGTCACGCTGTAGAGGGCGGCCATCTCGAAGGCCCGGTCGAGGGCGGCCTCCACCAGGGCCGTGGCCGGGATGTCGCCCCGCCGTACCAGTTCCGCCTGGGCGGTGGCGTCCAGCTCCCACACCCGATCAGTCATGGGTCGATCCTCGTGCTCCACCTCGGCCGCCGTGCCCGCGACCATAGGCGGACCGGGAGGCACCGACGAACCGGGGTGGACGGTTGCCGCCCGCCGCCGGCCTCGGGTCTGGCGGGGCCGGCGGTGTACCCGCAGGGTCCGGTGGCGGCGACGTTCGACAACCTCCCGGGGCCCTTCGACAACCTCGCCGGCCGGGCCCTCGGTGTCTTCGGGGCCGGGGGACGGCGGCGTCGGTTGAGGATCGTAGGTGTCGCCCATTCGGGTCATACTGGCACAGTGATCGGGTTCGGAGTCGTTCTTGGGTACACCTTCCAAAACGACTCTCAGCCACCCGGGCGAACCAGCCCGTGCTCGTACGCGAAGACCACCGCCTGGACCCGGTCGCGCAGGCCCAGCTTGGCCCGGATGTTGGAGACGTGGGTCTTGACCGTAGCCTCGCCGACGAACAGGGCTTCACCGATCTCGGCGTTGCTGCTGCCCCGAGCCAGTTGCTCCAGGACCTCCCGTTCCCGTTCGGTCAGCAGGTCCAGGGCCTCGGACCGGGGGGCGCCCGGGCCGGCGGCGGCGAACCGGGCGATGACCTGGCCGGTCACGGCCGGGTCGAGCAGCGACCGGCCGGACGCCACCACCCGGACGGCGTCGATGAGGTCCTCCGGTGGGGCCGTCTTCAGCAGGAAGCCGCTGGCGCCGGCCCGGAGGGCGTCGAAGAGGTAGTCGTCCCGTTCGAAGGTGGTGATGACGAGCACCTTGGCCTCGGCGCCGGCCGCCACCAGCTGCTCGGTGGCTCGGATACCGTCCATGTCCGGCATCTGGACGTCCATCAGCACCACGTCCGCCGGCTGGACGGACACCGCCTCGATCGCCTCGGCCCCGGTGGAGGCCTCGGCCACCACCTCGATATCGGGCTGATTATCGAGCAGGAGCCGGAACCCGGCCCGGATCATGGCCTGGTCGTCGGCGATCACCACTCGGATCAGTGTGGTCATTCTGGTCTCCCGTCTCGTGGCAGGTGGGCCCGGACCGCCCAACCCCGGTCGCCGTCGGGACCCACCTCGACGGTCCCGCCGTGCAGGGCGGCCCGGTCCCGGACCCCCATGACCCCGTGCCCGGTCCCGGACCCGGCCCCGGTCGGTTCGCCCCGGTCGGTGACCGCCACGGTGATGAGGTCGGCGCCCACGTCGATCGCGACGGTGGCCGCGGACGCCGAGGAGTGCTTCACCACGTTGGTGAGGGCCTCCTGGACGATCCGGTAGACCGACACGTCGAGCGAGGCCGGCACCCCTTCGAGGTCCCCGTCGACCTCCACGGTCACCTCGAGGGGGAAGGTGTCGACCAACCGGTCCAGGTGCCGCAGCGAGGGTACGGGGGCCCGGTGGGCGCCGTCCCCGCTGTCGCTGCCCCGGCGCAGGAACCCGAGGAGGCGGTGGAGCTCGTCGACGGCGTCCCGGCCGCTCTGCTCGATGTGGTGCAGCGAGGCGGCCGCGGCGGCCGGGTCGGCGTCGATCACCTGGCGGGCGGCGCCGGCGTGCACCGTCATCGTGGCCACATGGTGGGCTACGACGTCGTGGAGCTCCCGGGCGATCCGGACCCGTTCGTCCACCACGGCCGCCTGGGCCATGGCCTCCCGTTGGGCCAGGAGCTGCTGGTTGGACGCCGCCAACCGGTCGGTCAGGCGGGTCGAGTGGCGGACCAGGACGGCGGCGGCCAGGCCGGCCCCGGTCAGGAGCAGGGCCTCCACCGTGGAGGCGAGCGAGGACAGGTCGGGAAGGGCGGTACCGGCTTGGATGGCCTCGGTCAGGCTCCGGTTGACCGCGTACAGGGGACCCGTGGCCACCGCCGACACGGTGAGGGCGGTGATCGCCACCGGCAGGATCCGGTGGGCGGCCAGGGCGGCCCAGAAAGCGGCGATGGTGACCATCAGGACGGTGGCCGCCTGGGAGGCGATCAGGATCGGGTAGCGGGTGTGGAGGACGAGGACGGCGGCCGACACCCCCACGAACCCGGCCCGGGGCCACCACCGGCGGGTGGCCAGGAAGCCGACGCCGACCAGGCCCACCGCCGCGGCCAGGCCCAGCGAATCGTCCGACCGGTAGAGGGCGAACTGGTAGGCCCGGCTACCCGGGGGGAGGGCGTCGAGCTGGGCCCGGACACTGAGGTAGCTGCCGGTGAGCCAGGCCACCAGGGCGGCCAGCATGGCCAACTCCAGGCCGGTCACCAGGCGGCCCCGGAGCACTGGGGGGCTGGTCACGGTGCCTCCACCGCGGCCACGGCCAGGGCTTCGAGATCGGGTTGGTCACCGTCGAGGCCGATGAACCAGTACTGGTGGACGCCGGTCCCGTCGGCCACTCGGACCACCTCGACGGCCAGGTCGGTGGGGAGGCCTCCGGCCACCGGCCGAACCGTGGCCTCCAGCACCGCCAGGTCGTGGCCGCCCACGGTGACGGTTCCGGACCGCGCGGAGACGAGTTCCAGGGCGCGGGGCTCTCCCGATGGTTCGCAGCTGAACGGGGTCTCGGCCAAGGTGGCCACCGCCGCGGACGCCGCGGCCTCGTCGGGGACGACCCAGCCGGTGTAGCCCATGTTGCTCGGTTGGGCGGTCACGTTCCACGACGGCCCGTTGACGCCGACGACGGCGCCGTCGACCGCCCAGTCCGTGCCGCAATTGGCGAAACCGAAACCGGGGTCGGTGGGGGACGCCGTGGCGTAGCCCTCGTGGAGCCGGTACCGGTCAGTAGGCAGGACCATCGTGGCCGCCCCCGTCCGGAGACGGTCGACGACGGCGTCGAGGTCCGGGTCCCGTTCCGGGGTGAGGGGGCCGAGGCCCTGCTGGTGGTCGTAGATCCGGGCGGCCACCGCGTCCTGGTCGGCGGGACCGAACCGGTCCGCCATCCCGGTGGCGTGGACGGTGGTGACCATGACCCCGGTCCGGTAGACGACCTCGGTGCTGGTCAGCTCACCGACGGCGGAACGGGCCCCGAACCGGGTGGCGACGGCGCCCGGGGCCGGTACCGGCGGTTCCGTCCGTTCACCCGCGGGGAGGTCGGTCACGATCTCCCCGATGCCCAACCCGCTCCACGAGGACGAGGTCGCCGCCCACCGGGCCTCGGCGCAGGCCGGGTCGATGTCGGTCGTGGTCGCCACGGCCTCGTCGGCGGCCGCCTCGTCCGGGTACACGGCCACCGAGACCTGGACGACCTCGAAGGACCCGTCCCGGACCGAGGCGGCCGTGGTCAAGGCCGAGGGGTCCACCTGGGGACAGGGCGGGCCGATGAAGACCAGGGGGACGGTCAGCCGGGTGATCCCGTCACCCCCCACCACCTCGTCGGCCCGGTAGGGCAGCAGCTCGATCACCAACGAGCCCGGTCCAAGCTCTGCGGCCACCCCCTCGGCCGTGCCGGGTCCAGTGGAGGGAGTGGCGGAGGGGGTGGCGGAACCGGGTGCGGTGGGACGCGGGTCGGATCGGCCCGGTTCGGCCCCGGCCGGGTCCGTGCCCTCTGACGGGGCTGAACAACCCACCAGGAGCAACCAGAGCAGGGCCACGCTCCAAACCCGGACCATCCGGTTGAGCCTAGCGGACGGGCCATACACCCTAAGGGGGCCGACGGAGGCCATCGGCGCCGACATCCGGCGCCAGTCGGTGTCTTCGGGGGTGGTCCGGCCTACCGGTTCCGACCCGTTCCTCGTTGGTGGACCTCACCGTAGGAAGCGGGTTCGTCGCCGAGCATCGGTCGCGTCGCCGATCCGCCGTCTCCCTCTCGAGAGGGAGACGGTCTAACCCTGGAGGGACGGTGGCGCTTGACGCCCGGCCCGTCCCGGCTGCCAGACTCGGGGTTCATGCACCCCGAGCTTGGTTTCTACACATTGGCCGGCGCCCCTGAATCCCCCCGGGAGCTCCTCGACGAGGTGGTGGAAGGCGAGCGTCTCGGCTTCGGTGCCGCCTTCATCTCCGAACGGTTCAACGTCAAGGAGGCCTGCACCCTGTCGGGGGCGGCCGGGGCGGTGTCCAACGAGCTGCGCATCATCACCGGGGCCACCAACCACAACACCCGGCACCCGGTGGTCACCGCCGCCTACGCCTCGACCATGCACTTCCTGACCGAGGGGCGATTCACCCTCGGCCTCGGCCGCGGCATCGCCCGCTCCACCAGGGCCCTCGGTCTCGATCCGGTGACCACCGCGGCCATGGAGGACTTCGCCCAGCTCATGCGCCGCCTGTGGCACGGGGAGACCATCGTCGACCACGACGGCCCCGCCGGGTCGTGGCCGGTGCTCCGCCTCGATCCCCGCTTCGACGAGGACATCCCCCTCGGCCTGGTCGCCTTCGGTCCCAACTCCCTGGCCCTCGGGGGCCGGGCTTTCGACGACGTGATCCTCCACACCTTCTTCACCGACGAGACCCTGGTCCGGTGCGTGACCACGGTGAAGGAGGCGGCCGAGCGGGCCGGCCGTGACCCCGCGTCGGTCCGGGTGTGGTCATGCTACGCCACCATCGCCGACCACTTCGACGAACCCGTCCGACTCAAGAAGACGGTGGGCCGGCTCGCCACCTACCTGCAGGCCTACGGCGACCTGATGGTCGAGACCAACCGGTGGGACCCGGCCGTGCTCGAACGGTTCCGGGCCGACGAGGTGGTCCGCTCCGTACCCGGCGCCATCGACGGGGTGGCCACCACCACCCAGCTCGAGCACATCGCCACCCTTATCCCCGACGAATGGCTGGCCCCGGCCGCCACCGGTACCCCAGACCGGTGCGCGGCCGCGGTGCGCCGCCAGATCGATCTGGGTGCCGACGGGGTCATCATGCACGGGGCCGCCCCCCGGGACCTGGCCGACGTGATCAAGGCCTACGGCACCACCGGTCCCTGATCCGGCGGCCCCACGCCCGCCGGGCCCGGGGCCGGGGAGTCAGGGCCTCATCGGTGCCGTCGGAGCAGGACCTGTTGGGCCACCGAGGCCACCACCCGGCCGGTGCCGTCACGGATGGTGCCGGTGGCCAGGCCGCGGGCGTGGCCGGTCACGGCGGCCCGCAGCTCGGTGAGTAGCCAGCCGTTCACGTCCACCGGCCCGTGGAACCAGACACTGTGGTCCAGGGTGACCGACTGGCGGGCCCCGTCGACGTCGAGGTCGGGGTGGGGCTGGCGGGCGGCCCGGGTGGGCCCGTGGTCGCTCAGGTAGGCCAGGCACTGGAGGTGCAGCAGGGGGTCGTCGGGCACCCGGCGCCGGGCCCGGGACCAGGCCCGGGTGGGGGCGCCTGGGGCGGAATCCGGGGGCACGTCCCGGGCGTCGAACCAGGGGCTGTCGTAGCGCCCGGCCGGTAGACCCTCGGGCCCGGCTACCCCGTCGGGGGGCTCCGGTTCCCAGGCCGGGCCGTCCTCGGGGTCGTGGAAATCGGCGGTGAGGACCAGGGTCGGGGTCGGGGTCGGGTCCCCGCGGCCCGGCCGGACCTGGGCGGCGGTGACCCGCCGGGTGGAGAAGCTGGCGCCGTCACGGGTCCGTTCCACCGTGTAGTGGATGGGTGCGCCCGGCACCCCGGCGGCCAGGAACGAGGCGTGGACGGCCCGGACCGGCCGTGGGCCGGCCACCGTTTGTTGAGCGGCCCGGGTGGCCTGTCCGAGGAACAGGCCACCGAACACCCGGGGCCGCTCGGCCGGGTGTGAACCGGTGAACCGGTCCGGTCCCACCGGGTCGAGGGCTAGGCGGTCGATCAGGTCGAGCTGGGCGCCGACCGCGCCGGTCACGTGAGGTCGGGGCCGACGGGACGGCCGTCCACGATCTGGTCGAGGTATTCGCTCATGCCGATGCCGTCGAGACCATTGCACCGGTAGCGGGTCATGGCCTCGGTGATCCGGGTCATCAGCTCGTTGCCCTCCGGATCCCGCCGGCGGTTCCGCAGGGGAATGAGGGAGATGACCTCGCCGGTGACCTCGTAGTGGTCGTGGTCGGTGGTCACCGTGGCCCGCATCCCGGTCTGGTACCCGTCGTCGTCCCAGTCTGACTCGATCCGGCACTCCCGGATCAGGTGGTACTCGTCGCCGACCAGCACCATCCCGCCGGGCCGCCCTCCGACGACGGAGATCATCATGGCGAACTCGTCGGAGAACGTCATCGGCAGCCACCGGTACCACTCGATCGCCTGCCAGTAGCGGGGACCCCACGACTTGTCCCGCAGGCCCAGCCCATCCAGGGTGATCGTCTCCCCACCCACGGTGATCGTTCCGGTGACGGTGCAGTGCTGCTCGTAGTGGGCCTTGGCGAACGACTGCTCGGCGTCGAGATCGGGCTCGGTGCCGTCCTCGTAGCTGGGTTTGCCGCCGTACATCGGGGACACACCCCGGTAGTCGAGTTCGACGGTGCACTGTTCCCACGGGTTGTTCCGAAACGCCTGGCGGGGCTCGGCCATCTCCGTCGGGTCGGTGAGCACGCAGACCCGGCCCGAGTAGCGGACCCGGAGGTGCTTGAACGGCTCGACCACCTCGATGGACAGGCCACCGGCCTCCATCTTGTCGTTGCTGTCGATCTCGGGTTTGGCGTAGACGAACCCGACCCGGCGCACCCCGTCGACCGGGGGTAGGTAGAGGCACACGGTCATCTCGGCGTAGCCCTCGTTGACCCGGTTGCCGATCCGGAACCAGCCGCCCACCCCCCGTTCGGCGTCGAACCCGTTGAGGTACATCGATTCGTTGTAGTTGGGGACCGGATCCGGTTCGTGAGGGTACTCGTCGGCCGGTTCAAGGACGGTGATGATCTTGCCGCTGCTCACCCGACCGACCGTACCCGGCCCGCACCACCCGCACCGAAACAGTCGGTCGCTCGACGCCCACCCGCCCGGCGGGACAGACTCATGGCGATGACCAGCGACGATCAGATCCGCTACTGGACCGCGAGCCGGGTGGAGCTCCGGGCGGCCGGGTTCGACCCCGACGCGGCCCGACGCCTCGAACTGCTCACCACGGTGGCCAGCCCGTTCACCAACGCCCATCGTTGCAACAACCGGGTGGAGCGGGTGGCCGAACTGGTCATGGCCGCCCTGGCCGACGCCGGCGGCCAAGGCCTGATCGTGGGCACACCGGCGGTGTCCGACGCCCTCACCCAGGGCACCCCGAACGCCGGCTACAGCCTGGTGTCGCGGGACGTCATCGCCGACTGTGTCGAGATCGGGCACCGAGCCCACCACGCCAACTCGATGATCGTCATCTCCGGCTGCGACAAGGTGGGCGCCGCGGCCATGATGCCCCTGGCCCGCACCAACGACGTCGGACTGGTGATCTACCCCGGTACCGCCTCCCCGGGGGCCGTCGACGTGGAGCCCTGGGCGGCCAAGGGCAACAACCTGACGATCCTCGACTACGCCGAGGCTCGGGCCGCCCTCGAAGCCGGGCGGATCAGCCGGGACGAACTGGACCGGATCGAGCGGGCGATCATGCCCGGCAGCGGAACGTGCGGGGCCATGTTCACCGCCAACACGATGGCCTCCATCACCGAGGCCATCGGCATGATGCTCCCCCGCGGCGCCTCCTATCCGGCCGACCGGGACGCCGCCAGCGACGTCCACGACGACGTCAAGGCCCAGGTCACGGCCTCGGTGGCCGCCCTGCAACGCCTCCACGCCGACAACATCCGACCCCGCGACATCATGACCATGGAGGCCTTCGAGACCGCCATCACCGTGGCCTACGCCCTCGGCGGCTCCACCAACCTCTACCTCCATCTGATGGCCATCGCCCGCGACGCTCGAGTGCCGCTCACCATCGAACGGATCCAGACCGTCGGTGAACGGGTCCCGCTGATCACCAACCTCCAACCCCACGGCCCGTACTCGATGGTGGCCCTCCACACGGTCGGTGGCCTACCGGTGGTGATGCGGGAGCTCCTGGACGCCGGCCTGCTCCACGGCGACGCCCTCACCGTGACCGGTCGCACCGTGGCCGAGAACCTGGCGGACGCCCCCACCCTGGCCGACCTCGACCGCGGGGGCGGCCAGGACGTGGTCCGACCGGTGTCGGCGCCCCTGGCCGGGGCCGACCATCACATCAGCGTCCTCAGCGGCAACCTCGCCCCCGAGAGCTGCCTGCTCAAGCTGAGCGGCAAGACCCTGGAGCGGGGCGAGTTCCGGGGCCCGGCCCGGGTGTTCGACTCCGAGGCCGAGGCCATGGACGCCATCCGGGCCGACCGGATCGTGCCCGGCGACGTGGTCGTGGTCCGCAACGTCGGTCCCGTCGGCGGGCCCGGCATGCCCGAGATGGTGATGCTCACCGTCCAGCTCCAGGGCCGCGGTCTCGGCGGTGACGTGGCCCTCATCACCGACGGGAGGTTCTCCGGCGTGTCGCACGGGATCCTCATCGGCCACATCGCTCCCGAGGCGGCCCGGGGAGGCCCCCTGGCCGCCGTCCACGAGGGCGACACCATCATCATCGACCCGGGCGGTCGGACCCTGTCGGTCGACCTGCCCGACGAGGAGATCCGGAGTCGTCTGGACGCCTGGAAGGCACCCCCGCTCGACATCGCCCCCGGGTCGGCGCGCGACAAGTACGTCCGCCTGGTCGCCTCGGCCCACCACGGGTGCGTGGTGGGCGGGCCGACCACCCCGCCGACCCCACCCCCGGGCCTGGTCACCGCCGATCGGTCCCGTCGGGAGCCGACGCCGTGACCGCCCCCGCCACCCCCGGATCGGTGTACCGCAACATCCCCGACGCGGCCGGGATCAACGCCTTCACCGTCGACGACGAGTTCGACGCCCTCCTCGCCGTCTACCTCGAACCCGACCTGCTGGAGCGGGTCCGGCCCCGCTTCCGGGAGCTGGGGGAGCTCGTCGGCCGTGAACTGGAGCGGCTGGCCCTCTCGGCCGACCGGAACCCGCCGGTGCTCGAGGTCCGCGACCGGACCAGCCGGCCCGTCGACCGGGTGGTCAAACACCCGGACTACGTCGCTCTGGAACGGTATGCGTTCGGGGAGTTCGGCCTGGCCGCCATGTCCCATCGGGGTGGGGTGTTCGGCGAGGCCGAGGCCCTGCCGCCCCTGGTCAAGTACGGGCTGGTGTACCTGTTCGTGCAGGCCGAGTTCGGCTTGTGCTGCCCCCTGTCGATGACCGACTCCCTGACCCGGACCCTGGTCCGGTTCGGCCACCCCGACCTCGTCGACCGCTTCTTCGACCGGCTGACCAGCCAGGACCTCGACGAGCTCCACCAGGGCGCCATGTTCATGACCGAACAGGAGGCGGGATCCGACGTGGGCGCCATCACCACCGTGGCCCGCCTCGGCGACGACGGCGAATGGCGGTTGTGGGGCGACAAGTGGTTCTGCTCCAACCCCGACGCCGAGCTGGCCATGGTCCTGGCCCGACCCGAGGGCGGCGACGACGGCACCCGGGGCCTGTCGTTGTTCCTCCTCCCCCGCCACCGGCCCGACGGTTCCCTCAACTCCAGGCGGATCGTGCGGCTCAAGGACAAACTCGGCACCCGGTCCATGGCCAGTGGAGAGGTGACCCTCGACGGCGCCGTTGCCTACCTGGTGGGCGACCCGGGCCAGGGGTTCAAACAGATGACCGACATGATGAACATGTCCCGGTTGGCCAACGGGGTCCGCTCGGCGGGAATGATGCGCCGCTCGGTCAACGAGGCCCGGTTCATCACCGCCAACCGCCACGCCTTCGGCCGTCCTCTGGCCGACCTCCCCCTCATGCACCGCCAGGTGGCCAAGCTCGAGACCGCGGCCGAGGAGGGCCGGGCCATGGTCTTCCACACCGCCGAGGTGTTGCGACGGGCCGACGCCGGCGACGCCGACATGGGCCGGGTCCTGCGGATCCTGACCCCCCTGATCAAGGTCCGGACCTGCCGGGACGCCCGCAAGGTCACCGGTGACCTGATGGAGATCCGGGGCGGTGTCGGCTACATCGAGGAATGGTCCGACGCCCGGATGGTGCGCGACGCCCACCTCGGGTCGATCTGGGAGGGAACCAGCAACATCGTCGCCCTCGACGTGGCCCGGGCCACCCGGCGGGAGGGGGCCCTCGACGCCCTCACCGGCTACCTCCACCGGTTGCTGGACGAGCCTGGCGTCGACGCCGACCTGCGGGCCACCCTCGGCCCCCTGGTGGACCGGGCCGCCGGGTTCCTCGCGGCGGTGGCCGGCGACCGTGACGCCGAGATCGACGTGCGCCGGGCGGCCAGCGCCGTCTACCACGCCACCGCCGCCGTCTTCCTGGCCTGGGAGGACGCCCGCATCGCCACGGTCGCCCCCGGTCTCGCCGGGCGCCGGGCCCGCCGGGCCTGGGACGTGATCGACCACAAGCTCACCGCCCACGACCCCCTCGCCCCCACCGGCTCGTCCGGTCCGGCGCCGACGGCCGGTGGAGCCACGCCCGATCGGCTACAACTGCGGTCATGACCGACGACCCCCAGGACAGTGACGCCGGCGACCCGCAGGCCGGTGATCCCCAGGACCGGGCCGAAGCCCTCGACGAGGATGAGTTCCTGCCCGAGACCGGGAGCGACGAGCTCCCGGGCCAGGACGCCTACTCCGACGCCGGGCACCGGCTCAACGTCGAGGATCCGGCCGAGCTGGCCGGCGACACCGAGAGCGTGGACGGCGTCGAGGAGCGGGAGTGGCGGATGGAACGCCCGGGCGAGGACCGCCCCCGGGGCCCGGGCCTGCGCTTGGCCGAGGCCGACGGTGACGTCCCCGACTACGGCGACGACGAGGGCCAGGCGGTGGCCGAGGTGTGCGAGACGATCGACGCCTCGGACGCCAGCGCCGAGGAGGCTGCCCTCCACATCGAGGGCGACGGGCCGTACTGACCCTGACGCCGGCCCCGGGCCGACGAATGGACCCCGACCGGCGGGCGGCGTCATGATCGGCCCATGACAGTCACGGGGGGACGACCGGGTCCGGGGACGCTCGAGGTGGGGATCTGGCTGCCCGGGGTCGATCCGCAGTCGTCGGCGTTCGTGCGTGATGCCGAACGCTTGGGGGTCACCTCGGTGTGGGCTCCCGAGGCGTGGGCCTATGACGCCCTCACCCCACTGGCCCACCTGGCGGCCTCGACCGACACGATCCGCCTGGCCACTGGGATCGTCCAGCTCGGATCCCGCAGCCCCGCCCTGCTGGCCATGTCCGGCCTGGCCCTCCAGGCCATGTCCGGGGGCCGCTTCATCCTTGGTCTGGGCACCAGCGGCCCGCAGGTCATGGAGGGGTGGCACGGCGTCCCCTTCGATCGGCCCGTGACCCGGACCCGGGAGACCATCGACATCGTCCGGTCGGTGACGGCTGGGGAACGCCTGGCCTACGAGGGCCGCGTCTACCAGCTGCCCCTCCCCGGCGGGGAGGGCCGCCCGATCCGTTCCCCCGTGGCCGGGACCCCGGTGCCGATCTATCTCGCCTCCCTGGGACCGGCCAATCTCCGCCTCACCGGGGAACGGGCCGACGGGTGGATCGGGAACTCGTTCATCCCCGAGTCGGCCGAGGTGTTCCTGGGCCCCATGCGGGCCGGAGCCGAGGCGGCCGGGCGGAGCCTGGACGACGTCGAGCTGACGGTGTCGGTCGGTCTCGAGTTCACCGACGACCTCGACGGGGCCGGTCGCCGCCACGCCGCCGGTTACGCCTTCACCTTCGGAGCCATGGGGTCGGCCACCACCAACTTCTACAACGAGGCGTTCGCCCGCCAGGGGTACGGGGAGGACGTGGCCGAGGTGGAACGCCTGTGGCGGTCCGGCGACCGGGACGCGGCCCGGGCCCGGGTTCCGGTGGCCATCGGGCTCGACACCAACCTGGTTGGTGACGAGGCCCGGATCACCGACCGGCTGCGGGCCTACCGGGACGTCGGGATCCGCACCCTGCGGGTGGGCCTGCCGGAGGGGAAGCCCCACGACCGGCTCGACCTGTTGGCCCGTCTGGTCGACCTGGTCACCGCCGTGAACGACACCCGCGCCGATTCGGCGCCCGCCGATGGGCGGAGTAGCCCCCGATGACGGCATCTCGCCCGGGTGCCGGTCCGGGACCGGTGGTCGTGGTGGGGGCCGGGCCGGTCGGGTTGGGCACCGCCCTGGAACTGGCCCGGTTCGGGATCCGGTCGGTGGTGGTGGAACGGCACGGGTCGATCTCCTGGCATCCCAAGACCCGGAACATCAACACCCGCACCATGGAGATCGCCCGGGGCTGGGGCCCCACCGTCTACGCCCGGTTGCGGGGCATCGACTCCCCACCGGGCTGGAAGAGCCCGATCCGGTTCGTCGACACCGCGGTCGGACCGGAACGGGGCCGGATCGACACCGCCGGCTTCGAGGGGCCCGGGCCCGGGGTGAGCCCCGCCGTCCCCGTCATGTCGTCCCAGGAACTGTTGGAGGAGGTCCTTCTCGACGCGGCCCGGGCCAGCGGCCGGGTGGACGTCCGATTCGACACCGAGGTGGTCGACCTGACCTCGACCGGCCCGGACGGGGGCGACGTCACCGTCACCCTGCAGCCCTCCGGCCGGGGCGCACCCGGCCCGGCCGGTGAGGTGATCACGGCCCCGGTGGTGATCGGGGCCGACGGGGCCGGCAGTTTCGTCCGCCGGGCCATCGGGGCCGAGTTGGAGGGCCGGCGCGACCTGACCCATATGGTCAACTGCTACTTCCGGGCCCCGATCGAGGCGGACGTCGCCGACCGGCCGGCGGTGCTGTACTTCGTGGCCTCAGACCAGGCCGTAGGCGTCCTCCAACCCCTCGACGCCCGGGGCCGCTGGCTGGCCCAGATCAACGTGGCCGTCGACGCTTGGTCGATCGAGGCCTGGCCCCCGGACCGGGTGGAGGCCTGGGTGCGGGCCGCGTCGGGAATCCCGGAGCTTCCCGTGGAGGTCATCTCGGTGGGACGCTGGGCCCTCAACGCCACGGTGGCCGACCGGTTCGTGGTCGGCCGGGTGGCCCTGGTCGGCGATGCCGCCCACCAGTTCCCACCCACCGGTGGTCTCGGGGTGAACACCGGTTTCCAGAGCATGCACAACCTGGTCTGGAAGCTGGCCTTCCACCTGCGGGGCTGGGCCGACTGGTCCCTGGTGGAGACCTACCCCACCGAGCGCCGGGACCTGGCCCGCCGCATCACCGAGCAGTCCCTGGCCAACTCGCGGGCTGTGGGCCGGATCCGGGCCGTGGCCCTCGGTCGGGTCGACCCCGACGCGTCCGGTCTCTCCGCGGCCGAATCCCACCGCTACGGCAACCACCTGGGCGTGGAACTAGGTCCGGTCTACGCCTCGGCGGCCGTGGTGGCCGACGGCACGGCACCCCCGGCAGTGGCCGACGACTACGCCGACTACACCCCGTCGGCCACCCCCGGCGCCCGCCTCCCCCATCACTGGCTCGGCTCCGCCGACGACCCGATCTCCACCCTCGACCTGGTCGGCACCAACCTGCTCGTGCTCGCCGGGCCCGACGGTGTGGGGTGGGCGGCGGCCACGGCCGCGGCCGCGGCCCGCACCGGGGTGGACGTCGACCACCTCCGCCTCGACGGACCCGGCCTGACCGACCGGGGGGATGGTGAGGGGCGGCCGTTTCCCGCTGTGGCCGGGATCGGCCCGGACGGCGCCCTGCTGGTCCGGCCCGACGGCCACGTGGCCTGGCGCCACCCTGGCCCGTCACGGACCGGCCCCGCCGACCTGGCCTCCGAGCTGACCGGGGTGATCCGCCGGATCCTGGGCCGCTGAGCGACGCCCGCGGCACAGCCCTACCCGGCGGCACAGCCCTACCCGGCCCGGCGTCCCGTGACCCGCACCAGGACCCCGGGCACGAACTCGTGCTCGGCCACGTCCACGAACCCGGCCTGCTCGAAGTAGCCGCGGACCTGAGCCCGGGTGTGGGCCTTGCCGCCGGAGTTGTACAGGATCTCCTGCATCCCCCACAGGGCGGCGTCGAGGGGGCCGACCCCGTCGTCGTTGAGCATCTCCCCCACCAGGTGCATCTCACCACCCGGAGCCAGGGCCCCGTACGCCTTGGCCACCACGGCGGCGATCGTGTCCTCGTTGTAGATCGGCAGGTTGGAGGCCATGACCACCACGTCGCAGTCCGGGAACGGATCGGCGGTGAAGTCGCCGCCGATGGTGTCGACCCGATCGTCGACCTCGTGATCGGCCAGGTATTCGGCCGTGACCTTTACCACCGGGGGGAGGTCGAGCACCGTGGCTCTCAGGTCCGGGTGGGCCTGCACCGAGGCGATCGAGTAGGCCCCCGAACCGCCGCCCAGGTCGAGCAGGTGGCGCCGCCCCGCCAGATCCACGGTCCGGGCGAACCGGCGTCCGGCCCCCATCCCGATCGAGGCCGTGGCCTGGTGGTACGTGCGGGCCTGGTCGACGGTGAGGTCGCTGTACATGCCGAGCGGTCGGGGTGGTTCGGGCGAGCGGAGCAGTTCGCTCAGGTTCATCCAGCCGGGCACGTCCGGTCGGGTGAAGCGCATCCACGGCCCGGCGTAGCGGGGGCCGCCCCGAACCAGGAATTTCTCGGCGTCGGGAGCGTTGACGAGTTCGCCGTGATCGCCGAGACGAAGCAGGTCGAGGCCGAGGAGGCAGCTGACCAGACGGTCGGCGTTGAGCCGGGAGATCGAGCAGGCGGCGGCCAAGGTGTCATTGTCCCGGGCCCCCTCGGCCACGGCGGTGAACACTCCGAGGTCGAGCCCCGCCCACAAGAGGGCCGATTCGGTGTAGGCCCGGGCCATGTGCTGGAGGCGGGTGGTGTCGACCCGGTCGCCCGAGGGGGCCGGGTCGGTCCGGGTGGTGTGATCGTTGGTCATGGGTAGACGACTCCGTTGAAGTGGTCGGGGCGGCCGAGGGGCCAGTACTCGCCCCACACGTGTTCACCGCCGGTGATCTCGAGGGTGGTGCCGGTGATGAACCCGGCGGCTGGGCTGGTCAGGTAGGCGACCCCCTGGGCGATGTCCCAGACGTCGCCCAGGCGGCGCATCGGGTTCTGACCAAAACTGGCCCGGGCCGTTTCGGGGTAGGTGGCCAGGCCTTCTGACGCCACCACCCCGACGGCGATGGCGTTGGAACGGATCTCGAGCGAGGCCCATTCGACGGCCAGATAGCGGGTCAGGTTGATCTGGCCGGCCCGGGCGGCCGCGGTGTGGGCGATCCCGGCCGATCCCCGCCCGATGATGGTGGAGATGTTGACCACGCAACGGTCCTCGTCGGGGGTCGGGTCACCGGCGTCGGTCCAACGCCTGGCCGCGGCCTGCATCATGTACCACGAGCCGTAGAGGTTGGTCTCCACCACGGCGTGCCACCCCTTGGGGCTGATGTCGACGGCGGGGGCGGTGAACTGCCCGCCGGCGTTGTTGACCACGATGTCGAGCCGGCCGAACCGGTCCCAGGCCGTGTCCACCACGGCGGCCACCTGGTCGGGGTCGCGCACCGAACCGGGGGCCGTGACCACCTCCGCGCCGAGCACCCCGAGCCGTTCGGCCAGGATGTCGAGGGTTCCGGGGGTTCGGCCGCACAGCACCAGCCGGGCCCCGAGCCGGGCGGCCAGCACCGAGATGGCGGTGCCGATCCCCCCGGCCGCCCCGGTCACCAGCATGACCCGGCCGGCCAGGACGTCGGGGCGGTAGACGGTCGGCCGTGCCCACAACTCGTCCAACGACGGGGAGTGGTAGGGACTGTCGGCCTCGTTGGGGGCGGTTCCGGTCATGGACGCGGACCTTAGTGACTCCGGGCCGGGGACGCCCGCCGAGCCGGGCACGGGCGTCCGGCCCGGCCTTCGCCGACCCCCTTACACTGCGCCTGTGGATTTTCTCTCGGCCTACGCCCACGGGTACGCCCGGGTGGCGGCGTGCACCATCCCGATCACGGTGGCCGATCCGGCCGCCAACGGCCGGGTCGTGGCCGAACAGGTGCGGGCCTGCCACGACGACGGGGTGGCCGTGGCCGTGTTCCCCGAGCTGTGCCTGAGCGGCTACGCCGTCGACGACCTGTTCCTCCAGGACACCCTGCTCGACGCGGTCGAGGAGGCGCTGGTCGGGCTGGTCGAGCTGACGGCCACGGTGCGGCCTGTGGTCGCAGTGGGGGCCCCGCTCCTCCACGGCAACCGGCTGGTCAACGCGGCCGTGGTGCTGCACCGGGGCCGGGTGCTGGGCGTGGCCCCCAAGTCGTACCTGCCGACCTACCGGGAGTTCTACGAGCGGCGCCACTTCGCCCCCGGGGACGACCAGCGAGACCGGACCCACCGGTTCCGTACCACCGGGCTGGACGCCAGGGTCGGGCCGGTCCCGTTCGGCCCGGACCTGATCTTCACCGCGGACGACGTGACCGGCCTACGCCTGCACGTCGAGGTGTGCGAGGACATGTGGGTACCGGTCCCGCCCAGCGCCGAGGCGGCCCTGGCCGGGGCGACCGTGCTGGCCAACCTGTCCGGCAGCCCGATCACGGTGGCCCGGGCCCGGGACCGGCGGGTCCTGGTCCGCTCGGCCAGCGCCCGCTGCCTGGCCGCCTACCTGTACGCCGCGGCTGGCCAGGGCGAATCCACCACCGACCTGTCGTGGGACGGACAGACCATGGTCTACGAGTGCGGCGACCTGCTGGGCGAGACGGAACGGTTCCCCGATGGGCCGCGCCGCACCACCGTCGACGTCGACCTGGCCCGGCTGACCCAGGAACGGATCCGTCAGGGCACCTTCGACGACAACCGCCGCACCCTGGCCGAACGGACCTCCGGGTTCCGGAACGTCCCGTTCACCCTGGACCCCCCGGCGGGCGATATGGGGCTGCTCCGCAAGGTGGACCGGTACCCGTTCGTGCCCGACGACCCTGATCGGCTCGCCCTGGACTGCTTCGAGACCTTCAACATCCAGGTGTCCGGCCTGGCCCAACGGCTCCAGGCCATCGGCGAACCCCGGGTCGTGATCGGGGTGAGCGGCGGCCTCGACTCCACCCACGCCCTCCTGGTGGCGGCCCAGGCGATGGACCGGCTGGGCCGGCCCCGCACCGACATCCACGCCTTCACCATGCCCGGCTTCGCCACCAGTGACACCACCCGCTCATACGCCACCCGCCTGGCCCACGACCTCGGGGTCACCTTCGAGGAGCTCGACATCCGGCCCGCCGCCCGCCAGATGCTGGAGGATCTCGGTCACCCCTACGCTGACGGGGAGGCCGTATACGACGTCACCTTCGAGAACGTCCAGGCCGGGCTCCGCACCGACTACCTGTTCCGGCTGGCCAACCTCCGGGGCGGGATCGTGCTCGGCACCGGCGACCTCAGCGAGCTCGCCCTGGGGTGGTGCACCTACGGTGTCGGCGATCAGATGGCCCACTACGCAGTGAACACCGGGGTCCCCAAGACCCTCATCCAGCACCTGATCCGGTGGGTGATCGCCACCGAGCAGTTCGGTCTCGACGCCCACGACGTCCTGGAAGAGATCCTGACCCAGGAGATCACACCCGAGCTCATCCCCGGTACCGACGGGGCGGGGCCCCAGGCCACCGAGGCGGTGGTGGGCCCCTACGCACTCCAGGACTTCACCCTGTTCCATGTGATTCGGCGTGGCGCCCGGCCCGCCCGGATCGCCTTCCTGGCCTGGCACGCCTGGCGGGAGGTCGACTACGGCGACTGGCCACCCGGGTTCGACCCGGCCCAGCGGACCGCCTACGACCTGCCCACCATCCGCCGGTGGCTGGTGGTGTTCGTCCGCCGGTTTTTCGCCAACCAGTTCAAACGTTCCGCCCTGCCTAACGGGCCCAAGGTGTCCCCCGGGGGGACCATGTCCCCCCGGGGCGACTGGCGGATGCCGTCGGATGCGTCCGCGGCCGCCTGGCTGGCCGAGATCGAGGCCGACATTCCCACCCGGTTATGAGGCCGTAACCGGAACGGCGTTGGCGGGACCCGGCCCGTCGGCTTGACTGGACGCTGATGCACGACGCGGACTTTGAGCGGCTGGTCCACCAGCACCACCGCGCCGTCCAGGCGTACGCCCGCTCCATGGCCTCCACCTCTACCATCGCCGAGGATGCGGTCCAGGAGACCTTTGTCCGGGCCTGGAAGTACCTTGACTCGTTCCGCGGCGACGGCAGTTTCGAGGGCTGGCTCATCCGGATCTGCCGCCGCTGCGTGCTCGACCTCGAGGCCCGGGAACGGAACCGGGGGCCGGCGGGGCCCGGCCCCTCCCTCGCAGAACTGGCGGTGACCCAGGCTCCCGACCACCGGGGAGAGGTCCTGGCCGTGCTGCGCCAACTGCCGCGTAGCCACCGGGAGGTCCTGGTGGTGTGCGGCATCCTCGGCTACGACTACGAATCCGCCGGGGTGATCCTCGACCTACCGACCGGGACGGTCCGGTCCCGCCTTCACCGGGCCCGGACCACCTTGGCGGCCGCCCTCAGCCCCGACGACGGACAGGCCACGGCATGACAGACGAGCGGCCACCGGGCGAGTCGGGCTCCGTGGTCGAACTGGGTCAGGCCCGACGGCGCCGCCCCCGGCCCGGACCATCAGGTCCTCCGGGTCCCGAGCCGTCCGACCTGGACGGGCTGGACCTTAACGGGTTGGGCCTCGACGGCGCGGCCGCCGACCTCGGTGACGACGACCCGGCCGCTCTTCTCGGCCGTCTCGGGTCCGAGCTGCCGGGTCCGCCCACCTGGCTCCGGATCATCATCGCCGTCCTGGCCGTGGGCCAGCTCGCTGTGGCCCTCCCCTGGCTGGTGGCCCGGGACCCCTTCGGCCTACTGGACGCCTCCACCGGCGCCCATCTGACCCGGGACGGCGCCCTCGGCCTGGCCGTGGCCGTCGCCGCCCTGCTGACCGCCTGGCGGCCCCGCTGGGCGGTGCCCGCATTCGTCCTGGCCGCGGTGGCGCTGGTGGCCCAGGCGGCGGCCGGCGTCCTCGAACCCGAGGTCCACCGGGCGGCGTCGACGGAGCTCATCCATCTACCGTCGGTGATGCTCACCGTGATGGTCGGCCTGTCCGCCGTCCGCCTCCCGGCGCTCGGCCCGTCTCCTCCCGGCTCCCACCGGCGCTCGTGAACTCCGTCACGGCGGGAACTCCGGCCCCGGATCGCCGGTCTACCAGGTCGTGAAACCGCTAACTCTGCCCTCGTTCCGTCGCTCGGCCGCCGTCACCGGCCTGGCCATCACCGCCCTGTTGCCGGTGGCCACCGGTTGCGGCAGCGACGACGCCACCACCAGTGCCGAGACTTCTGAGGCCGACGCCTCCTCGACCATGGCCGAGACCACCACCACGGACGGTGGCGGCGACGAGGGAACGGCCGGCGAGGAGGTGATCACGGTGACCGACGCCTGGGCCCGGTCAACCGCGGCCACCGCGGCCAACGGGGCCCTCTACTTCACCATCACGTCGAGCGAGGACGACGTCCTCACCGCAGTGACGATCGACGCGTCCGTCGCCGAGTCGGTTGAGATCCACGAGACCGTGCCCGCTGACGACCATTCCACCCACGATCATTCCACTGACGACCATGCCACTGACGACCATGCCACCGACGACTCGATGGCTGACGGGTCGTCCGAGGATGACGCGTCCGAGGATGACGCGTCGGGAGATGCCGCGTCGGGAGATGCCGCGTCGGAAGATGCCGCGTCCGGGGACATGGCCATGACCATGCAGGAGCTGCCCGACGGTCTGGAGTTGCCGGCCGGCGAGCCCGTCGTGCTCGAACCCGGTGGCTACCATGTCATGCTGATGGGCCTGGTGGAACCGCTCCAAGCCGGCTCGGAGCTCGAGATCACCCTCGAGTTCGCTGAAGCCTCGCCCCAGACCATGCTGGTGGCGGTCATGGACTCCGCTCCGTGAGTCTCCGGCGGGCGACGACCTTGGCGGTGGCCTTGGCGACGGTGGCCGCCACGCTGACCGCCTGCGGGTCCGACGACGGTCCTCCCCTGTCCGCCGAGGGTGCCGCCGGGCGTGACGTCGCCGACAACGCCGGATGCTCCGCCTGCCACTCGACCGACGGCTCCACCAAGCCCGGACCGACCTGGTCCGGGCTTGCCGGGTCGTCGGTGGAGCTGGCCGACGGGTCGACGGTGGTGGCCGACGAGGCGTACCTCCGCCAGTCGATCATGGACCCCGGCGCCCAGCAGGTCGCCGGATTCACCATCGTGATGCCACCCAACAACCTGAACCCGGACCAGATCGACGCCGTGGTGAGCTACATCGAGGAGTTGTCGTGATTACCTGTCCACGCCGATACCCGCTGGTCGCCGCCCTGCTGCTGGCGACGGTGACCCTGGGTGCCTGCGGCTCCTCCGGCACCCCGACCACTGCGGCCGACGGGGCCACCACCGCGGTAACCGGTGAGGACACCACCGCGGTAACCGGCGGGGCCAGCTACGCCGGCTACCGGCGGGAACCGATTCCGTCGGTAGCCGAACTGAGCCTGCCCGCCGTCGAGGCCGACGGTTCGGAGACCCCGTTCGGGTTCAGGGCCCCGGCGGACTCGCTGCTGCTGGTCTACTTCGGCTACACCAGCTGTCCCGATGTGTGCCCTACCACCCTGTCCGACATCCGCCTGGCCAGCGGGGAGCTCGGCGACGACGCGGACCGGGTCGACCTGGCCATGGTCACGATCGACCCTGAGGTCGACACCCCGGAGGTGCTGGTCGGCTACGTCCGCACGTTCGTCCCCCAGGCGACGGCCCTGCGCACCACCGACGACGCCCTGTTGCGTCCGGTGGCCAGCCAGTTCGGGGCCGACTACGGCAAAGAGGTCGTGGACGGCAGGGCCGAGGTGTTCCACACCGGCTCCCTGTACGCGGTCGACGACCAGGGACGGCTCCTGATGACGTGGCCGTTCGGAATCCCGGCCAATGATCTCGCCCGCGACCTGCAGCTCCTGCTCGCCACCGAGACGTGAGGCCCCGTCGGCTGCTCGCCACCGTGGCCGTCGCCGCCGTCACCGTGGCCGGGGTGGTCGGATGCGGGGGCAGCGACACCTTCGGTCTCGACGAGGCGCCCGCCGACCGAGCCGGTACCGGCGCCGCTGACTACGTCTACGAGATCCCGGCGGGCACGGGCGAGCGGATCGACGCCGGCGAGAGCATAGACATCCTGCCCGCCCGCCTCGACGTTGACGTGGGGCAGGTCATCGAGATCACCAATAACGACGATCGGGGTCACCTGGTCGGGCCGTTCTTCGTGGGCGCCCACGAACGGGTGCGTCAGGAGTTCACCGCCCCCGGTGAGTTCGAGGGGATCTGTTCGGTCCACTCCAGCGGTCAGATCCTTATCGTGGTGTCGTGATCCCCGCGAAGGTAGCCCTGGCGATCCTGGCCGCCGTGCTGGTGGTCGTCCTGGGCTCGGCCGGGCCGGCCGCCGCCGATCCGCCCGGGCCGACCGACTACCAGACCACGGTCGAAGCCGTCGACCCGCCCAATCCCGATGTCCGGGTCACCATCCTGGGCGGCGATAGCTTCGTCCAACTGGCGGTGGAGCCCGGCGCTGCGGCCGAGGTCGTCGGCTACCAGGGTGAGCCGTACCTCCGGTTCGGGTCGGACGGGACCGTCCTCCAGAACGAGCGGTCCCCCACCCGCTGGCTCAACGAGGACCGCTACTCCGAGACGGAGGTCCCAGCAGAGGCGACGGCCGACGCCGAGCCGGGCTGGGTCGAGGTGGCCCGTCACGGGACCTACTCCTGGCACGACCATCGCGCCCACTGGATGGCCACCATTCCCCCTCCGGGGACCAGGCCGGGCGACACCGTCCTGGAGGGTGTGGTGCCCCTCGTCGTCGACGGGGAACCCGTGGCCGTACACGTTCGCTCCGTCTTGCTCGAGCCCCCGACGCCGTGGGCACCGCTCGCCGGAGGTGCCGTGGCGGTGATGGCGGTCGTCGCCGTTCTGGGAGCCGCTGGCGGTCGGGGTTCCGATCCGGTCCGCGCCCTGGCCGTGGTGACGACGGCCTGGTCGGTGGCGGCCGCCGGTCTCGGGTGGTGGGCCTACCGCTCGGTGCCGGCCGAGACCGGGCCCAGCGTCCTGCTGTGGGTGCCACCTCTAGTGGCCGCCGGGGCCGGGCTGGCGGCCTGGTGGTCGGCGGGTCGGCCGGCCACCCCCCGGTTCCAGACCCCCCTCCTGTTCGCCCTGGCCGGGCTGGAGCTGGTCTGGTGGAGTGTGACCCGGCGCACCGCCATCATCCGCTCCCTCATCCCCTCCGACGCCCCCGAGCGCCTCGATCGGGCCGTCGTGGCCGGAGGGGCCATCATCGGCGTCGCCGCCCTGATCGCCGCGGTACTGATCCTGGTCCGGTCCCGGGCCACGGCCCCGGTGCCGGCGTGACTCCCGGCCGCTCCCCGGACCCCGACCCGATCGACCTGGCCCATCCCCCGGCCGACGAGCCGCCGACGGCCCCGCCGCCCGGTCTACCCGTCGGGGTGGCCTGGGTGCGGACCACCGCGGTGTTCACCGCCGCCACCGTCCCGGCCGGTCTCCGGCGGGCCCACCGGGTGGCCGACGGGGTCTGGGGCGTGTTGAGGGTGCGACGCGGCCCGGTCCGGTTCGTGATCGAGGCCGACGGCTCGGCCCGCGACCTGTCCGCCTCCCAGTTCGCCATCATCGAGCCGGGCGTGGCCCACCATGTGGAGCCGGGCCCCGACGCCGAGTTCGTGATCGACTTCTACCGCTGACCCCGCCCGGTCGGGGTGTCACACCACGGCGTGGACGTCGTAGCTGATCGTGACCGGACCGTCCCCGGTGGGGTGGGCCTGGCAGGTCAGGACGTGGCCGGCGTCCACCTCCCCGGCGGTCAGGGCGTAGTTCCTGGCCATGGTCACCCCACCCTCGATCACCACGGCCCGGCAGGTGGCGCACATCCCGCCCTTGCAGGCGAAGGGGACCTCGGTGCGCACGGCGCGGGCGTGGTCGAGCAGGGGCGGCCCGTCGGGGTCCACGGCCACGGTGGAGGTGCGCCCGTCTAGGGTGAAGGTGACCTCGACGGTACGACCGTGCTCCCCTCCCCCGCCGGGACCGACCCCACCGGGGCGGACCAGGCCGACCTCGATCCGCTGGTCGAAGAACAGCTCCGCGCGGACCCGCTCGGGGGGGACGCCGAGCCCGTCGAGGGCGGCGGTCAGGGTCTCGACCATGTTTAGGGGACCGCACAGATACCAGCCGTCCACGGTGTCGGGGTCGATCAGGGTCCGGCACAGCAGCTCCAGGCGTTCACCGTCGATCCGACCCTGGAACAGGGGTACCTGGTTGGGTTCGCGGCTGAGGACGTGGAGGATCTGGAGGCGGGTCGGGTACCGGTTCTTCAGGGCCTCCAGATCCTCATGGAACATGATCGACCGGGCCGTCCGGTTGCCGTAGACGAGGGTCACCTCGGTGCCGGGCTCGTCGCGAAGCACGGTGGCCACCATGGCCAGAACCGGGGTGATGCCGGAACCGGCCGCCAGCATCACCACCCGCCGGGGGGCTCCGGTACCCGGTTCGACCACGAACTCCCCGATCGGGGCCATGACCTGGAGCACGTCCCCGGCGGTCAGTTCCGTGGTGGCGTAGGTGGAGAACACCCCACCGGAGATGCGTTTGATCCCCACCCGCAGGGTGTCACCGCCCGGGGCGTCACAGATCGAGTAGGAGCGGCGCACGTCGACACCGTCCAGTTCGGCCCGGATGACGACGTGCTGGCCGGGTCGGTGACGGAACCGTTCCCGCAGGGCGGAGGGAACGGCGAAGGTGACTGCCACCGCCTCGTCGGTTTCGGGGGTCACCCCGATCACGGTGAGCGGGTGGAACTCTTCGGACATCGCTCAGATCTCTTTGAAGTGGTCGAAGGGTTCGGAACAGCTGGTGCAGCGGTGCAGGGCCTTGCAGGCCGTGGAGGAGAACCGCGACAGTTCCTCGGTGGCGGTGTGGCCGCAGTGGGGACACGGGGGGCTGGGGGCCCGGCGGCCGAGGGCGACCGGCATCCCGACGCTCGGGCCGGCCACGGCGGCGGTCGGGCGGGGTGGGGAGATGCCGGCGTCGGCCAGTTTGCGGCGCCCCCGCTCGGTGACCCAGTCGGTGGTCCAGGCCGGGGCGTAGCTGCGGTCCACCCGCACCGGTTCGAGACCGGCCGCGGTGAGGGTCCGGCGGATCTCGTCCTCGATGTGCTCCAGGGCCGGGCAGCCCGAGTAGGTGGGGGTCACGGTCACCACCACGGTGCCGTCCTCCACGCTCACCGACCGGACGATCCCCAGGTCGACCAGGGTGAGGGGTGGCAGCTCCGGGTCGCAGACCGTGGCCACCGCCGACCGGGCCCGTTCGAGCCGCTGATCTGGGCCGGGCACCGGTTCGGATTCGGGGTCGGATTCGGGGTCGGGGGTCACCATGTCGCCCCCGGATGGGATCGGTACAGCCACTGCATCTCCGGTAGGAGGTGGCCGAGCGCGGCAGTGTGGAACCCGGTCCGTCCGCCCAACCGCTGGTAGCCGTCCTGGGGGAGTTCGAGCCGGGCTTCGGTCAGCACGGCTTCGACGGTGGCGTCGAAGGCGGGGCGGAGGGAGGCCGGGTCGGGCGCCACCCCGGCCCCGGCCAGGGTCGCCTCCACCTGGTCGGCCGCGAACAGGTCCGCGGTGAACGCCCACAGGGCGGCTACCGCATCCTGGGCCCGCCGGTGGCTCTCGTCGGTGCCGTCGCCCAGGGTCACCACCCACGACGACGACCGTTCCAGGTGGTACCGGGCCTCCTTCAGCGCCTTGACCGCGATCCCGGCCAGGCGCTCGTCGCCGCTACCCGCCAACCCCTGGTAGAGGGGGACCTGGTAGGCGTCCAGGAAGAACTGGCGAACCTGGGTGTGGGCGAAGTCGCCGTTGGGCTGCTCCACCAGGACGGCGTTCAGGAACTCCCGCTCGGCCCGGAGCATGGCGAAGTCGTCCTCGCTCCGTCCGTCCGGGTCGAGCTCGGCGGCGTAGCCGTAGAGATGGCGGGCCTGGCCGAGGTGGTCGAGGGCCACGTTGGCCACCGCGATGTCCTCCTCCAGGTCCGGCAGGCCGGCGATCAGTTCCCCGAGCCGTTGGGCGATGACGAGGTTGTCGTCGGCCTGGCGCAACAGGTAGGTGAGCAGCGGCGGCGTCACATGTGCCCCACGTCGTCGGGGATCTCGTAGAAGGTGGGGTGCCGGTACGGGTGGTCGGAGTGGAACCAGGCGTCCGCGTCGTCCGGGTCGCTGGCGTGGACGGCCGTGGACGGCACGACCCACACGCTCACCCCTTCGGCCCGGCGGGTGTACACGTCACGGGCGTTGCGGGCCGCGGTCTCGGCGTCGGGGGCGTGGAGGCTGCCGCAGTGGACATGGTTGAGGCCCCGCGAGGCCCGCACGAACACCTCCCACAGGGGGAGACCGGCCGACCGGCCCTCCAGTTCGGCCTCGGTCTCGCCGGCGATCGGGGGGACGTCGTAGCTCACCGGGTCACCTCCGGTCGTCCGGCGGTGGCGCTGGTCGCTGAACCGGCGCTCGCCCGGCGGGCCCGGCGGGCGGCGTGGGCGACGGCGGCCTCCCGCACCCAGGCGCCCTCCTCCCAGCCTCGGCGCTTGTTGGCCAGGCGTTCCCGGTTGCAGGGGCCGTTGCCCTTGACGACCTCCCAGAAGTCGTCCCAGTCGATGGGACCGAAATCGTAGTGGCCCCGCTCCTCGTTCCAGGTCAGGTCCGGGTCGGGCACGGTGAGGCCGAGGAAATCGGCCTGGGGAACGGTCATGTCGACGAACTTCTGGCGGAGCTCGTCGTTGGTCTCCCGCTTGATCTTCCAGGCCACCGCCTGTTCGGTGTGGGTGCTGGCCGCATCGGGTGGGCCGAACATGGCCAGCGACGGCCACCACCAGCGGTCGAGGGCGTCCTGGGCCATGGCCCGCTGGGCCGGGGTGCCCCGGGTCAGGGTGAGCATGATCTCGTAGCCCTGGCGCTGGTGAAACGACTCCTCCTTGCAGATCCGCACCATGGCCCGGGCGTAGGGGCCGTACGAGGTGCGGGTCAGCATCACCTGGTTGGTGATAGCGGCCCCGTCGACCAGCCACCCGATGGCCCCGATGTCGGCCCACGAAAGGGTCGGGTAGTTGAAGATCGACGAGTACTTCTGGCGGCCGGAGTGGAGGAGGTCCATCAGCTCGTCCCGGGAGATGCCCAGGGTCTCCGCGGCGGCGTACAGGTAGAGGCCGTGCCCGGCCTCGTCCTGGACCTTGGCCATCAGGATCGCCTTGCGCCGCAGGGTCGGGGCCCGGGTGATCCAGTTGCCCTCCGGTTGTTGGCCGATGACCTCGGAATGGGCGTGCTGGGCGATCTGGCGGATCATCGTCTTGCGGTACCCGTCGGGCATCCAGTCCCGGGGTTCGACCTTCTGGTCGGCGGCGATCAGGGCCTCGAACCGGGCGGATCCGGCCTCGGCGGCGGTGGTAGTGGTGTTGGTGGCGGAGGAGGTAGTGGTGGTTGTGGTTGTAGTTGTTGTAGTAGCAGCGGTGGATGAGGCGGTTGTCATGGGCGTCCTCGGGGATCGGGCGAGCCGGCGGCGAACCGGTCGGTGAGGCCGGGATGGTCGGGGTCGGGGCTGAGGCCGGTGACCGTTTCGAGCCACCGCCACGACGCCGGGGCCACCGACCGGTAGACGGCGGCGGCCCGGCAGCGGGCCCGGTATCCCACCCAGTCGGCGGGTAGGAGCTCGGTGGGGAGGTCGGGGTCGCGGAGGCGGGCCCGCCGGTAGTCGTGGATGACCATGGTCCGGACCAGGAACGCCGCCTCCGGTGCGAGCTCCACCAGGGCGTCGGGTTCCGGATGGGAGTGGCGGGCCAGGAAGTCGTGGTAGGCGGTCTCGGCATCGGCCAGGCCGGAGCTGGTCCGGTAGGCGTCCGCGGACGAGAGTCCGCCGACATCGTCGAAACGGGCCACGGCCACCGGCGGCGGGTCGGCCAGGCCGAGCCGGGCGAACAGGGGGCCGAGATCGTCGTGGGCCGCGTCGGGCCGGACCATGAGCCCGCCGGTCAGGTCACCGAAGCCGCGCCAGTGGAGGTGACGCCGGAGATGGTCGTCGTCGCCGGGGATGACGATTGTCCAGGTGCCGTCCCAGGCCGGTGGATCGTGGCGGTAGATGCGGGCGTCGGCGGCGGCGAACTCGTCCCACCCGAACCCGGTGAGGGCGTAGCGGCTGCGCCGCCCGATCCGCTCGTTGTCCACCCATTGCTCGCTGACGAGCCGGTACATGGAGGTGCGGACCAGGCGGTCGTTGAACCCGAACGGCTCGACCAGGGCGAACAGGTCGGCCAGCCAGACCGTGCCCCCGGTGGGAGCGATGGCGTCGCCCAGGACGGTGACCAGGACCGAACGGGCCGAGATGGTGGACGCCGCCCCCCAGCGGGCGGCCCGGACGCGGACGTCCCGGTCGGCGGTCGAGACGGTGCCCGCGGTCCCCATACCTGTACCGTAAATGATACAGGAACAGGCTTCAAGTTCGAATTGTCTGTATCACATGGGGGTCGGCGAACCAGTCGGGTTGCGGGCCTTCCAGTAGCCCCGCACCTCGGCCTGCGACCGGGCCACGCCCAGGGTTCCGAACAGGTGGGTGCGGATGGCCTGCATGGCGGCGGCCTCCCCGGCCGCCCACACCCGGGTGCCGGGGTCGAGGGCGGTGAGCTGTTGAACGACCCCCACGAGGGCCCAGCCCGGTCGCGCCCCCGGTTCGGTCACGTGCCAGGTCGGCGGCCGGTCGGCGGGCCCGGCCATGTCGATCAGGGCCGTCGCCTCGGCCACCTCGAGGTGTACCTCGGTCCTGCCGGCCGCGGCCACCACCTGGGCCGCCGCCGGCAGGGCCGTCTCGTCGCCCAGCACGAGCAGCCGGGTGGCGGTCGGATCGGGTTCGTAGCCCCGGGCCGGGCCGGAGATGGCGGCCGGCGAACCCGGTTCGACCGTCTCGGCCCAGGTGGACACGGCACCGCCCGGGTGCCGCACGATGTCCAGGTCGAGGCGACCTTCACCCCGGTCATGGTTGACCGGGGTGAAGGTGCGCAGCACGGCCCGGCTCCCGTCGGCCAGGAGGTACTGGTTGCCGTCCCACTCCGGTCGTTGGAGCCCGGCGGCACCGGGGGACGGGATCAGCAGGCGAACGCTGGAGGCCGGCTGCTCCACCACCAGGTCTCGGAGGCCGTCACCGGCCAGGGTGATCCGCAGCAGGCGCGGGGAACGCTCCAGCCGGGCCACTACGGCGACCGGCTGGAGCGGGGGCGGTTCCCGGCGCATCTGGCGGAGACGATCACGGTGGGCGTCGGTCATGGCGCCCACCGTCGCAGCCCACGGTCGGCCTGTCGAGCGCCGGGTCCTGGGGCGCCGGACCAGGCCCTAGACCAGGGACCCGAACCGGCCGGACTCGAAGTCGCGGATCGCCGCCACGATCTCCTCCCGGGTGTTCATAGCGAACGGTCCGTAGAAGATGACGTCCTCCCCGATAGGCCGGCCACCGAGCACGATGGCCCGGGCCCCGGCCGGACCGGCCGCCAGGACGAGCCCGTCCCCGGACCGTTCGAAGACGCCCAGCTCCTGCTCACCGATGCGCCCCCCGCCGGCCGCCAGCTCACCGTCGATCACGAAGACCATCTCGGTGTGACCGTCGGGTACGGCCAGCTCGGCCCGTTCCTCGGCGCCGAGGGAGACGTCCCACAGTTCGATGGGGGTGAAGGTGCGGGCCGGGCCCGTCACACCGTCGAGCTCGCCGGCGATCAGGGTGACAGTACCGCCACCGGGTAGCTCGACCCGCCCCATGGCCCCGGCCTCCAGGGCCTGATAGCCGGGTTCGTCCATCTTGTTGGCGCCCGGCAGGTTCACCCACAACTGCATCATGTGGAACCGCCCGCCGGTGCGGGCCCACTCCTGCTCGTGGTATTCCTTGTGCAGCAGGCCGCGGGCCGCCGTCATCCACTGGACGTCGCCGGGGTGGATCACCCCGCCGGCGCCGGTGGAATCGTGGTGGGCCACCGCCCCCTCGAAGGCGATCGTGACCGTCTCGAACCCCCGATGGGGATGGGGACCCACCCCGCGGGGCCGGTCGGTGGGCTCGTACACCGTGACCGGGTGATAGTCCATGAGCAGGAACGGATCGGCGAGCTTGTGCAGCTCGTCGGAACCGGGCAGGACCTGGGTCACGTGGAACCCGTCCCCGACCCAGTGCAGGCCGTCGCCCCGGTGGACGCTGTGCAGTCGGCGTTCGGTCATGTCTCCAACTCTCCTGGCTCGGTCCGGGGCGATTGGCCCCGACGAGGAACTCCTGTAGCTTGTGATCTCGGCGCCACTTCTGAACTCGATGTCGCTTGCTGGCTCGGTGCAGCTCGTGAATCCGGTGTCGCTTCTGATCTCGATGATACTTCTAACCTCGTAGTGGCTGAGATATTCCCGGACGACGAGCCGGCCCCGTGCGACGCGATCGAGCAGGTCATGCAGATCTTGGGCCGAGCCTGGGCCGGGGCCGTACTGCGGGCGATCCTCGATGGTCACGACCGTTTCTCGGCCGTCGCTCGGGCGGTGCCGGGGGCCTCCGACAGTGTGTTGACCACCCGCCTGCGGGAGCTCTGCCGGCGCGGCCTGGCCGAGCGGATCGTCGAGGCCGGCCCCCCAGTGGTGATCCGCTACACCCCGACGCCGGCCGGGCGCGACGCGGCGCCGATCCTGGCCGAGATCGAAGCGTTCGCCCGGGCCCACCCGGAGGTGGTGGCCGGCGACCGCTGAGAGGACGGGCCCCGCGGAAACAGCGGAGCCCCCCCGGAGAAGTCGGCGGCGTCTCAGCCCCCGAAGAAGTCGGGCCGGTCAGTGTCGGGCACCAGCACCTGGTACTCCGGGTGCTCCACCATGAACCGCTTCACGAACGGGCAGAACGGGCGGACCTGCCAACCCCGCCGACCGGCATCGTCGAGGGCGGCCCGGATCAGGCGCGTACCGTAACCCTCGCCCCCGAATCCGTCCCGGGTCTCGGTGTGCACGAAGTCGGCCACCTGGCCGTGCAGGCGGTACTCGGTGAGTGATGCCAGGGTGCCGTCCACCAATAGTTCGTAGCGACGGGCGCCGGGGTTGTCATCGATCACGATGGTGGACATGGGGGCCTCCAGGGGGACGGTGCCCGGCCGCGGACGTCGGCGGGGGCGGAGCCAGCATCGTCGAAGCGGTCGTCGCCGGCCAGCCCGTTCTCCCCGGAGGCCCCCATGTCCACCATCGTGATCGGGGCACCCCGGCCGACGGTGGCCCGGAAGTACTCGTTGTAACGAATTTTGTCTGAACGTATTGTTGCGTCGTAGGGTCCTGCCATGACGTCCAGCGCGATCACGGCCCGGGAACCGAACGAGGTCAGGCTGGGCCGCAACATCCACGTCAACCTGCTCTTGCTGGCCCAGCGCAACCGGGCCGCCATGGAAACCATCTGCCACGATGAGGGGCTCACCGAACCCCAGTACGCGGCCCTGTGGACCTTGTGCCTGGTCGACCCGGACGGTGTCGGCATGCCCATCGGTTCGGTCACCGACGGCCTCATCAACCGGGCCGCTGACACCACCCGGCTCGTCGATCGCCTGGCTCGGTCCGGCCTGGTGGAACGCCTGCCCAACCCCGACGACCGCCGGAGCGTGCTGGTCCGGGCCACCGATGAGGGACGCCGGGCGTTCGCCTCGGTCACCCCGAACCTCCAGGCCTGGCATCGAACCCAGTGGTCGGCGTTGTCGGCCGCCGAGCAGGTCGACCTCAACCGGCTGCTGGCCAAGGCGCTCTGGCCTGACGGGCCACCGACGAACTGATCCCGAGTCCCCTCCGGAGGTCCCATGACCGACCATCTCCAACTCGCCTACATCCGGGTCGAGGTACCCGACCCGAACGCCCTGACGCCCTTCTTCGGCGACGTCATCGGCCTGATCCCCGGTGAACCGACAGTGGACGGTGCCCTCACCTGGCGCAACGACGACCGGGCCCAACGGATCCTGGTGGCCGCCTCCGGGGGTCCCGCCACCGACCGGGCTCCCGGAGGCGACGCCAGCACCGTCGGCCTCGAGGCCCCCGACGACGCCACCTTCGTCTCCGTCCTCCAGCGGCTGACCGACGCCGGTTTCGGTCCTGAGATGGTCGACGACGCGGCCGCCACCGGCCGCCGGGTCGAGCGGCTTGCCCGCGTCGCGGCACCCTGGGGGGTCGACGTCGAGGTGGTTACCGGCCTGGCCCGGGCCGGTAACCCGTTCGCCTCGCCCCTCGTCCCCGGCGGGTTCCTCACCGACGGGGTCGGTTTCGGCCACGTGGTCTTCGCCACCGCCGAGCTCGCGGCCTCCACCCGCTTCCTGGTCGACGGGCTCGGATTCGTCCAGTCCGACTGGTTGGAGATGCCGATCGGACGCGACGCCACCCTCACAGTTCGCTTCTTCCACTGCAACGGCCGGCACCACACCATCGCCCTGGCCGGGGCGCCGGTGGACCCACCCCAGCGGTTGCACCACATCATGGTCGAGGCCAGGAACCGTGACGACGTCGGCGCCGCCTACGACCGGGCCTTCACCAGCGGCCTGCCCCTCCCCAGCGGTCTGGGCCGTCACGACAACGACGGCATGTTCAGCTTCTACGTGGCCGGCCCGGCCGGCTTCCAGGTGGAGGTGGGCTATGGCGGCCGCATCGTCGACGAGCGCTGGGAGAACCGGGCCTACGACCGGATCTCGGCCTGGGGCCACCAACCGGTCGTCCGCCCATGACGGCCGACGTGGCCATCGTGGGCTACGGGCCCACGGGGGCCGCCCTGGCCATCCTGCTGGCCCAGGCCGGTCACCGGGTCGTCGTGCTCGAACGCCAACCCGGACCCTACCCCTTGCCTCGGGCCGTCCACTTCGACCACGAGGTCGGCCGGATCCTCCAAGCCTGCGGGATCGGCGACGTCCTCCGGGCCCGGACCGAACCGGGCGACGTCTACGAATGGCGCAACGGTTCGGGGGTGGTCCTGCTCCGCATCGGCCATGACGGCCCGGCGGCCTCCGGCTGGCCCATGTCCTCGATGTTCCACCAGCCCACCCTGGAGGCCCTGCTCGACGAGCGGGTCCGCGGCCTGGCCGGCGTCGAGGTCCACCGCGGCGCCGAGGTGACCGGCCTCGAACCCGGCCGGGACGGGGTCACGGTGATCACGGCCGACGGGCCCGCCGTGTCGGCCCGCTACGTGGTCGGGTGTGACGGAGCCAACAGCACCGTCCGGTCCCTCACCGGGATCCCCGTCCACGACCTCGGCTTCTTCTACGACTGGCTCATCGTGGACGTCGTCCTCGACGAACCCCGGGTCTTCACCCCGCTCAACGTCCAGATCTGCGACCCGGCCCGGCCCACCACCGTCGTCTCCGGGGGCCCCGGCCGCCGCCGCTGGGAGTTCATGCGGCTGCCCGACGAACCCGCCTACGAGCTCGACAACCTCGACCGGGCCTGGGAGCTGCTGGCCCCCTGGGACGTCACCCCGGACCATGCCACCCTCGAACGCCACGCCGTCTATACCTTCCAGGCCCGCTACGCCGAGCGGTGGCGCCAGGGCCGGGTCCTCCTGGCCGGCGACGCCGCCCACCAGATGCCCCCGTTCGCCGGTCAGGGGATGTGCGCCGGGCTGCGGGATGCCGCCAACCTGGCCTGGAAGCTCGATCTCGTCCTCGCCGACCTCGCCCCCGACCGGCTGCTCGACGCCTACGACGAGGAACGCCTACCCGGCGCCCGGGCCGCCATCGAGAACTCGATGGAGCTGGGCCGGATCATCTGCGTGCCCGATCCGGCCGACGCGGCCGCCCGCGACGCGGCCATGTCGGCCCAGGTCGGCGCCGAGCCGGTGGCCCCGGCCGACGCCGGCGGGATCGGGTCGGGGGTGATCGACGCCGGCTCCCCCCACGCCGGTCGGTTGTTCGTCCAGGGCACAGTGGACGGCGGCCTGTTCGACGACGTCCACGGGGCTGGTTGGCGGCTGGTCACCATCGACACCGACCTGCCCCCGATTCCCGAGGATTTCACCGCCATCGGCGGCCGGGCCGTGACCGTCGACGCGGCCGACCCCACCTTCGGCCGGTGGTTCACCGACCACGACACCCGTTGGGCCCTGCAACGCCCCGACTTCCACCTCTACGGTACGGCCACCGCCGCGTCGTCGGCCCTTCACCTTCTCACCTCGCTCTCCACCCAACTCTCCCAAGGAGCACCGTCATGAAGCTCGCGAACGTCCGCGGACGGGCCTGTCTGGTCGTCGGCGAGGAGATCGTCGACGTGGCCACCGCGTCCGACGGGGCCTTCGGGCCCGACCCGATGAGCGTCTACACCGACTGGGATGCGTTCTCGGCCTTCGCCGCCGGAGTAACCACCACCACCGGGTCACTCAAGACCGAGGACCTCGAAGCCCCAGTGCCCGACCCCGGTCAGGTGTTCGCCATCGGCCTCAACTACCGGAGCCACGCCGAGGAATCGGGCATGGACCTTCCCGAGGTGCCGGCCACGTTCACCAAGTTCCCGGCCTGCATCACCGGGCCCGACGCCTCGGTTGAGGTGGTGGGCCGGAGCACAGACTGGGAGGTTGAACTGGTGGTCGTGATCGGCACTCCCGCCGACCGGGTCGACGAGGCCGACGCCTGGAGCCACGTGGCCGGTCTCACCATCGGCCAGGACATCAGCGACCGGAAGCTCCAGTTCGCCGCCGGCGGCCAGTTCTCCCTCGGCAAGTCCCGGCGGGGCTACGGCCCCACGGGGCCGTGGCTGGTCACCCCCGACGAGCTCCCCGATCCCAACGATCTCGCTCTCGGCTGCTCGGTCTCCGGGGAGGTGATGCAGCAGGCCCGCACCAGTGATCTCATCTTCCCGGTCCCCCGGCTGGTGGCCGAACTGTCCGCCGTCCTGCCCCTGCGACCGGGCGACCTGATCTTCACCGGCACCCCGGACGGTGTCGGCGCGGCCCGCAAACCGCCCCGCTTCCTCACCGCCGGTGACGAGATCGAGACCTGGATCGACGGCATCGGGCGCATCCACACCCACTGCGTCTGACCTGACGGTTGATCGTTCCCCTTCCGGCCATCAGGATGGGCCGGGAGGGGACAGCCACCCGCGCCGCCCCCGGGGGAGGCCCGACGTGTCCAGCGGCGACAGAATGCGACGTACCGCCCGGTCGGTGGTGGGGCGGGTCACCGACCGGTTCCTGGTGCCGGGCGCACCGCCCCGGACGCACCAGTACCGGGTCGAACCCGACCTGGCGGTGCCCATGCGGGACGGGGTCACCCTGCTCGGCGACCGGGTGGTGCCCTTCGGGGCCGCAGACGACGCCCCGACGGTACTGATCCGCACCCCGTACGGCCGTCGCGGCCTGGCCGCCGCCACCTCCGCCTACCCGATCGCCGCCCGAGGCCTGCCGGTCTTCATCCAGAGCTGCCGGGGCACGTTCGGTTCCGAGGGTTCGTTCGAACCGGTCACCAACGAACGGGACGACGGGATCGACACCGTGACCTGGCTCCGGGACCAGCCCTGGTTCACCGGCCGGCTCGCCACCTTCGGGCCCAGCTACCTGGGTATCACCCAGTGGGCCCTGGCCGGCCCCCTGTCGGCCGAGAAGCCGGAACTGGCCCCGGACGTCCTGTGCGCGCACGTCACCGCCCCCGACGTCAACCAGATGGTGTGGGACCACGGGGTGTTCCTGGTGGAGCTGGCGTTGTCGTGGGCCCAGCTCATGGATGTCCAGGAGCGACCGCTGGCCCTGATGCGCTCCCTGGTGGACCGGCGCGCCCTGCGCCGCGGTCTGGACCGGATCCCCCTCAGCGACGGCGACCGGGCCGCGGTGGGCACCACCGTCGCCTGGTATCAGGACTGGCTCGGTCACGAACGGCTCGACGACCCGTTCTGGAACGGCACCACCCCGGGCGACACCATCGAGGCCATCACGGCGGCCGTCGTGATGGTCACCGGCTGGTACGACGTATTCCTCCCCTGGCAGATCGACTCCTACCAGCGGCTGTGGGCGGCGGGCAACCCGCCCCGCCTGGTCATCGGGCCGTGGGGGCACCCCAGCCCGGCCGCGGCCGGACGGGGCCTGGCCGAGTCCGTCGCCATCATCGGGTACCGCCTCATGGACGGGCAGGTCCCGCACCAGGCCCCGGTCGAGATCTACGTGACCGGGGCCGAGGAGTGGCGCGACCTGTCCGAATGGCCGCCTCCATCCGAACCGGTCGACCTCCTGCTCCAACCCTTCGGGGCCCTCTCGACCGGCCTGGCCCCCGCCGGGGGCCCCACCCGCTACGTGTACGACCCCTACAACCCCACCCCGGCCGTGGGCGGGCCGGCCCTGGACCGGGCCAGCACCCCGGTCGACAACCGGGAGCTCGAGGCCCGCGCTGACGTGCTGGTGTTCACCGGGCCCCCACTGTCGGAACCCGTGGACGTGATCGGCACCCCCGAAGCGGTCGTCCACCTCCGCACCGACCGGCCGAGCACCGACGTGTTCGTTCGGATCTGCGACGTCCACCCGGACGGGACGTCCATGAACGTGTGCGACGGCATCCGACGGATCGGCAGCTCCGGCACCCGAGGCGTCGATCCGGTCCCGGACGCTGGGGGCGTCGTGGCCGTCGAGCTGCCCCTTTGGCCCACCGCCCACCGGTTCGGCACTGGTCACCGGATCAGGGTCCAGGTCTGTTCGGGCGCCCACCCCCGCTACGCCCGCAACCTCGGATCGGCCGAACCGGCCGCCACCGCCACCCACGGGGCCCCGGCCCACCAGGAGGTATTCCACGACCCCGGCCACCGCTCCGGGGTGCGGCTACCGGTGGTGGCCGGTTCGACCGATCCGGCCAGCCCGGGGTCGTGACTCCCCGGCCACCGTGTCGGCGGTGCGCCGGTTGGTCCGTGCCCGCCCGCCGGGGCGAGGCCGCGAACTCCGGTGGCACAGCTTGACCCCGACTCCCGGGAAGGGGATGCTCCGGCCATGGCCTTCTCCACCCCGATCGACCGTGACGGCGCCACCCGCACCGGTCCCGCCCGCCGACCGGCCCAGATGCTGGCCGACCAGACCTACGACGGTGGCGCCAGCGTGCACGACGCCGAGACCGCGGCTGCCCTCGGCCTGGCCGGCGCCCCGATCGAAGGCCCCACCCACTTCAGCCAGTTCGATCCCCTGGCCTACGACCTGTGGGGCCGGCGCTGGTTCGAGACCGGCTGCATCTCCTCCCACTTCCGGACCATGGTCATCGAGGGTGAGGAGGTCATCGCCTCCCTGACCGATCGGGGCGACGGCCGGGCCGAGATCGCCGCGGTCAAGGCGGACGGGACCCCCGTGCTCAAAGGCACCGCCACCGTCGATCCCGACGCCCCCACCGCCCTGCGGGAACGGGTGGCCGAGGTCGGGCGGAAGGACCCGGGCCGGCTCCACATCATCGACCAGCTCACCGTCGGCGACATCCTGGTCGACGACGCCCCCCACGTCGTCGACATGGCCACCCCCAACGGCAACCTCTACCCGTTCTCCCTCAAGGAGAAGCTCGACCGGATCACCGAACCGTCGTCCTGGTACGACTCCAGCGACAACCCTTGGGGTCGGCCGATCATCCCGTTCGAGATGTACAGCGTGCTGACCAACAAGCAGGGCCGGTCGTTCCAGGTCCGGGGTCCGTCCAAGGGGTTGTTCGTCGACCTCGAGGTCCGGGCCGTGGCCGGGCCCCTGTTCGTCGACCAGCCATACCTGATCGAACGCGAGATCGTCGCGGTGGGCCAGAGCCGGAGGGTGGAGGCCTACTGGACCGAGTCCCGGATCCTCGACGCCGACACCAAGCAGCATGTTGCCACCGTCCTCCTCCACCAGGGGGTGTTCAAGGCCAGCTACGCCGGCTACCCGACCGGGGCCGGCTGAACCAGCCCGGGCCCGACCCGCGGCCCGGCACGACACGACCGGGGGCCCGACCATGACGGCCACAGGACCGCAGCGCCACTACCACCAGGAACGATCCCAGGCCCCGCCCCCACCGCCGGGCTGCCCGGTGCACACCGCATGGAGCCCCCTCGACGCGGACTACCTGGCCGATCCGTACCCCATCGCCCACCAGCTCCGTGACGAACTGGGGGTGTTCTACGCGGCCCGACTCGGCTACCTGGTGGTCACCGGGATGGCCGAGATCGAACGGATCTTCACCGACCACGAGACCTTTGCCTCGGTCAACGTCCAGGACCCCGTCTTCCCCCTGGCCCCGGAGGCCCAGGCCGTCCTGGCCGCGGACGACTTCGATCCAGTGGCCGTCATGTCGAACCGCCCGGAACCCGAGCACGGCCGGATCCGGGTGTACACCCGCACCGGGTTCTCCAACCGGCGCATCAGGTCGCTCGAACCCTACATCCGGCGCCGCAGCCACGAACTGATCGACCGGATGCTGGCCGCCGGTTCCCCGGCCGAGCTCATCGCGGCCCTGGCCTTCCCCCTCCCGGGCGAGACCGTGTTCCGGTTCATCGGGTTCCCCGAGGGCGACGACGAGATGCTCAAGAACTGGTGCGGGGACCGTAAGGCGTTCTCGTGGGGGCGGCCCGACCCGGCCGCCCAGCGGGAGATCGCCGAGCACATGCTCGCCTACTGGCGGTACTGCCGGGCCTTCACCGCCGCCAAGCGGGACGACCGAGGCGACGATCTCGCCTCGGAACTGATCGACGCCCACGAGGCCAACCCCGGCGACCTCTCCTACCGGGAGGTCGAGTCCATCGTCTACGGCCTGTCCTTTGCCGGCCACGAGGCGGTGACCGCGCTGATCGGCAACGCCCTCCAGTGCCTCCTCCCCCGCCGGGACCTCTGGGCCGAGATCTGCGCCGACCCGTCCCTCATCCCGAACGCGGTCGAGGAGGTGCTCCGCTACCACTCCAGCCAGATCTCGTGGCGCCGGATCACCACCCGGGCCACCACCGTCGGGGGCCACGACGTCCCCGCGGGCACCGCCATCCTCCTCAACTTCGCCTCGGCCAACCGCCAACCCGACCTCTTCCCCGACCCCGACACCTTCGACATCCACCGCCCCAACGCCAACCGCCACATCTCCTTCGGCCAGGGCGTCCACTATTGCCTCGGGGCCAGGTTCGCCCGCTTCGAGACCCAGCTCGTCCTTGAGGCCCTGGCCGAACGGATCCCCTCCCTCCGCCTGGTCGAGGACCAGCCCTTCAACTACTTCCCCAACATCACCTTCCGGGGCCCGACCGGGCTCCGGGTCACCTGGGAACCGTCCGGTGATGACGATTGGCCCCGCCGGGTGCCACGGCCCAAGCTGGACGACTGACCGCCCCACCACCGAACCGAGGAAGCAGGATCAGCCGATGCGCGGACGCGACGTCTTCATGGAGAGCCTGGAGGCCCACGGGGTCACCCACATATTCGGTAACCCGGGAACCACCGAGAGCCCCCTCCTCGACGCCTTGGCCGACCACCCCTCCATCAGCTACGTAACCCACCTCCACGAGGGGGTGGCGGTGGGGGCCGCCGGCTACTACGCCCGGGCCGCCGACCGTCCGGCCGTGGTCAGCCTCCATGTGGCCCCCGGCCTCGGCAACGGCATCGGCATGATCTACGGGGCCCTCAAGGCCCGGGCCCCGATCGTGGTCACCGCCGGCCAGCAGGACACCCGGATGCTGCGCCACGAACCGGTGCTCAGCCACGACCTGGCCGCCATGGCCGCCCCGGTCACCAAATGGTCCACCCAGATCCAGACCGCCGACGAGGTCGACGACGTCCTGCGGCGCGCCTTCAAGATCGCCCTCGACCCCCCGTGTGGGCCGGTGTTCGTGGCTGTCCCCATCAACGTCATGGAGCAGGACACCGAGCTCGCCGCCACCGCCCCCGGGGCCTCGTTCCGGGCCGGCGCTCCCGACCCGGACGGGCTGGCCCAGGCCGCCGAACTGGTCGCCTCGGCCCAGCGGCCCGTGATCGTGGTGGGCGACGACGTGGGCCGGGCCGGCGCGGTCGCCGACCTGGTGCGCCTGGCCGAACGGATCGGTGCCCCGGTCTGGCGCGAAGGGATCCGGGGGGCGGTGTCGTTCCCGACCGCCCATCCCCTGGCCCGGGCCGGCCTGCCGTTCGACGACCTGGCCGTCCGACGCACCCTGGGCGACACCGACCTGGTCATCCTGCTGGGCGGGCCGTTCTTCGAGTCGGTCTGGTACGCGCCCGAATCCCCCATCCCGACCGGGGCCCGGGTCCTACAGATCGAGGCGTCCGCCGGCCCTCTTGGGATCAACCACACCCCCGACGTCGGCCTCGTCGCCGACCTAGGGATCGCCCTCCCCGCCCTCGACGCCGCCGTCGCCTCCTCGGTCGATGGTGCGTGGGCGGCCGGGGCCGCCGAAGGGGTGAGGCGGCTCGCCGAGGAACGCTCGGCGAGCGACGAGTCGTATCGGGCCCGGGTGGAGGCCACCTGGGACCGGATGCCGATCTCGATCCCCCGGGTCATGACCGAGCTCCGAGCCGCCACCCCGGACGACGCCGTCATCGTGGAGGAGTCGATCACCGGCAGCACCGATTTCGCCACCTGTTTCCAGCTCGACGTCGGCGACAGCTACCTCGGGCCTCGGGGCGGCGGTATCGGCCAGGCCGTGGCCGGGGCGATCGGGGCCGCCGTGGCCCACCCCGACCGGCCGGTGCTGTGCGTCACCGGCGACGGCTCGGCCATGTACTCGATCCAGGCCCTGTGGACGGCCGCCCATCACGGCCTCGACATCGTGTTCGCGGTCCTGGCCAACCGGGAGTACCGGGTCCTCAAGCACAACCTCGACATCTTCCGGGAACGGTTCGACGCCAAGTCCGACGAGCCGTACCCCGAGATGGACCTGGACCTTCCTGTCATCGGCTACGTGGAACTGGCCGCCGGCATGGGCGTGTCCGGTGAGCGGGTCACCAAACCCGACGAGGTCGGCCCCGCCCTGGAGCGGGCCTTCGCCGCCGGCGGCCCCCGGGTGGTGGAGATCGAGATCGAAGGCAAGCGATAGAAGGGGATTCTCATGGCGAACCCGTGGTTCGAATCGGTGGCGGTGGCCCAGGAACGGGCCCGGAAGCGGCTGCCGAGATCGGTGTACAAGGCCCTCATCGCCGGGTCCGAGCGTGGGGCCACCATGGCAGACAACCAGGCCGCGTTCGCCGAGATCGGCCTGTCGCCGGTGGTGGTCGGCCAACCCCACAAGAAGGAGTTGGAGACGACCGTGCTCGGCCGGCCGGTGTCGATGCCGGTGGTCATCTCCCCCACCGGGGTGCAGGCCGTCCACCCCGACGGTGAGGTGGCCGTCGCCCGGGCGGCCGCCGCCCGCGGGGTGGCCATGGGTCTGAGCTCGTTCGCCTCCAAACCGGTGGAGGACGTGATCGAGGCCAACGCCCAGACCTTCTTCCAGGTCTACTGGGCCGGCGACCGGGACGGGCTGCTGACCAGGATCAACCGGGCCCGTGACGCCGGCGCGGTGGGCCTGATCCTCACCACCGACTGGTCGTTCTCCCATTCGCGGGACTGGGGCAGCCCCAGCATCCCGGACCGGCTCGACTTGAAGGCGATGATGAGTCACGCCCCCGAGGCCATGCTGCGGCCCCGGTGGCTGGCCGACTGGGCCCGTTCCGGTGGACCGCCCACCCTGGGGGTGCCGAACTTCGTGCCCCGGGGTGAGCCGGCCCCCACCTTCTTCGAGGCCTACGGGGCCTGGATGGGCACCCCGCCCCCGACCTGGGACGACGTGGCCTGGCTGCGGACCGAGTGGGGCGGACCGTTCATGCTCAAGGGGGTGCTCCGGGTGGACGACGCCAAACGGGCCGTCGACGCCGGGGTGTCGGCCATCTCGGTGTCGAACCACGGGGGCAACAACCTCGACGGCTCCCCCGGGGCGGTCCGCATGCTGCCCCCGATCGCCGCCGCGGTCGGCCACCAGATCGAGGTGGTCATGGACGGCGGGGTGCGGCGGGGCAGCGACGTGGTCAAGGCCATGGCCCTCGGCGCCCGGGCCGTCCTCATCGGCCGGGCCTATCTCTGGGGCCTGGCCGCCAACGGTCAGGCTGGGGTGGAGAACGTGCTCGACGTGCTGCGGATGGGTATCGAGTCCACCCTGCTCGGCATCGGGAGGGAGTCGGTGCACGACCTCACCCCCGATGACGTCACCGTCCCCGCCGGGTTCACCCCTTCGTTCGGGACGGATCCGGCTCCGGGCTGATACCCTGCCCGGTTGAAGGGGAGTAGCCCCCAACCGTCGATCGACACACTGGCCGATAGGCCCGGTCGGCGGGCCCGCTCCGGCGGGCGGGCGAGACCTTCGACAGGTGCACATCGTGTGCGCCGGGTCGAAGCGATCTCCTCACCCCGAACGCTCCGCCTCGGCGCCACCCGAGTCAGGAGAACCCAACGTCCGTGGACGCATTCCTCGTCAGTCTGGTGGTCATCTTCATCGCCGAGCTGGGCGACAAGAGCCAGCTCATGGCGCTCACCTTCGCCACCCGGTACAAGACGGTGCCGGTGCTGATCGGCATCACCGCGGCCACCGCGGTGGTGCACGCCGTCTCGGTGGTGGTGGGCGCCGCCCTGGGGGCCGCCATCCCCACCCGCCCGATCAGCATCGCCGCCGCCATCGCCTTCGTCATCTTCGGCCTGTGGACCCTGAGAGGCGACGAGCTCACCGAGGAGGACGAGGAACGGGCCACCCGTCCGGCCCGCAACGCCATCATGGCCGTCGGCACCGTGTTCTTCCTGGCCGAGCTGGGCGACAAGACCATGCTGGCCACCATCACCCTTGCCACCCAGGAGGGCCTGTTCGGCACCTGGCTTGGTTCCACCGTCGGCATGGTGGCCGCGGACGCCCTGGCCATCGTGGTGGGACGACAGCTCGGCAACCGGCTCCCGGAGCGAACCATCAAGATCGGGGCCGCGGTCGCCTTCTTCGCCTTCGCCGCCGTCCTCTTCTACGAGGCCCTCTGACCACCGGGCTCAGAGCCAACCCTGGGATCGGGCCCACCGGTAGGGCACCACGGCGGTTATGAGCATCACGACCAGCATGGCCGGGAATCCGAGGGCCCAGTGCAGGCCGGCCATCCGCTCGAAGTTCATGCCGTAGATGCCGGCCAGCAGGGTGGGTGGCATGAGCACGACCGACACCACCGACAGGATCTTCATCACCAGGTTCTGCTGGAGGTTGATCATCCCCAGGGTGGCGTCGAGGAGGAAGTCGATGGCGGCGCTGAGATGGTCGGCCCGGCCCTGAAGGGCGGACGCATCGTCGAGGACGGCGCCGAGCCGGTGGGCGGCCGTGGGGTGGTCGATGATCATGTCGAGCTGGGACAGGAACCGGACCGCCCGACCGGTGCTCACCGACACCTCGCGCAGATTCGAGATCAGGCGCTGGGCGGCCCCGATCTGGAACAGGAACTCCTCGTAGCGTCGCTCCGGGGTTCGGGTGTCGGCCGCCTCCTTCCGGTCGAACACCCGGGCGTTGACCTCGTCGATCACCGAGCGGGCCTGCTCGTACACGTCGGACAGCCGGTCGATCATCGCCTCCTCGATCCGGACCAGGATCGAGAGGGCGTCGGGCGCCCAGGAGGGATCGGCCTCGAGCTTGCGGGACACCTGCCGGAACGGTTCGGGGTCCACGAAACGGAGGGTGACGATCCGGTCGCCGGTGAGCACCAGGGTGGCCTGAGCCACGTCGGGATCGTCCCGGCCCACCCCGTCCCGGCCCACCCCGTGGAGCACCGACTGGGTGATCATCAGCGAGCCGCGCTCCTCCCGGAGCCGGCGGGATGGTTCCACCGCCCTCATCTCGACCCGGGACGGGAGGCGGAGCCCGACCTTCCGTTCGACGAGGGTCAGCTCGTCGTCGCTCGGGCTCACGAGATCGAGCCAGATGGCGTCGTCGGGATCCACCGGATCGTCGGGTTCGCCGGCCGGGTGGTAGACGAGCATCACGAACCCGCCCGGTCGCCGCGGCTGGTCGACAGGACCCGTCGTTCCCGGGCCACCCACTGGACGTCGAGGGTCAGTTTGCGCTGGAACTCCTGCTCCACGGCGGTGACGAGGGTCTGGAGCTGCGGGGGGTTGCCGGGCCCGGCCAGCACGATGGTGGCCCGGTCGTCCCTGACCTCGATCGACACCACCGAGAAGGCGCTGTCGTCGCCCAACCAGGCCCCCACCACGGTGCCCATCCGTTCCTGGACCAGCGAGTCCCGGGTGATGGCCTCACCGTTTACGAGCAGGCTGGCCACCACGGCGATGGCCAGCAGGGCCACCCCCACGATGGCGGACCGGACGCGACCCTGGTTGGCCGTCACCATCCGAAGGGGGGCCACACCGGTGATGAGGAACACGACGCCCCCCACGAGAAGGATCGCGGTCATGTTGGTCAGGAACAGCAGCAGGGTGCCGGCGGCCTGGCTCCAGGCCCCCTGTTGGGCGGCCACCCCGACGATGGCCAGCGGGGGTACGAGGGCGATGGCGATGGCCACACCGGGCAGGGACGACGACACGTCCCGCCGGGCGTTGGCGTACGCGCCGGTGGCCCCGGCGATCACGGCGATGACGAGATCGGCCACCGTGGGCGACGCCCGGCTGGTGATCTGGTGGTTGGAGGTCAGGTCCAGGCTGACCTGCATGACGGCGGGCAGGACGGCCCCGACCGCCACCGCGATGGCGCAGCCGAGGAGGACCACCGTGGACGAGTGGACGAGGCGTTGAGGCCAGCCCATGGTGAGGGCGAGCCCCATGCCCATCATCGGGGTGATCAGGGGGGCGACGAGCATGGCCCCGATGACCACGGCGGTGGAGTCGGTGATCACCCCCATGGTGGCGATCCCCCCGGCGCAGGCCATCAGCACGCTGAACCGCAGCAACCGGCCCGGGGCGTCCGGGCCCTCGAAGTAGAATTCCTTCACCACCGTGGACCGCGACTGGTTGGTCCTGGCGTTGTAGGCCAGCCACCGGGCCACCAGGCCCCGGTCGTCGTCGGGGTCCTCGCCGAGGGGGAGGAGCCGGGCCCGGACCGCCGCCTCGAGGACGATCTGGGTGCCGAACACCACCGTGCCCAGGATCACCCCGATCCGGGTGAAGGCGACCGGCACCACCAGCAGGGCGAGGCCCCACAGGCCGAGGAACCAGCTGAGCCAGGCCCGGGTGAACCGTTCCCGGGCGTGCCGGTCGAGGGCGGAACCGACTGCGATGACCACCAACGCCACCCCAGTCGCCCGGCCGGCCGCGGTCGTCGTCCAGGCCGTGGTGAGCGGGCCGCGACCGGTGTCGATGACCCCGAGGGTGCCGACCATGGCCGCCGCGGCGGCCGCCGCGTTCCACCACCGCCGGGGCCGGCTCCCAAGGGCGTGGACGACGACCTTGCCCTGGCCGGCGACCAGGACGGCCACGGCCGCCAGGACCAGGGTGCGGGCGGCCGCCTCGATCCGGACCAGGGCGACCACCGCCACCAGCAGGGCCACCGCCAGGCCGGTCAGCACCGTCGGGGTCAGGATCTCCTCGACGTTCGTCGGCTCGGTCCGGTCGTCGGCGGTGGCCGTCTTCGCTCCCCCGGCGGTGTCCTCAGCCATCGCCGACCTCCGACCCGGCGGTGTAGGCGGCCACGGCGTCGGCCACCGAATCGAACACCCGGTCGGGGTGATCCTCCGACAACCGCCGGTACCTATCCCATGTGCGCTCACCCACGGCGGCCAACCATAGGTCACCACCCTGGGCCCGCAACCGGTCCGCGGCCAGCATCCCGGCGGCCAGGCCGGTGGTGTCGAGGGTGGTCACCGCGGACGCGTCGAGGACCACCACGCTGACCCCGTCGGCCTGTCCCAGACGGACCAGCCGACGGGCCGTGACCCGGGCGTTGACGAACACCAGGGGGCCGTCGAGGCGGGCCACGACCAGGCCTGGCGGGCCGGTGGTGCTCACCTCGACCGGGGGTCGGGACACGTGGTGGGCCAGCACCATGAGCGACAGGACACTGCCGATCACGACCGCCGGCATGACCCCGAGCAGGACCACCCCCACCGCCACCAGCACGGCCACCCCGAGCTCGGGGCGACTGGCCCGCCACAGGTAGCGGAGGTAGCCGGGCTGGATGATGGTGGTCATCGACCTGATCACCATCGCGGCCAGGACGGCGGAGGCCAGGTAGTCGAACAGGGGCCGGAGGTAGAGGGCGGTGACCACGGCTAGGGCGGCCACCATCAGGTTGGTCCAGCGGGTCCGCGCCCCGGCGGCGATGGCCACCATTGTCTTGGGGAGCGCCCCCGTGACCGGGAAGCTGGCCCCCAACCCCACGGCCAGGTTGGCCACCCCGAGCCCGAGCAGTTCCCGGTTGGGGTGGAGGTCCTCGCCGGTCCGTTCCCCGACGAGCTCGCTGGCCCCGATGCTCTCGGTGAACCCCAGCACCACGATGGCCACGGCGGCGGGGACGAGGTCGCCGATGAGGCCGGCGTCCACGAGGGCGCCGGTCCGAGCGATGTCGACGATGGCGTCCGGGGCGCCCACCACGGCCACCCCGGCGCCGGTCAGGTGGCCGGCCCCGACGACCACCCCGGAGACGACCAGCACGATGGCGGCCGCCGGCAACCGGGGGGTCCGCCGGTTGAGGACAAGCATGGCGGCGAGGGCGGACAGCCCGAGCGCGGCGCTGGTGGCGTCGGCGCCGTCGAAGGACCGGACACTGTCCACCAGCAGGCCCACACCCCGCCGGTGGGTGCCCTGGTGGGCGGCACCGACCAGGGCCGGCAACTGGTTGACGATGGTGACCACGGCCAGGCCGTGGACGAAGCCCTTGAGCACCGGGACCGGGACGAGGTCGGCCATCCACCCCATGCGCAGCAGCCGCATGACCAGGTAGACGGCGGCGACAGTGAGGCTGAGGACGATCACCGCCTCCTCGGGCCGGTAGCGGGCGTCCACCCCGGCCAGGGCCGTGCCGACCAGGACCGACACGGCGGCGTCGGCCCCCACCACCAGCACCTTGGACCCCCCGAACAGGGTGTAGCCGATCAGGGCCAGGGGCACGCCGACCAGCCCCACCTGGGGCCCGAGGCCGGCCAACGATGAGTAGGCCAGCGCGGCGGGCACCAGGACCACCCACACCGAGACCGCGGCGAACGCCTCGCTGCGCCACGGGAACCGCCGGGGGAAACGGTCCGGGAGGTCGCTGAATCCCGGTATCGACGGCACGCCGGCGTCCGACACGTCGCGAATGGTAGTTGGCGGGCGACGCGCCGGCCTGCGCCACGGCGATCGGGAATCGCCGATCACCGTTCCCGTTGGCCTGGTCACCGGTCCGCACTACGGTCGCCCCGATGACGAACAACGCACCGGTCACGGACCACCCGATCGACCCCACCATCGAGCTGGACCTGTGGCGACCCGGGCCCACCCTGGACGCCATCGTCGCCTTCCTCGACCGGGCCGGTGAGATCCCGCCCGAGGACCGGGTGGCCGTATTCGACAACGACGGAACCCTGTGGGTGGAACGGCCGACCTACACCCAGGCCGAGTTCATCTCGTGGGCGGTGGCCGAACGGTCCCGCCGGGACCCGGACTACCAACCGCCCGGCCTCCTCGGTCAGTTGAAGGGGGCCAACATCGGCGACCGCTCGGTCGACGAGGTGGCCTCGGCCATCAACGACGTGTTCGCCGGTCTCACCCCGGAGGAGTTCACGGCCCGGGCCCGGGAGTTCGCCGCCACCTGGCACAACCCGAAACTGGACCGGTCCCCCCGGGATCTCCGGTTCACCCCGATGCTCCAGCTGAAAGACACCCTGGCGCGCCGCGGTTTCGCCATCTTCGTGGTCACCGGCGGCGGGGCCGACTTCGTCCGCTCCCTGGCCTGGGACTTCTACGGGGTACCCCCGGAGCGGGTGGTGGGCAGCCTCGTGGAGTACCACTACGACGCCGACCCTCCCGAACTGACCCGGGGGGTCAAGCTGGTGGGCCCACCCAACGAGGGAGCGGAGAAGGTCAGCCGACTCCACCAGATGTTGGGTCGGCGGCCCGTCTTCGCGGCCGGTAACAGTGCCGGTGACGCCGAGATGATGGAGTTCACCGCCGCCGGTGACGGGCCCACCCTCTCGATCCTGGTCGACCACGACGACGACGAGCGGGAGTTCTCCTACCGGAGCGTGTCGGCCTCGCTGGCCGAGAGCCGGGACATCGTGGACATCGGCCGGGAGCAGGGTTGGACGATCGTGTCGGTCAAGGACGACTGGGTCAGCGTCTTCGACTGAGGCCCGGCCGCTCCGGTTGACGCTCAGCCGCTGTCCGCGGGCGCCTCGCCCCCGCCGGGCGGGGCCGAGTCGAAGAAGCCGGACCGGCGCAGTTCATGCCACAACATCACCACGATCGAGGTGAGGGGGGTGGCCAGGATCAGGCCGACCAGGCCGGCGGCCAGGCCCCCCGCCACGGTAACCAGCAGCACCACGATGGGGTGGAGGTTGACGGTGCTGCCCATCACCATCGGTTCGACCAGGTTCTCCAACACCAGGTTGATGAACAGGACGATGGCGAGGGCGACCAGGCCCATGATCCAGCCCCCGGCGGCCAGGCCCATGAGGACGGCGAACGCCCCGCCCACAAAGGCGCCCAGGTACGGGACGTAGGCCCCGATCACGTTGACCACCCCCACTGCGAACGGCAGCGGCACCCCCAGCATCCACAGCAGCAGGGCCACCCCGATCCCCTGGATGAAGGCCAGGATGGTCCGGCCCCGGAAGTAGCCGCGGATACTGTCGGCCGCGTTGTCGAGGACCCGGTCGACCCGGTCCGGATCCAGATCGCGGGCGTGGGAGGCCAGCCGGTCCACGATGGTGGTCCCGTCCTTCAACAGGTAGTAGAGGAGGACGACCCCGAGGACCAGTCCCGACGCCACCGTGACGGCCGAGTTCACCGCCGAGGACAGGCCGGACGTGAGCCCGCTGGTCAGGCCAGGGCCGACGTTCGACAGGGCGTTCTTGATGTCGTCGGTCTTGACCGGGAGATTCCCCCGGTCGAGGGCGGACTGGATCTGCCCGGCGGCGGCGCCGAGGGCGTCGGTGAGCTCGCCCGACTGGTCGATGACGCCGTTGACGACGAGGTAGCCACTGGCCACGAACAGGGCGGCGATACCGCCGATCACGATGACCGACGCCAGGGCGGCCGGGACCTTGTGATCGGTCAGCCAGTTCACGGCCGGGGTGAACACGACGGCCAGGAAACCGGCCAGCAGGAAGGGCACCACCACGTCACGCAGGGCGACGGCCCCGATGATGATGACGACGGCGGCGCCGACGATACCCAGGAAGGCCCACGCGGCCCGACCGGACCGCTGGAGCCAGGCGGGTGGTTGGGTGCGCTCCACGGCCGGCTATCCGAAGACGGACGACAGACCCTCGCCCAGGGTGGACAGGCCCAGCAGACCGAACAGGAGGGTCATGATCACGTTGTTGTTGGCCAGCAGCCAGTCCTGGAGCCGTTGGAGCAGGCTGGCGGCGGTGTCGGCGGCCACCACACTGGCCACGACGGGTACCAGCATGGTGACGGAGGCCAGGATTACGTAGACCAGGATCGTGATGGTCGCCTCGGCGCCGGACAGATTGGCCCCGGCGATCTGGATGCCTGCGGCCAGGTCGATGGGGGTGTTCTTGGCGTTGACGGCGGCCAGGAACAGGCCGAGGCCCCCGGCCACGAGGGGGGACATCTGGTCGACCTTGGCCATCCAGGCCGGCGGCTCGACCGGTTCCCCCTCCTTCGGCCGACCCGACCACTGCTTCCAGGCCAGGAACAGCATGAGCAGGCCGAGCAGGATGCTCAGCGGGCCGCCGCCCCGCTCATCGGATCCCGAGGCGGCGCCCACGTCGAAGGCCACGGCGGCCACCAGCGGTATGGCCACCCCGATCATCCAACCCACGGTGAACATGCCGCTCTTGGCGACGGGGTTGGTGGAGAAGAGCAGGACGATCAGGGCGATGAGGGGCACCGGCGAAACTGCCACCCCCAACGCCGAATCCAGAAGCTCTCCGATCACCCCGATCACACGCACCACCTCCCTGGGTCGGGTCGTCCGCGGCGGGGCTCACCACCCCCGTCGACCCCATTGTCGGCGAACGGTAGCACCGGGGGACGGCTGGCGCCGGGGAACCGGCCAACTCGTCGCCGTGGGGGCGATCGGATCGGGTGATCGACATGATCGTGCCAGATCCTCACGTCGGCGGGAGGGGCGGGGCGGCGGGGCCGCCATCCTGGTACCGGTCATCGCCCCACGGAAGGTCACCGAATGGCCAGTTCGTCCCCCGCCCCGGCGATCGTCTGGGTCCCGTTCGCCGACAGCCCGACCAGCACCGCCCCGGTGGCCGGTTCCACTGCGCCCACGACCACCCCACTCAGCACCCTCGGCGACGGTTCCGGCAGTTCCGACCCAGGCTCGTCCAGCACGATGACGCCGGCCGAGGCCGTCTCCACCGTGGAGGACGCACTCCCCTCGGCTGGGATCAGCGGCAGCCAGTGGCTGATCGCGGCCGCCGTCGTGCTGATGGGGATGGCCATCGGCACCGTGGTGCGCCGGATGATCCGGCGTATCGCCCAGCGAACGAAGGCCGGAGCCACCGCGGTCCAGATCTCGGCCCGAATCGCCTCCAGCGTGATCGTGCTGGTGGCCGCGTTCATCGCCCTGACCGTGTTGGGCGTCGACCTGGGCCCCATCCTGGCCGGGGCCGGGGTCCTCGGGGTGGTGCTCGGGTTCGCCCTCAAGGACATCACCGAGAACTACGTGTCCGGGGTCCTGATTGGTTTCAACAACCCCTTCGAGCCCGGCGACCAGATCATCATCAACGACGGCCAGCTCGACGGCACCGTGGAGGAGCTCCAGCTTCGCTACACGGTGATCCGCACCGGCCCCGGCGTCAGGCTCCTGGTTCCCAACTCGATCGTGATCAAGAGCCCGCTGGAGAACCTGACCACCAACGGCACCCGCCGGTCGGAGTTCGTCATCGGTGTCGGCTTCGACAGCGACCTGGACCAGGTGCGGGAGCTGGCCATCAAGACCCTGCTCGACGTGGACGGGGTGCTCCCCGACCCGAGACCCGAGGCCTACGTGGTGGAGCTGGCCGCGTCGTGGGTCAACATCAACCTGCGGTTCTGGCACCTCCACCCCCGCCGGGTCGCTCACGAGGTGAAGAGCCGGGCCATCATCGCCGTCTTCGCGGCCATGAACGAGGCGGGAGTGTCCATGCCGTACAAGAAGGTCACCCTCCAGATCGACGGCGGCCCCGACGCCCCGGATCTGGCCGGGGACACGGACAGCACAGGGAGCGATCCAGCGTCCTGAACTAACCCTGACTCCGGCGATCGGACTCCGGCGATCGGACTCCGGGATCGGTCTCGTTCGGGCCGAAACAGGGGTCGGTCAGGCTCCACTGGCCCGGCCGGAGGCGCGCCGGTTCATGTCGGGGAATCAGCTCAGCAAGCTGCCCGCCATCTGGTTCACCTGGGCCGCCGCCAGTTCGACGTCGTGGCGGGATGCGTCGAGGGCCTGCCGGCTGGCGTCGGCCTGGGCCGGATCTCCCGACCGGGCGTCACGCACGAAGGCGGACAGCGAGCCCCGCAGGGCGGCCAGCTTCACCCCGAGGTCGTTGAGGGCCGTCGACAGGTCGGGTTCGTCGACCTCACCGGACAGCCGGGCCGCCTCGGTCTCGGTCCGGGTCAGGTAGGGCTGCATCTGGGCGGGAACGTCGGCCATCCGCTCGGGATGGTCGGATCCCAGCAGGCTCATGGCCTGGCCCGTGGCCCAGTAGGCGTTCTGGACCAGATCGTCGAGCCGCTGCCGTTGGCCCGTCCGGTGGGCCTGCTTGTCCTGCTGATCAGCCCGCCGGGACGCCACCAGCGAGGCCACCCACAGACCGGCGCCGATCACGATGGCAATGACGGCCAGCCAGGTCCAGAGGTCACCACCGTCGTCGGAGCTGGTGTCGGCCAGATTCGGCGCCGCGGTCGTGGTGGGCAGGGTCGGGGCGGAGACGTCGGGCAGGGTCACGTCGGGGAGGGTCCCGTCGGGCACGGAGACGTCGGGCACGGAGACATCCGGCAGGGTGACGTCGGGCAGGGTCACGTCGGACCCGTCGGAGTTGGTGACCTCGGGGAGGGACACGTCGCCGTCGGACCCGCAGGCCCCGACCGCGACCGACAGCACGGCCAGCGACAAGCCGGCGGTGGCCCGGGTCCACCGCCGAGGGGCACGGCGGGGCGGGGTCGGGGAGGACGCTACGGAGCGGGGGGCGGAAGCGGTGGTCACCGGGCACCTCCGGTCGGATGGTTGGGCGTGTCCGGGCTCGTGGGGTAGGGCCGGGTGGGGCGGTCGGGTGCACCTCCCTGAACAACACCGCCCTGAACAACACCTCCCTGAACAACACCTCCCTGAACAACACCGCCCTGAACAACACCTCCCTGATCGGTACCGGGCCGGCCGGCGCTGGCCTGGCCGACCAGGTCGGGGGGTCGGCTGGAGGGAACGGCCAGGGAGGCCTGGTAGCTCTGGGTCTGGGCGGCGATGGTCTGGTCGAGCTTGGCCGCCCGGATCTTCCGGTCGAGCCAGGCGATGCAGGCGTCCACGGCCAGCAGCACCATCCCGTAGATGATCATGGCGAACAGGAGGCTGGTGTCAAGCACGGGCGCCACCGAGTCATCGGCGCTGGTCGGAAAGTTGATGGGCTGGAACAGGCCCCGGAAGGGGTCCATGGCCCGGTGGCCGCTGCGGTAGATCCAGCGGGCGAACTCGTTGTCCGGGTTGGCCCCCAGCAGCAGGAGCAGGAAGGTCAAGCCGAGGATCAGCTCGACCACTACCAGGTACCAGTGCACGAGATAGCTCATGAAGCGGGCCACCCGGGCGGCGGGCGCCGCGGCGTGACGGTCATCTCCGGACATGGACTGTCCTCCTCGCGGGTAGGGGAGATCGTTCCTCGGGGGCCGGCGTCACACGCCGGGTTCCCGCTCGGCCTTCGGGGCTGTGGCGCGCCGGGCGCGCCGGCGGGACCACAGCAGATATTCGAGGCCGCCGAACGCGGCCAGGCCGAACAGGGCGCCGACCAGGGACCCGCCTCGGAATCCCGGCCCATTGACGTCGAGAATGCTCCGTCCCGCCTTGGCCCCGCTCCCGGCCCCGAAAGCGACCCAGGCGGTGGCCAGGTTCGGGATGGCGATCAGCACCGCCCCGATCAGGAACCAGAGGATGTGGCGGCGCCGGCGGAGACCCATGGCCAGGATGATCAGGGGTACGGCGGTGCAGACGAAGCCGAGGAGGACACCGGCCAGTGAGCCGGTGGCGATGCTGCCTCCCACGGCGTCACCGATCCGTTGGGCCCACCAGCGGGGGATCAGGGCGGCGGCGATGATCCCGACGACGAGCACGACGGCCGCGACGATGCCCCACTTCTTGGCCTGACCGCCGGCCTCGCGGATGGTCTGGGAGATATCCCGGCCGGATCCCGTCGACGCCGGCGTGGTGGCCGGCCGGCTGGGGCCGGCATCGGTATGGGCGGCGGGAGTCGGGCGGTCGGGCGTGGAGTCCTTGTCATCGACCATGCGGGTGCTCCTTGATGGTGGTCCCCCGGCCACGACGACGGGTCCGAACATTCGGGCCGGGTGGCTCGGCGAGCAGTGTAGGTGCCGCGTCCGGGGCGGGCGAGGAGTTCGGGCCCAAACCCGGCCCGGCCTGCGCCGGTGGCGACGCACCGCCCGGCGGCTTCACCTACGATCGGCAACGACGCCGACGCGCCCTCCGTTCGTCGCCACCGTCCCAGGAGCCGTGCTTCGCCATGCAACCTCCGTCCGCCTGGCCGCAGGAAATCGCCGACGACCTCCGCCGCCAGTGGGCCAAGGTCCGACCCGGGCCGGGGGAGCTCCGCCAGGGCACGATCGGGAGTGTGCCGTTGGCCGCGGCCGCGGTTCCCGACGGGCTGGCGTCGGCCACCCTCGTCGGGGTCAACCCGATCTTCGGCCTCTACGCCTCCTTCATCGGGCCGATCATCGGGGGGCTCACCTCGAGCTCGCGCCTGATGGTGATGGGGGCCACCAGCGCGGCCTCCCTGGCCACCTTCTCGGCCCTGAAGGACGTCGACCCGGCCCAGCGACCCGGCGCCCTTGTCCTCGTGACCCTGCTGGCCGCCCTGTTCATGATCGCCGCCGGGTACGCGGGTCTCGGCCGGTTCGCCAGCTTCGTCTCCCAGTCGGTCATGACCGGGTTCTTGACCGGGGCGGCGTTGTCGATCACCTTCGGCCAGGTGGCCGACCTGACCGGGGCCGAGACCACGGGCAACTCCAGCCTCTCGCGGGCCATCAGTGTGGTCCTGCACCCGAGCCGGATCGACCCGCCCACCCTGTTGGTGGGCCTGATCTCCACCGTGTTGTTGTTGGTGGCCGCCCGGACCCGGCTGGCCGACTACGGGACCCTGCTGGTGTTGCTGGGGATGTCGTTGCTGGTAGCCGGGCTGACCTGGTTCTCGCCGGCGGCGACCGTGGCCGACGTGGCCGCCATACCCCGCGGGTTCCCCCCGGTCGTGCTGCCCGACCTCAGCCTGATGGGGTTCGACATCGTGGCCGGTGGGTTCTCGGTGGCCGCCATCGTGCTGGTGCAGGGGGCCGGGGTGGCTCAGTCGTTCCCCAACCCGGACGGTCCCCGGGCCAACGTGAACGGGGATTTCGTAGCCCAGGGCTGGGCGAACGTGGGCTGCGGCCTGTTCCAGGGGATCCCGGTGGGCGGATCGGTGGGTTCCACCGCCATGGGCGTGGCCACCGGCGCCCGGAGCCGTTGGGTGTCGATCATGTCCGGGGTGTGGATGCTGGCCGTGCTCGTGGCCCTGGCCGGACTGGCCGAACAGGCGGTCATGGCCACCCTGGCCGCCATCCTCGCCGTGGCCTCCGTGGGCTCGATCTCCATCCCCATGATCCGCACCGTGTGGCGTTCCGGTCTCTCGTCCCAGGTCGCCCTGGGGACGACCCTGATGGCCACCCTGTTCCTGCCGGTTGCGGCCGCGGTGGGCATCGGGGTGGCCCTGTCGATCCTGCTCCACCTGGGTCAGCAGACCGCCGACGTCCGCCTGGTCGAACTGGTCGACACCGACGACGGGGTGGTGGAACGGCCCGCCCCCACGGTGCTCCGCTCCGACGACACCACCGTGCTGAACGTGTACGGCAGCATGTTCTACGCCGGGGCCCGGCAGGTGGAGACCCTGCTCCCCTCCACTGAGGGGGCACACAACGCCACCGTCATCCTCCGTCTGCGGGGCCGGGCCCGCCTGGGGGCCACCGCCATCATCGTGCTCAGCGGCTACGCGGCCAAGCTGGCCGAGACCGGCGGCCACCTGGCCCTGAGCGGGGTCGAGCCGACCCTGGCCGACCAGCTCCGCGAATCCCGCCGGATCACCGACGACGACCCGATCCAGGTGACCGAGGCCACCGAGCTCCTCGGCGAATCGACTCGGGCCGCCATGGCGGGCGAGCACCAGATCATGCTCGACGCCGGGAAGGACGACGAGGTCGACGACGAGCCATTCGTGCGCCGCATCACCAGGCGCCTGCGGCGACGGCCCGCCACCCCGGACCCACCGGCCGGCTGACGCGGCCGGTCAGGCCGTGGGACGGGAGACGCAACGAAACCCGAGGTGGCTCATGCCGGTGTCGATCGGCTGGGCTTGGCGGGCAGCCGGCCGGTAGCGAAAGCAGTACGACCGGGAGCACAGGAAGGAACCCCCCTTCACCACCCGGCGGGGGACGGCCCCCGGGGCGGCTGACCCCTCCGGCCCGGGGCGCTCCACCCCGCAGCAGGTGGACGGCGGGACGTCGGCGTGGGGCCGGTACCAGTCCGAGGTCCACTCCCACACGTTCCCGGTCATGTCGTAGAGGCCGAACCCGTTCGGTTCGAAGGAGCCCACCGGGCTGGTCCGGACCCAGCCGTCGAGGGCGGTGTTCTCGTACGGGAAACCGCCCTGCCAGGTGTTGGCCCGCGGTCGGGGGCCCTCCTGGGGGTCGTCGTCGCCCCAGACGAACTCGGCCCCGTCGATCCCGCCCCGGGCGGCGTACTCCCATTCGGCCTCGGTGGGCAGATCGAGGCCCCGCCACCGGGTATAGGCCTCGACGTCGCGGTGGGCGAGGTGGACGACGGGATGGTCGCCGAGGCCGTCCAGGTCCGAGTCGGGGCCAGTGGGGTGGCGCCAGTCCGTGCCGGGGGACCATCGCCACCACCGGCTCAGGTCCCGCAGGTCGACGGGCCGTCTGGTCATCACGAACAGCATCGATCCTGGCACCAGGTTCTCCGGGGGTGCCCCGGGGAAGTCATCGGCCGACGGGGCCTCCTCGGCCACGGTGACGTAGCCGGTGGCGTCCACAAACTCGGCGTATCGGTCGTTGGTGACCGGCACCGGGTCGATCCGGAAGTCCTCGACGGTGACGGAGCGGGTGGGGCCCTCGTCCGGGTAGTGGTCGTTGGATCCCATGGTGAACGTGCCACCGCGGATCGCTACCAGATCGTCCATCGACGCGGACCGTAGTGGCCGATCCGGACCGCCGCAACGCGTTCGGGACGTCCCCGGGGCGCCCCTGGCGGTCAGTGCAGACCGAACATGGTCAACAGATCCGGGTGGCCGGTGGCGCAGGTCACACCGCCGTCAACGACCAGGTTGGCCCCCACCATGAACCCGGCGTCGGGGGAGGCGACGAAGGCGATGGCGGCGGCGATCTCCTCGGGGGTACCGAACCGGCCGGCCGGGATGGCCTCGGCGAAGGTTCGGGCGTTGGTGGCGTCCCTGGCGGTGGTCACCGTCATCGGGGTGTCGACGGCACCCGGCGACACCGCGTTGACCCGGATCCCCCGACCGATCAGCTCGAGGGCTAGGGCCCGGGTGAGGTTGAGCACCCCGGCCTTGGCCGCCCCGTAGGCGGTCATGCCCTTGTCGCCCGCCACACCATCGAGGGAGGCCACGTTCACGATGGCCGCGGCCGGGGTGGGATCGGCAGCCGCGGTGCCGGCCAGCAGGGGCAGGGCGGCCTGGCACAGGTGGAACACCGAGGTGAGGTTCACGTCCAGGACCCGGTCCCAACGGTCCGGGCGCATCGTGGCCAGGGGGGCCACCGCCACCGCCCCGGCCGAGTTGACCAGGACGTCGAGGCGGCCGTGGCGGTCGGCCACCGTGGCGAACAGGGCGTCGACCGAATCCCGGTCGGTGACATCCGTGGCCACGAACCCGCCGCCCTCGCCCAGGGCGGCCACCGCCTCCCGACCCCGGGCCCGGTCCCGACCGGCCACCACCACCGTGGCCCCCTCGGCGGCCAGCCGTCGGGCGGTGGCCAGACCGATACCGGACGTGCCTCCGGTCACCACCGCGACGCGGCCCGCGAACCGATCCGCGGTCACGGCCAGGTCTGCAGCTCGGGTAGGACCTCGGTGGCGAACAGCCGCAGGCTGGCTTCGGCCTCGTCGTAGGGGATACCACCGAACCGGAAGGCGGGCGCCGCCTCGAACGGCCCGAGCAGCTCGGTCCGCTGCCGGTACCGTTCGATGATCTGGTCCGGGGTGCCGTGGGCGGTGGCCGACAGGAAACCGTCGAGGAAACCGGTCTCCCCCATCCGCCTCAACGCCCCCGCCGCCTTGGCGTACGCCTCGTACCCGGAGATGCCGGCGAAGTGGTCGCCCATGACCTCATAGTGCTGTAGGACGCTCTCCAGGTAGGTGGCGATGTAGTGGGGCCCGCGTTCGGCGGCCACGTCGGCGTCGGGATGGCAGTAGACGAAGTCGCAGATCAGGGGAGGCGGCGGCTCGGCCCGGTGCAGGCGCCGGAAATGGTCGCGCCAGGTCTCGATCTGGGGGAGACGGCCCTCCCACGACCGGTCGGCGAACATCACCATGGCCGCCTTCAGCCGGGCGGCCGACTCGAGCGAATCCTCCGAGGACGCTACCGCGTAGGTACGCCCGGCGAACGAGCGCTCGGGGGCGGGCCGGATGGCGGTGCGGGGCTGGGGGTAGTACGGACCGTCCCCCTCGATGAAGCCGGTCTCCAAGGCGGCCTGGACCATCAGCGATCCCTCGTCGAACCGGCCGCGGGACTCCTCCATCTCGATGTTGCGGAAGTGGCTGTACTCCCGGCGGCTCAGACCACGGCCGAAGCCGAGACGGACCCGCCCGTCGGCCAGGTGGTCCAGCAGGGCGACCTTCTCGGCCACCCGTAGGGGCTCGTTCCACGGCATGATGATCGCCGCGGTGCCCACGTCAACCCGGTCGGTGGCGGCGGCCACGGCGGCCAGCCACTGGGTGTTGTCCGGGCAGAACGAGTAGTCGTAGAAGTGGTGCTCCACCGCCCACACCACGTCGAAACCGAGCTCGGCGGCCAGCAGCGCCAGGCGCATCTCCTCCCGGTACACCTCCCCGTCGGTGATTCCGTCCCAGCCGTAGCTGGAGAACACTGTCTGCACGCCGACGTCCACGGCGATCCCCCTTCGAGTCCAGGGCCGTCCTCAGTCGGCCCCTAACCCAGGTTAGACCCACCGCCGGCGGGTTGTCGGGGCCGCCCGGCGATTCCGGGGCCCGAGACGGGTTGGACGGGCCGGACCGGTCGGGGACACCATGCACCCGGGGCAACGCACCCGGGGGAATGCACATGACCGAAACCGACCGCGGCCGCTTCCGGGTGCTCGACCTGACGTCGTCACTCGCAGGCGCCTACTGCAGCCACCTCCTCACCTCGGCCGGGCTCGAGGTGACCCGGGGTGAACCACCGGCCGGTCACCCCCTGCGGACCTGGAGCGCCAGTGGGGCCACGGCCCCGCCGGGGACGGCCCAACCCCTGTTCTCAGGGTTGTCGGGGGGTGGCCGCAGCGTGGTGGTCGACCCGGCCGACGACGGTGACCGGGCCGCCCTGCTGGCCTGGGCGTCCCGCTTCGACGCCATCGTCTGGGATCCCGAGGCCCCCGTCGGGCTCGACCCGCTGCGCCGGGCCGCCCCCGGCACCACCGTCACCTCGTTGACCTGGTTCGGCCTGGAGGGCCCCTGGGCCGACCGGGCGGCCACCGAGTTCACCCTCCAGGCCCTGTCGGGGGCGCCCGGCCTTCGGGGGGCGAGGGCTTGGCCGCCGATGTCGGCCGGGGGCCAGAACGGCGAGTACATGATCGGCGTCTTCGCCGCTGTGGCCACCATGATCGGGCTGCGGCACACCCTGGTGAGCGGAGGGGGCGGCGTCCTCGACCTGTCCGCCCTCGAGTCGGTCCTGATGACCCAGCTGTTCAACCCCCACACCGGGATCACCCAGGAGGACGGGGCCTGGCCCAGCCGGTACCGGGCCCCGGTGGGCGACGTCGTGGCCACCCGAGACGGCTGGGTCGGGTTCGCCGTCGTCAACCGGCTGGAGCACTGGCAGAGCTTTTGCCGGATGGTGGGCCGGCCGGACTGGGCCGACGACCGCTCCCTCAACCCTGTTCCGGACCGGTCGGAGCGGTCCGACGAGCTGAATCCGGTGATCGAGGCGTGGTGTGCGGCGCGGACCACGGCCGAGATCGTAGCGCTGGCCACGGAGCTCCGGATCCCCGCCATCGAGGTCGGCAACGGGGAGACCATCCCGGCCATGGAGCACTTCCGGTGTGAACCCTTCTTCGACCGGAACCCCGACGGCGGCTTCCTCCAGCCGGCACCCCCGTTCCGGATGCACCCGCCCATCCCCGGGGTGGGCGAGGTGGAGCGGGCCCCCGCCCTCGGCCCCCCGGTTCGGAGTCTCGAGCCTCCTCCCCCACCGGCCCCCCGCCCGGCTCCGGCCCCGCCCGGCACCCTCCCGTTCGCCGGCCTGCGGGTGGCCGACTTCACCTCGTTCTGGGCCGGACCGTTCCTGGCCCACCTGCTCGGCATGTTCGGGGCCGACGTCATCCATGTCGAGTCGGCCGACCACCCCGACGGCTCACGCCTGATGAACCACCACCCCCGGACCGGGGACCGGTGGTGGGAACGCTCGCCGTACTTCCACGCCACCAACACCAACAAGCGGGGGGTCACCCTCGACCTGTCCGACGAACGGGGACAGGACGCGGCCCGGCGCCTCATCGCCGGGTGCGACATCGTGGTGGAGAACGGCAGCCCCCGGGTGATGGAGTCGTTCGGGTTGTCGTGGGACGAGGTCCGGCACGTCAACCCAGCAGCGATCATGGTCCGCATGCCCGCCTTCGGCCTGACCGGTCCGTGGCGGGACCGCACCGGGTTTGCCATGACCATGGAGCAGGTGTCGGGCATGGCCTGGCTCACCGGCTTCCCCGAACGGCAGCCCGCCGCCCTGTTCGGGCCGTGCGACCCCGGGGCCGGGCTCCACGCCCTGGTGGCGCTCCTGGCCGCCCTCGACGAGCGCGACCGCTCCGGTGAGGGGCGCCTGGTGGAGTGCCCGATGGTGGCCTCGGCTCTCAACGTGGCCGCCGAACAGGTCATCGAGGCCTCGGCCAATGGAGTGCGCCTCGACCGGGACGGTAACCGCGGCCCCGCCGCCGCCCCCCAGAACAGCTATGTCACCGCCGATCGTGACTACGACGACGACCGTGCCCGGTGGGTGTCGATCGCGGTGGCCACCGACGCCCAGTGGCGGGCCCTGCGTCACGCCATCGGCGACCCGGCCTGGGCCGCCGACCCCGAGCTCGACACCATGGCCGGGCGCCGCGCCCACCACGACCGGCTCGACCGGGAGCTCGGCGCCTGGTGCGCCGCCCGCCCGGCCGACGAGATCGTCGACACCCTGTGGCCTGCCGGGGTCCCGTGCGCCCCTCTGGTGCACCCGTCCGAGAATCTGGAGATGACCCAGCTCCTGGAGCGGGGCTTCTTCGAGCTCGTCCACCACCCGGTGCACGGCGACTCGTTCATTGCCACCTGCCCCTTCCGACTCCCCGGCACGACCGGGCCAGTGCACCGCGCCCCCGCCCCCCTCCTGGGCCAGCACAACGATGAGGTGCTCGGTGGCCTGCTGGGCCTGTCGGCCGACGATCTGGCCGCCCTCGCCGCCGCCGGGGTGACCGGGACGGCGGTGCCGGACCCCTGATCGGGTCCGGTCGTCGGTGGGACCCGTCCCGGCCGGCGCGGCGCCGTGGCCAGGCCACTCGACAGGGGCCGACCCCGCTGGTTACGATTCGGTCACGTCTGGGGAGGGAGCCGGGCGGCGGCCGCAGCTCGTGCTGGGGCCGCCTTCCGTTGGGGCCGCTCCACCTGATCAGGGGACGCTGGCCGAGGCCCGGGCGGAACCCCCGGGGCCGGTGGCCGTGATGGTGACGATGTCGCCCGGATCGGCGCAGAAGCTCTCAGAGCCGTTGGCCGGGCCCGCCCTCACCGCTCCCCCCGGAAGCTGGAGCTCCACACCGTCGGTGTCCTGGGTGCTCCAACGGGCCACCGCCGTGACCCCGGCCGCGCCCACGCACGGCTCACCACCGGTGACCACGAACCGGAGGATCTGCGGGCTGGCGGCGACCGACCCTGGGTCCCTCCCTGTGGTGGTGGATTCGTCGGTCGGGACCACGGCCGTCGTGCTCCCCGTGGCCCGGGTGGGCGGGTCCGTCGTGGTTTCCGTCGCCCGGGTCGGCGCGGTGGTCGTGGTCCCCGTGGCCCGGTCGACGAGGCCCGTCAATGGTGATGAGGGGGCCGGTGATGAGGGGGCCGGTGATGACGGGCCCGGTGATGACGGGCCCGGTGATGACGGGGCCGGTGATGACGGGCCCGGTGATGACGGGCCCGGTGATGACGGGGCCGGCGGCAGGACGGCTGGGTCCCCGCCCGGGTCCGGGGCGGCCGCCGGGCCGCTCGTGGCCGGGGCGGCGGCGCGCTCCGTCGAGCCCGCCCCGGCCGGCAGCCGACTGATCGCCCTCAGCTCCCCCGCCGCCCGGGGCCGGAACACGAACGTGGACACGGCGACCGCGATCACCACCGCCGCCAGGGCCCCCACTAACACCTTCCGGTTCAGCGCTGCCCGTTGGATCCCGCGGCCCTTCGCTCCCGCCTGCGGACCCGCCGGCCCCGACCCCAGGCCGCTCAACGCGGCCTCCGGACCCGCGATTCCCGACCCAGGGCCCTTCGATCCGGCCTTCGGACCCGTAGTTCCCAGCTCCGGCCCCTTCGGAGGGGCGTCCGGACCCGCCGTTCCCGACCCAAGGTCCCTGGCTGCCGCCTCCGAACCCGCAATTTCCGAACCCGGCCCGGCGGCCCCGGTCGCGGCCGCCACGTCGCCCATGGCCACCCCGGCCGCCTTCAACCCGGCCGCGGCCCCGGCCTTGAGGTGGGGCGGCGCCACCAGGATGGGGACGGCGGCGAACAGGGTGGCCGGGTCGACCATCGACGCCCGCTGGTCGGAGCAGTACCGGCAGTCCTCCTGGTGCCGGGCCACCGACCGGGCCACCGATACGTCGAAGGGTTGGCCGCCGTCGATCGCCGCGGCGAGGCCGTCGCACAGGGGGCGTCCGTTCCTCCACAGGAGGAACGAACCGATCACGTCCCCGAGCCTGGCCCGAAGCCGGAACAGGCGCTGGTGGGCGGTGTTGGCGGGAACCCCGAGCGCCTGGGCGATCTCGGCCGGGTCGAGCCCGTGCCGGAGCTGGAGGTCGAGCAGGCTGGCGTCACCGGGCCCGAGCCCGGCGGCGGCCGCCCACACCATCTCCTGACGGTCCCGCACCTCACCGGCGGCCACCGGGCCGGGCTGCGGTCCGGCCCCGACCGGATCGGGACGGCCCCCGTCCCGCATGGAGCTCACGACCTCGTCGCCGCTCGAACTGGTGCGCCGTTCACGGCCGAGGCGGTTGAGGGCCCGGTTGCGGGTGATGCGCAGGACCCAGCCTCCGAAGGCACCCGGGTCACGGAGCTGGTCGATCCGCTGCCAGGCGGCCAGGAGCGAATCCTGGGCCACGTCGGCGGCCAGATCGTCGTCCCGGAGGACGGTCCGGGCCACGTTCCATGACCGGTCGAACCACCGGTCGAACAGGATCCCGAACGCATCGGGCTCACCGCCCTGGACGGCGGCCACCAGCTCTGTGTCGGTTCTGTCAGCCCGTCCCACCCGTCGTCCCTCCTCCGGTGTCCCGTGGGGTCCGTTGCAGTTCCCCAGGGGCATTCTGCTACCTGATGTCGGCGCCATCGACCCACGTCAGGCGCCACGGTCGGCATCGGTACCGATGATCACCGGGGTGCCCAGCGGCAAACGCTGCGCCAATTCACTGATCACCGAGTTGGGTACTCGGATACATCCGTGGCTGACCGCCCGGCCGATGGAGTCGGGATCGTTGGTGCCGTGCAGGCCGATCTGGCCGTTCCCCCCGGCGAACTCGGTGAGGGTGTCGGAGTAGCCGGACAGGCCGAGGGCGTACGGGCCGTAGGCCCCGTCAGGGCTCGGGCTCTCCAGCTTGTCGGTGACGAAGAAGGTGCCCGGCGGCGTCGGATTGTCGCCGGCCCCCACCGCCACCGGTGTCTCCAGCACGGTCCGGCCGTTCTCCACCACGGCCAGGGTCCGTTCCGACAGGCTGATCTCTACCGTCACGTCGAGCTCCTCCACGGTGACCGCCGAGGCCGGGACCCACCCGGTCTGGTGGTTGGGTCGCAACGGGAGGCGAATCTGCACCCAGTCATCGCGTCGGTCCTCCACCAGGAGGACCCGGGTCGAACCGAAGTCGGTCCGGTTGGACAGGGTGGCCGTCACCTCGCCGCCGGGCCGGTCGCGGACCTCCACCTCGTCGGTGATGACGATGGCCCGACTGGCCGCGGGTTCGCCGATATCGGCCGGGCGGGTGGTGGGGGCGGCGGCCTCGGCCGGGGGTGGCGCCCCGCCGGTCCCGGGAGCCGCTCCGGGGAGGGAGCAGGCGGTGCCGAGACCGGCCACCGCCAGCAGGAGGGCGGCGGCCGGGCGGAGCCGGCCGACCCGGGGGCTCCGCCGGGTCGGGTTGGTGGGGTGGTGGTTCATCGGATGACCTCGCGTCTCGTCGTGACCGTGATCCGGGCTCAGCCGGTGAAGGTCGGGACGCCGGTCCGGGGCTCGTCGATCGGGTCGACCCCGTCTGCCCCACCGGTGTCGCAGTCGTCGGCGGGCTCGTCGTCGCACGGTGATGGCGGGACCGTCGGGTTGACCAGGCTCCCGGAGGGCCCGTCGGGGTCGGGGTCCGGGGTCGGCTCGTCGATCTCGGGCTCGGGGCACTGGTCGAAGCACAGGTCGTCGGGACCGTCCGGGGCCGGGGTCAGCACCATCACGGGTGGACCGGGGGTGGGGACCGGGTCAGCCTCGGCCGGACCGGCGGGCAGGGCCAGTCCCAGCAGGGTGGCGACGGCGGAGGTGGCGAGGAGGACAGGGGTGCGCATGACAGGGTTCCTTTGGTCGGTCCCGGGTCGGCGCCCGGGGTTTCAACCGTCCTGACCATCGGGGCCGCCGCCCCTTACGCGATCCCGCGGATTTTCTTCCGAAATCCCGACTTCACCAGCCGGGTCCGGTCCCGGGGGCTGCCGCCGTGCCCGCCAGCTCGACCCATTCGTCCAGGTCGAGGTGGGTGTCAAGCCAGTCGGCGAGACGGTCGTGCTGATCGTCGAGAAGGTCGACGTAGCGGACGGGGGCGGGGGCGTAGATCCGGCCCCGCCGCTCGGCTACCTCGGTCAGTAGGGCGGTCCGGAACCCGTCGGCGTCGAACAGGCCGTGGAGGCTGGACCCCGACACCCGGCCGGTTGGATCCACCGAACCCTCCGGCTCCCCGTCGACCTCGAGCCACGGGTCCTCCGACACCGGGCAACCGAACCGGATCTGGTAGCCGTGCACCGGCTCCGTCCCGGCGTGGCCGGTGGAGCGGCGGACGACCTTGGTGGGCTCGAACCGGGTCACCGCCCGTAGCAGGCCGAGGGCGTCAACCATCCCCACCCCGGATTCGACGAAGTCGTGGATGCCGGTGCCCAGCATCTGGTACCCGGCGCACAGGCCGACGATGCGGGTGGTGTCCCGCCGCGCCAGCTGGACCAGGGACCGCGCCAGGCCCCGCCGTTCCAGCCAGCGGAGATCCTCCACCGTGGACCGGCTCCCGGGGAGGACGATCAGGTCGGCGTCGACCAGCTCGCTCGGGGCGGTCACCCAGCGCAGGGCGACATGGGGTTCGACCCGGAACGGGTCGAGATCGGAGGGATTGGCGAGGTGGGGCAGGCGGATGGCGGCCACCCGGACGGGCCGGTCCGCATCCGAGCCGGAACCCGTGGCCGGGGTGACGTCCAGCGAATCCTCCACCCCGAGCAGAGGCGTCGCCCCCAGGTGCGGGAGGACCCCCAGCACCGGCACCCCGGTGCGGGCCTCGAGATCGGCGATACCGGGTTCGAGGAGGCTCGGGTCACCCCGGAACCGGTTGAACACCACCCCGGCCACGGTGGCCCGCAGGTCACCCGGCACGAGGGCGATCGTTCCGTAGGCGGCCGCGAAGGCCCCGCCCCGGTCGATGTCCACCACCAGTACCGCGGGCACGCCGGCCGCTCGGGCCAGGGGGAGGTTGACCAGATCCCGGTCGAGCAGGTTGATCTCGGCCGCCCCACCGGCCCCTTCGGCAATTACCCACGGATGGTCGCCCCGCAGGGAGGTCAGGGCCTGGAGGGCGACCGGCCGGAGGGAGGCCGCCACCCGGCCGTAGTCGTGGGCGTCGGTGACCACCCGTTCCTCGCCCATGACTACCACATGGCTGCGCCGGTCACTGCCCGGTTTGAGCAGGATCGGGTTCATGCGGCGGTCCAGGGGCACCCCGGCCGCGGCCGCCTGCTCGGCCTGGGCCCGGCCGATCTCCCCGCCGTCGGTGGTGACCGCGGCGTGGTTGGACATGTTCTGGGCCTTGAACGGGGCCACGTCGAGGCCCCGCCACCGCCAGGCCCGGCACAGCCCGGCGGTCACCGTCGACTTCCCGGCGCCGCTGGTGGCCCCGACGATGAGCAGGGCGCCGCGACGATCGGGGCTGGGACGGGATCCGGTCATGGCGCCTTCGATCCTGACAGATCGCCGCGGCGGCGGCGAGCAGGACCGGCGGTGCCGACGGGCACAGCCCGCGGGGAGCCCACCCGGCCGGCGGGTGGAACCGGCGGGGGTCTGTCAAGCTGGATCCATGGTGAGCAGCTTCCTCAAGGACCGTGTCGTGGTGATCACTGGAGGAGGCGGTGGTTTCGGTCGCCTCATCGGCGAACGGGCCGCCGCCCGAGGGGCCAAGGTGGTGTTGGCCGACCGGGACGGGGCGGCCGCCCGGGAGGCCGCGGCCGCGATCGAGGCCGACGGCGGGGTGGCTCGGGCCGAGACGGTCGACGTGACCGATGCGGCTCAGATGGACGCCATGGCCGCGGCCACCGTGGCCGCCTACGGGGCCATCGACGTCATGATCAACAACGCTGGCGTGATGCCCCTGGCCTTTTTCGCCGACCACCACGAGGCCCGGGCCGCCTGGCACACCTGCATCGACATCAACCTCAAGGGGGTTCTGAACGGGATCTGCGCCGTCCATGACCAGATGACTGGCCAGGGCCGGGGCCATGTGGTCAACGTATCGTCGATCTACGCCAACGCCGGTACGGCCGGCTCAGGGGTGTACAGCGCCACCAAGGCCGCCGTGGCCGTCCTGTCCGAGTCGCTGCGGGTGGAGTCCCAGGGGACGATCAAGGTCACGATCATTCGCCCCACCGGGGTGATGGGCACCGGCCTCGGCGCCGGTGTGGTGAACCCAGCCGCCATCGTCGGGCTCGCCGGCCAGAACATCGGGACCTACGGGGCCAACGTGGAGGCCTACCAAGCCGGCTCGCTCCCGCCCGAGGCCACCGACCGGGACGACCCCCGCTACTGGGCCATCACCCCGGACGTGGTCGCCGACCAGGTGATCCACGCTATCGACCAACCGTGGGGTGTCGACATCGGCGACGTCACGATCAGAGCCACCGGGGAGAACTGGATCCTCTGATCGCCGTTCGGCCCGGGCGGTGGGCACTAGCGTGCAGCCCATGAGCAGATCGGGATCGTCGTTGCGGGTCGGGGTGAGCACCCCGTGGAACCTGGCCCGGCTCCCGGGCCAGGACCAGCAGCGGTGCCTGGCCGCCATCGCCGACGGCGGCCTCGATTTCGTGTTCACCGCCGACCATGTGAGCTTCCACGACGGATCGGGGATCGACGGCCCGGTCCACCTGGCGGCGATGGGTGGGATGGAACCCCGCCTCGACCTCTACCTCGGCGTGTTCCTGCTGGCGTTGCGGCACCCCATGGTGGCCGCCCGCCAGATCGCCAGCCTGGCCGAGATGGCCCCGGGCCGGCTCACCGTGGGGGTCGGCGTGGGCGGCGAGGACCGCCACGAGTTCGAGGTGTGCGGGGTCGATCCCGCCACCCGGGGTCGGCGAACCGACGCCGCCCTCGCCCAGGTCCGCGCCCTGCTCAGCGGGGAGACCGTGGACGGCGACGGCGACCAGTTCGACTTCATCGGGGGGCGTATCCGTCCCGTGCCTGATCCCCCCGTCCCGTTCGTGGTCGGCGGGCGATCCGACGCCGCCCTCAGACGGGCCGGACGGTTGGGCGACGGATGGCTGGCCACCTGGTGCTCGGTCGACCGGTTCCGCCAGGGCGTCGAACTGGTGGAACGGGTCGGGGCCGATCGGGAGGTCGCCTGGCGCCACGGGATCCAGACCTGGGTCGGCGTCGGCGCCGACCCCGACGAGGGTCGCCACCATGTGGCGAAACGGATGACCGCGTTCTACAAGATCGACTTCTCCGCCTTCGCCCGGTACACCCCGGTCGGCAACCCGGAACAGATCGCCGCCTTCCTGCGACCCTACGTGGAGGCGGGAGCCACCTCAGTCGGTCTCACCCCGTGCGGAGCCAACGGCGACGCCGAGACCGAGGGCATGGCCCGGGTGGCCGAACTGCTCCGCTGAACCACCGGCCCCTGGATCTTTCGGCTGTCCGGGGCGATCCTAGTATCGTCCCGCCCATGGAACGCCCTCTCTCCGACGTGGTCGTGCTCGACCTCACCCAGGCTCTGGCCGGACCCATCGCGGGCCGGTTGCTCTCCGATCTCGGAGCCGAGGTGATCAAGGTCGAGGCCCCCCGTGGCGACCTCACCCGGGCCATCGTGCCCCGGGTCGCCGGCATGTCGACCTACTACGCCCACTACAACGCGGGCAAGGAATGCCTGTCGATGGACCTCACCGACGAGCGGGCCCGGGAGCTTTTCCTCCGCATGGTCGAGCACGCCGACGTGGTGATGGAGAACTTCCGGCCCGACGTGATGGGCCGGCTCGGGCTCACCTACGAGGAGCTGTCGGCCCGGAACCCCCGGATCATCCTGTGCTCGGTGAGCGGTTGGGGTCACGGCAACAGCCGCTCCAATCAGGGCGCCTACGCCTCGGCCATTCACGCCGAGGCCGGTGTCACCGAGATGGTGGCCCGCCGCCGGGGCGACACCGAGCTCCGCAACGACCCGATGTCCCACGCCGACACCTACGGCGGTCTCCACGCCCTGGCCGCCCTGCTGGCCGCCCTCCACATGCGGAACCGGACCGGGCAGGGCCAGGCGGTGGAGGTGTCCATGGCCGAATCGACCCTGCTGGTCAACGACCTCGCCTCCATGGAGCTGACCGGTGACGACCCGACCGCCGGGTTCCGTCCCGGTCAGAACTGGTCACCCATCTTCCGTCTGGCCGACGGTCGGGCCGTCAACGTCACCATCGACCCCACCTCGAAGGGAGGGTTCGACGTGTTCGTGAAGGCCACCGGGCACGAGGAGTGGCGGGACGACCCCCGTTTCGCCACCCCGGAGGACCGGACCGTCCACCGAGCCGACCTCGAGGCCGCCATCGCCGGCTGGGTGGTCGGGTTCGACACCGCCGAGGCCCTGGAGGCGGCGATCGGGGTGTCGACTGTCCTGGCCGCCGAGGTCCGCACCGTCCCCGAGTTGGCCGCCACCGGGTGGGCGGCCGAGCGGGGGGCGTTCGTCGACCTGGACCTCGGGGCCGGCGGGACGGTCACGGTGCCCCAGTCGCCGTGGCGGTTCAGCGGGGCCGACAGCGGCGCCAAGCCGGTGATCGGCTTCCGGGGTGAACACAACCGCCAGGTCCTGGCCCGTGTCCTGGGTCTGACCGACCCGGAGATCGACGAGTTGGCCGAGGCCGGGGTGATCTCCGACCGGGTGCCCGACTGGCGCCGCCCGTCGTGACCGCCCGCCCCGAACCTGACCGGTTCCTGTGGTTGGAGGAGGTCGAGGGTGATGCCGCCCTGGCCTGGGCCCGGGAACGCAACGCCGGGCGAGCCGCCGAGCTCGCCGCCCGCCCGGACTTCGAGGCCACCAAGGACCGCATCCGCCGGATCCTCGACTCCGACGACAAGATCCCCTTCGTTACCCGGCGGGGGCTCCACTACGACAATTTCTGGACTGACGCCGCCCACGAACGTGGCCTGTGGCGGCGGACCACGGCCGAGTCGTTCCGCGACGACGTCACCGAATGGGAGGTCCTGCTCGACCTGGACGCCCTGGCCAAGGCCGAGGACACCAGCTGGGTGTGGCACGGGGCCTCGGTGTGGCGCGACCCGGTCGACACCCAAGCCGACGACACCCGACCCGACGACACCCGACCCGATGATGACGGCGACGGGTACCGGCTGGCCATGGTGGCCCTGTCACCGGGCGGATCCGACGCCGATGTGTCCCGCGAGTTCGACCTCCACGCCCGCCGGTTCGTGGCCGGCGGCTTCTCCCGGCCCCTGGCCAAGGGAGGCGTGGCCTGGGAGGACCCGGACACCCTGCTGGTGTTCACCGACTTCGGGGAGGGCACGATGACCACGTCGGGCTACCCGCGGATCGTCAAACGGTGGCGGCGGGGCGCCCCGCTGGACGAGGCCACCACCGTGTTCGAGGCCGACCCCGCGGTGATGGCCGTGGCCGCGGTGCGCGACACCACCCCGGGCCACGAGCGGACCTACGTCTCGGTCCGACCCACCTTCTGGACCAGCCGGTTGTACGTCCTCGACGACGACGACACCCCGGTGCTCATCGACTCGCCCGCCTCGGCCGAGGACCGGATCCACCGGGACTGGTTGGTCATCGAGCTCCGCGACGACTGGACCGTGGGGGACGTCACCCACCCGGCCGGGGCCCTGCTCGGCACCCGGCTCGACGCCTTCTTGGCCGGCGGGCGCGACCTCCAGGTGCTCTACTCCCCCACCCCGACCAGTTCCCTGGCCGGCCTCACCTGGACCCGGCACCACCTGGTCCTCACCATCCTCGACGACGTCACCAACCGGCTGGAGGTCCTCACCCCCGGCCCGGACACCCCCGGAGGGGGGTTCACCCGTCGGGCCGTCGACGGGTTGGGTGACGTCGGCACCGTGGAAGCGTGGGCGGTCGATCCCGTCGAGCTGGACGACCTCTGGCTGGTGACCACCGGATTCCTCTCCCCGACCACCCTGTCGGTGGCCCCGGTGGGCGGGGACGGTGGGCTGGCCGCGCCCGAGCACCTCAAGTCCAGCCCGGCCTGGTTCGACGCCGACGACCTGGTGGCGGAACAGCACTTCACCGAATCCCCCGACGGCACCCGGGTCCCGTACTTCCTGGTCCGCCGGCGCGACACCCCCGGCGACGGTTCCACCCCCACCCTCCTGTACGGCTACGGCGGCTTCGAGATTCCGCTGACCCCCAGCTACAGCGGGGCCCTGGGGGCTGGCTGGTTGGCCCGGGGTGGAGCCTACGCGGTGGCCAACATCCGTGGTGGGGGCGAGTACGGGCCGGCCTGGCACCAGGCGGCGCTGCGGGAGCACCGCCACCGGGCCTACGAGGACATGGCTGCGGTGGCCGAGGACCTGATCGCCAGCGGGTTGACCACTCCCGCTCACCTGGCCGTCCAGGGGGGTTCGAACGGGGGCCTCATGGCCGGGAACATGCTGGTCCGGCGCCCGGAGCTGTTCGGTGCCGTGGTCATCGAGGTTCCCCTGCTCGACATGAGGCGCTACCACCACCTCCTAGCCGGGGCCTCCTGGATGGACGAGTACGGCGACCCCGACGACCCCGACCAGTGGTCCTTCGTCAGGACGTTCTCGCCGTACCACCTGCTGGATCCCGAGGTCACCTACCCGCCGGTGCTGTTCACCACCTCCACCCGGGACGATCGGGTCCACCCCGGCCACGCCCGCAAGATGGCGGCGCTGATGCTGGAAGCCGGTCAGGACGTCACCTACTACGAGAACATCGAGGGCGGCCACGGCGGGGCGGCCACCAACGAGCAGGCCGCCCACCGGGCCGCCCTGGTCTACACCTTCCTGGCCGAGCGGATCGGGCCCCTACCCGGCTGAGGGGCCCGGTCCCCCTCGGACAGGCCCCCGTCAGACATCCCCCACTAGGCAGCCCCCACTAGGCAGCCCCACTAAGTATTGGGGACCGGGGAACCCGGGGCGCTCGGCTCGGGCACCTCGCCGAACCCGGCCAGTAGGGGGTCGATGTTGGGTCCCCGGCGGAGGTGGTGGCCCCCGTCCACGGGCAGGATGACCCCCGTCACCCAGGCCGATTCGGGGCCGCACAGGAAGCGGATCGCCGCGGCCACGTCACCGGTGGTGCCCCGCCGGCCGAGGGGCATGTTGAGGCGGTAGTCCTCGTTGATCTCCGGGGTGGTCTGCAGGGAGGCCGAGATCGCCGTCTCCACCAGGCCGGGGGCCACCGCGTTGACCCGGATCCCCCGGGAGCCGAGCTCGTCGGCGGCGTTGCGGACCAGGGCGTTGAGCCCACCCTTCGAGACCACGTAGGGGGACATGAACCGGTGGGTGTGGGACCCGGCGATCGACGAGACCGCGCACATCGCCCCGCCGCCGTTGGCCAGCAGGTGGAAGGCCCCGTGCTTCAGGGTCAGGAAGGCCCCGGTCAGGTTGGTCCGCAGGACCCGTTCCCATTCGGCCACCTCGAGGGCCTCGATGAGGCCGGCCCCGCCGGTACCGGCGTTGGCCACCACGATCGACAGTGGGGCCCGCCCGTTGGCCGTGGCCAGGGCTGTGGCCAGGTCGGCCTCGTCGTCGACGTCGGCGACCACATAGTGGACCCGCTCCCCGAGGTCTTTCACCGCGTCGATCAGGCGGGACTCGGTCCGGCCGCTGATGGTGACGGTGGCCCCGTCGGCGGCGAGGGCCCGAGCGGCCCCGAGGCCGATCCCCGAGCCTCCGCCGGTGACGAAGGCGTGGCGACCGGCCAGGGGGCCGGATCCGGTGGGTGGACCAGGTTCGACCACGGCGCTCACCACTCGACCGGGAGGGTCTCGATGCCGAGCACGAAGTTGCCGCGGCGCTCCGGCTGGAGACCGTCGGGGTCGACCAGGCGGAGGTCGGGGAGACGGCGGAGCACCTCTTCGAACAGGATCCGCAGTTCGAGCCGGGCCAGGTTGGCCCCCATGCAGAAGTGGCGGCCGTTGGCCCCGAAGGCCATGTGGGGGTTGGGGTCGCGGCTGATGTCGAACTCGTCGGGCCGGTCGAACACGGCGGCGTCCCGGTTGCCGGACAGGTAGAGCAACAGGAGACGGTCGCCGGCCAGCACCGGTTGACCGCCGAGTTCCACGTCTCGGGTGGCGGTCCGGTTCATGTTGCGGACCGGGGTGATCCACCTGAGCATCTCCTCGATCGCCCCCGGCAACAGGGTCGGGTCGGACCGGAGGGCGGCCAGCTGATCGGGGTGGTGGAGCAGGGCCTCGAGGCCGCCGGACATCACGTGGCGGGTCGTCTCGTCTCCGCCGACGAGGATCAGCATGGTCTCGTAGATGAGGTCCTCCCGGTCGAGCTGCTCCTTCTCGTTGTGGATCAGGAGGCTGATGAGGTCCTCCGCCGCCGGGTCGGTGCGGGTCTCGAGCTGGGCGTCGATGTACTGGATCCACTCGTACACGGCGGTGACGACGTCGTCACGGATCTCCTCGCCGCCGGTGGCGAACAGGTCAGACCAGTGGAGCAGCTTGTCCTCGTCGGCCAGGGGCAGGCCCATCAGGGTGGCGATCATCCGGAGGGGGATGGGCCGGGCGATGTCGTTCACGAAGTCGCAGTGGCCCTGGTCGATCACGCCGTCGATGAGCTCGGTGACGGTCCGGCGCAGGAACGCCTCGTGATTAGCGACCCGTCGGGGGGTGAACCCGGAGCTGACGATCCGGCGGCGGCGGGTGTGGTCCGGCGGGTCGGTGTTGATCATCGACGGCACCGAGCTCTCGGGCCGTGACCCCTTGCCGCTGCAGAAGGTCTCCCAGTCGGCCTCGATCCGGCTGATCAGCTCATGGGATGTGACCGCCCACAGGCCGGTGACGTCGTCCCAGTAGAGGGGGGCGTAGCGGCGCATCCAGGCCATCCGTTCGTTCGGATCGGCGTGGAACTCGAGGGCCATGACCTCGATGTCGTCCCGCGTCGGGTGCTCCGGGGTCCGGCGTCGGATGGTCGAAGGGTCGAACCGGTACAGCTGGTTTCGTTGCTCGGTGGGTGCTTCCACGGGTCTGCACTCCTGGTCGGGGGGATCGCCTCCACCGTGTCCGGTCGGCGGCCGTTGCGTCAATGCCGGGGCCGATCCCGGCGTGCGGACGCGCCGCCGCCCAGCTCGTACCTGGGTGCGAGCCCACGGGTCGCCCCACCTTGTACCCGGGTGCGAGCGACCCTCCGAGTCTCAGCCGTTGAGCTGGGCCTGGAGGTACCGCTCGATCCCGATGTCGTTGATGGCGTGCAACTGGGTCTCGATCCAGTCGAGATGCGCCTCCTCGCCGAGCACCAGGGACTCGCACAGTTCACGGGTCCCCGGGTCACCCTCCTCGACGGCCAGACGGACGCCGCGACGGTACCGCTCGATGGCGGCCTCCTCGAGGGCTCGGTCGACCTCGAACTGCTCCATCGGAGTCTCCCCGATGCGGACCGTGCCCAGCCGCTGCAGATTGGGCATGCCGTCCAGCAGGATGATCCGGTCGATGAGGCGCTCGGCGTCGCGCATCTCCTCTATCGACTCCTCCCGGTACTTGCCGGCCAGCCGCGTCCACCCCCAGTTCTCGCACAGTTTGGCGTGGGTGAAGTACTGGTTGATGGCCGTCAGCTCGGCCGTGAGGGCCTCGTTGAGGAACTCGATGATGGCGGGGGATCCCTTCATGCCGCCGACTGTATCGATCGTGACCGACCCCCCACCGGCGGGGCGGCGATGACGCTCGTCGCCTCCGGCCCGGACCGGTCGGTGACGGCCAGCATCTCCTCGAGCACGGGCCGGCACCCGCCACAATCGCCCCCGGCCCCGCAGGCGGCCGCCAATGCCTCCACCGTGCGCTCTCCCGACCGGACCAGCTCGACGATCGCCGCATAGTTCAACGCTCGGCAGTGGCAGACAACCATCGGGACCCTCTTCGAGTTAGGCAGCCCTGAGATATAGGCTGCTTAACGTAGCAGTCGACAAGGCCACTGTCGACACCGGGGCCGGTCGAGGGGTCAGCGTCCGACGAAACGGGCGGCGCGTCGCTCGCGGAAGGAGGCGAGGCCCTCCTGGAAGTCGTCGGTGGCGAGGACGGCCTCGGACATGGCGGGGATGGCGGCGATGGCGGTGGGTTCGTCGTGGTCGAGGGCGAGGCGGGCGTTGGCGATGGTGTGTTGGAGACCGATGGGGGCACAGGCGAGGATGTCGCGGCCGAGCTCCACCGCCCGCTCGATCTGGCGGCCGGGTTCGACCACCTCCTGGACCAGGCCGATCCGGTGGGCCTCATCGGCCGAGAACTCGTCGGCCCGGAGCAGGTGGTACATGGCGTTGCCCCAGCCGGCGCGCTGCACGTACCGCACGGTGGCGCCGCCCAGGGGGGCTAGGCCCCGTCTGGGTTCGAGCTGACACAAGCGGGCGTCGGAGGCGGCCACCACGATGTCGCCGGCCAGGGCGACCTCGATGCCGACGGTGAGGGTGAGGCCCTGGATGGCGGTGACCAGGGGTTTGGTGAGCCGGCGCCGCAGGCCGAACGGATCGACCGGTTCCCGGTCACGGTCGCGTCGCCGCCGTTCGGCCTCGGCCCGGGCCTCGGGGGTGAAGAACAGGGGCATCTCGAGACCGGCGGTGGTGTCGGCTCCGGCGAAGGTCAGCACCCCGGCGAACAGGTCGGCGTCGTCGTCGAGCCGGGTGAGGGCGTCACCCAACTCATTCATGATCTTCGGGGTCACGGCGTTCTTCTTGGCCACCCGGTCGACGGTCATGACGAGCAGGTGGTCGTCGACCACCTGCACCCGGACCGTGCCGTGCGGGTGCAGCTCCGTGGGTTCGAGTTCAGCATCATCGAGTTTCATAATGGAATGGACCCTAGTGTCGACGGTTCCGTGATGCAATCGCAGTTCCATGATGCAATGGGGGCACCGGTGTCTCCCCTAAGCTGGGGATATGAAGCGAACCGACACGTCGGGATGGCCGTGCCCCATCGCCCGCAGCGCGGCGGTACTCGGAGACCATTGGAACCTGCTCCTCATCCGGCAGGCCTGCATGGGCACCCGACGCTTCGACGACTTCCAGCGGGAGCTCGGCATCGGCCGCAACATCCTCACCCGCCGGCTCAACACCCTGGTCAACGAGGACGTGCTCACCCGGGTGCGCTACCAGGAGTCCCCACCGCGCGACGAGTACCGTCTCACCGACAAGGGCCGGGACGCCTACCGGGTGTTGGCCGCCATGGCGGCCTGGGGGGATCGGTGGCTCGGCGGGCCCGAAGGCCCCCCGCTGATCCTCCACCACACCACCTGCGGCCACGAGATGCACGCTGTGGTCACCTGCAGCGAGTGCGCCGCCGAGATCGATGTGCGTGACGTGCGGGCATCGGCCGGCCCCGGCCTGCCCCCCGAACCGACCCGCTGACGGCGCCCTACCCCCCGGTACCGTCGCCCTCGCCCACCGAGTTGATCAGGTCCACGGCCTGTTCGAGGTGGGTGATCTGCTCGGCGGCGGTGCGACCCTGGGGTCCGAGCCGAAGCACGTCGACCCCGGCCCGGGCGTAGGCCCGGACCCGGTCCCGGACCAGGTCGGCGGTGCCGATCGGATAGGCGGACAGGATCAGCTCCTCGGGCACCGCGGCGGCGGCCGCCGCCTTGTCGCCGGCCACCCACAGACGTTGCACCTCGGCGGCGACCTCGCCGTAGCCGGCGCGGGAGTAGGCGGCGTTGTAGAAGTTCGTGGTGGCCGAACCCATGCCCCCCAGGGTGAACGCCATGGCCGGCCGGGCCCGTTCGATCAGGGCGTCGACGTCATCCGACACCGTGATCTGGGCGTTGACCTGGATGTCGATGTCGTCGAGGGACCGGCCCGCCCGCTCGGCCCCGGCCCGGATGGGGGCCAGCATCACCTCGGCGTGCTCGGGAACGAAGGACGTACCCAACCAACCGTCGGCCAGCTCACCGGTGAGCTCGAGGGACCGCGGCCCCAGGGTGGCCAGGTAGATGGGGAGATCGGGCCGGGGTCGGATCGACGACTTGAGGGCCTTGCCCTCGCCCCCGGGCCGGGGCAGCACATGGTGGGTGCCGTCGTAGCGGAGCCGCTCCCCGCTCAGACCCATCCGCACGATGTCGAGGTACTCCCGAAGCCGGCCCAGGGGGTGGGCGAAGGCGGCACCGTGGAACCCCTCCACCACCTGGGGTCCGCTGACCCCGAGGCCGAGCACGAACCGGTCGTGGGAGATCTGGGCCATCGACAACGCCGTCATGACCGTCATCGACGGTGTCCGGGCGCTGATCTGCATGATGCCGGGGCCCAGCCTGATCCGCTCGGTCACCGCGGCCAGGTAGGCCAGCGGGGTCACGGCGTCCATCCCCCACGCCTCGGCCGACCACACGGTGTCGACCCCCAGCCGGTCGGCGGCTCGGACGTAGGCGACGACGTCGTCCCAATCGTCCCCGTCGTAGTAGGCACTGCCCACACTCACCGCGATCCTCATGGTCACGGCTCCACGATGGTGAAGTCGGCCGGGAATGACTCGAGGGCGTCGAGCACCGTCCTCAACGCCTTGTCATCCCCGTCGACGGTGACGGCGCCCCGCTCCACCAGGTCGGTGAATCCGGCCGCCCCGGACAACAGCTCACCGAGGGTGGGGCGGGTCAGGGTGAGGGTGACGTCGGCGTCGGGATCGAGCCGGCCCGGGGTGTGATGCAGGGTGCAGTTCTCCAGGCCGAGGACATGGTCCTCCCCGAGGTCGGGGAACCGCCAGTTGATGGTGACCCTGGCCCCGTCCAGGCCGGTGGCATCCAGGCGCACCCCGAGGCCGTCGAAGGCCAGATCGATCGGGAGGTTGTCGGCCACCGGGGTCAGGGGCCGGGCCCTGACGGCCACCCCGTCGCGCAATTCCATTGCCCCGGTCAGGTAGAAGCCCCGCCAGGGTCCCGACTCCGTGCGGTATCCCAGCTGTTCGAAGGTCCGAGCCTGCAGCTCCCGGGCTTCGGCGTGGTCGGGCCGGGCGAACACCAGGTGGTTCAGCACTTCGGCCGCCCACCGGTAGTCCCCGTCGTCGAAGGCCTGGCGACCGAGGGCCAGGGTGGCCTCGGGGCCACCGAAGGCGGCCACGTACCGGGCGGCGGCCGCCTCCGGTGGATGGGGGTCGAGGTTGGCGGGGTTGCCGTCGAACCACCCCAGGTAGCGCTGGTACACGGCCCGGGCGTTGTGCTTGACGGTGCCGTAGTAGCCGCGGGTGTCGCCGTGACGGGCGAAGCACCCGGGCATCTCGAGCGTCTCGGCGATTTCGGGGGCGGTGAGACCCCGGTTGGCCAGGCGCATGGTCTGGTCGTGGATCCAGCGGTAGACGTCGCGCTGGCGCCGGATGAAGACGACGGCGTCGTCGTGGCCGAAGCGGGGCCAGTGGTGGCTGGCGAAGGCGATGTCGGTCTGGTGGCCGAACAGGAGCAGGGCCTCGTGGAGGTACTTGCTCCAGCCCAGGGCGTCGCGAACCTGGGCCCCGCGCAGGGTGTAGAGGTTGTGCAGGTTGTGGCTGCAGTTCTCGGCCAGGCACAGGAGACGTTTGTCCGGGAAGTGGAAGTTCATCTCCGCCGGGGCCTCGGCCCCCGGGGTGTTCTGGAACACGATGCGGAGGCCGTCGACGATCAGCTCCTGGCCGGTTTCGGCGATGATCTCGGTGGGCGGGATCAGACCCACCTGACCCCGGGCGCTCGTCTTGCCGAGACCGGCGTCGATGTGGCCGAGGGGCCCGACCGGGAGCAGGGAGCCGTACATGTAAGAGGCCCGGCGCCGCATGGCCGGTCCGGCCACGACGTTCTCAGCCACGACCTCTTCCATGAACCCGACCGGCGCGATGACCCGGACGTCGCCGGCGTCGACAGCCTCGGTGGTCGTCACCCCGAGCACCCCGCCGAAGTGGTCGACATGGCTGTGGGTGTAGATGACGGCGGTCACCGGCCGCTCTCCCAGGGTCCGGTTGGCCAGCTCCAGGCAGGCCGCCGCCGTCTCGGCCGTGGTCAACGGATCGATGACCACCCAGCCTCGGGTACCGGCCAAGAAGGTGACGTTGGAGATGTCGTAGCCCCGAGCCTGCCACACCCCGTCGGTCACCTCGAACAGACCATGGTGGGAGTTCAGTCGGGCCTGGCGCCACAGGCTCGGATGGACCGAATCGGGGGCCACCGGGTCGGCGACGGCGGCGGCCATGCCCATCTGGTCCCATTGGGGCCGGCGGCCCGCCGCGCCGATCGAGGTCTCCAATCCGGCGATCCGGCCCCGACCCGCCCGTTCCCAGTCCCCCTCGTCGTCGAGGGACAGGATCGCACCCTGCTCGGCGAGGTGACGGCGGGTGGCCTCGGTCGGCGGTTGCGGGGCGGTGACCATGGCCGGGAGCTTACTCACCCGCTCCCGGGCGGGCGATCAGACCGCCCGGTCGGTGGCCAGGCCACCGTCGACGATCTCGACGATCCGGTCGGCGAAGCCCAGGATCCGTTCGTCGTGGGTGACCACCACGGCCGCCAGGCCCCGGTCCTTGATCTCGGCCGCGAGCAGCTCCATGACCTGATGGCCGAGCTCGCTGTCGAGCGCCGAGGTCGGTTCGTCCACCAGGACCAGGGGCGGCTCGTTCATGAGGGCCCGGCCGATAGCCACCCTCTGCTGTTGGCCTCCCGAGAGCTGGGCCGGGAGGTTCCCGGCCCGGTCAGCCAGGCTCAGGTCCTCCAGCAACCGGTCGGCCCGGTCCCTGGCCGCCCGGTCGATCCGGCCGCCTCCGAACTGGCGGACCACGAGGAGGTTCTCCCGGGCGGTGAGGAAGGGCACCAGGTTGACCGCCTGGAAGACGAAGCCGATCCGGTCCCGGCGAAAGGTGGCCAGCTGGCCGTCGTCGTAGTCGGAGATGTCGGTGTCGCCCACCACGACCCGGCCGCCGGTCGGCTTGAGCAGTCCGCCCGCCACCGTCAGCAGGGTGGTCTTGCCGGAACCGGACGGGCCCATGACGAACAGCATCTCGTTGTCGTCCACGGTGATACTGATGTCGTCGAGGGCGACGACCTGCTGATCGCCCTCGCCGTAGACCTTGCGGACGTCGTGGAGGTCGAGTGCGGGCATGTCAGGTCAACCGATCGAGGATGCGGGATCGATCCGGAGGATCCGTCGGGCCGTGAGCAGGCCGCCGACGAGGGCGGTGACCATGAGGCCGAGCGAGATCTGGACGATCCGGACGGGTAGGACACGAACCGGGAGGGTCGGCGGCAGCACGGCCATCATGGCCGCACTGATGGCGATGCCGACCACCAGGGCCAACGCGGTGATGACCACGGCCTGGACCGATATGCCCCGGAGGAGCTCTCCGGTGCGGGCCCCGAGCGCCTTGAGCACCGCGTAGAGCCGGCTCTGCTCCAGGGTGATGAGGGCGAAGAAGAGGGCGACCACCAGCAGGCTCACCACGAAGGTGACGGCGATGATGGCGGTGAAGGTGGAGTTCTGCTGCTGGACCACCGACAGGGCGTCGATGGCCTCGGCGATCGTCGCTCCCTGGGCCCCGTCCAGACCACTGATGGCGGTGGCCAGCGAGGCGGCATCGGTCCCTTCGGCGGGCCGCACGGTGAGGGCCTGGTGGAGTCCGGGGGGCGGCAGGGCCGCCGGGTTGATGGTGGCCACCAGCCGGCGCCACTCGTCCGGGTTGACCCACACCGTCGGCGCCCCGTTGGTCAGATCGTCCACAATGGCGGTGACCGTCATGGGTTCGTCCGACGGCCCGATGGTGATGGTGTCGCCCACCTCGAAGGGGACCTGACGCTGGAGCTGGCGGTCCACGATCACCCCACCGTCGGCGGGAGCCTGGGGCAGGGTGGACGTGGCCAGCTCGTAGCCGTAGAGCACGACGTCCTGCAGTCGGTCCGGGTCCTCGCCGGTGTCGCCGACGGCGGCCACGGTGAAGGTGGCATCGAGGGTGCCGAGGGCGGCGATGCCGGGCACCGAGTCGACGGTGACCGCGGTATCGGCCAGGCGCGAGCGTTGGAGCTGGAGGTCGGCGTCCGGGTCGAACACCCAGACGTCGCCGTCGTAGGCCCGGTAGGGGCCGGTCTGCGACCGGCTGAGCCCGTCGAGGAAGCCGGCCAGGACGACCAGCAGGACCACCAGCAGGGTGAGGGCGATCCAGACGGGCAGGAACCGGCGGGGGTCCCGGACGAGCTCCTTCAGGGCGATCGACACGTCACGCTGCTCCGCGGCGGGCGGCTTCCACCGGGTCGATGGCCAGGACCCGCCGGACAGCACCGAGGGAGGCGACCACGCCGAGGGCCAGGATGAACAGGACGCTCACGATGGTGGTAACCGGGCTCAGGGTGGAGCCGAACGCGTCCCGGGCCAGGTACAGGAGGCCGGCCGCCACCAGGGCGCCGGCCACACCACCCGACCCGACAACGACCACGACCTCGATCAGGACCGGGCGGACGGCGTCGAGGCGGGACGCCCCGAGGGCCCGGAACAGGACCAGGCTGTCCTGTTTCTGGACGGTCAGGATGAGGAAGAACACCCCGGTGACGATGGTCACCACCACGAAGAGCAGCAGGTACAGGATGTTGAACGACTGGGAGATCTGGCCGGCCCCGGGCAGATCGGCGGCCGCCGTTTCCCGGTCGAGGGCCTCCACCCCTCCGCCCAGGGAGGGCGCGCCAGGGGTGGAGGCCGGGGTGTAGTCAGCGTCGGCGGTGATCCGCCCGGCCAGATCGGTGGGGTCCACCCCGTCCGCCGCCGACACCGCCACCCAGGACAGCACGGGCGGAACCGCCGTACCGGCGTTCTCGGTCTTCATGGCCTGGAGGTCGTCGAAGGCCACGTACAGGGTGGGGCTGACGTCGAAGGCGGCGTCGGTGGCCGTCCCCACCACCCGGAGCTCGGTTCCCTCGATGGTGACGGTGTCGCCGATCTCGTAGCTCGCGTCGCCGGCGCTGAGGCTGGGGTTGCTGGCCAGGGCCTCGCCGGGACCGTCAGGTCCGCGACCTTCGGTGATCTCGGCCGGGCCCCCGAAGGTGAGGTCCTGGAGGCCGATGACGGTCACGTCGGTGTTGGCGGCCTCGTCGGTGAACTGGCCTCGGGCCACACCGGCCGCGGTGTCCACACCGTCCACCGCGGCGACGGCGTCGACCGCGTTCGGGGTCAGGAAGCTGGCGGCGGGGTTGTGGCGGGCCTTGTCGCTGTAGACGAAGACCGAGGCTCCGTTGGCCTTGACCCCACCCGTCAACCCGGTGGTGAGGGCCGACGCGACGGACTGGAAGAACAGCAGCAGGATCACCAGCAGGGCGATGGCCCCGGTGAGTAGCACGAAACGACCGAGCAGGCGTCGGATCTCGTGGACGGCGACGAACATAGCTGCGGCATCGTAGTACGGCCGCCCGGACCGGTCACCAGGTGAGTGTCTTCCCGCCGGGCCGGTCAGCCGGCCGGACGGGGCCGCCAGACGGGGTAGTCGATCCCGGCCAGACGGTTGATGACAAAGCCCTGCACGGTGAGCAGGATGACGGCGATCATCAACACCACCAGCTGGTCGGGGTCACGCAGGATGCCGAGCGACACGATCAGGGTCGTGGCCCCGGCCGGGGGGTGCGGGGCCCGGGCCCACACCATGACGGCGCTGGTCAGGGCCAGGCTGATGGCGGCGGCCCCCACCCGCCCCCCGGTCACCTCGGTGGCCAGGGCGGGGGGATCGGCGGTCAGGTCGAATATCACCAGGGCCAGGTAACCGGCGGCGGCCCCGATGGCGTGGCCGATCACGGTGTTGCGGGGCGAGGCGGCCGGGCTGGTGGGGGTGTAGAAGAGCAGGAAGGCGGTGGGCCCGAGGGAGGGGAAGATGAACGGCTGGTCGGTGGCCCAGGCCACCGCCGACATGATGGCGATGGCCACCAGGCCGTTGACCCCGGCGAACAGTCCCATCACCTTGGTGTTGTCGTGCCGGCGGGTGAGCGCCGGAATCCGGAAGCGTCGGGCCAGGCCCCAGATCAGGGCGGCCATGTCGCCGCCCACCGGGCCCGGCCGATGCGGGCCCCCGGCGGTGGTTGGTGGGTCGGTCATGGGCACCACTCATCCCCGAGCTCGTCGACCCCCGACGAATCTCAAGTCACAGAGTAGATGACTGGTAGACTTGAGGAAACCGGCGACCGGTCAGGTCGCCTCCGGGTCGGCACGCATGCCGGCCAACCAGCGGTCCAGCAGACGCCCGCTGACCATGTCGAAGTCGACCTCGTGACCGCTGATGCGGTGCCCGATCGGCACCACCATGGTCAGCAGGGCCATGGAGGCGACCAGGTCGGCGGGCAGGTCGTCCGACAGGTCGCCGACGGTGACCGCCCGCTCGACCTGGGCGGCCACCAGGGCCAGGAGCTCGGGGTGGGCGGCGTGGGGGTCGGCCCCGGGCAGGGTCCGCACGAACTCGGCCGCCATGCCGGCATGGCCCCGGCCCGTGTTGGCCCAGGCCTCCACCACCGCCATCCGGATCTCGTTCAGGGCCACGGTCAGGTCGGGGTTGGGCCGGCGCTCCAACCGCTCGATCGCCGCGGCCGTCAGACGGCGGTTGAACTCCCGGAGCAGGCCCGCCTTGGTGCCATATATCCGGAAGAAGGTGGCCCGTCCCACCCCGGCGCGTTCACAGATGTCGTCCACGCTGACGTCGTCGAACGGGACCTCGCGGAGGAGCTCGTCGGCGGCATCATAGAGACGGCGGGCGTTGTCGTGGCGTCGACGGGCGCGGCCATCGGCCCGGACCGGTGGGCAAACGACCGCCTCGTCGACGCCGTCGATCATCGTTTGGGAATGTTGTCGTAGTAGGGAATGACGATCTCGTCGGTCGCCGTGAGGTCGCCGAGCATGGAGGTGGTGATCGGGTGCACCACCGAGCCGGCGGTGGCGACGTTTACCACCGACGGCCGTCCCGATTCGAGGGCCCGATCAACGGCCGGACCGACCTCGTCCACCTCGGTGACGTGTTGGCCGAAGGCCCCGAATCCCTCGGCCACCTGGTCGTAACGGGTGGGCGCCAGGCGGGAGATGACATCCCCCTTGTCGCCATAGACAGCTTGCTGGCCGTGAATCGACATGCCCCAGCAGGCGTTGTTGAACACGATCGTCACTACCGGAAGCTGGTGGCGGACCATCGTGTCCCACTCCTGGATGTGGAAACCGATGGCCCCGTCCCCGGTGACCTGGATCACCCGGCGGTCCGGATGGGCCCACTGGGCCCCGATGGCGTAGCCCTGGCCCACGCCGAGGTGCCCCTGGTAGCCGAGGCCGAGATTGTGGTGGAGGTCGAGGTGGGGTGCGGCCCAGTCGACCCAGATCGCCGACTCGCCCCCGTCGCGGACCAGGATCGAACCGGCCGGGATCCGACCGACGACCTCCCGGGCCACACGGTAGGGGTGGATCCCGTCCGCCTCGGTACCGGCGTCCTCGAACATGCTGTCGGCGAAGTTCTTGGTACTGGCGGCCACCGCGGCCCAGCCCCGGTGGTCCACCGGTCCCAACCGGTCGGCCAGCCCCTCGAGCCCGGCCGCCAAATCACCCAACAGGCCCACGTCGACCGGCCCCAGACGGCCGATCTCGGCCGGATCGAGGTGGAGCTGTACCACCTTGGCGCCGTCGGCCATGGCCCAGAAGCCCCGACCACCCAGCAGGAGACCGAACGACGCTCCCACCAGGACGACCACGTCGGGCGGGGCCGAGCCCACCACGGGCAGGGCCCCCAGCGAGGCCAACGTTCCCGCGTTCAGGGGGTGGGAGCCCGGCAGCCCACCCCGGGAGAGGCCGGTGGAGTAGACGGGGATACCGGTGGTGGTGGCGAACCGCTCGAGGGCGTCGGACACGTCGACGCTGAGGGTCCCGTCGCCGATCACCACGGCGGGGCGGACCGCGTCGGCCAGCAGGACGGCGGCCGCGTCGAGGGCGGCGGCGGGCGGAACCGGGCGGTCGGCGGCCCAGGGCCGGCCCATCACGGGCACGTCGTCCCGGTCGACCGGGGTGAAGGCCACGTCGATCGGCAGATCGAGCACCACCGGGCCCGGCACCGCGCCGGTGGCGTGCCGGATGGCCAGCCCCACCAGGTCGGGGACCCGGAAAGCGTTGTAAGCCCGCTGGGCCCACCGGGTGATGGGGGCCACCACGGCCAGCTGGTCGAGCCGACCCTGCATCTCCCCCGTCTCGGCCTCACCGAGCGGAGGGGAGCTGGTGACCACCATGACGCCGATGGCGTCGGCGGCGGCATTGCTGATCCCGGCCACCGCGTTGAACAGGCCCGGCCCGGCGGTGACGGCGGCCACGCCGAGGCGGCCGGTGGAACGGGCATACCCGTCGGCCGCGTTGACGGCCGCGGCCTCGTGGCGGCAGTCCACCAGCTCGATGTCATAGGCCTGGCAACCGGTCAGGAATGAATCCAGGTGGCCGCCGTGCAGGGCGAAGACCACCTCGACGCCCGCCTCACGCAGGGCCCAAGCGGCCAGCTCCCCACCATTCAGTGTCTCGTCGTGTCCCATATCGTCTTTCCCTCGAATGTCGAATCAACTGCTTGCGAAATGATCAGATTTCGGCGATTGACTCGTGAGGGTAGTGATACTTGCGTATCGGATCAATCGGGAACGTCCCGATTCCACCGTTGAGGCCTGCGGCCATCATTCAGTCATTCCCCCGATGACAGTCGGTCTCCTGGGCGAAGACGTCCCGGGCGACCATGATGGCGGAGACCGCTTTTGGCCCGCCGATGTAGAAGGCCAAATGGGCCATCACCTCGACCAGCTCCGCCTTGCTCAGTCCGTTGCTGCGGGCCAGACCCACATGGAACCCGAGCTGTTCACGGGCTCCGCTGGTGGCCAGACTGGCCAGGGTGATCAGGCTCCGTTCGCGGGAGGAGAGGCCTTCGCGGGCCCAAACCTGTCCAGGCGCCCCCGAAGTGTCGGGCATGCCGACGAACACCGGAGCCAGGTCACCGAACAGCATCTCCAGGCTCGTCGGCTCTTCGGTGTTCATCATCGGTGGTCCTTCCCCAGAAGTTGATCGCCGGCCGGATAAGCACGTAGAGCGGCGGCAAGGTGCTCATCGTCCGTCCGGTCGGGCGAACGTCCGGCCGGCGAGGTCTTCATGATGTCAACCACGCGCCAATGGTTGAAGGCGACGCTGATCCCGGGGTTGGTAGTACCCCCTTGGCGCTACCCCGCTAGCGTGGCGTCCGTGGACGCCGGCAACGACTTCGGGGAGTTCCTGAGAACCCGACGAGCGCGACTCTCCCCGGAACAGGCCGGACTCCCGTCCGGGGGCGGTCGCCGGCGGGTCCAAGGGTTGCGCCGCGAGGAGGTGGCCCTGCTCGCCGGCATCAGCATCGACTACTACATCCAGCTCGAACGGGGGCAGGCCCGCGGGGTGTCCACCGACGTGCTCGACGCTGTCGCCGACGCCCTGCACCTCGGTGATCTCGAACGCGTCCACCTGTACGACCTGGCCCGGCTGTCCCGGGCCCAGCAGATCTCGGCCGGCGCCACCATCCGCCACGTCCGGCCCGGGCTTCAGCTCGTGCTCGACTCCATTACCGGGGCCGCGGCCTTCGTCCGCAACCGGGCCCTCGACGTGTTGGCCTCCAACGAACTCGGTACCGCCCTCTACGCCGACGTGTACCCCCCGGAGCTGGCCGACAACTACCCGCCCAACGTCGGCCGGTTCGTCTTCCTCTACGAGGAGTCCCGCGAGTTCTACGACGACTGGGAGGCGGTGGCCGATTCCCTCGTGGGTGCCTACCGGACCGACCTGGTCCGGTACCCGAACGACACCGCCATCCGTGACCTGGTGGATGAGCTGCTGGACACCAGCGAGGATTTCGTCACCCGGTGGGCTATGCACGACGTCCACCACATGTGGGCGGGTCAGCAGGTCTACCACCACCCGGCCGTCGGACGCTTGGTCTTCAGCTTCGAGGCATTCGACATCCCAACCGTCGACGGTCTCGCCCTGGTCGTCTACGTTCCCCAGCCCGGTAGCGGCAGCGCCGCCGCCCTCGATCGCCTCAGCCGCCGCTGAACGGCGGGCCCTGACCCAGCCGCCGCTGAACGGCGGGCCCTGACCCAGCCGCCGCTGAACGGCGGGCCCTGGCTCCTCAGCGCAGCCGTCGCGGCTCGGCCGTGCCCGGGTCGTCGGGCCATTGGTGCTTGGGGTAGCGGCCGGCGAGCTCCTTGCGGACCTGGTCCCAGGATCCGGCCCAGAAGCCGGGCAGGTCGCCAGTGACCTGGATCGGGCGGTCGGCCGGCGAAAGCAGGTGCAGCACGATGGGGACCCCAGCCGCGGTGGGGTGGACGGTGGTGCCGTACAGATCCTGTACCCGCACTCGGGCCGAGGGGGCGTCACCCCGGTAGTCGATGGCCGCGCTCCGCCCGGTGGGCAGGGCGAGGGCGGGAGGGGCGAGGGTGTCGAGGTCGGCCCCCTCGGGCCACGGAAGCTGCGACCGCAGCACCATGGCGAGATCGACCCCCTCCAGATCGGCCCTGCCGGTGGCCCCCGGCAGGTACGGACCGAGCCAGTCCTCGAGGGTCACGGTGAGGGTCTCGACACTCCAGTCGGGCCAGGGTTCGCCCCGCTGGTGGTGCAGGAACTCCACCCGGCTCCGTATCGACATCGACGCCTGCGACCAGCCAAGCACGGCCAGGCCGGTGGCGCGGACCCGGTCGAGTAGGGCGGCTAGGGTCGCCTCCCCGGCCCCGGCCCGGCGCCGGACGGGATCACCCAGAGTCATCCCACCCAGCCGGCGCTCCACCCGCTCCACCAGATCGTCACGATCGGCATCCCAGATCAGGCTGATCCGTTCGTCCACCTCGTCGGCCAGGCGGGCGGCCACCTCGTCGCCGTCGAGGGCGGCGGCCAGGCTGATACGGGCCCGGTCCCGCTTGCCGGTGAGATCGGCGGCCACGATGAAGGCCTCGTCGGCCAGGCCATCGCTGGCCGACACGGTGGCCCGACCGCCGGTGCGGAGCTGGAACTGGCCGCGGCCGCGGCCTACCGCCAACCGGTCGGGAAAGGCGTGGAGCAGGACGGCCCCCGAGCCGTCTGGGTCGACGGTATCCAGGCGGGGGCTGATGCGGAGCCGGCGGGCCAGATCGGCGGCCCGGTCGCGGAGCCGGTGGACGGCCCCTCGGTCGGCCTGGTCGTGGCGGTCCCGGCCGGTCACGACGGCCACCCGGAGGGCCAGGTCCACGGGCCGGTCGTCGGGGCGGCCCCCCATGATGTCCCGCTCGTCGACCAGGGAGGCGACCACGCAGGAGAGCATGGTCGGGGCCGCCACCAGCATCCGGGCCAGTCGGGGGTGGACGGGCAGGGCCAGCATCGATCGGCCGAGGTCGGTGGGACGGCCGTCGTCGTCGAGGGCGTGGAGGTCGGTCAGGAGGCGCCGTGCCGCGGCCAGGGCGGCTGGCGGCGGCGGGGTGATGAAGGCGAGATCGGCGGCCGGGGTACCCCAGGCGGCCAGTTCGAGGGCCAGGCCGGCCAGGTCGACCTCCTCGATCTCGGCCGCCCGGTGCCGGGCCCGGGTGCCGTGCTCCACCTTGCTCCAGAGCCGGTAGGCCACCCCGGGTTCTACCCGTCCCGCCCGGCCGGCCCGCTGTTCGGCCGAGGAACGGCTGGTCGTCACTGTGGCGAGCCGGGTCATGCCGGTGCGGACGTCGAACCGGGGGGCGCGGGCCAGGCCGGAGTCCACCACCACCCGGATCCCGTCCACGGTGAGGGAGGTCTCGGCGATGTCGGTGGCCAGCACCACCCGCCGCCGGCCGGACGCCGACGGGGCCAGGGCGGCGTCCTGTTCGGACATCGACACCGCCCCGGCCAGCCGGTGGAGGTCAACGGGTTGGCCGGTCAGGTCACGTTCGAGGCGCTGCCGGGTCCGGTTGATCTCACCGATCCCAGGCAGGAAAACCAGCACGTCGCCGGGCTCCTCCCGGAGAGCCCGCAGCACGGTGTCGGCCACGGTGTCCTCCACCCGGGGGGTCCGGCCGCGCCGACCGGCCCGGGCGACCGGCCGTCTCCCCCACCGGATGTCCACGTCGTAGGCCCGGCCGTGGCTCTCCACCACCGGCGTGTCCTCCCCCAGGATCCGCCGTAGTCCGGTCACATCCGGCGTGGCCGACATGACCACCAGGCGCAGATCGGGCCTGATGGTGGCCGCGGCGTCGAGCACCAGGGCCAGACCGAGGTCGGTGGCGAGGTTCCGTTCGTGCACCTCGTCGAAGATGACCACACCGGTGCCGGGTAGCTCGGGGTCGTTCTGGAGGCGCCGGGTCAGGATCCCCTCGGTCAGCACCTCGATGCGGGTGTCGGGGCCGATGCGCCGCTCGTCGCGGGTCTGGTAGCCGACCAGGCCGCCCACCTCCCCGCCCCGGGTCGGGGCCAGCAGGTCGGCGATCCGCCGGGCCGCCGCCCGGGCGGCCAGCCGCCGCGGCTCCAGCATCACGATGCCGTCGTCGCCGAGCCAGGGCTCGTCGAGCAGGGCGGGCGGGACGAGGGTGGTCTTGCCCGCCCCCGGCGGGGCAACCACGATCACCCGACCGGCACTCCGGAGCGCCGAGCAGACCTGGTCGAGCACCTGGGCGACCGGGAGCGGTGATGGGTCGGATGGGACGTTCCTGGCCACGGGGCGTGATCCTAATCAACCGGCCCCGGACCCGGCGTCCGGGCCGGTCGGACTCAGAGATCGTCGACGGGGCCAAAGTCCTCCCAGCGGGGCGCCACCTTCGGACGCGGGCGGGGCGCCGGGTACCGATCGGGCGTCGGGGCCCCGCCGGGGGCGGAAGCCGGGGCCGCGCCTGGAGTGGGCGTCCGGGCCGGGATCGGGGTCGGGAGCGGGGTCGGGGTCTCGCCCGGGACGGGATCCGAGGCCGGATGGGGCGGCTCGTCGCCGGTCGGGCGGAGCACCGCGGCTGCCAGGGCGGTGGTGATCGGCACGGCAGCCACGAGACCGATCGAGCCGCACAAGGTCCGTACGATCTCGAGCGCGATCAGCTCGGAGTTGGCCGCCTGGGCCAGCGTCTGATTGGAGACAGCGAACAGGAGCAGGAGGGGCATGCTGGCCCCGGCGTAGGCCAGGAGCAGGGTGTTCACCGTAGAGGCGATGTGGTCGCGGCCCACCCGGATACCGGAGGCCACCAGGTCGGGACCGGGCAGGCGGGGGTTGCGGTGCCGGAGTTCGGCCACGGTGGCCACCTGGGTCACGGTGACGTCATCGAGGGCGCCCAGGGTCCCGATCACTCCCCCGCCGAGGAGGAGGGCCCGGAGGTCGAGGTTCTCCGAGATAAACGGGAGCACCAGGGCCTGCTCGGTGGCCAGACCCGTGAACTGGGCGAAGTGGAAAAACAGCGACGACAGGGCCAGGGTGAGCGCCAGGGCGCCCAGGGTGCCGGCCAGGGCCACGGTGGTGGTCGGGGTGAACCCGTGGGTCAGGTACAAGCCGATGAAGGCGATCGCCGAGGCGGCCACCACCGCCACCAGTACCGGGTCGTTGCCGTCCAGCACCGAGGGGGCGATGAACCCGACCAGGACCACCAGGGTGGCCCCCATGGCGGCCAGGGCCAGCACCCCGCGGAGCCGACCAAGGGCGACCACCACGGCACCGAACATCACGGCGAGCCAGGCCAGCGGGGCCCGGCGATCCCGTTCGGCGAAGAAGTAGATCCCCGTCGACTCCTGGAAGGCGAGGTACACCTGGTCGCCTGGAGTCTGGTCCGGGATGGCGTCGTAGGTGAGGTTGATCTCGGGCAGGGCCACGATGGCGCCGACGTCAGGGCCCTCGATCATGGTGAGGGTCATGGCCCGGCATTCCTGCGGATCCTCCACCGTGGAGTAGCTGCACCGGAAGTCCCGGACCTCCTCCACCGTGGCCAGGTACTGGACGGTCACCAGGCCCAGCTCGTCGGCGTTGGCGGTGGCGTCATCGTAGGCCGATCCGCTCGGCCACAGGGCGATCACGCCGACCAGGGTGGCCACGGCGGTCAGCATCACGGCCCCCAGCACGAGCCGCAGGACACCGTTGTTGGCCCACACCGCCCAACCCCCCTCCAACCCATGGTCGTGGACGTGGGAATGGCCGTGGGGTTCGGCGGGGGCAGCTTGGGACGGGCGATCGGAACTCCCCACGCCCGGAAGGCTAACGACGCCGACTCGGCCCCGGCGCGACTACCGTCAGAATCGTGGACCGCGCCGAGCACCAACCAGACCGTGATCCTGACCACCGTGATCCTGACCACCGAGATCCTGACCACCGAGATCCTGACCACCGAGATCCTGACCACCGAGATCCTGACCACAAGGCCCGGGTCCGCCACCAGTTCGGCCGCAACGCCGCCGGTTACGCCACCAGCCCCACCCACGCCGGCGACGCCGATCTCGACCTGATGGCCGACCTGCTCCAACCCGATGCCACCTTCGTCGTCCTCGACATCGCCACCGGGGCCGGCCATATGGCCCTGCGGGTGGCGCCGGAGGTCGCCGCCGTGGTGGCCGCCGATCTGGCCCCCGAGATGCTGGCCCAAGTCGAGGCCCTGACGGCCGAGCGGGGCATCACCAACATCACCACGAGCCGACAGGACGTGGAGCACCTCGACTTCGACGACGACCACTTCGATGCCGTGATCTGCCGGATCGCCCCCCACCACTTCACCGACATAGCCGCGGCGATGGGCCAGATCGCCCGGGTCATCAAGCCCGGTGGAGTGTTCGTGCTCGAGGACAGCTGCTCCCCCGAGGAGCCGGAGCTGGCCGAGTTCATCAACCGGGTCGAGGCTCTGCGGGATCCCACCCACGTATGGTCCTATCCGGCGTCACGCTGGTCGGAGCTGTGCCACACGGCCGGGCTCGTGGTGGAGGCCGTCGACCGGTTCCCCAAACGGCACCGGATCGAGGACTGGATGGAGCGTTCGGCAACCAGTCCGGACGTACGGGAACAGGTCCGGGCCGCCTTCCGAGCCGCGCCGGCGGCGGTCCGCGAACGGTTCGACATCACCTTCGACGAGCGCCCGGACACCGACGGCGACCCCTCCGGGCCCACCCCCCACGGTGGGGTCCCCGTGAGCTACCGCGACGAGAAGATCCTGCTCCGGGCCCGCAAACCGGGGGCGCCGACCCCGCCGGGCCCGCCCGGCCGCTGATCGTCGGCTCAGCCCGACGTGGCCGACGGCGGGGGCAGGGTGGTGTCCGGTTCCGCCCCGGGACCCGCCACCGCCCGCACCGATCGGGCATCCAGCGGTTCACCACAACAGGAGCACACCGGGGTGGCTCGGGTGATCTGGCCGCAGGCCCGGTGCTCGATCATGACCGGTTCGTTACCTGGGCCCAGGATCCAGTCGTCGCCCCACTCCCGCAGGGCGGTCAGGACCGGCCAGAGGGCCAGGCCCTTCTCGGTGAGCACATAGTCGTAGCGGCGACGGCCCTCGTCGTAGGGGCGTCGTTCGAGCACCCCGGCGGCGACCAGCTTGTCCAGCCGGTCGGTGAGCACGTTGCGCGAGATCCCGAGACGGTCCACAAAGTCGTCGAACCGGTGGACCCCGAGGAAGCTGTCGCGCAGGATGAGCAACGTCCACCACTCGCCCACGATCTCCAACGACTGGGCGATGGCGCAGGGCATGTCGGCGAAGGAGACTTTTCGCACACCCCCAGCATAGAAGTTGCGTCAAGCAACCTACAGTCGTCATGCTCAGTTGCATGACAGAACCCTTGACGGTTGGAACCGCCCGGTTCGACGCCACCGACCTGGTGGCCGTCCCCGGGCGGAGCGGCGAGTACACGGTCGACCTCGACGGGGCCTGGATGTCCCTGGTCGCCATCCACGGCGGCTACATGGTGGCCCTCGCCACCCGGGCGGCCGAGGCGGCTGTACCCGGCCGGGCCGTCCGCACCGTCGCCACCAGCTTCATTCGGCGCGGCAACCCGGGCCTGGCCCGGCTCGTGGTGGAGCCGGTCCGGCACGGCCGCACCATCGCCCAGGTGAAGGTCGACCTCGTACAGGACGACGACATCGTGTTGGGCTGCCGGATAACCATGGCCGACCCCGGGCTCCGGAGCGAGCCCCTGGACGACCCCTCCCCCCTGGCCCTGCCGCCGCCCAAAGCCTGCGTCACCGCCGTTCCCCCCAACGCCCCCAACCACTTCACCCGGGCCGAGGGCCTGCTCGACCCGTCCAGCACGCCGTTCTCCCAAGGGCCGGAGCTCGTCTCCCGCGGCTACATCCGGCCCCGGTTGGGTGAGCCCGACGCCGCCTGGCTGACCATGGCCTGCGATTGGTTCCCACCCCCCGCCTTCGTCCGTCTCACCCCTCCGGTGGGCGGGGTCAGCGTGGACATGGTCACCCACATCCACCGGCCCAACACCCCACCGGGGGACTGGCTGGCCGGGTGGTTCGAGCTGGAGAGCGGGCACGACGGCCTGGCCGTCGAGCGGGGCCGCATCACCACCCTGGACGGGCGGCCCGTGGCCGAGTCGGTGCAGACCCGCCTCCTGGTCGGCGAACGCCGCGTCGACTGAGCCCGGGCCCCGGCTGCGGTATCGTCGGGATCGTGGACCCCAAGGTGGACGCGTACATCGGGCGATCGGACAAGTGGCCCGCCGAGATGACCGCCCTGCGGCCGATCCTGCTCGACGCCGGACTCGACGAGGCAATCAAGTGGGGCAAGCCCTGTTTCAGCCACGATGGCGCCAACATCGTGATCATGCAGGAGATGAAGAACTTCCTGTCGCTCATGTTCTTCAAGGGGGCGCTGCTGGCCGACCCGGCCGGCGTGCTCGTGGAACAGGGCCCCAACTCCCGGTCCGCCCGGCGGATCGAGTTCACCTCGGTCGATGACGTCACCGGGCTGGCTGACACGGTGACCGCATACGTCACCGAGGCCATCGCGGCCGAGGCAGCCGGGCTCGAGGTCGAACCTGCCCCCGAGGTCGAACTTGTCGACGAGCTCCAACGGCGCCTCGACGACGACCCCGCCTTCCGGGCCGCCTTCGAGGCACTCACCCCGGGCCGCCGACGGGAATACAACCTGCACTTCGCCAGCGCCAAGCAGGCCGCCACCCGGGCGGCCCGGGTGGAGAAGTACGCTCCCCGGATCCTGGCCGGCAAGGGCTTCCGGGATCGCTGACGGGCGCTGCGCCGGGGTCCGCTAAGGTCTCATGGGTGTCGAGGCCCGTTCCACCCATTCGCCGACGTGTCCTGTTCCTACCCGGTTTCGGCGCCGGTGACGGTTCCACCACGGTGCTCCGGACGGCGATCGCCGCCCACGGCCACCGCGTCCATCGGTGGCGGGCCGGCCGCAACACCGGTCCCACCCCCGAGCTGATCGAGAGCCTCGAGACCCGGCTGCGGAGCATCGCCGCCCGCCCCGATCCGGCCCGTGGTGGTACGGATGGGGCCGCTGGCCGTGCCGATCCGACCCCGCCGGTGAAAAAAGTCACGATCGTCGGTTGGAGCCTCGGCGGGGTCTACGGCTGGATCCTGGCCGGCCGGTCGCCGGAACTGGTCGACCAGCTCATCACGCTGGGCAGCCCACTGCACCGGGGCCAGTTCGGGATGAAGACCCTGCCGATGCCGGTCACCTCGATCTGGTCGAAGCAGGACGGCGTCGTGCCGTGGGAGTCCTCCCTCGTCAAAGGCGACCTCACCGAGAACATCGAGGTCTACGGAACCCACATAACGCTCGGTTTCGATCCCCTGGTCACCCACGCCATCGCGGACCGCCTGAACCAGCATCCGGACCATTGGCAGCCGTTCCGGCCACCCCGGTGGGCCCGGGAGGCCTACCCCTCCCGACGCCGGGCCGGATAGGCGCCCACCAACCACGGTCCGTGGGCGGCCGACCCCGGGGATGGTCGCTGTTGTGTTACCGAACTGTTACTGTGCTTCGCGCTGTGTTCTGTCGGGGGCCTCGTCCCCAGAGCTGCAGGAGTTGGAGCCGGTATGACAAGCACGACGTCCATCGATCCGATCGTCGACCCCGGTGGCACCGACCACGGGGACGCCCAAGTCCCGGAGGACGCCCAAGTCCCAGGGGACGCCCAAGTCCCAGAGGACGCCCAAGACCCGGAGGACGCCCAAGTCCCGCCGGACACCGGAGTCCCGGAGGACGGCGGCAACGGTCCCCGGATACCGGGCCGGGCCCGGTGGCTGGCCGCCCTGGCCCTCGTGGCCGTAGTGATGGTCGGCGGCGCCGTCTACTACTACCTCACCCGGCCCGTGCCGGTGGAGATGTCCGTCGACGGGGAGACGATCGCCCTCGAGACCCGGGCCGACACCGTGGCCGAGCTCCTGACCGAAAGGGAGATCACCACCACCCCCCAGGATCTGGTCACCCCGGGCCCCGACGAGGCGATCACCGAGGGGCAGACCATCGTCGTCAAGTACGCCCGCCCGTTCACCGTGGTCATCGACGGTGAGGAGACCGAGCACACCACCACCGAGCTGACCGTCGGTGAGGCCCTCACCGCGGTTGACGCCCCCACCGAGGGCGCCGACGTCTCCCTAGCCCTCACCGACCGCCTGCCCCGCTCCGGGACGACGGTCGAGATCATCACCCCGAAGGCGGTCACGGTGAACGACGGGGGCACTCCCATCCCGGTCACCAGCAACGCCCGGACGGTCGGCGAAGTCCTCGACGCCCAGGGCATCGAGCTGTCGGGCACCGACGTCGTCGACCCGGCCCTGGACACCACCGTCACTCCGGACCTGACGATCGCCATTACCCGCATCCGGGTTGAGAACGAGGTCCGCACCGAACCCGTCACCCACGAAACTGTCGAGCAGAACGACCCCGACCGCACGGTCGGGACCCGCAAGGTGGTCACCGAGGGCGTCGACGGAACCAAGGACGTCACCTACGCCGTCACCTACACCAACGGTGAGGTCACGGCCGAGGAGGCCGTCGAATCCATCGTGACCCAGGAGGCCGTCACCGAGGTGGTGGCCGTAGGCACCAAACCCAAACCTGCGCCCGCCGCCCCCCAGGCCACCAGCACCGGTGGCAGCTCGAGCTCGTCCTCGTCGGAGAGCGCGCCCTCCTCGTCCGGGTCCGGGGACGGGGGAGGTTCCGCCGGTGGCCTGAACTGGACCGCCCTGGCCAACTGCGAATCGAGCGGTAATCCGAGGGCGGTCAATCCGGCCGGCTACTACGGCCTCTACCAGTTCAGCCTGTCCACCTGGCGGTCGGTCGGCGGCACCGGCAACCCCGCCGACGCGCCGGCCTCGGAACAGACCCAACGGGCGCAGACCTTGTACAACCGGTCCGGGGCTGGCCAGTGGCCCCACTGCGGTAAGTACCTGTTCCAGTAGTGGAGCCCGACCCGGGGGTCCAATGGCCCCCGGGCTCCGGCCGTACGGCCCGCCCCGCCGTGGGCCGGACGGCACCAATCGTGTGCGCACGATTGCCCTAATCACCGGGATTCGCTTCTCGATCCGCTACGGGACCTTACGATCCCGGTCATGTTGCGGCGGCTTGCAGTCTCGTTCCTCGGTCTCGTCGGGTTGATAACAGCGGTCGGTCAGCTGCCGGCCGGGGCGATCGGTGACACCGTCGTCATCTCCACCGCCGGCCGGTTCCTCGACCCGACCCGGACAATCGGGACCGACCTCCAGTGTGTGCGGTTCGGCACCGACGAAACGGGCTCCCCGGTTTACACGCCGGTGGTCCCAGCCGTTCAAGACCCGGTGGCCGGCACCAGCTCGGTGGCGGGCACCGGAAACCAGATCTTCCGCGAGGGGGTCCTGAACGAGGTCCGCTTCGGCGAGATCCCCCGGGCGGCCCGCGCCGCGGCCGCCGCCAACGGGACGACCTTGCCCCGGTGTCCCGACCAGTTCGACGGCCCCAACTACGCCGGGAGGAGCTGGGGTGGATCGGGGTTGGGCTACCGGGGTGCCGCCGCCACCGGTGCGGTGGGGGCCTACCGCAACGTGGGTGAGCTCTTCCATTTCAACCGGTCCATCGAGAAGGGCATCCAGCAGGCCGACCTCCAGATCAACTACTCGATCACCGTCGGGTCGAACTCGGTCGACTACCTGGCCGACTACCTGGTGACCCTGGAGGAAACCCCGGACGCCGTCGACCTGCCCCTCACACCGGCCAACGAGGCCGCCGCCCACACCTGCGCCTACCCGGACAACCCCGAAAATCACGACGTCCTCGGCCCCGGCGGCGTGGTGGTCGCCCGCGAATGCGCCGACCGGGTCACCGTTGGTTGGAGCCCCGGAGCGGACCCCACCAGCGTGAACGTCGGCGAGACGACCCTCCAGCTCGACCTGGCCGGCTTCGCCCCTATCGTCGACGGGGCCTGCGACGAGGCCAACATGGTGGAGGGCGTCACCGTGTTCACCCGCGAACAGGACACCAACGGGTTCTGCCTGCTGGCCCAGCTGGTTCCGGCCGGGATCACCCTCGACAACACGGTGGACGGTGCCGACGGTACCTTCCACTTCGAACTCACCGAGTACGGCCAGTCCCCCACTCTGGCCCGGTCCGACCACCACTACGACCTGGAGGTGACTACCGAGGGCGGTACCGGCACCACCAGCCGGGCGATCGAACCCGGCCTCTACCGTCTGGACGAGATCCTGCCGGATGGTTACGTGAACGAGATCTCGTGCACGGACCGCGGCCGGGACGTCACTGTCGTCATCGACGGTGACCGGTACGTCGACGCCGACTCCGGCCGCCAGGTCCGCTGTGCGGTCACCAACCACGAGGTGCCGGGGGTGGCCATCACCAAGACGGCGTCGGTGGACGCCGCCGCCGTTGGTGACCGGGTCGTCTACATCCTGACGGCCACCAACACGGGCCGGGCCGCGGCCCCGGTCGTCGCCATCACCGATCCGGTCCCGGTGGACCTCATGGTCACCGACGTCCGGTCCGAAGGCGCCGACTGCTCGGCCGGCACCGGCACCGACGTGACGTGTGTGGCCGAGAACCTGGCGGCCGGCGGGTCCGTCGAGGTGACCGTGACCACCGTGGTCACCGCGGCCGGAGGACCGACCGTCAACCAGGCCACGGTCGATCTATCCGGGCTCGGCGACCTGGCCGACCTGGTGGCCGCCACCGGCGCCGACCACGACACGGCCTCGGCCACCGTGGACCTGGTGCCGCCGCCAGTGACCCCGGATCCCGGGATCGACCCGACACCCAACGGCCCGTCGGGTCCGCTCCCGTCCGCCCCGCTCCCCGAGCTCGCCGACGTGGCCATCCCGTTGCGCCCCGTTGCCTCCGGCCCGCTCCCGTTGCCCACCCTCCCCTCAGCCCCGGTCCCCACGGGCACTGCCCCGGTGCCGGCCGGCCCCTCCGTCCCGGGCCCCACGGGCGCCGTCTCGGTCACCACGGGCGCCGTCCCGGTGCCGGCCAGGGTGCCCGCCAACCGCGCCCCGGGCCTGATGGCCACCCTGCCCGCCAACCGCGCCCCGGGCCTGATGGCCACCCTGCCCCGCACGGGCGGATTCCCGGGCGAGTTGTTGGCCGCCATCGCCGTGGCTCTACTGGTCACCGGCGTCAGCCTGGTGGCAGGTCCCCGCCCCCGCCACCATCGCACCAGGCCGTAGTCGGCCCGGCGGATCAGGCGAGCAGGATGCGGGTCCCGAACACGACCACGGCGGCCTCGTCGGGCAGGTCGGGCTCGGGCCGGACCACCGGGAGCCGGCCCAGGGCCGAGGCGGCCTCGGCGGCATCGTCGGCCCGCAGCACCAAGGCGTAGACCCCCGGCCCCCGCTCGGTCAGCTGGCGGGCCACCGACCGGGCCACCGGACCGTCGTCGTCGATCGGGGTGACGAGCTCGATCTCGCCTCCGGTGGGCGGACGGCACCGGGCCACCACCAGGCCACGATCCCGGTCCTTCTCCGGCTCGTCGACGGTGAGTCCGAGGCCGAACCGGTAGACGTCGGCGGCAGCGACAACGTCCCGAGTGGCCACCATCACGGTGACGATGCCGCCGAGCCCCGGCGACCCGCTGGCCCGGTCGCCGTCGGCCACGAACGACCCGTCGGGGTAGACCCGCATCAGGACGCCGTGGGTCGAGCGGGGGTGGATGTCCCGGCCCCCCGCCCCCGCCATCAAAGGCAGGACGTCAACGCCCCGGGCACCCAGCTCGTTCGCCTCCACGTTCGGGTCCGGGGCTTCCAGCATGATGGCATAGGGACCCACCCCTCGCCGGTCGAGGAAACGTTGCAGGGCCTGGCTGAGGGGCTTGTCTGGATCGGCCGGGGCCATCAGCTCGATATTGCTGCCCCCGGCGGGCACACACATGCCTACGTGGGCGCCGAGCTCGGGCACCGTCTGGTCTGAGAGGTCACGCACCGGCAGTCCGAAACCCGTACGAAACACCTCCACCGCCTCCCGGTAGTCGTTGACGGCAATGGCGACGCGGGGCATTCCGCTGATCATCGATCCCCTCCCGGTGGACGGGCCCGGACGACCAGGTCGCCGAGCGGTAGCAGGCGGCAGGCCAGGGCGTAGCCGGCTGCCCTCTGTTGTTCGTTCACGTGACGTCTACTCATCTTCCTGGTCTCGAAGGCTCCGTCCAGGATCTGCACCCGACACGCCCCGCAGCCCCCGCCGCGGCACCCGACGTCGATCGGCGCCCCGGATCGGCCGACCAGGGGGGTCAGCACCGGTCGGCCGCGGGTCACGAGGAACACCACGTCTCCTCCCCCCTCGACCACCACGGTGCAGGTGTAGCGTTCGGCCACGGCTGCGGGACTCGGCGGGTTCAGGTGACGATGGTCAGGAACGTATCGTGTAGGACCCGCTTCGACACGTCGAGCCCACCCCCCTCACCGAGACCGTCCCAGCTCCAGGCCACCGGATCCCAGTCCGGATAGGCGGACGCTCCCCCCTGGAAGGTCTCGAACCGGTTGCCGGACGGATCCCACGCGTAGATAGTGCCACCGCGTGTGATGCCGTGCTGGGTGGGGCCGATGTCGACGGGGATGTCGTAGGCGGCCATGATGTCGGCCGCCCGCAACACCTTCTCCCACGAATCGAGCAGGAAGGCGGCGTGGTGGAACTTGTCCGGCTCCGGGTGGCCCACGAAGGCGATGTCGTGGGCCTTGTCCGAGCAGGACAGCCACAGAGCCCCCTTCTCATCACTGTCGGGCAGGGTCACGAACTCGGCGAGGTGGAATCCGAGCACGGTGGTGAAGAGATCGAGCACCCCGGCCATGTCGGGGCCGTACAACAGGGCGTGGTCGAAACGGATCGGGGCGATTCCCCGGTCCAGCTCTGGACACCACGGCTTGGGATTGCGGTTGCCGAGCGAGTTGCCGACGATGGTCTTGGTGGCGAAGAGCTCGATGGTGTGGCCGGACGGGATCACGAACCGCACCCGTTCCCCGGTCTCCAGAAGGTCGCCGGCCGGCCGTCGCTCGGTGGTGATGCCGTAGTCACGCACGGCCTTCTCCAGCTGGTCCAGGGTGGCCTCGTTGAGGACCTTGAAACCGAGGAAGTCCATGCCGGCCTCGTCGGCCTCCCGCAGGATGACGCTGTGGTGATCGTGTTCGTCCCACGCCTTGAGGTACACCCGACCCCGGTCGTCCCGGCCGGTCTCCTGGAGACCGAGCACGTCGCGGTAATGGTGCACGCCTTCGTCCAGGTCGAGCATCCTGAGCTGGATGTGACCGGGTCTGGTCACGCCGGTGAGAGCCATGTGAACACCTCATTGTCGGATCTGTCGGATCTGTCGGATCTGTCGGATCTGCTGGACTGGTCGGGTGGGGCCTGCCCCTCATCCTGTGTGGCACCGGACACAGAGTCCAATACCGATCCCGCGGTCGCTGTGATACCGATCAGGTATCGAAATGCGGTGTGGGGTTCCGCCGTGGGTAAGACTGCGGTGCCGTGGAGCTTCGCCAACTCCGCTACTTCGTCGCCGTGGCCGAGGAGCGGAACATCGGTAGGGCCGCCGAACGGCTGTTCATGACCCAGCCCCCGTTGAGCCGGCAGATCCGCCGGCTCGAGGAGGAGTTGGGCACCGACCTGTTCATCCGGGTCCCCCGGGGCATGGAACTGACCGACGCCGGCCGGGCGCTGGTGGCCGACGCCCGCAAGGTACTGGAGCTCACCGACCAGGCCGGGGTGCGGGCCCGACTGGCCGGGGAGGGCACGATCGGCCGGGTGGACATCGCCCTGTTCGGCACCGGCATCTTCGGGGTCATTCCCCGCCTGCTGCGGGCCTACCGGGTCGACCACCCAGAAGTGGAGATCGTGCTCCACAACATGACCAAGGACCAGCAGCTTGACGCCCTGATCCAGCGCCACATCGACCTGGCCTTCAACCGGCTGGTGCCCCCCACCCCGGGGTTGACCGCCGAGGTGCTGTTGACCGAACCCCTCTACGTGGCCGCCCCCAGTGCCCATCCCCTGACCGCCCGTACCGCGATCACCCTGACCGATCTGGAGCGCCAGCCACTGGTCCTGTTCCCCACCGGCCTGCGGCCTAGCTTCATCGACCGGGTCCACGACCTGTGCCGGGGGGCAGGCTTCACGCCGGTGGTGGCGGCCGAGGTGCACGACGTGGTGCACGGTATCGCCCTGATCGCCATCGGTGAGGGGTTCGCCCTGGTCCCCGAATCAGCCACCAACCTCCACGTGCCCGGGGTGACCTACCGGCCCCTGCACGAAACCCCCCGCCCGACCGTGGAGCTGTGCGCCATCCACCGCGACGATGACCAATCGTCGGTCCTCCGGTCCCTACTGGCCTCGATGCGGGCCGGCCGGGGCCTCCGCTGACCGGTTCCCCCACCCCGGCTCCGGCACGCCGCCGGCGGCGGGCGGGGATCAGTCGGGCCCGATGGCGTGGGTGGTGTGGCTGACGACGGCGTCCACGATGATCGGCCACAACGGGCGGGGCAAGTCGTGGCCCATGTCGTGCAGCAGCAGGAGGTTGGCCCCGGGCACGAGCTCTGCGGTGCGTTCCCCACCCGACGGCAGGATCAGCCGGTCGTCGCGTCCGTGGAGCACCAGGGTGGGCACCGCCAGCTTCCGGAGGGCGTCGGCCCGGCCGCCCGAGGCCCGGATGGCCGCCCGCTGCCGGTCCAGGCCCTCGGGATAGAACATGCGGTCGTAGGACTCCGCGATCTGGCGAGCCTCGGCCTCGGCGTCGAAGTAGCGTCGGCCGCAGCTGAGGCGTCGACCGGCCACCCCGGCGGCGATGAACTCGTCACGACCGGTCGGTCGAGGGGCCACCAGAGCCGCCATCGCCTCGGGGGCCGATTCGAAGTAGTCCGGCTCCCCGGTGGTCGACATGATCGACGTGAGGGTCAGGATCCGCTCGGGGAAGTCGATCGCGGCTTGCTGCACGATCATGCCCCCCATGGAGGAGCCTGCGATATGGGCCGCGGCCACGCCGAGATGGTCGAGCAGGCCGACGGCGTCCGCGGCGAAGGTGGCGAGGGTGTAGGGAACGGGGGGCAGCTCGGTGCCAGCCTCCACGGCCACGGTAACCGCCTCGACGTCCACCTCGACCCCGTCCAGGTGGGTCGACAGGCCGACGTCGCGGTTGTCGAAGCTGATCACATACCGGCCCCGGCTGGCCAGCTCCTCCCTGAAACCGGGGCGCCAGCCGTTGATCTGGCTGGAGTAGCCGTTGACCAGCAGCAGGGCCGGATCGGCGGGATCACCGTGGGTCTCGTAGTAGAGCTCGATGCCATTGGACGCAGCGATGGGCATGGCCGGACCTCCTCGGGTTCCGACGGAGCTTCGCCCAGCCGCCCGCCGCTCCGCAACCGGGCCCGCCCGCCCACCGATCACTGGAACTGGCCGACCCGCCCTGATCACACCGGATCCCGGTTCAGTCAAATGAGACGCAACTACCAAATTTAGCCCGGAATATGCTCCGAGAAATCAACTACTCAAGGCTCACTTGAGCGGACTAAAACCGGGGTAAAAGAACCCTGAATCCGATGAACAATCGGGCCACGCACCTTGGTCAGATGCCGCGGGAGCTATCACATCCACGCATCATCTATCCGTTGGTCATTGTTGTTGGCAATAGGGTTCAGATCTCATTGAATTCTCCCCCAGGTTCACCTAATTTGACGAATGGACCGTAACTGGCGTTAGCGTGGAGCACCACGAGGAAGCGGTTCCGCTGGCCACCACAACAGTGGTCGTGCGTACACGTATGCCGTTCGCCTGGGCGCTCTCGTCAGACCCTGGAGGCGCCGCGTGACCACCTGCTCTCGTAGTGAACGGTTGATGTACGGTACGTCTGTCGCCCATGTCCTCTACGAACGGACACGCCGGCGGGCCACCGATTTCACCGGCGATTTCGGCCGTCCGCCGTGCCTCGCCGCCCTCCTCGTGGGCACCGATCCGGCGTCCCGCTCCATCGTTCAGCTGAAGCAGAACCGGTGCCGGCAGGTGGGGATCGACGCCCGGATCGTCGAGCTGCCCGCCTCGACCACCACCGACGAACTGGTCGTCGCCATCCGTGAGCTGTCCGATGACGGCAGCGTCGACGGGATTGTGCTCCAGGAGCCGATGCCGAGCACCATCGACCACCGGGCCGCCTTCGAGGCCATCAGCCCGACCAAGGACGTCGACGGGGTGACCCTGGCCTCGTTCGCGGCCGCCGCCTACGACCAACCGTCGTTCCGGTCATGCACCCCGGCCGCGGTCATGACCCTGCTCAACACCTACGAGGTGCCCCTGGTCGGGGCCCACGCGGTGATCGTGGGCGCCGGCCCGGCGTTGGGCCGGCCCCTCAGCATGATGCTGCTCGCGGCCGGGGCCACCGTCACCTGCCGTGACACCCGGGCCCGTGAGATCGCCGAGGTCGTGAACACCGCTGACGTGGTGATCACCGGCACCGGCGTGCCCGGCTCCATCCCCGGGGCCTGGATCCGGCCCGGGGCCGTGGTGGTCGAGGCCGGTCCAGGCCACGGAGGCCGGGGCGACGTCGAGTTCGACACCGCCGTCGAACGGGCCTCTCTGATCACCCCGGCCACCGGCGGCGTCGGGCCCCTGGCCGTCGCCCTGCTGCTGGCCCAGACCATGGATGCCGCCCTACCCGCCGAGGACATCGCCCTCTCTGACAAGCTGACGGCCTGAGCCCGGTCCTGATCCTGGCGCCGGCCGGTTCAGCCGCCCAGCTCCCGGTCGTCGAAGTCGCCGGCCTCCCACGCCTGGCGGAGGGCGAATTTCTGGATCTTGCCCGAGCCGGTGAGCGGGAAGTCGTTCACCGCAAACCACCGGGCCGGCGTCTTCTGTGGTGACAGCTCGGCCCGGATGAAGCTGCGGAGTTCGGTCACCGTCGGTGTCTCGGCCCCGTCGGCCAACCGGATGAAGGCGGCCACGATCTCGCCGAACCGATCGTCGGGCAGGCCGGCGACGGCAAGCTCGGCGATGGCCGGGTGCCGCATCAGCACCTCCTCGATCTCGGCCGGGAACATGTTCTCCCCGCCCCGGATGATCATGTCCTTCAACCGGCCGACGATCCGGCAGTAGCCGCGCTCGTCCATGGTGGCCAGGTCACCGCTGCGGAGCCAACCGTCGGGCCGCAACGTCTCGGTCGTGGCCTCCGGGTTCTCGAAGTACCCGATCATGGTCATGTACCCCCGGGCCCACAACTCACCCTGCTGGCCCACCGGCACCGTCTCCAACGTGTCCGGGTCGACCACCCGCAGCTCGGTGTGCGGCAAGGGCGGACCGACCGTGCCCCCCTTGTCGTCGGGGCTGTCGTCGGGACGGGTGTTGGTGAGCACCGGCGAGCACTCGGTCTGCCCGTAGACGATGGTGAAGTTCACGCCCAGGGTGGCCTCGATCTTGCGGACCAGGGCCTCGGGCACCTGGGCTCCGCCGGACACGACCCCGTCCCACGAGGACAGGTCCCGCTGGTTGAACTCGGGATGCTCCATCGCCGCCACCAGCATGGTGGGCACCGCGCCGGCGAACTCGCCACGCTCCCGCTCGATCATCTCTAGGAAGAGGCCGGGTTCGAACCCAGGCAGGACCACCAGCTTGGCCCGGCGGTCGAGCGACCCCAGGACCCCCATCACGCAGCCGCCGGTGTGGAACAGGGGCATCGGGTTGATCCACGACGCACCGTCGGGCACCTCCACCCGATCGGCCCACAGCATGGCGTTGTCGACCACGCTGTGGTGCCGGAGCACGACCCCCTTCGGGAAGCCGGTGGTACCGCTCGTGTACTGGATCTGGGCCGGGTCGTCGCCTCGCACCTCGGGCAGGTCGTGGGTTCCAGCCGCCGCCATCAGCCCGTCCAGCCGATCGAGGCGCAGGATGTGCCGCAGGTCGGGCAGGTCGGCCTGGATGGCCTCGGCGTGGGCGGCGATGGGGTTGCCCCGTACGTCGGGAACCACGAACACCCCCGAGGCCCGGGACTGGCCGAGCACATAGGCGGCCTCCCCCGGTTGCAGGCTCGGGTTGAGGGTGACCAGGGTCACCCCGGCCAGGGCGGCCCCGTACTCGACCAGCACCCATTCCGGGAGGTTGTGGGCCCAGACCCCGAACCGTTCCCCGGGCTCGAAATGGTCGAGCAGGACATTGGCGCACCGTTCGGCGTCGGCCAGGAGCTCGGCGTAGGTCCACCGCCGGGCCCCGTCCGAGATGCCTTCCACCAGCGCCGTCCGGTCCGGGACCTCGGCCGCCACCTCCCTCAGCCTCGCTCCGACCGTGATCCCGGGCCGCAACGACGGACCGGTCCCGTCCGGGACAACATGGGAGATGGTGAGCGGGGTCATCTGAGTGGTCATCGCCGGCCAGTGTGGCAGGCGCCACCCACGGAGACCAGCGGGGCTCCGACCCGGCCCCCCCACCGGTGGCGAACTACCCTGGGGCCCAGGGACGGCGGCGAGCGGAGCAGCGATGGTCGGGGCACCGGACGGCTGGGAACGCAACCGAATGGACATCACCACCACCGCGGGCGGGATCGCCCAGATGATGCGGGGGGTGTGGTCGGCCGACATCCCCGTGCCAGGTTTGGCCTGGTCGGTGGGGCAGGTCGGCGCCCACCTGGTGACCCTGCCCCGCCGCTACCGGCGGGTCATGCGTGACCCGGAGCCGTTCCCGTCCGACCTCAGCGCCCTCAACACCACGGAGCTGGCCACGGTGGGCCAGCACGACCCCGAGGACCTCGCCGACCTCCTGGAAGCCGAGGTCGACGAACTCCTGGCCGACCTAGGTGACGACGGCGCCCGGACGGTGCCGTTCTTCTCGATGGAGCACTCGGTCGCCGGGGTGGGCGGCGTCCTGCTCAGCGAGCTCCTGGTCCACGGATGGGACCTGGCCCGGGTGGAGCGAATCCCGTGGCCGATCACCGCCGACCAGGCCCGGTCCGGGCTGCGCGGCCTCCTGCCCACCGTGCCCCACCAGATCGGTCCGGCCACGGCGGCGGGAACCCGCGGCACGCTCCACCTCCGGCTCCGTCCCGACGAGGACTGGACGATCGAGATGGGCGATGGCTCGGTGTCGGTGGAGTCCGGCCGGCCCGGCCAGGCCGATGTCCACGTCTCGACCGACCCGGCTACCTTCCTCCTCGTCGCCTACGGTCGCGTCAGCCGTCGACGGGCCCGGTTCCGGGCCGGTCTTGTCGGCTACGGCAGAAAGCCCTGGCTGTCGGGTCCGTTGACGAACCTACTGACCGCCGCCTGAGGAGCCGGCCCCATGACCAGCGATACCGGACCCGTCGACGGCTGGCCCGAGCTGCCCAGCGACCGTTGGGCCGACACAATCGAGACCCTCCACCTGTGGACCCAGGTCATCGGCAAGATCCGCCTGGCCCACGGCCCGTGGCTGAACCACTCCTGGGGCGTGCCGCTCTACGTCTCCACCCGGGGTCTGCGGACCTCGATGATCCCGTTCGGCCTCGAGGCGGTCGAACTCGAACTGGACCTCCTGGACCACCGGCTCACGGTTCACACGACCACCGGGCAACAGCGGTCGCGGTCCCTCCGGAGCGGGGCGGTGGCCGACTTCCACCGTTGGGTCCTCGACAGTATGACCGAGCTGGGCATGCCGGTGACCATCAGCCCGATGCCGAGCGAGATACCCGACGCCATTCCGTTCGACCAGGACACCGGGGCCCGGGTCTACGATCCGGATCACGCTACCGCCCTGTGGCGGGGCCTGGTCCAGGCCGACCGGCTCCTCACCCGGTTCCGGGCCGGTTTCACCGGCAAGGCCAGCCCGGTCCACTTCTTCTGGGGCAGCTTCGACCTGGCCACCACCCGGTTCTCGGGTCGGTCGGCCCCGCCCCACCCCGGCGGTGTCCCGAATCTCCCCGACGACGTCGCCCGGGAGGCCTACTCTCAGGAGGTGACGAGCGCCGGCTTCTGGCCCGGCAACCGTCAGAATCCCGAACCGATCTTCTACGCCTACGCCTATCCGACCCCCGACGGGTTCGCCCAGGCCCCCATCGAACCTGGAGCGGCCACCTGGCTCGACGACCTGGGCGAGTTCGCCCTCCCCTACTCGGCCGTGGCGGCCGGCCCCGATCCCGACGGAGCCGTCCTGTCGTTCCTGTCTTCGACCCACGCCGCCGCCGCCGATCGGGCCGGATGGGCGCGCCACGACCTGGAGACCGCCGACCCGCACGGCCCGGACTGGTGGCGCACCCGGCCGCAGCGAACCGACCGGCCTGCTCAGCCGAGCGGGTGACGGGAGAAGAACTCCCAGGACAGCTCGGTGGCGTTGATCTCGGTGTTGGTCCGGCCCAGCCCGGCCGGTTCGCTGATGGCGGCCGACGAGGCCGACCCGGGCCAGGTGTGGCCGCCGTCGGCGATCCGGTAGAACACCGCCTCGACTCCCTCGGGACACGCCGGGTAGATGAAGGTCGTGACGTTCCCGGTCACGGCCTGCTCCACCGGCACCGGCCCGCAGCCGTCGCCGGTGGCGAACTCGGCGAACTCGTCGGGGATCACCGCCTCGAACAGTTCGACCCGGACACCGGGGAACAGTGACGAGAACCCGCCACCGTCGTAGGGCACGATCTCGTCGAGCACCCCGTGGAACCCCAGGTAGGGAACCGGCCGCGACGGAAGGCAGTCGTCGGGGTGGGTCAACCCGGCCACGGAAGCCGCGGCGGCGATCCGGTCCGACATCTCGCACACCAGGCGGGAGCTGAAGTAGCCCCCGTTGGACATGCCCGTGGTGTAGACGCGGGCCTCGTCCACGCAGGTGGTGGCGATCACGTGGTCGAGGACGGCGGCGGCGAAGGCCAGGTCGTCCCGGGTCGGATCGTCGTCGTCGGTCAGCTCCCAGGAGTTCAGGGCCTGACCCGGCATCGGCACCCCGGTGGGGGCCACCACCAGGAAGCCTTCCCGATCGGCGAGGGCCGGATACTCCGAGAAGGCGAGCTGATCGGGTCCGTTCGAGCCAAGCCCGTGCCAGTTGAGCACCACCGGTGTCGGCACCGCCGGGTCGTACCCGGCCGGTACCACCAGTTCGTACACCCGGGTCCGATCCTCGAACTCGAGCGAAACCGTCGTCTGGCCGGGAGTGAGGGTGAGCCCGCACCCCGACCCGTCCGGCGGGGTGACCGCCCCGGTCGTGGTCGTTCCGGCGGCGGTGGTCGTGGTCTCCGCCCCGGCGCCGGTCGTGGTCGTCCCGCCGTCGGTGGTGGTCGTCCCGGCCCCCGCGTCGGTCCGATCGGTCACCGAGTCGGTGCAGGCCGACACCACCAGCGCAGCGACCACCGCCACCACGAGGGCGGCCCCCCTGAGTCTCGCCTCTACGGTTCCCATGGGGTGTCACCCTACCAACGGTGTCCCCCGGACGCCGGAGTCACCGGGGTGGCCTGGCAGGCTGTCCCGATGCACGCCACCTTCCGCTCGTTGGAACATCGCAACGCCCGGCTGTTCTTCGGGGGGATGCTGGTGTCCAACATCGGGACCTGGGCCCAGTTCACCGCGGTGGCGATCCTGGTCGACCGGCTGACCGCGTCGACCACGGCCATCGGTGTGCTCACCGCCCTCCAGTTCACCCCCATGTTGCTGCTCGGGGCCTGGGCGGGTGCCGTGTCGGACCAGGTGTCGCGGTGGAGGATGTCCCTCATCACCCAGTCCGGCCTGGCCCTCCAGGCCGTCGCCTTGGCCGCCCTCGACCTGGCTGGTCACGCCACCCTGCCGGTCGTCTACGCCCTTACCCTCGTGCTGGGGGTGGTCAGCGCCTTCGACAATCCGGCCCGGCGGGGTTTCGTCACCGAGCTCGTCCCCACCGCCCAGATCCCGAACGCGGTGTCGCTCAACACCGCGGTCATGACCGGCTCCCGGATCTTCGGTCCCGCCCTGACCGCCCTGCTGGTCAACCGGGTGGGCACGACCTGGCTGTTCGCCGCCAACGCGGTGTCGTTCGTGGCCATCCTCGGCAGCCTCCTGCTGCTCGACCGCACCCGGCTCCACCATCCGCCCCGGGCCCCGAGGGGCGGCACCCCGATCCGGGACGGCCTCCGGGCCGTCTGGGATAACCCGGTGCTGCGGTCGACCTTCATCGTGTTCAGCGTCCTGTCCACCTTCGGCTACAACTATTCGGTCTCCTTGCCCCGCATGTCGGGACAGTTGTGGGGCAACGAGCAGTGGTACGGCGTACTGCTCACCATGGCCAGCGTCGGTTCCCTGATCGGCGCCCTGCTCACCGCCTCGCGGGCCGAGGTCTCACTACGGTGGTTCGCTCTGATGGGCGTGGTGCTGGGCCTCGGCGGGCTGGCCCTGGCCTCGGCCCCGTCGGGCTGGTGGGCCATGGCCATCGCGGTACCGATGGGGATCGGCGGGGCGGGCATGGTCAGCGCCATGAACGCCATCGCCCAGCAGGAGTGCGAACCTGACATGCGGGGCCGGATCCTCGCTCTCACGGCGGTGGCCTTCCTCGGCTCGTACCCGATCGGCGGTCCCGTCACCGGCCTGGTCGGCGACCACATCGGGCTCCGCTGGTCGCTCGCCTACGGGGCCCTCATCTCCCTGGCCGCCATCGCCGTGTTCACCTGGTGGGCCTTCGGGCAGGGTGCCGGGTCGGGGAGGGTGGTCACCGCCGACGAACGCCGGTGACCGGTGCCGTCACGGGGCGAGCGTCTCCAACCAGACCCGGAGGTCGGCCGGCGTCATCGTCTCCCGGCGCCCCAGATCCTCGGGGGCGACGCCTAGCAGGGGCTCCGGTACCTGCCGGACCACGAGATCGAGCACCTCGGCCCGGGCGTAGTCGTCGACCACCGCGGCCATCTCCTCGTCGTGCTCGGCGCCTCGGGCCCGGGCCGCCCCGACCAGGCCGGTGAGCAACGACTCCCAGGTCGTCATCGGACCCTGGGTGATCGAGGCCGACTCGGCCATCGAGTCGACGAAGGCGAACGGGACCCGCTCGATCCGCAACCCCGCCGCCAGGGTGGCGTACAACCAGTCGGCGTCGAAGGAGAACCCGAACGTCGACGGCCCAGCCAGGATCGCCTCGAGCGCGGCCCGGCCGTACAGCTTGAACGGAGCCTGGGTGTCGCTCAGGCCCCGGTCGAACAGTTCGCGGCCGACCATCCGCTGCATGTGCCGCAACACGACGATCCCCGGGCCCCACCGGGCCTCGGCCTTGACCAGCACCGACTCCGGGTGCTTCCGGTCGCCGATGACGGCGTCGGCCCGACCGACGGCGAACGGCTCCAGCAGGAGGCCGAGCTGGCCCAGGTTGACGGAACCGTCGGCGTCGGTGACCACCACGGCGTCGGCGCCGTGGTCGAGGGCGTGGACGGCCCCGAGCACCATCGCTCCGCCCTTGCGGGAATCGTCGACGTGACCCAGGGAGGCCAGGGGTCCCCCGGTGGCCGGGATGGCGGTCTCGAGCCGGAGCACGGCCACCCGCGCCCCGTGCTCGTGCCCGGCCGCCCGCTCGGCGGCCACGGTGGCGCTGTCCTCCGGGTCACCGTCGTCGACGGCCACCAGGCTCCAGTCGACGGTGGAACCGTCGAAGAGCCACGCGAGCTGATCGAGCTTGACGGCCAGGGAGTCCTCACCGGTGGGGTTGGTCTCGGAGCGGGGCCGTAGCCGACGGCGTTCCCCCCACATGGCCACCAGCACCGCGATCCGGCCCGACCAGTCGAGGTCCCGCACGATGGCCTTGGAACGGGCCAGGCGACGGGCGATGGCCAGGTCGAGCGGCTCGTCGGCCCCGCCCGGATCGGTGAACCGGCCGGCGGCCAGCAGCCGATCGGCCATGTCCCGGACCCGACGCTGATCGGCGGTTGAACCAATGTCGAAGCTTCCGGTGACGCCGACCGGTTCATCGCCTGTGCTCATGGCCCCAGCCTACGACACCCCACCCATGGCCGGGCCCGGACCACGGCCTACCCTGGGCCGGGATGGACCTCACGGCCCCCCGTCCGATACTGCGAGGCCACCTCCACGCCTTGACGTTCGTGGTGGCCATCCCAGCCGGGCTGCTGCTCCTGGCCGGGGCCGACCGGGCCGACGAACGCATCGCGATCGCCTTTTACGCCGCCAGCCTGGCGGCGGTGTTCGGCGCTTCCGCCGGATACCACATCCTGGCCCGCCGGCCCCGCAGCCGGGTCATCATGCAGCGCGTCGACCACGCCATGATCTACCTCCTGATCGCCGGAACCTACGCCCCGGTCTGCCTGATCGCACTGCCCCGGTCGTGGGGGGTGCCGATCCTGGCCCTGGTGGCCGCGGGCGGGGCGGCGGGGGCGATCGTGAAACTCACGGCCTTCTCCACCCTCGGCCGGTACGCCAGCGCCCTGTACCTGATCCTGGGCTGGGCCGCGGTGGTGGCCGCGCCCGCCCTGGCCGAGGCCCTGACCGGGAACCAGCTCACCCTCCTGGCCCTGGGGGGCCTGGCCTACACGGTCGGTTTCCCCGTCCTGATGCTGCGCCGACCCGATCCATGGCCCCGCTTCTTCGGGTACCACGAGATCTGGCACGTGTTCACAGTGGTGGCCGCCGGCATCCACTTCGGCCTCGTGGCCAGCCTGCTGTAGGTCGCCGCCCGGCGGAGGCGTAGACGCCGGGGTGGTCGGCTCGTATCGTCGGGCCGTGCGCCGCCCGACGACAGGACAGTTGTGACGCGGCCCGGGTTCGGGTTCCACAACCCGTTCCGGGGCCTGCGGGGATCCGACGTCCGTGGCGACGCCGTGGCCGGCCTGGTCCTCGGGGTGGAGAGCGTGCCGGACGGCCTGGCCAGCGGCCTGTTGGCCGGGGTCAACCCGGTGGCCGGGCTGTACGGCTACCTGTTCGGCATGGTCGGGGCGGCGTGCTTCACCAGCACCACGTTCATGACCGTGCAGGCCACCGGGGCGATGGCCATAATCGTCGACGACGTCGACCTGGCCGCTCGACCGGACCCGGAGCGGGCCCTGTTCACCCTGTCGATGGTCACCGGGGCGTTCATGCTCCTGGCCGGGTTGCTGCGGCTCGGCCGGCTCCTGCGGTTCGTGCCCCGGGCGGTCATGACCGGTTTCATCACCGCGGTGGGCGTCAACATCGCCCTTGGCCAGCTCGGCACCTTCACCGGCTACGACGCCGAGGGGGCCAACCGGATCATCCGGGCCCTGGACCTCCTGGTCCACGTGTGGCGGATCGACCTGGCGAGCACCGCGGTGGGCGCGGTCACGGTGGCCTCGATCGTGGTGCTCCGCCGTACCCGACTCGGGGCCCTGGGGCTCGTGGTGGCGGTGGTGATCGGTTCCGCGGTGGCCGTGGCCCTGTCGGGACTCGACACCCTGGTGGCCACGGTCGGCGACGTGGCCGACGTCCCCCGGAGCCTGCCGGGGCCACGGCTGCCCATCCTCGCCGATGTCGCCGACCTGCTCATCCCGGCCACCTCCCTGGCCTTCGTGGGCCTGATCCAGGGGGCCGGGGTCTCGGCCGCCATGCCGAACCCCGACGGCACCTTCGGTGACGCCTCGGCCGATTTCGTGGGCCAGGGCGTCGGCAACATCGCCGCCGGGGTGTTCCAGGGCATGCCGGTCGGAGGTTCCATGTCGGCCAGCTCCCTGGTGGTGGAGGCCGGAGCCCGGTCCCGCATGGCCCTGCTCATGGCCGGCGGGGTCATGGCCGTGGTGGTCGTCGGCCTCGGCGGCGTGGTCAGCCGGGTAGCCATGCCCGCCCTGGCCGGGCTCCTCATCTTCGTCGGGATCCGCAGCATCCGGCCCTCCGAGGTCATGGCCGTCGCCCGGACCGGGTCGGTGCCCATGGCGGTGATGACCACCACCGTGGTGATCACCATGCTGATCCCGCTCCAGTACGCCGTTCTGGCCGGTGTCGGGCTGGCCACGATCCTCCACGTCGTGCGCCAGGCGGGGACGGTCACGGTCCGCCGCATCGAGGTGCACGACGACGGCCGACTCCGCGAGGTCGACCCGCCCGACCGACTCGGGGCCCATGAGGTGGTGGTCCTGCAGATGTACGGCAGCCTCTTCTTCGCCAACGTCGAGTCGTTCGAGCGGCTCCTGCCCACCGTGACCCCGGAGTCCACCGGCAGCGTGGTGCTGCTCCGGGCCCGCGGGGCCGAGGACTTCGGGGCCACCCTGCTGGCCGCCCTCAACCGATACCTGGCCCAGACCCGCTCGGCGGGCAGCAAGGTCGTGATCGTCACCGACAATCCCCGGATCCGTCACCAGCTGGCCGTCACCGGCACCCTCGACGCCCTCGGCCCGGGCAACCTCTACCAGAGTGACAGCTGGCTGGGCGAGACGACCCGCCGGGCCTACCGGGACGCCCGGCACTGGGTGGCCGAGCGTCAGGAACCCGACCAGCCCGGCTCCCGCCCCGGAGGCGGCGACTGAGGACACCCGGCCCGGGGCCACGCCGGCCGTGGTCGTCGTCGGCAAACACGTTCGGCCTCCGGGCCGGTCGGTGCCTGATCCACCGCGGCCGAGATCCCGACCGGTTCCACGTTCAGCACCGACGCGGAGATTCCCGCGAAGGAGCGCTCGGCGTCGCCGCGGCCTCCGACGGGGTGGAGCCAGTCGGGAACCTGGGGCGGGTCAGGCCGGGTTGACGCTGATCTCCGTGGCCTTCACCGACGCCCAGACGGGCTGACCGGGTCGGAGCGAGAGGGCTCGGGCGGCGTCCGGCGTGACGTCGACACCGAGGGGAACCGGATCCCCCAGGGTGACCCGGGTGATCTCCCCCAGTGGTTCGATGACCCCGACCCTGGTCGACCAGGTGTTGCGGGGACTGCCGTGGGGTTCGTCGAGGTGAAGGGCGATCGCGTTGGGTGGGATGGTGATCAGGACGTCGCCGGTGGTGTGGGTATCGGCGGTGTTCAGGCTCACCCCGACCCGGTCGCCATCCCGCCCGTCGGCCACAGTGAGGACGCCCCCGGCGTTGGTCCCGGTGAGCAGGTTGACCCCGGCCAGGGCAGCCACGTACGGGGTCGTCGGTCGGCGACGCAGCTCATCGGGGGTGCCGGTCTGGACGATCCGGCCGCCCTCCAGGACGTGCACCCGATCGGCGAGCAGGAAGGCATCGGTGGGGTCGTGGGTGATCAGGAGCCGAGGTCCCGGATAGTCGGCCAGGTGGGCCCGGAGGAGGCGACGGAGCCCGGATCGGGTGGCCACGTCGAGGGCGGCCAGGGGCTCGTCGAGCAGGAGCAGGTCCGGCTCGGTAGCCAAGGCCCGGGCCAGGGCGACCCGTTGAGCCTGGCCACCCGAGAGCTGGGACGGCCGCCGCCCGGCCAGGTCCGACAGGTCGAGGGTGTCGAGCCAGCGGCGGGCCACGGCCCGGGCCTGACGACGGCGCAGCCCGCCCGAGGCGGGCCCGAAGGCGACGTTGTCGGTCACGTCGAGGTGTTCGAAGAGGAGGTACCGCTGGAACACCACCCCGACCCGTCGCTGCTCGGGCGGCACGAACTCCCCTGTCCCGGCGTCGTCGAGGGTGCGCTCCCCGAGACGGACGTGACCGGCCTCGACGGGCCGGAGGCCGGCGAGGGCCTCGACCGTGGTCGACTTGCCCGATCCGTTCGGACCGAGCAGGGCCGCCGTCGTCCCGGCCTCGATGGTGAGGGCTACGTCGAGTACGAACCTGTCCCCCCGGGGCACCCGCATCCGGGTATCGAGCTTCATGCCCGCCCCCACCACCGGTCACGCATGGCCACCAGCACGACCAGGGACACGGCCACCAGCACCAGGCTGATCGCCACCGCGGTGTCCCGGTCGGATTCGAGGGCGACGAACACGGCCAAGGGCAGGGTCTGGGTCTTGCCCTGGAGATTGCCGGCGAAGGTGACCGTGGCCCCGAACTCACCCAGCGCCCGGGCCCAGGCCAGCACCGCCCCGGCCCGCAGGGACGGGGCGATCATCGGCAGGGTGACCCGCCGGAAGACCCGCAGCCGGGACGCGCCCAGGGTGGCGGCCGCGTGCTCGTAGCCCTCGTCCACCCCGGCCAGCGCGCCTTCCACGGTGATGACCAGAAACGGCATGGCCACGAAGGTGTTGGCCACCACCACCCCCCAGGTCGAGAAGGGTAGGAGGAGCCCGGTCAGCTCGGCCAGTGGTTCACCGACCAGGCCCCGGCGACCGAGAGCGAACAGGAGGGCGGCCCCACCCACGACCGGGGGCAGCACCATCGGCAGGGTGACCACGGCCCGCACCAGGTGCCGGCCCGGGAAGGAGGCCCGGGCACGGAGCCAGGCCAGCGGAACCCCGAGGGCGACGGCGATGAGCGTGGCGGCCACCGACGTGATCAGGGACAGGCGCAGGGCGTCGGCGACCACCGGTGAAGCGATGAGCCGGGGCAGGTCCCGCCACGGGGTCCGGGAGGCCAGCCCGGCGAAGGGAACCGCGAACACGGCCACACCGAGCGCGCCGAGAACGACCAACGGCCACGGGGGCCGCCGGTAGATCCGGCGCGCCCGGGTCACGGGGCAGCGAAACCGTAGGACGCCAGGATGGCCTGACCGTCGTCAGAGCGGACGAAGGCCACGAACTCGGCGGCCGCCTCCGGGTTCGGCGCCCCCGTCAGCTGGGCGATCGGGTAGGTGGCCACGACATTGTCCTCCTCGGGGATTTCGATGCCCTCCACGGTGTCGCCGGCGGCACGGACGTCGGTCACGTACACGATGCCGGCGTCGAGCTCGTCCGCCCCGATCTTGGTCAACAATGCCCGCACGTCGGGCTCGTTGGTGTCGATCTCCGGCACCACCCCGGCCAGGCCCAGCGACTCCCGGGCGAAGTCCCCGCACGGGACGCCCTCGGCGCACAGCCCGATCAGCAGGTCCGCGTTGGCGAAGTCGTCCAGCCCGTCGACCCCACCGGGGTTGCCGGCCGGGACCGCGATCTGCAGCAGGTTCTCGGCGAACGGCTCCGGCTCGGATGCCGTCTCACCGGCGTCGCGGACCTGGTCCATGTTGTTCGTGTTGGCCGAGGCGAAGACGTCGGCCGGTGCACCCTCCAGGATCTGCTCCCGCAGCGACGAACTCCCGGCCAGGTTCAGCTGTACGTCGACGTCCGGGTGGGCGGCCTCGAACGCGGTCTCCACTTCGGCGAAGGCGTCGGTCAGCGACGCCGCCGCGAACACCAGCACCGGGCCCTCGGTCTCCGACGACGGCTCAGTGGCCGGGGCCTCCGTCTCCGACGACGGCTCAGTGGCCGGGGCCTCCGTCTCCGACGACGGCTCAGCGGCGGGGGCGTCATCCCCACAGCCGGCGGCCACCGCCAACAGCACCCCCACGATCAGCATCTGCCGCCACCGCGGCCTGCGGTCCCACATATCCATCTCTCCCATCGGTCGCCGCCGCCTGGTCTCAACGAGACCAATTGGCCGGCCCCTGTGTAGTCGCAAAGTTCCTACCGGGCAAGGAACCTTCGCTACCATCGGGTCGATGGCTGGCACCGGAGCCGTTCCCGACCTCTCCCTCACCGAGTGGGTGGTGCTGGCCGTGCTGGCCGAGGCACCCACCCACGGTTTCGCCATTGCCAAGGAGCTCCGGTCCGGTACCGACCTGGGCCGGGTCATCACCGTCCACCGCCCCCTCGTCTACCGGGCCCTCGACCGCCTCGTGTCCGCCGGCCTAGTGGAACAACACGGCACCGAGCCCAGCGACACGGGACCCAACCGCACCATCCACCGCCCCACCGACCCGGGTCGGCACGCCTTGGAGGGGTGGCTCGATCGGCCGGTGCAGCACGTCCGCGACCTGCGGATCGAGTTCCTGATCAAGCTCCGCCTCAACCAACGGCGCCACCGGAACCCCCCACCGCTCATCGCCGCCCAACGGGCCGAGTTGGCCGACACCTTCGACCAGCTGACCCGGAGCCGGTCCGAGGACGTCGTCGACGCCTGGCGGAACGTCAACGCCACCGCGGCTCGCCTGTTCCTCGACCACCTGGCCAGCCACGGCGCCCCATGACAGCTCCCCGCGTATGCGTTGGGGCCCTTCAGATACCAGGAAGTAGTGTGACGATACTCGATGTGTCACCGGGCACGACCCGGTCCTTGAACACGCCATCCCCCGAGCCAGGACAGGGTGCCCGATGACCTACACCGCCAGTGACGCCCCGCAGACCGACGACATCGACGGCGGCTTCCGAACACCCGAGCAGGAGCAGGCGGCCAACGGCGCCGACGTGGCCCCGGCCGCCGAACTGCCGCTGGAGGAGATCAACCCCCTCAATCCCCACCTATTCCGCGACAACCGGTGGCCCGACTACTTCGAGCGGCTCCGGCGGGACGACCCGGTTCACCTCAATGAGCTGGAGACCGCCGGTCGGTACTGGTCGATCACGACCTACGACGACGTCCGGACGGTGGACGGCGACTGGAAGACCTTCTCCTCGGCCGAGGGAATCGCCATCGGGGTCAAGGTCGGCACCCCACGGCCGGCCAACCTGCAGCGCACGGCATCGCCCTTCATCGCCATGGACCCGCCCAAGCACGGCGAGCAGCGCAACACGGTCCGGTCGGTGGCGGCGCCGAAGAACCTCCGCAACCTGGAACCGCTGATCCGGGAGCGCACGATCCAGGTCCTCGAGTCCCTCCCCGACGGTGAGACGTTCGACTGGGTCGACACCGTGTCGATCGAACTGACCACCATGATGCTGGCCACCCTGTTCGACTTCCCGTTCGAGGACCGCCGCAAGCTCACCCACTGGTCCGACATCGTCTTCGCCATCCCCGAGCCCGGTGGCCTGGTGGAATCCGAGACCCAGAAACGGGCCGAGATGATGGAGTGCGTCGCCTACTTCGAGAACCTGTGGGAGGAGCGCCGCAGGAACCCCGGGAACGACCTCGTCTCGATGCTGGTGCACGGTGAGGCCACCAGGGACATGGCCACCATCGACCACCTGGGCAACCTGCTGCTGCTGATCGTCGGGGGCAACGACACCACCCGCAACACCATGTCGGGCAGTGTGTACGGGCTCAACACCTTCCCCGACCAGTACGACAAGCTGATCGCCAACCCGGACCTCATCGCCGGGATGGTCCCCGAGATCATCCGGTGGCAGACCCCCTTGTCGTACATGCGCCGCACCGCCACCCACGATTGCGAGTTCGGCGGCAAGCAGATCCGCAAGGACGACCAGGTCCTCATGTGGTACGTATCGGCCAATCGCGACGAGGCGATGTTCGGCGACGACGCCGACGTGATCGACATCGAACGCCCGAACGCCGATCGCCACCTGTCCTTCGGCTACGGCATCCACTTCTGCATGGGCAGCCGGCTGGCCGAGCTCCAGCTCCGGGTCCTGTGGGAGGAGGTCCTCCAGCGGTTCGAGCGGATCGAGGTCCAGGCCGAACCGACCCGCACCTTCTCCTCGTTTGTGAAGGGCTACACCTCCCTACCCGTCACGGTGACCCGGAAGTGATCCGACACCCTCACCCGGCGTCGGGCTCCGGGGGCAGCAGGGCCTCGTAGACCGGCCGCAGCAGGTCGACGACGGGGGTACCCCGGACCTCCAGCTCGGTCGGATCGAGTCGGTCGAGTCCGGGGGCACCCGGGCCCGGCGGTCCGACCGGGCCCGGGGTCGATCCGAGGGCGTCACGTGGCACCTCGCCCGGGCCGAACGGCCACCAGGGGGCCACATGGTCTCCGTGGCCGGCCCCGGACGACCGCAACAGGTCGATGATCTCGTCCCGGTGGCGGCCGCGCCACTGGAGCAGCAGCCACGGGTCGCGGTCCAACTGGTCGGCGAAGACGTAGAGGACGGCGGCCAGGTGCTTGCACGGGCTCTCCGGATCGGGGCAGGAGCACGACGCCCGCAGGTCCGCCCACCGATCGGGCAGCAGGGGCACCCCGGCGGCGTTGAACACCTCGACCAGGTCGGTGGGTACCTCCCCGGCCAACAGGGCGGCCACCGGTCCGGCCCGGTTCGACAACTCCCGCTCGATGACCGACCATTGGCGGTCGTCGACCTCGGAGAACCGGACCGACACCAGGTACGGGGTCCGGCGCGATCCCTGGACCTGGGCGGCGATCAGGCCGGGTTCGACCTGGAGGGTGAGCACCTGGCCCCGGCGGGCGTACCGTCGCCCCCTCTGCATGCGGGCACCCAGGCCGTAGGATTCGAGCACCTCGGCGAACCGCAGGGCCCACCACTGCTCGGCCATGGCCCCCCGCTGCCGGGCGGTGGCCAGGCCGTCCTCGGCCGGTAGCGGGACCGACTCCGGGAACCGCTGCCAGGCGTTGCTCCGCCCGTCCCGGCCCGCCATCAGGCCGCCGCCCCGGGGGCCAGGGCGACGGCCTCGGCCAGCTCGTCGGTGCTCAGGCCGGTGAGCCAGTCCTCCCCGGTCCCGACCACCCGTTCGGCCAGCTGTCGCTTGCCGGCGATCATCTCGTCGATCCGCTCCTCAATGGTGCGCGCCGACACCAGCTTGTGCACCTGGACCGTCCGGTCCTGACCGATTCGGTAGGCCCGGTCGGTGGCCTGATCCTCCACGGCCGGATTCCACCACCGGTCGTAGTGGATGACATGGCTGGCCTCGGTCAGATTGAGGCCGGTCCCTCCGGCCTTGACCGACAGCAGCAGCACGGCGGGTCCGTCGTGACCGGTGAAGGCCGCCACCATCCCGTCCCGCCCGGCCCGGTTCACGCCGCCGTGGAGCCACCAGCATTCCACGCCCAGGCGGGCCGCCAGGTACGGGGCCAGCCGGTCGCCCCAGGCCGTGAACTGGGTGAACACCAGTGTCTTGTCGCCCACCGAGACGATCTCCTCCAGCAGTTCCTCGGTGCGGGCCAGCTTGCCGGACCGACCGGCCAGGCCGGAGCCGTCGCCAAGGAAATGGGCGGGATGGTTGCCGACCTGCTTCAACCGGCTGATACCGGCCAGGACCAGGCCCCGCCGCTGCATCCCGTCGGTCTCGGCGGCCCGTTGCAGCAGTTCCTCCACCACCGACTGGTAGAGCGACACCTGCTCGCGGGTCAGGTGGCAGGCGTCGACGGTCTCGATCTTGTTCGGCAGATCGGTGATGATCGACCGGTCGGACTTCAATCGGCGGAGCACGAACGGGGTGGTTACCCGGGCCAGGTGCGCCGTGACCTCCTCATCGTGGTCGGCCTCGATGGGCCGGGCGAAGGTCTCCCGGAACGAGGCCGCCGAGCCGAGCAGGCCCGGATTCAGGAACTGCATGATCGACCACAACTCCGACAGCCGATTCTCCACCGGGGTGCCGGTGAGGGCCACCCGGCGGCCGGCGGCCAGGGCGCGGGCGGCGCGGGCCACCCGGGTGCCCGGGTTCTTGATCTGCTGGGCCTCGTCGAGCACCACCCGTCCCCAGGCCACCGCTTCGAGCTGCTCCCGGTCGCGTTGCAGCAGGCCGTAGGAGGTGAGGACGATGTCGTGATCGGCCGCCTGCGCGGCGAAGGCCGCGGGGTCCTCCCGGATCCGGTCGGGGCCGTGATGGACCCGGACGGTGAGCCCCGGGGCGAAGCGTTCGATCTCCCGGCACCAGTTGCCGAGCACGGAGACCGGGCTGACCACCAGGGTCGGCCCGCCGGCCGTGTCCGCCAACACGGCACCGATCAGCTGGGCCGTCTTGCCGAGGCCCATGTCGTCGGCCAGGCAGCCGCCGAGCCCGAGGCGGCCGAGGAACGTCAACCAGCCGACCCCCCGCTGTTGGTATGGGCGCAGCTGGCCGGCAAAACCGGGTGGCGCCGCCACCGGTTCCACCGACCGGGTGATGGCCTCGTCGAGCAGGTGACCCACCCAGCCGTCGGCGTCGACCCCGACCACGTCGAGCCCGGCCGCGTCCGCGCCCAGGTCGTCGAGACCGAGACCGGCCCGAAGCAGGGCCCCGGCGGTGGTCTCCTGGTGCCGCCCGACCCGTTCGAGCAGGGCCTCCACCTGGCCGGGGTCGATCTGGATCCACCGGCCCCGGAACCGGACCAGGTGCTCCTTGGCCGTGGCGGCCCGGGCCAGGTCGGCGAGGTCGGCCTCGCTGAGCTCCTCGTCGCCCAGAGCGGCCACCCACGAGAAGCTGACCAGCTCGTCCAGGCCGAACCCGGCCTCGGTCACCGACGGTTCGGACGCCGACCGCGACGTCGCCTTGGCCCGAAGACCCAGCCGGCCATCGGTCGTCCACCAGTGGGGTAGCCAGACGGCCACGCCCAGGTCGGCCAGGGGGCCGAGCCGGTCGCGGACGAAGGCGATCAGACCGTCCGAATCGAACGACATCCGGTCCGGTCGGGCCTGCTCGACCAGCGGGGTCAGCTCGGGGGCCAGGCGCACGGCCCGGCCCAGCACGGTCAGGGCCTCCTCCAACGCCTCGGGGCCGAACATGGCCGAGCCGGAGAACAGCTCGGCCAGGGGGGTCACGATGGCGGTGTCCACCAGGTCCTGGGCCACCACCTCCAGGCCCCACCCGGGGTCGGGATCCGGTTCGGGGTCGGCTTCGGGTTCCACCACCCGGAGACAGACCCGCACCGAGCCCGGCACCGCGGCTCCGGTCCCGACCCACCCCCGGACCTCGTCGACCAGGGCCCGGACCCGGTCCGGGGCCAGGGAGGGCGACAGCCACGGATCGGCCGACCCCAGGGACCGGACCCAGGCGTCAGGCACGGTCCGGCGGCCGGGACGGACCGGCAGCAGGCTGGCCCCGCCGGCGGCCAGCCGCTCCCGGACCAGTCGATCGGTGGCCTCGGCCAGGGACGCGGCGAGGTCCCGCTGGGCCTCGGCGGAGCCGTCGACCAGCAGGCGCGCCACCCGGGCCCGGTCGGTGGCCGCCGGCAGCGGCCACCACTAGGAGCGGGCCCGCCCGTCGGCCTCGATCGAGGCACCGGGTACCACCCGGCCACCGTCGACGAGATAGGCGGCCAGCTCGGCGACCCCCGGGTCCACGACGGTGTCGGTGGTGCCGGCCACGAGGCTCAACCGGCCATGGTGAGGCCGCCGGACACGCTGAGGACCTGACCGGTCACGAAGCCGGCGGCGTCGCTGGCGAAGAACAGCACCGCCCCCACCAGATCGTCAGGCTGGCCGAGACGGCCCATCGGGATGGCCCGGCGGAACGCCTCCCGCAGCTTCTCCGGGTTGGCGGCGGTGTCGGTGACGGTCGTCAACAGGGCGGTATCGGTGGGGCCGGGACACACCACGTTGAAGGTGACACCGTGGCGCGAATGCTCCCGGGCCAGGGTCTTGGAGAAGGCGACCAGGCCGGCCTTGCAGGCGGCGTACACGGCCTCGCCCGACGAGCCCACCCGGGCCGCGTCGGAGGCCACGTTGACGATCCGCCCGGCCCTCCGCTCCACCATGGCGGGCAGGACCGCGTGGTGCATGTTGAGGGCGCCGACCAGGTTGATGTCGATCAGGCGGGCCCAGTCGTCCGGGCTGGTGTCGAGGAAGGGGACGAACAGATCCCAGCCGGCGTTGTTGACCAGGACGTCGATCGGGCCCAGTTCGTCGCCGACCCGCCGGACTGCGGCGTCGACCGAGGGTCGTTCGGTGATGTCGGACTCGACGGCGAGGGCCCGCCCGCCGGCGTCGTTGATGGCGGCCGCGGTGGCCGAGGCGGCCTCGGCCGACCGGTCGAGCACCGCCACCGCGGCCCCCTCGGCGGCGAAGCCGGCGCAGACGGCCCGGCCGATACCGCCCCCGCCCCCGGTGACCACGACGGTGCGCTTATCGAATCGATCCATGACATCCCCTTCAGAATCCCGACCGGAACCAACCAGATCACTGTATGACACGGCCGCTCAACGACCGGTTTGTTCAACGACCGGTTTGTTTAACGACCGGTTTGTTTAACGAACAGCCTGACAGGACGACTAGGAGGTCGTCGCACCCCCGCTGTCGGCGTCCACGGCTTGCTCGGCGGCCCGGCACAGGACGTCGGCCAGGATGTCGGCGAGCTCGTCCAGGTCGGCGGTTCCCTCCACCTGGGCACCGACGAACAGACCATCCGCCACGGCCATGGTGAACCGGGCCAGCCGGCGGGACGGGTCATCCGGCCCACCCCTGTCGCCCAGCACCCCGCTCCAGAACCGGGCCATGTTGTCGATGACCCGGGTCCGGATCTCGATGAACCGTTGGCGGGCGGTCGGCTCGACGGGGTGGTTCTCCAGGGCGAGCAGGAGGCCGAGCCGCCAGAAGTGGGGGTTGGAGGCGATGCTGGCCACGGCCCGTTCGATGCGTCGAGCGACCAGCTGCCCGAGGTCCTCGCCGTCACCGGGCAGATCCCACCCGGGCAGGGACCGCCGCCACTGGTCGAAGCTGTCGTCGATCACGGCGGCGAACAGGGCGTCCTTGCTCTCGAAATGCCAGTAGACGGAACTGGCCGGCAACCCGGAGCGCTCCGAGACCTGGGCGATCGAGGTGGCCGTGTAGCCCCGCTCGTGGGCCACCTCGAGGGTGGCGTCGATGATCCGACGCCTGGACTCCTCGCCCTGTCGGCTGCGTCGCTCCGTCTTCGGCTTCATCGTCCCACTCCCCGGTGCCGGCCCCGCCGGGGCGCCGCGTCTTGTCGGATCCGCCCGGCCAGGGTACGCTCCGCTTACTGTAGTGATCACTACAGGGACACTGCGGGCTTCATCGCGGTGACCCGTCGCGGAAATCAGCACGTTGATCGCGGCGATGAAGCCGAGTACCGAGTCGGCACCCGGTGGAACGGGGCCACAACCGAAGGGGAGCACCACCATGGGGGCACGTACCGGAACCGAGTTCCTGGATGCGCTGAGGGAGCGGCCGCGCCACGGCTGGGTCGACGGGAGCCAGATCGGCGACGTCACCGAGCATCCGCTCACCCGGGGGGCCGCCGCTTCCCTCGCCCGCTACTTCGACCGTCAGCACGAGTACGCCGGGGAGTGCCTGTTCACCAAGCCCGACACCGGGGAGCCGACCAACATCAGCCACCTGCTGCCGCGCTCCCACGACGACGTCCGGCGCCGCCACGCCGGTCTGGTCCGGTTGAGCGAGGCGTCGATGGGCCTGATGGGCCGGACCCCGGACTATATGAACATGAAGTTCTCGGCCTTCGCCTCGGCCCCGTGGGTCTGGGCTGGCGAGGACGGCCGCAACGAGCGAGGCGCCGCCAACCTGGTCGCCTTCCAGAACCACCTGGCCGACGAGGACGTGTCGCTGACCCACACCATCATCCAGCCCACCACCGACAAGCGGACCGACTCCAGGATCCTTGGCAACAAGGTCACCATCCGCAAGGTCGGTGAGACGGCCGACGGGATCGTGGTGCGCGGGGCCCGGGTGCTGGCCACCCTGGCCCCCTTCGCCGACGAGCAGACCGTCTACCCGGCCCTGCCAATCCCTCCCGGGGCCGAGGAGTACGCCGTCTCCTTCGCCATCCCCCTCAACACCCCGGGGTTGAAGTTCCTGTGCCGTGACTCGATGTCGGCCTGCGGCGCCCCGTGGGACAAGCCGCTCTCCTCCCGGTTCGACGAGCAGGACGCCTTCTGCATCTTCGACGACGTGGTGGTGCCCTGGGACCGGATCTTCATCGACGGTGAGGTCGAGATCTACAACTCGATCGGCCAGACCGGTTTCCCCATCAACATGACCAGCCAGTCGACCACCCGGGCGTTGACCAAGCTCGAGTTCGCCTACGGCCTGGCCACCCGGATGGCCGAGATGATCGGGGACCACGGCCCGGCCACGGTGGACATGCTCGGTGAGATTGCCTGCTACGTCCAGGCCACCCGCAACGCCCTCGAGCTGTCGGTGGAGCACGCCTGGGAGCGCGAACGCGACGGCCACTGGTTCCCCGACCCCCGCCCCCTGGATCCGATGCGGGCCCTACTCGCCGGCTGGATGCCGCGGGTGGCCGAGATCATCACCCTCATCGGCAGCCACAACCTGCTGACCACACCGACCCGCTCCCAGTTCGACGACCCGGAACTCCGACCCCTAATCGACGAGATGCTGCACGGCGCCGACGGGGTGCCGGCCAACGACCGGGCGGCCTTGTTCCGCCTGGCCTGGGACTTCGTCGGCTCCGGCCTGGCCGGGCGGGGCTTCCTGTACGAGCGGTTCTACCTCACCTCGGCCAGCCGCAACCGCCAGCAGTTCCACGCCCAGCTGTACGACCGTTCCCGGGCCAACCGCTATGTCGACGAGATGCTCGAACTGGCCGGCCAGGACTGACCCGGCGGCCCGGCCCGGATCGGTACCTGTGTCGGTGCCCCGCCGGAGCCTCAGCGAGGCATGGCAAAGCCGCCGGACACGCTGACCACCTGACCGGTGAGCTGCCGGGCCCGCCGGGAGGCGAGGAAGGCGACGCTCCAGGCGATGTCCACCGCCTCCGAGCGTCGGCGGAGGGGGATGCCGGCGGTGATGTTGGCCACCTCCCGCTCCCCCATGCCGATGTCCTGGGACCAGAGGCTCTGCTCACCGATGTCCTCCTCCACCGGGATCACCAGCCCGGGGCACACGGTGTTGGCCCGGACGCCGTAGCGTCCGTACTCCTTGGCGATGACCCGCATGAAGGCCATCACCCCGGCCTTCATCGGGCCGTAGTCGCCCATCCGGAACTCGCCGAAGCCGGCGTCACTGGAGATCGAGACGATCGCCCCGCGCCGACGCTCCACCATCCCGCCCAGGACGGCGTGGGTGGCGTTGAAGGTGGGGAACAGGTTGAGCCGGTAGGCCTGGTCCCACCGGTCCGGGGTGAGATCGAGGAAGAACTCGGCCCGGCCGTTCCAGCCCACATTGTTGACCAGGACCTCCACCGGACCGAGGTCGGCTTCGGCCCCGGCCACGGCGGCCGCGGTGGCGTCGACGTCGGTCAGGTCGACGGTGTAGGCCACCGCGTCGAGGCCCCGGTCGGCGAGCCCGCCGACGGTGCTCCGGGCCATGGCCTCGTCCCGGTCGAACACGGCCACCCGGGCCCCTTCCTCCGCCAGGACGGTGGTGATGGCCTTGCCGATGTTCGACGCCCCACCGGTGACGACGACCGTTGTGTCTGCGAGCCCCAGGTCCACGATGCCCATCCCTCCCCGTGGGTAGGCCGACTGCGGGCACTGTAACCAACGCCGACGGGCGGGGACGAAACCGTGACGGGCCGGCACCGACCCACCCGGGCCGCTCCGGCGGCTCTGCCGTCAGTCCCGGCGGCCGGTCACGGCCAGTTGGGCGCCGAGGCCGATCATCACCAGGCCGCCCCCGGCCCGCAACCGCTCCAGCCGCCGGGGGGAACGGGCGAACCAGGTCCGGGCGGTGCCGGCCGCCAGGCCCCAGGCCCCGTCAGAGACCAGGGCGACCATGCTGAAGACGCCGCCCAGGACGAGCATCTGCACACCGGCGGGGGCACCGGTAGGGCTGACGAACTGGGGGAGGATGGCGGCGAAGAACACGATCGCCTTGGGGTTGGCGGCGCCGACGACAACCCCGTCGAGGAACACCGACCGGAACGACCCCCGCTCCGGGGCCACCTCGACGGTGGCCGCGTCGCGCCGGTGCCGCATCGCCTGAACACCCAGCCAGACCAGATAGCCGGCGCCGGCCAGCTTCACCGCGGTGAACACCGCGATGGAACGGGCCACGATGGCACCGAGGCCGACAGCCACCAGCACGACCTGGGCGTACACACCGACCACATTGCCGAGCACCGTCACCAGGGCGGTCCGCCGGCCGAACGACACCGCCCGGCTGACCACGAACAGCACGCTCGGCCCCGGCACCACGATCAGGGCGAAGGCGAGGCCGGCGAAGGCGGCGATGGATCCCGGGGACGGCATCCGGCGAACCGTATCGGCGTCGGTCCGCGAACTTCGCTACCGCCCGGCCCGCCGGCGGTCGAGCAGATCGTCCAGGCCCTCCGGCGGATCGACCACCTCCACGACCTTGCTCCGATGGGTGGCCCCGTGGACGATGGAGAGCTGCCGTCTCCGGACCTTCAGCACCGAGGCCAGGAGCTTGATCACGGCGTCGTTGGCCCGGCCGTCGACGGCGGGAGCGGTGACGGCCACCACCAGGGCGTCCGCCTCACCCCAGGTTCCACCCACCGCGGCCGCCGACGAACCCGGTTTCACCCTGATCTCGAAGCGCGCCGGTGCCGTCACCGCCTCGATCGTGGCGCCTGATCCGTCCCCGGGCAAGCCCACGGCGACGCCAGTGGGCCGGGCCCGGGGACGAGCCGATCGGATCAGTCCAGGTCAATTAGAAAGTCAACCCACATGAGGGTGGGGCCGTCGGCGCCGTCGAGGACCTGGAGGGCCACCGAGAACCGCCGGGCCCCGTCAGCCATGAGGATCACCCCGTCCACAATCCGGATGTCCGGACGGGCCGAGATGGTCATGGGAAGGTCCGGCCAGTAACGCTCGGCCACGGCGACCGCGTTGAACATCTCACCCAGCAGGGCCCGGCGGAGCCCCTCGTCGAGGTGCTCCAGCTCGGCCTCCACCAGTGACGCATAATCGAGGGGCGTGGGCACTGGAATCAGCCTATGACACCGGAGTGACACCGAACCGACCGTGTCCTGCTGACAACCGTGTCCTGCTGACAACCGTGTCCTGCTGACAACCGTGTCCTGCTGATGTACGGCCTTCGGGACGACACCGCCGATGTCGGGTAGTATTGCTGCATGGCGTGGCCACCAGCCCCGATCGTGTCGTTCCAACCCACCTACGAACGGCTGGACGGCCGGATGAGTGCTGAGGACGAGGCCGCCTACGGGAAGCTCCACCTCGAACTGGCCGCCCGCCTGCGGGAACGTGAGGGTGACGATGCCCCGACGAGGCTGCGGCCCTCCGACATGTGGGATCGGTTCTTCGGGCCCGCGGTCACCGACGAGCAGTGGGCCCACCGGACCGAGTGGTGCACCCGGCTCGGCCAGCAGGTCGACTGAGAGGACCGGCGCACCCCACCATCACAGGGCGGCGAGCGCCGGGTTGACCTCGGCGGCGAGCCACTCTGGGACCACGTCCTCCTCGTGGCAGAAGTGCTCGAATACCACCTCGTCGAGGCCGAGCGCCCGCAGCCGGCCGACCCGATCGACCAGCTCCTCGACCGTCCCCATCCACGGTGCCCGCCCGACGGCGGCCGCGTTCTCCAGAGTGAGGCGCCGTCCCCGGGGCGACATCATGGCCAGGTAGCGGTCGAGGGCCAGGTCCCGGCTGCGCCGATCGGGGCCGATGGCCGCGAACAGGAGCATCGACCGTCGGATGTCGGCCGGGTCCCGCCCTACGGTGGCGCAGTGGCGCTCGAGGGCGTCGACCGCAGCCGCGTAGCCCTCCGGGTCCATGCCGGTGGCGTTCCACTCGGCGGCGTGCTCGGCCACGATCCGCAGGGTCCGGCGTGGCCCGGTCCCTCCCACCAGGATGGGTGGTCGGCCGACGGGCGGGTGGGGCTGGGAGTCGGTGCCATCGATCCGGTAGTACTCCCCCTTGAACGTCCCGGCGTCGGAGTACCACAACCGCTTCATCAGGGTGATGGCCTCCTCCAGGCGGTCGTAGCGTTCGGGGGCGGAAGGGAACTCGAGGCCGTAGACCTCGTGCTCGTCGGGGAACCAGCCGGCCCCCAGGCCGAGCACGAACCGTCCACCGCTCAGGGCGTCGAGCTGTTGGGCCATGCGCCCCACGTCCACCGGCCGGCGGAACGTCACCGGTGACACCAAGGGACCGAACCGGACCCGGCCGGTCTCCTCGGCCGCCATCACGAAGCTCAGGTACACGTCGACGGCGTCCTTCTGGGTGCCGTTGTAGTAGTGGTCGGAGCGGACCAACGAATGGAAGCCCAGCCCGTCGACCAGGCGGCAGATGTGCCGCCACCGGTCCCAGGTCAGCGGGGTGGCCTCACCCACGATCATGCCCACGTCCATATGCCGCGCCCTCCCCCTCGACGTGCCCGCCTTGACCCCGGGCCACCATGATCAAGATCGTATGCTGCCGATCCACGGGGATCGAACGTCCGCGTCGACCCGAGCACCCAACGCCTGAGGAGACCAGCATGGCGAATCCACCGGTCAACCCGTCCCACCAGATCTCGCTCGACGGTGCCCGCACCGTCCTCGACGCCGCCCTCACCCAGGCGGCTCGGATGGGCCTGGCCTTCTGCATCACCGTCGCCGACCCGTCCGGCGAGCCGGTGACCACGGCCCGGATGGACGGGGCGCCGCGCCTGTCAGCCGGGATCGCCGCCAACAAGGCCTACAGCGTCGCCGGCTTCAACGGCATGCCCACCAACCGCTGGTGGGACATGGTCAAGGACAACGGCCCCCTGTTGCACGGGCTGACCCTGACCCCCCGCCTCACCATCTTCGGCGGTGGGCTGCCCATCCTGGTGGACGGGGATCTGGTCGGGGCGATCGGTGTGTCGGGCGGCTCCGCCGAGCAGGACACCGAGGTGGCCGCGGCGGGGGCCGCGGCCCTCGGCTGATGCCGCCGACGCCGCGGCCGTTCGTACTGTCAGTCCCCCCAACGACGGTCCTCCCAACGACGGTCCTCCCAACGACGGTGCACCCGACAACGGTGCACTCCTCAGTGCTGCCGGTCGCCCGCCGGGACCGGGGCCTTCGGACGTGACCGGGCCCGCCAACCCCCTGCTGGAGGCCCTCCGGCGGGCCGCCCCCGGGGACGGGGCCGCCCGGGACGACGCCATCGGCCGCTACGGGTTCGCCGTGCCTGACGAGGTGGCCCTGGCCGCCATCGCCCGGCACGCTCCGGCCGGGGTGGTGGAGATCGGCGCCGGTACCGGCTACTGGGCCGCCCAACTAGCCGGGCACGGGCTCGATGTGGCCGCCTACGATCCCCAGCCGGCCCCATCGCCGGACAATCGGTGGTTCGCCGGGGCCGAGCCGTGGTTCGAGCTGACCACGGCCGACCACCGGGTGGTGGAACGGCACCCGGACCGGCTGCTCCTGCTCGTCTGGCCGACCCGGAACGAGACGTGGGCGGCCGAGGCGATCGAGTCCTACGCCGCGGCGGGTGGCGACCGCGTGGCCTATGTGGGCGAGGGCCCGGGGGGACGGACCGGGGACGATCGCTTCCACGCCCTGTTGGGCGAGATCGACCGGTGCCTGCGCTGCGCCTACGAGGTGGCCGACACAGCCTGCACCTGTGGCGTGACCCCGCTCTGGGAGCGGGTCGAGCGGATCGAGCTGCCCCACTGGCCTGACTGCCAGGACCGGCTCCACATCTACCGCCCCGTCTCCGCGGGCACCCCGGCTGGGGGCGGGCCCCGGCGACGGCGGTGGCTGGGCGGTGGACGACAACGTCGGAGCCGCTGACCGGCCGGTCGCCCGGGTTCACGCCCGGGCCTTCACCTCTCCGGGAGGGTGATCGCCCCATCGGCGGCCAGGCGACCGATCTCCTCGTCCGAGAACCCGAACCGGGCCAGCACCGTGCCAGTGTGCTGGCCGACGGCGGGCGGGGGCGCGGTTGGGGCAGGCATGGTGCCGTCCAGGCGGATACCGGCCCCCGGCAGGTAGAGGGGCTCGTCGGCTCCGGGGACGTCGACCGGGCTCAGCAGACCCCGCTCGATCGGATACCCCTCCCCGGTCACCTCGCTGAGCGACCGGACCCGGGCCGCCGGCACCCCGGCCGCGTTCAGCCTCGTCTCCCACCGGGTCGCGGTATCGGTGGCGAAGATGCCGCCGAGGACGGCGCGGGCCCGGTCCACGTCGTCGGTGGGCAACGGGTCGACACCCAGCAGGGCTTCCAGCTTGGTCAGGTGACTGGCTTTGTTGGCGGCCAGCATCAGCCAACCGTCGCTGGTCTCGAATGCCCCCGAGGCGACCGCTCCGCTGAAGGCGTTGTTGCCGGTCCGGGGCGGATCGACTCCGGTCGCCTGGGTGTTGACCAGGGCGGCCGCGTTCATTAGGAGGCCGGCGTCGAGCATGGTGGCGTCCACCCGGACAGCCCGGCCGGTGCGGCGCCGTTCCAGGATCCCGGCCAGGAGCCCGAAGGCCAGGAGGAGACCGCCCCCGTAATCGAGGTATGGGGCACCCACCTTGATGGGCGGGCCGCCGGGGAACCCCGAGCTCATCATGGTCCCGCTGACGGCCTGGACCACATGGTCGAAGCCGGGCCGGCCGGCGTAGGGGCCCGACGATCCGAACGCGCTCAGGGAGCCGTAGACGATCGTCGGGTTCCGTTTCCGGGCGTCGTCCCAACCGAGCCCCATCGACTCGGCGGTGCCGGGGGCGAATCCCTCCACGAACACGTCGGCCGCCTCGATGAGCCGGCGGACGACCTCAGACCCGCCGGGAGATCGCAGGTCTACGGTCACCGACTGCTTCCCCGCGTTCTGGGTGGCGAAACCGCGTGGATTGCCGCCGCGCATCCACTCCCCCGCCGGGGGCTCGATCTTGACCACCTCGGCCCCGAGCAGGTGGAGCAGGTAGGTGGCAAACGGGGTGGCCAGCACCTGCCCCATGTCGACGACGACGACACCGTCGAGTGGACGTTCGGCCATGGCGACGACCCTAGCCCCTGAGGTGACCACGGGCACACCGGCTCAGTGGTCGGAGAGCCGCTGGCCGATAAGGCGGGTCCCCGGTCCGGGCCCACCGCCCGGCCCCGGTCCGGCGCTGACCCCCTCGGCCTGCACCGGCTCGCCACAATGCGCACAGACCACGGCGACCTCGATGGGGTGGCCGTGGTGATAGGTGATCGCCGGAGGACCGGCGTCGCCGGCCAGCCAGCGATCACCCCAGGCCAGCACGGCGAGGATGATGGGCACCAGATCCCGGCCCTGCTCGGTAAGCAGGTAGTCGTGGCGGAGTGGCCGCTGCTGGTAGGCCCGCCGCTCGACGAGCCCGTCGTCGACCAGTTCCTGCAGCCGTTGGGTGAGCACCTTGCGCGAGACGCCGAGGTCGGCCACAAGCTGGTCGAACCGGGTCAGGCCCACGTGCAGGTCCCGCACCACCAGCGCCTTCCACGGATCGCCCATGACCGCGAACGAGCGGGCGATCGAGCAGCGCATGGTACCGAAGTCGGTGGAGGCCCCCATGGGGTAGGTTCCCTTCAGAGACTTACTAGGGTATGTGAGTTCCCAACGGAGACTCAGGAGGATCAATGTACTGGAGAACTGTTGAACGTCAGGTCCGAGCCACGTTCGCGGAGCTCAACAAGGGCAACTATCCGGCCATGCTCGATTCCCTGGCCCCCAACTTTGAATACCACTTCATCGGCGACCACTCCCTCGGCGGCCGCCGAACCACGATCGAGACCATGGACCGGTGGTGGCAACGCGTGCTGCGCCTGCTTCCCGACCTCCGGTTCGACATCCGGGACGTGATCGTCCGCGGCCACCCCCTGGACACCCGGATCGCGGTGCGGTCCACGGTCTCGGGCCATTCGCCCCTGGGGGACCCGTACCGGAACGAGATGATGCAGTTCATGCACCTCCGACTCGGCAAACTGACCCGGGTGGAGAGCCTGGAGGACACGGCCCTGCTCCAGACCTTCCTGTCGGAGCTGGATCCGGCCGACCATCCCGACGCCGCCGCCCCGCCCCTGGTGGACGCGTAGGGGCGACCCGGGGCCGGCCGGCCGGGCCCACTACCCGACCTGGAACGGGCGGAGCTCGATCGGACCCTCGGCGGCGGCGGCCGCCTTGGCCGCCCACACCATGGCCGCGTCCGAGTCGTCGGCCTCGAGCACCCAGAATCCACCCATCTGGGCCGGGCCGCCGGCATAGGGGCCGGCCGTCGTCGCCGACCCTTCACCGGAGGACCGCACCACCGTCGCTGACGAGGCCGGCTGCAGTCCGCCACCGAACACCCAGGCCCCGGCGGCCGTGATCTCCTCGTTGAACGCCCCGACCTGAGCTCCGATCCGTTGGGCATCCCCACTGTCGAAGTCAATGTCGTACTCGTCGTCGTGCCATACCGAGATCAGATACTGAGCCATGACGGCATTGTGCCCGACGACGGGAACTCCGTGGCTGCCGACGTCGAGGAAGGCGAACTCTCGGTCCAATACCGGGAATCGTTCTTGTTCCCATTACCCTAGGGGGATGACCCACCCCCAGGTCCCGGACACCCGGATGCCCGTCGGCGGCACCGACGTCGACGTCTGCATCCTCGGAGCCGGCCCCCACGGCCTGGCCGCCGCGGTCCATCTCCGAACGGCCCGACCCGGCGTCGGCATCATCACCCTCGATCCGTCCGGCGCCTGGCTCACCACCTGGCACAACCAGATGGCCCGGGCCGAGATCGCCACCCTCCGCTCCCCCATCGTGCACCATCCGTCGCCCGACCCCTCCGGCCTCGCCCGACACCTCACCGACCGTCGGCTCGCCTCCTCCGGCCTCCCCTACGAGGTCCCAACCACGACGGCGTTCGCCTCCTTCTGCGCCGAGCTGATCACGGGCCACGGCCTGGACGCCCCCGTCGCCGCCCGACCGAGATCGATCACCCCGACCAGATCGCGGGTCCGGATCGAGGCCGGCCGGGCCACCATCCACGCCTCCCGGGTGATCGTGGCCACCAACCCCCACCACCGGGTGGTCCCCGAGTGGGTGTGGCCCCTCCTCGGCCGTGAGCCCGGCCTGTTCGCCCACGCCGCCGACCTCGACCTCACCGACCTGGATCCGGCCGGCACCGCCGACCTCGACGGCGAGCGGGTGGCCGTCATCGGCGGTGGCTTGAGCGCGGCCCACCTCGCCTGCGGGGCGGCGCGGCGCGGGGCCTCCGTGGAGCTGGTGATGCGGGGCCGCCAGCGGGTCCGCCCCTTCGACACCGACCCCGGATGGCTCGGTCCCCGGTGCCTCCGGACCTTCGAGGCCGACCCGGACCCAGCCAGCCGGCTCCTCCGGGCCCGGGCGGCGCGCGGGGGCGGCTCGGTGCCACCTTGGATGCGGGAGCGACTCGACGCCCTCGTCGACGAGGGCCGGCTAGTCGTCCGCGAGGCGTGCTCTGTGCGGGCTGGCTCGGTGGATCCAGACGGACGCGGCCGTCTGGCCCTCGCCGACCACACCACCCTGCTCGCCGATCGGGTCTGGTTGGCCACGGGAACGACCCCGGACATCGCCGCCGACCGAGCCCTGGCCGGACTGGTGCCCGACCATCCCGTCGTCGAGGGCCTACCCGTCGTCGGCCCCGACCTCGAGCTCGGCTCGTCGCGGGTCCACATCATGGGACGCCTCGCCACGCTCGCCCTCGGCCCGGCCGCCGGGAACCTGTGGGGGGCGCAGCGGGCGGCCCGCCAGATCACCCACACCGTCACCGGAGTCGATCTCAGTGTGGACACCGTGGCCGCGGCGCCCCCACCCCCACCCCGATCGGCCCAATCATCCGGCCATAACCTGTCCGGTTCGATCCCTACCCCGTGAGCCATGGCCGGCACCGGGGAACGCATGCTCGAGCTGCTCGCTCTGCTCCAGGCCCGGCACCGGTCGACGGGTGACTCGCTCGCCCGCCGCCTCGGCGTCAGCGAGCGGACGCTGCGCCGGGACGTCGAACGGCTCCGGGCCCTCGGCTACCCGGTCCACGCCGACCGTGGCGTCGACGGCGGTTACCGACTCGGCCCGGGAACCCGGCTGCCGCCGCTGCTGCTCAGCGGGGAGGAGGCCGTGGCCGTCGCCATCGGGCTCCGTCAGGCCGCCAGCCAACCTATCTCCGGCATCTCGGACGCCGCCGTGAGCGCCCTGGTCAAGATCATCGACATGCTCCCCGCCGGGGATCGCCACCAGTTCGAGGCGCTGACCACCGGCCTCCGCCCGCCGCCCGGCGCCACCCCCGACCCGGCCCAGCTCACCGATCTGGCCACCCTGACCGACCTGGCCCGAGCGGCCCGGGACGCCGTCCGGATCCGGTTCAACTACCGCGACGGGACCGGCCACCCGACCGACCGGTACGTGGAGCCCCACGAGGTCGTACCCGTCGACCGGCGATGGTACCTGGTGGCCTGGGACCTCGATCGCGACGACTGGCGGACCTTCCGACTCGACCGCATCACCGGGGTGCACACCACCCGACGAGGATTCGAGCCGCGCCGGCTGCCCGCCCCGGACGCCGCCACCTTCGTGGAACTGGCCCGGTCGTCCCAACCGCTGACCCATCGGGTCGAAGTGCTGTTGGCCGCGTCGGCGGCCGTCGTCGCCGCCCACCTCGGGCCCTGGGGCACCGCCACCGAAGCCGGACCGGACCGGACCACAATCCGGATGACCGTCGACGATCTGAGCTGGGTGGTCCTGATGCTGGCCGCCATCGACGCCGACGTCGAACGGGCGGAACCCCCCGAACTGGTCGACCTGCTCCGGTCGGTCGGGCACCGGTTCAGCCGCGCCGCCGAACAATCGCTTGGTCCGTCTGCACTGTGCTCCCGGGTGGAGTGAGCGGCGCCCGCCCGATCAGGGGAACCGAGATGACCAAACCGCCACCGACCGGGGGCCTGCGGCTCGTGGAGGGGCTGCGGCGCCGTGGCTCGGGGCCGAACCTCACCCGAGTTTCTCGACGTTGCTGCTGAAGGGCGGCGGGGAACGGGCGAAGAGCGGATGTAGTACGAAAATACGATCTATCGTATTATCGACTTATGGCAGAGAACGATGATGAGCTGCGACGCGAGATGGTGGCGCTGTCGGAACGCGTGAGCCGATTGGAGGCGAGGGCAGACGAGGACGGGCACGCGCGTTCCGCTTCCTCCGCCGTGGACGGCGAGCAGTTTTGGGCGCTGGCGGGGTTGCAGACTCGGCTGGGCGATCATCCCGCAACGGCGGATGGTGCGGTGATGCTGGTGGGTTCGCTGACCCTGCCCGACGGTGCACCGGTGGCATGGCAGCAGAGCGCTGGCACGTCCGGCATGTGGGAAACGGACTGGTCGGATCGGGCGGCGACATTCGCCGCACTTGGGCATCCAGTGCGGCTGGAACTGCTTCGTCAGATTCTCTCCGGTGTGCATGCAACAGCCGAGCTTGCGGCGGCTGCAACGCTCGGAACGACCGGGCAGTTGCATCACCATCTGCGTCAACTCATCGCTACGGGTTGGGTGAAGCAGAGTGGTCGCGGGACCTACGAGGTGCCCGCAACCCGTATCGTGCCGTTGCTGATCTGCCTGGTCGGAGCTGTGCGATGAAGCGGGCGGTGCTGGCCTTGTACCGGGCGCGCATACCGCTGTACTACCTCGCCGTATGCACCCTCATCGGCAACGCCTTTCTGGTCGACTTATCGAGCACGGAAGGGACTCCTGAGGTACGTCTCGTTGCCGTCCTCGCTGCGCTCAACGTCGCTGTGATCTGTGTGGCGCTCACGTTCCTGGCCCCACGGTTCCTTGCGGAACAACCAGTCCGAGTCTGCACTTCTCCTGTGCGAGGCCGGTGGGTAGGTGCCAACAGCCCGATCTCGAAGGTGCCCAGCCACGGCGTGCGCGCCTATGGGCAGGCGTACGCGATCGATGTTGTCGCTGATCCCGTCGATGCTCCCAGGCCGGAGTTCGGCGGCGGAATGATGCGGGACGTGAGCGACTATCCGGCGTTCGGGATGTCCGTGTTCGCCATGCTCGATGGTGAAGTCGTTCGCGCCTCCGGGTGGCGCAGGGATCACCGCGCCCGCTCCAACGTGTGGGGCATCCTCTACATGATGCTCGAGGGGATGATCCGGGAGTTCGGCGGGCCGGGATTCGTGGTCGGCAACCACGTCACCATCCGCAGCGACGACGGCGTCTACGCAACCGTCGCTCATCTCAGACGGGGATCGTTGGCCGTGAAGGTCGGCGACCGGGTAACCGCCGGCTCGATCATCGGGGAATGCGGGAACTCGGGCAACACCAGCGAGCCGCATGTCCACGCGCAACTCATGGACCGCGTTTCGTTCTGGACCGCGCAAGGCCTCCCAATGTCGTTCGCGGGGATCACTCTCGGCGACGGGGACGAGAGCGCCGACACCCTCCCGGCCAACGACCAGCACATGGCCGCCGAATAGTGCCGAGCTATGAGTCTTCGGCTCGCCCTGGATCCACCCGCTGACCGGGTCCTCGAAGAAGCGGGCCTCAGAACATCCACGTGGACCCAGGAGCGGCCGACGAGGAACCGATCGCGCACACCAGGGCGGCGTCGGCCCGCCAGCCGCCGTGGTGCCGGATAGCAGGTCACTCCACCACCGCGTGGGGCATGGTGCCGATCCCGGGGCAGGGCCACTGGTGGCCCGTATCGGCCCATTGGGTCGGCCGGGAGATCGCCTCCACCCTGACCAATCCCAACTTCGTCTCCCTGGCCGAGAGTTCGATGTGCGCGGCGTGGTAGCGGCAGGGCCCCGGTCCTACGGGGTGAACGGGACGATGTCGAGCGACAGGATCATCTGGTGCGGGATGGTCGGGGGGGCGTCCGGAGCGAGCTCGAGATGGACCACCACCACCGCGTCCTCGGCCTGAACCTCGCTGACAGTGAAGAACTCATCGAAGGCCATGCCCGTCCTGCTGCTGAGACCTTCGGTCAGCCAGTCCCCGATGACGGGCGCCGCCGCGGCCGCATCCCCAGCCGAGTCGAAGTGGTAGGTGATCACGGCCGTTCGGGTCGAGTCCGCCACGTCGACGCCGTAGCCCACCAGGCCGGGCCCGTGCTCCAGGACGTACGGTTCGACGCCCTCCGGTGGGTCGCCGCCCATGAGGTTGGCCTCGACGGCCAGGGAATGGGGGGCAGTCATGTAGAGGCCCGCGGTCACCGGGCCGAACCCGTCCATGATCCGGGCGAAGTCGGCCACCCCCGGCTCGGCCAGGGCAGTTTCGTCGCCGTCGAGCCAGGCGCGCACCGCCGGCGTGGACGACGACAACGCGATCTCATCCCCACGACGGCCGACGCGTACCGGTGTCCCCAGCGGGGAGATGAGGGGGTCTCCGTTCTGGACGTCGACCAGGAAGTCCTCACCGTCCCCCCATGTCATGATCCCGTCACCCAGGTCGACGAGGCCGGTGGCGGCGTCCGGATCGAAGTCGCCGGTGAGGACCGTGAAGGCCATCGGTGGGGCCGTCACGTCCGCCGAGCTCGACACCTCGGCCACATCGAAGCCCAGCTCGGACCGCGTCCGCGGATCGGCGGTGGAGAGCGCCTGCGGGGCGACCACCGCGATCGGTGGCGGTTCACCGGTCTCCGGGTTATCGATCCCACCGAGAACGACCAGCCACCACCGGGTGAGCTCCTCCGCCGACGGATCACCCGTCGGCGCCGAAACTCCGGCGATCTCGCCCAGCCGCTCGTAGTCGGTCACGGTGAGAGCCCAGCCCGGCTCCAGGGCCACGCGGGGCACACCGTCGACCAGGGCGGTGACGTCGAACCCCTCGGCATCGACGGCTGCGGTCCCCTCATCCGACCCGGTGCCGTCACCGGACACGGTGCCTTCGGTGCCGTCGCCGGACACGGTGCCATCGGTGTCCGCCACGGACATGGTGGTCGTGGACCCGTCCGCCTCGACGGTGTCCCCGCCGCCCCCGCACGCGGCCAGCATCGTGGCGGCCAGGGCGGACCCGGCGAGGCACCGCCCCAGGATCGACCGGTGCCGGGGGTGGCCCGGCCGCGAGGCCCGACGGGGCGGGAAGGAGGGGCGTGGCACGGTCCGACCGTAGCCGGTGCCGCGCCCCGCCCGGTGTCACCCGTGACGCTCCTCACGACCGGCCCGGTTCGCCGCCTCGGCCAGGAACTTGTCCACCAAATACCCTCCCCGCTCCTGGTTCTCGGCCGAGTACAGCCGCTGGCTGAGCATGCGGTTGAGGCCGGTGGCACCGAGGTAGTTCCGTTCGTAAAGCTCGTTGCGCCCGCCGAACAGGGTGCCGACGAGGTCCCACCCCATACGGAACACGGCCGCCCGCTGCTCGGGGTCGATCCCCTCGGCCCCGGGGAGGAACTCCTCCAGGAGGGGCCCGATCCGGGGGTCGTCGAGCTGGCCCCGGGCCGCTGTGGCCAGCAGCTTGGAGCTGCCGATCTCCTTGAGGATGTCGTTGACCCGGACGAACCAGGCCGGGAGCTGGGCCCGCAACGGGTGGAGGGCCCGGGCCTCCGGGGTGACGTTACCGCTCTCCCAGGTGATCATCCGTTCCTCGGCGATGAGGAGCGAGCTGCGGGTCAGCTCGACGTAGATCTGGATCTCGCCCAGCAGTTGCAGGGTCTTCTCCGATGTGTCGTTGACGGCCTGGGTCATCCGCAACGCCAGGCCGTAGATGAACTCCAGCTTGGTCAGGGCCCGGATGGTGGTCTGCTGCATGATGTTCGGCCACCACGGACTGGTGAACATGACCGAGTTGTAGATCTCCGGCTTGGCGTCGATCCACACGTCAGACTTGGGGATTTCCACGTCATCGAAGATGCAGTACGCGTCCTGCTCGTCGAGCCAGCTCGAGAACGGGGCGTCGAACGGGTCGAGGTTCCGGGTAGCGCTATCGCGGCACAGGAAGACCATCCCCGGGCTGTCCATGGGGACGGAGAAGGCGAGGGCGTACTCCGGCGGAGCCCCCGAGGGCAGCGGGGCCCCGGGGTAGACCGCGTTCTCGTCGGCAAAGGGAGCCAGCGTGGCCAGAACCCGCGCCCCCCGCACGATGATCGAGTCGCTGGTCTCGCCGACCTTGTGGACCGGGACGGCGGGATGGGCGGCGAAGTCGTTGTCGGTGGCCTTGTCGACCGTCGGCTGGACGATGGTGTGGGTAAGGGCCAGATCGTCGCGACGCAGACGCCTCTGGAAGGCGACGAGGTTCTCGTACCCCTCGTCGTTTACCCCATCCGGGCCGGCCCAACGGGCCTCGTCCTGGGCGAACCCGGCGAAGGTGACGTTCATGTAGTCGGGGGTTCGGCCCATCGTGCCCATGGTGAGCTCGGCGATGTGGGTCAGCGCCACGTGCCGACGGGCCAGATCCTCCCGACTGCGGGGCTGGAGGTGGCTGACGCTCATCGGCTCCCCGTCGTCGGGATCGGCCACGACCATCTCGCCGCCCAACCGGTGGTGCAGGTCGTAGTAGGCGGCCAGGGTCTCCGCGGCCGGTCGGAGCATCGGGTGATCGGCCACCGACTCCACCTTCTCCGACCCGAGCCAGATCTCGCGGCTGGTGGCGCGCAGTCCCGCCAGGTACTCGTCGCCGGTCCTGATTCCCATCGTTCCCCCTGGTGACGTAGGACACCCTTCCGGGCACGTTCCCACGCCGTCGGGGCCGGAGCAAACGCCTGGTACGAGCTTCACCCGGCTCAGCGGCGGGCCGGGCCGGCCGGGCGGCCGAACCGACCCGGCCACCGACGTTCGCCGTGTTCTAGGCTGACGCCACCCCGCCGATCAACGACCCAATTCCAGGCCCGTCCACGGGAGGACCCGCCATCATGACCACCACCACCGCCGCCGTGCTCCGTAGTGGGCACGGCCCGTTCACCATCGAGGAGCTCACGGTCGGCGACCCTAGGCCTGGCGAGGTGACCGTCCGGCTGGTGGCGGCCGGAATGTGCCACACCGACCTGCTAGCCCGGGAGATGCCGGCCGAGATGTTTGCCGGACCCCGCGTGTACGGCCACGAGGGCGCCGGGGTGGTGGAGGCCGTCGGTTCTGACATCGACCATGTGACGCCCGGCGACCATGTCGTGCTCTCGTTCGCCTGGTGCGGGGAGTGCCCGGCGTGCCGCCAGGGACGCCACCCCTACTGCTTCCGGTTCGCCACCTACAACACCGACGGGGGCCGGCCCGACGGCTCGTCCGCTTTCACCGACACCGCCGGCGAACCCGTGGCCTCCCACTACTTCGGCCAGTCCTCGTTCGCCGGGCTGACCGTGGCCAACGGCCGCTCGGTGGTGAAGGTCGACCCGTCCCATGACCTCGCCCGACTCGGCCCCCTCGGGTGTGGTTTCCAGACCGGGGCCGGCACCGTGTTCAACACCCTCGCGGTGGAATCCGGTTCGAGCTTCGTGGTGGCTGGGGCCGGCGCCCTGGGGCTCAGCGCCATCATGGCGGCCAAGGTGGCCGGGGCCGGCGAGATCATCGCCATCGACCGCCACCCCGCCCGGCTCGAACTGGCCGAACGCTACGGGGCCACCCAGGTACTCCAGGGCAGCCCCGAGGACATCACGGCCGGGATCATCAAGACCACCGGCGCCGGAGCCGACTACGCCTTCGACACCACCGGGGTTGGGTCCCTGGTGCGGGCCATGGTCAACGGGCTCAACCCGATCGGCACCTGCGCCCTGGCCGGTGTCGGTTTCGGGGAACTGGTTCTCGACCACCTGTCGATGATCAGTGGCCGGTCGGTCGTGGGGGTCATGGAAGGTGACGCCGTTACCGCCGAGTTCATCCCCCGCCTCGCTGCCCTCGACGCCAGCGGCGAGATGCCGCTCCACGAGCTGATCACCCCCTTCCCCCTGGACCAGATCAACGAGGCCGAAGCGGCGTCGACCGACGGCTCGGTCATCAAACCGGTGCTCGTCTTCCCCTGACCCGTATCCCTAACCCGTCCGTCCTGGCGCGGCGGGCCGTGGCGGCCGACGGCCGCATCAGGCAAACCACGGTGGCCCGGGACCGCATCTCGGTGTCGATGGTACGAAAGACGCTGTCGTCGCCGCCGTCCCAGGGATCGAGCGGATCCGGCTGCCCCGGCGCGGGGAGTAGAGCCACCAGAGGTTGCCCCAGGGGTCGGCGACCTCGGCGTGGATGAAACGCCCGTCCGGTACTGGGCTGCGGGCCTCGGCGATCTCGCGACCACCGAACGCGCCGAGGACGAACTCAATGAACCCGGATGCGCGTCGACGACCACGAGGGGGTTCAGCACCGCGACCGATCCGGGAGGGCGGGCGGCGACGGGCAGCAGAGGGGATGGGTTGTCGGTCATGGGTCGAGCCTCGCCGGTGGCCCGGCTAGGAACTGTCCGCTTCGGGTTGGATCAGTCGCCAGAGCTAGGCTGGATCCATGACCGACCCGCGGGACCCGGTGGTCGAGATCGTCGACAACCCGGACGCCGATCGCTACGAGCTGCGCCACGACGGTGAGGTCGCGGGATGGGTCGACTACCGGCTCCACGACGGGGTGATGACCATCCCACACGTCGAGGTCGCCGGTCGCCTCCGCGGGGGTGGCCACTCCGGCCCGTTCCTCACCGAGGTCCTGGCCGACGTCGAGCGGCGGGGCCTGAGGATCATCCCGCTCTGCGGCTACGCGGCCGCCCACGTCAGGGCTCGTCCCGAGCTCCACCACCTGCTGGCCTAGTTCTGGGCGACCATCCGGTCCCCGGCGGGACGGCCGGCCCATTCCTGAACATTATTCATGCGTGTTGATCCATGCATGTCTATTGACGCATGAAATGGCATCCGCAGCGACCCATTAAAATGGGAATCCTGATCTCAGATCATTCAAATTAAAATGGGGCACCGATCGGCCTATGTTCACTTCGGTCCTTCTAATCCTGGACGATCATCTAGGCAATAATCGTCTCTTGACACGTTTCGATACTCGGGAAACACTGAGGCGAGTTCCGCTAGAACCCTGGAGGGAAAACGATGGCCGACAAGCAGACGCGCGAAGAGTTGAAGCAACTCCTGGACGCAGCCCGCCTGGAGATCGGGGTGGCGATGCGCCGGGTGGACGAGGGCACCGACGCCGACCTCCTCGCCATCGCGGGGGCGGCCGTCCCGCTGGCGGCGTTCGTCGATTTCAACTCCGGCTGCGGATCACTGCGCAAGGACCTGAAGGAAAACCTGGTGGCGTTCGTCGATTTCAACAGCGGTTGCGGCGGTGCGGCGCTGGGCGAAATCGGAACGGCCTCCGCCTTCGTCGACTTCAATGACGGGTGCGGATCGCTCACCCGGACGACGTCCGTAATCCGGCGGCTGAGCCGCGGCTGAGAGCCACCCGTCGAGGCCGGTCCACACCGATGCCACCCCGCTCCCCCGCGGCCCGCCCCGGCTCCCCGCCCAACGACCGGCTCCGGGTCAGCCCGTTCACGGTGTTGTCCCCCCCGTTCGTCGAGCAGGGAGCCGGTTCGTTCCGCCTCGCCCTGGCCACCCGAACCGGGGCCGTACTCCGACTTCCCGTCGACGAGGCCGACGCCGTCGATTCGGGGGCGATCGATCTCGTCAGCGATGACACCCGGGCCCTGCTACGGGACGCCGGGATCGCCGTCGACAGGGCACGCGATGAGCTCGGTGAGCTCCTCACCGAGAATCGACGGTGGTCGTCGGACCCGTCGCGCCTGTACGAGTGCATCCTGCCGAGTTCGAACTGCCAGCTGGGATGCGACTACTGCGGTCAGTCGCACCGCCCGTCCGGGATGTGCGAGGAGGCCCAGGACCGGCTGGTGGAGCGCGTCTCCGGGCGGCTGCACTCCGGTGAGGTCCAAGAACTCCACGTCTGCTGGTTCGGGGCCGAACCCCTGCTCGGCCTGGACGTGATCCGCGCCCTGTCCGGGCGGCTGCTCACGGCCTGTGACGAGTCCGGCTGTTCCTTCGGGGCCACCATCGTCACCAACGGTCTCCGCCTCTCGGTTCCGGTGGCGACGGAGCTGCTCGAACTGGGGGTGCGGCGGGCCGAGGTGACCCTGGACGGGACGGCCGACGCCCACGACGCACGGCGGGGCACCAAGTCCGGCCACCCCACCTTCGACCGGATCGTGGGCAACCTGGTGGCGATCGCCGCCGAACCACGCCTGGACCCGATCTCCCTGGTGGTCAGATGCAATGTCGACGGCCGCAACGCGACCGGCGTACCCGACCTCATCGACCGGCTCGCCCGCCCCGATCTGGCCCGGCGCGTCAGCTTCTACGTCGCCCCAGTCCACGACTGGAGCAATACCGCGGGGGCCCGGTCGCTACCGGCTGAGGAGTTCGCCCGGCTCGAGATCGAGTGGCTGGCCCGCATGATCCAACGCGGCCTGGCGGCTCCCCTCATGCCCGAGCGCAAGCCCGTGGTCTGCGTGGCCGTGAACGCCCAGGGCACCGTGACCGACCCCGACGGGCGCGCCCACCGCTGCACCGAACACGTGCTCGTTGACGCCTACGCCGCCGGCCCGCCACGGCCGGTGCCGGTAGAGCTCTCCGCGGGGCCCGCGTCGTCGGGTCCCGCCGATCGACCCGACCCCGGCGACGACCTGGTCGACTTCTACGACCAGGTCGAACGCGGCCATTACGACTGCAGCTCCTGCCCCATGCTCCCAGTGTGCGGCGGGGCCTGCCCCAAGGCGTGGCTGGACGGGGCCACCCCGTGCCCGTCGGCGAAACTCAATCTGCCCGAACGCCTCGTCCTGGCCTACGCGGCCTCGAGGCTCGGAGGGGTGACCGCCGGTGAATGAGCTCGAGGAGGCCGTGGCCGTGCTCTCGTGGGACGGGGACCACCAAGGCCTATCGGCGGACGCCCGTGACCGGATGACGCTCGGTACTGCCCGCTCCCTGGGCTCGTCGCTCGCCGCGGCCCGAACACCGGCCGCGGCCACGGCCGCCGTCGTGCTGGGCGGCCTCCCCGACCATGGCCTCCGCCCCCTGTTGCGGTCCCCCCGGATCCGGGAACTCCTGTGGGCCGCCCCTGACCTGACCGAGGTTTGCCACCTGATCGGGCGGGAGGCCGCCCGATGCGGCCACGACGCCAACCCCCCGCCGGGATGGTCGGCACTCGGGGACACCTGGATCGGTGGCGGACGGCCGGACCGGAGCGGGTCGCCCGGGCCCGGGGCCGCAGGGGTGGGCCCGATCGCGGTTGACGTGTCCCTCCCGCCGGTGGTGGAACGGCCCTCCGGCGGGCTCCGGGAACCGGTGGCTCCGTCCGGGCCCGGCCTCACCCGGGTCCGGGACCGGGCGGACGCCGGGCTGAGGGCCGCGGCCAGGGTGTCGCCGACCGCCCACAGCTTCGTGTGCGATCACACCAGCACCGTGGTGTTCAGGTCCGAGCGGGCGGATCCCGCCCCGCTGCGGAGCGCGTCCTCGGCGGCGGCGCCGGGCCGGACGATGCTCATCAACGTCGACGACGCATCCGGCGACGGCGCCGTGGCCGAGGCCCTGCTCCACGAGGCGATCCACACCTTCCTCACCACGCTGGAGCTCCGCCAACCGCTGGTCGCCGCCGGTGCCTCGGTCCCGATGCGCTCGCCCTGGACCGGCCACAAGATCCCGGGCCGGGCGCTGCTCCACGCCTGCTTCGTCTGGTTCGGCCTCTACCGGTACCGGCAGCTCGCCGGGACCGGGCCCCGGGCCGGCGACGACGCCACGGCAGCGGTGGGCGATCCCGCCGCCGGCTTCCGGGACCTCGACACCGCGGCCATGGAACGGGACGGTGTGGTGCCGAGCGAGCCGTGCCGACGGGCCCTTGAGCTCATGAAGGCCGTGGTCCTCGACGGGGGCCCGGTGGAACAGGAGAGGAGCACGAGATGAGCGCCACCAGACAGCCCGTCCTGGCCCGGAGCGAGGTGGTCAGCTCACCTGGCGCCATCATCCGGACCCTGCTCGCCCCGGTCGATCCCCACGATTTCGTGCGCACCCACTGGCAGCGGGCGCCCCACCTCGTGCTCGGTGACCGCCCCGCCGACCACTTCGACCCGATCTTCACCCTGGCCGAACTCGACCACCTCCTGGCCGACGTCACCATCCCCTCCACCAACATCGACATGGGCGCCAACGCCGTCGGGGTCTCACCCGGAGACTACAAGGCCCGCTCCTACGCCGATCCGACCTCGGTGCTCCGCCTGTTCGAGGCGGGGAACACCATCATCCTGCGCGGCATGCACCTGTTCTCCGGAAGTCTCCGCCGGCTGTGCCTGGCCACGTCGGCCTTCTTCCGGTGCCCGACCCAGGCCAACGTCTACATCACCCCGGCGGGCCAGCGCAGCTCCTACCCGCACTGGGACGCCCACGACATCTTCGTGATCCAGCTGAGCGGTCGGAAGACGTGGACCCTCTACGAGAACGAACACGCTCCCCCCCACCCCACGTTCGAGTTCAATCCCGACCTCCACCCGATCGGGGCCGAAGTCGGCGAGCTGGAACTCCGGCCCGGCGACACCGCCTACGTCCCGCGGGGCCTGGCCCACAACCCCTTCGCCCTGGAGAACAGCGTGCACATCGCACTCGGGGTCCAGTGCCCCACCTGGTACGACATCGTCGACACCGCGCTCCAGGGCGCCCTGGCCGACCTACCCTTGACCCGGACGAGTCCCCCCTTCCTGTGGCGTGAGCGCGGCGGGGTGGCCGACGGGTTCGACGAACAGCTCGAGGCCGTCCTCCGGGCGATCTTCGATCGGGGCCGGGCCGACCATGCCGCCATCCACCTGGCCGACGCGGTGGCGTCCTCGGCGGTGTCGTCCCAGATGGAGGGCCGCTTCCAGCAGGCGGTGGGGGGCGGCACGTCGATCACCGACGACACGGTCCTGTGCCTGCCGGACGTCCTGCCGAGTCACACCTCCCACGCCGGACCCGGCGGTGCCACCCGGGTGCTGGTCGAGGGCCTGGAGTTCGCCGTCGAGGACGGCGAGGCCCGGATGGCCGACCATCTGATCGTCCACGGCGAGGTGGCCGTCCACGACCTACCCCACGACGACCCGGCCGCCCGGATCGCCTTCGCCCGTGCCCTGCACCAGAGCGGCTGCGCCCAACCCCGGTAGGCGGAATCCCAGACGTGACCGTCCGCACCCCGATGCTCTCGGTGTTCGACTTCTCCGAGGTGCCCCACGAGGCCGCCCTCCACGCCGTCCGGGCCGTGAACCGGCAGATCTGGGAGGACTTTTTCCCGATCTGGGGATGCGGCTGGAACCTGCGGCTCGACGAACCCTCGTTCGATCCGACCGGTATCACCCTCGAACAGCTCGACGACGAGACCCCGGAGCCCGTCCAGGCCGACGGCGTCCTGTACCTGGTCGACGCTGCCTCCCTGAACGGGGCGTTGGGCTACCACATCGTCAACACGATCCAGATGCCGGTGGGTTTCGTGTTCACCGACACCATCGAGCACTGGTCGGTCACCCTGAGCCACGAGGCGCTGGAGATGATCGTGGACCCGATGCTCAATCTGTTCGCGCCCGGTCCCAGTCCCCGGCCCGCCGACCGTGGCCGGCTCGTCCTCCACACCTACGAGGTCTGCGACGTCGTGGAGACCTTCAGCTACGAGATCGACGGTGTCCGGGTCTCCGATTTCGTGACCCCCCGGTACTTCGTCGATGGCGGGAGCCCCCGGGGCCGCAACGACTTCCTGGGGCTCGGCCTGCGGTCGTTCGCCGTCATGCCCGACTGCCACGCCCTCTACTTCGACATCGGGCAGGGGGATTTCGCCGAGTACCGGGAGGTGGGCCAGTCGTCCCCGTCCCACGCCAAGAGGGAGCACGCGGCGGACCTGGCTGCGTCCCTGCGCATCGGTCGGCGACGTCCGACCGACGTCGCCCTCGACGACGCCGTCTTCGCCTACAACCGGGCGGCCCAACACCTCCGGACGGTCGGCACTCTGGGCCGCAACTTCGCCATCTCGCGGACCGCCCAGCGTTCACTGCGACGGCAGCTACCCCTGGCCCAGCGGGAGGTGCTCGCCAGCCGTCCCCGGGTCGCCGCCCCGCCGGTCGCCCGACACCAGACTCTCGGCCCCAACGGCGCGCCCACCAGCCGCTGAGGCCCGGGTGGGCCGGGGTGTGGGTCAGGCAGTGCGGTCGAGCCGGACCTCGACGGCGCAGTCGGCGGCGGGTCCGCCGCCGAACAGGGACCGCACCTTGCCGGCGGCACCGATCAACCTGCTCTGCATCCCGTACTTGGCGGCCAGCTTCTCCCGGACGGTCTGGTAACGGGCCCCGGTGATCACCTCGGCCGTCCCGGTGAAGACCGGGGAGCCCTCCACCGGGACTCCCCGGGCGTTGCTGGCCTGCAGGCTGACCCGCTGGTCGCGCCGGATCCGCTTCACCTTGTAGCTGTCCGACCCGGTCGTGAACCCGACCGTGTCGTCGCCGAGATCGACGATCCAGACGGGCACGCTGACGGGGGTGCCGTCCTTCCGGTTCGTCGTGAAGGCCACGTACTTCGTTTGGGCGAGCTCGGTCATGGGTCAACCCTACCGAGACTGCCGGGGCGGGGGTCGGTGACCGGTGACCGGTGACCGGTCACGGAGAACTGGGGGAACACGATCAGGTAGCGACCGGTCTCTACGGCGGCCTCCACCCGGTCGACCATGGCCGTCGCCTCGTCCACCGGCATGGTGTCGAACTCGGCGATGTAGCCGACAAAGTTGCGGAGCACACCGAGGAAGGCGCCGGTCCGGTCGGCGCGGGCCACCACCGAGACCTCGACGTCGACGAAGCCGGCGTCGAGCATGGCACCCAGCAGTTTGCGGCCCACGTGGGGTTCGGCGAAGGCGTGGGCGCCGGCGGCGAAAAAGCGCCGCTGCTCCTCCCAGCTCCAGGGTTCGATGACCGTGAACTCCCAGTCGGGCCCCGTGGCCGTCATCCGGCCGCCGGGGCGGATCACCCGGAAGCACTCGGCCAGGGTCCGGGCCAGGCCCGGCACGTACTCCAGGGTGTTCTTGGCGATAACCCGGTCGACCGAACCGTCGGGCTGCGGTAGGACGTGGTGGTCGACCAGGTGGGTCTCCACCCGGTCCCCCATTCCTTCGGCCTCGGCCTTAGCCCGGGTGCGGGCCAGGAACTCGGCGTTGACGTCCACGGCGTGCACCCGCCCGGCCGGTCCCACCCTCCGGGCCATCTCCATTGCCACATGGCCCGGACCGGCCCCCAGGTCGAGCACGACCTGCCCCTCATCGATCTCGGCCCGTTGGTAGAGCTCCTCGGTGAGCCGGTTCCAGCCCAGGATCCGTTCGTAGACCTCGTGCCGTTCCGGGCTCACCTCCACCCAGTGGTCCTGAAAGAACGTGTCGATGCCCATCCGGTCCCCCTTTCCCGGGTCCGCCGTGTCCGTGGCGGGCCCACCAGCGGTCTACCATCGAACCGTGGGCGATCACCACGATCACGACGATCGGCCCGGGGAGCCGGACGAGATGGACCTGCGGGTGCGGGCGCTGGCTACCGTGCTCACCGAGAAGGGCCATGTCGATCAGGCCGCCCTCGACGAGCTGATCGACCTTTACCAGATGCGGATCGGCCCCCGGAACGGGGCCCGGGTGGTGGCCCGCTCCTGGGTCGACCCGGAGTACCGGGCGTGGCTCCTGGAGGACGCCACCGCGGCGGTGGCCTCGCTCGGCTACACGGGCAGCCAGGGGGAGCACCTGGTCGCCCTGGCCCAGTCCGACACCACCCACCATGTCGTGGTGTGCACCCTGTGCAGCTGCTACCCGTGGCCGGTGCTCGGCCTTCCGCCCACCTGGTACAAGTCGGCCCCGTACCGGTCCCGGGTGGTCCGTGAACCACGGGCGGTGCTGGCCGAGTTCGGCACCACCCTGCCCCCCGGGGTCGAGGTCCGGGTGTGGGACTCCACCGCCGAGGTCCGCTACCTGGTCGTGCCCCAGCGCCCGGCCGGGACCGACGGCTGGACCGAGGACGACCTGGCCGGCCTCGTCACCCGGGATTCGATGATCGGGGTGACTCGGGCCAGGGAGCCGTCACTGTGACCGGCGGATACCGGTCACAGGCCGACCTCGGGGGTGCACCGGGTCATGGGCCGGTGGTGACCGAAGCGGACGAGCCCGTCTTCCACGCCGGGTGGGAGGCGACGGCCATGGCCCTGGCCGTGGCCTCGGGGACGACCCGGCGGTGGAACCTGGACATGAGCCGCCGGTTCCGGGAGACCCTGCCCGACTACGCCGACCTGTCCTACTACCAGATCTGGGTATCGGCCCTGGAGCGCATGGTGGTCGAACGGGGAGTGGCCGTGGCGTCGGAGCTGGCTGCGGGGTGCGCGGCGGACGGGCCGGTGCCGGGCGCCTGGGCCCTGACCGCCGATCGGGTCGAGGCCGCCATGGCCCGCGGCAGCCCGACGGCCCGCCCGGTTACGGGACCGGCCCGCTTCGCCGTCGGCGACCGGGTGTCGACCCGTCCGGGCCGGGTCGACCACCACACCCGCCTGCCCCACTACGCCGCCGGCCGCACGGGCACGGTCGAGGCTGTACACGGTGTCCACGTCTTCCCCGACACCAACGCCCATGACGGGGGCGAACAGCCCCAATGGCTGTACACCGTCGCCTTCGACGCCAACGACCTCTGGCCTGACCTCCCGCCTTCGGCGGAGCGACCCGGCCACCGGGTGTCCATCGACGCCTGGGAGCCGTACCTCTCCCCGGCATGAGTTCCCTGCTCCCCGGTCAACCCGAACTCGACGGGGAACCGGTGTTTGCCGCCCCGTGGGAGGCCCAGGCGTTCGCCATGGCCGTCCGGCTGCACGAACAGGGCCTGTTCACCTGGTCGGAGTGGGCGACCGCCCTGGCCGGGGAGATCTCGAACGCCCGGGACGCCGGCCACCCCGACACCGGCGCCACCTTCTACCACCACTGGCTGACCGCGCTCGAACGGATCGTCGCCGACACCGGCGCCGCCTCGCTCGACGAGCAGCGCCGCGCCCGCGACGCGTGGGCCCGGGCGGCCGCCCGCACCCCGCATGGCCAGCCCATCGAGCTCCTGTCCCGGGACTTCACCCCCGACCGCTGAGCCCGGGGGCAAGGGGTGCCCCACCCGACCTTCACTCCACCACCGCTCGACCGATGGGAGCGGATGTTCCGTCGCCGTGTACCCATGGGGATCGTCGCCGTCGTAGCGGCACTCGTCCTCGTGATCCTGACCGCCTCCGGCCCGCGGCCCGCCGCCGCCCTGTCGTCGAGCACCCGGTCCTCCACCGTGCTGTCCTCCACCGTGCTGTCCTCGAATGCCGGCGACGGTGGGGCCGACTTCGACACCATCGCCGGTCAGGACGAGCTGACCAGCGACCACGCCACCCTGTTCCGCCTCTACTGGGCCTTCTTCCGTCGCCAACCCGACCCGAGCGGTGCCGTATATTGGATCGGTCAGCGCGACGCCTGCCTCGGGCTCGACCGGATCGCCGACCTGTTCGCGGCCAGCGAGGAGTTCCGGGCCCGTTACGGGCCGGTCTCCGACCGCACCGCCTTCGTGGACCTGTTGTACGGCAACATCCTGGGCCGGGCCGCCGACCCCGAGGGCCTCGACTACTGGACCGGCCTCCTCCGCCAAGGGGTGCTGACCCGGGGTGAGGTAGTCCTCTACGTCTCCCTGTCCGGCGAGTTCACCGCCCGCCACCCGTACCCGTCCGACGGCGTCCCGCCCCGGAGCTGCTTCACCCCGGACGGGCGAGCCACAGGGCGCTCCGTCGACGTGGTGGAGCGGGCCCCGCTCGCCACCGTGGCCGGGTTCACCATCGCCACCCCGGTCGCCGTGATCGAACGGGCCGGCTTCCACCAGTCGACCCATCCGGGCGCCCTACCGATCACGCCGGTGGCCGACCCCCCGATCCGGCTGACCACGATGGCGTCCCGGGGCCGCGGCACCGATCTGCGCAGCGCCATCGACATCGTGGCCGAGCCGGCCACCACCATCACCGCCCCGGTCGCCGGGACGGTGGCCCGGGCGGGTGGCTACACCCTCTACTGCCGGTATCGGGACGGGTACGTGGTCATCAACCCCGACGCCGCCCCCCACCTCGAGGTCAAACTGCTCCACATCCAGGGCGTCTCCGTCCGGGCCGGCCAGCGGGTCACGGTAGGGCAGCCGGTGGCCGCCCACGCCACCGCCTTCCCGTTCCGCTCCCAGGTCGACGACCTCACCGCCGAACCGTCGTGGCCCCACGTGCACCTGGAGGTGGTCGACCCGTCGGTGCCCCGGCCCCCGGGCGGGGGCTGCTGAGCCGCCGCCCTCCGTCCCGGTGTTGCTTGGTCGGGGGTGAGGCTGGTGATGCCGTAGACGACTTCGCCCGAGCGGCGGGTGTGGTCGAGGTTGTGGATGTCTCGGACGATCTCGAAGATCTGGGTGGCGTGGGGGAACAGCCCGTCGGGGGTGTCAGCGACGGTGATCGAGCGGGTTTCGATCCGGCCGTGGCCTCGGTTGGTTGCCTGGTGGTGAGGGGGAAAAGTCACGCTCGTACTGTCGAACCCCGGGTTATCGAACACCAGACCCATCCGGGGCAGGTGTCGGGTCGGCCAGATCCCCCGGGGCCGGTGAGGCAAGTTCGGGACGGCGGCGGCGGTGTGCGAAGCTCCCCGGATGGACGGACTCCGGGTACTCGACCTCAGCACCAGCCGCACCGGGGCCTACGCCGCCCGGCTGCTGGCCTCGCTCGGGGCGTCGGTCACCGTGGGGGAACCGCCAGGAGGGTCACCCCTGCGGGCCGAACCGGCGGCCTGGGAGTACTTGGCCGCCCGGAAGACCAGCCGGCTGGTCGAACCGGGGTCCGAGATCGACGCCGCTGACCACGCCGACGTGGTCGTCCTGGCCACCGACGGCCCCACCCCCGACCTGGCCGACCTGGCCCGGCGGCTCACCCGGGCCCGGGCCGAGCTGGTGGTGGTGGCCGTGTCCCCGTTCGGCCTGACCGGCCCCTACCGCTCGTGGCGGGCGGGGCCGCTCGAGCTGTGGGCCATCGGGGGTCACCTGGCCCTGACCGGTGACCCCCAGCGGCACCCGATCCCTGGCGGCGGGCCTTGGCAGTCCCACCTGGTCGGGACCTACGCCGCGGTGGCTGCCCAGGCCGCCGCCCTGCGCGCCGTCGACCAGGGCCGGGGCGCCCTGGTGGACGTCGGCGCCATGGAGGCCCTGGCGTCGTCCCACCAATGGTCGATCTGCCTGTACACCCACGAGGGCGTGGTGAAGCGACGGGCCGGGAACCGCCTGGGGGAGATGCACCACCCCATCTGCCTCTACCCGTGCGCCGACGGCTGGGTGTGCATCGCCGCGGCGTCGCTCCACCAATGGGAGGGGCTGTGCATCGCCATGGAGCAGGTCGAGCTCCTGGCCGACGACGACCTGGCCAATGCCGCCGTCCGCTTCGAGCGGGCCGACGAGGTCGACGAGCTGATCACGGCCTGGACCTCCGTCCGGAGCGTGGCCGCGGTCGTCGAGGCCTGCCAGGCCAACTTCTGCCCGGCCGGCCCGGTGTCGGACCTTCCCGAGCTGTTCACCCACCCCCAGTTGGTCCACCGAGGATTCTGGACCGACGCCCCCCACCTGGGTCGCACCGCGGTGATGCCAGACGCCCCGTTCACCGTCGGCCCCCGGCGCCCGTTCCAGCCCGCCCCCTCCGTCCCCGGTCCGGCCCCGACCCCGGGCCGGGGTCCGTTCCCGGCCGAGCCCGACCCCGCCACCGTTAGCCCGGTGAGCGACGGACGGCTCCCCCACCGCCGCCCGGTCGGGCCCGGGCCCGACGGGTTCCGACCCCTGGCCGGGGTGCGGGTGCTGGAACTGACCATCTCGTGGGCGGGTCCCCTCGCCGGGCGGCTCCTGGCCGACCTGGGGGCCGAGGTGGTCAAGGTGGAGCATCCGACCTCGCGGGGGGTGGCCATGGTCGAACCCGACCCCGACGCCGAACGGGAGCCGTGGTCGTGGGGCGAGTTGCCCCCGACCGAGGTGCGGAACGGGATCTTCCCCGACGCCGACCCGGGCCGGGGCTGGTGGAACCGGATGTCGCTGTGGAACAAGATGAACCGGTCGAAGCGGAGCCTCTGCCTCGACCTCAAGGCCCCGGGCGGTCGGGAGGCGTTCGAGCGTCTGGTGACCACGGCCGACATGGTCATCAACAACTACAGCCCCCGGGGGGTGCGCTCGCTCGGCATCGACCACGATGCCTTGCGGGCCGTCAACCCGGGCATCGTGACCGTGGCCATGAGCGGGTTCGGGGCGACCGGTCCGGGCGCCGAGGCCGTCTCCTGGGGCCCGATTCTCGACGCCGCCTCAGGCCTGGCCGCCACCACCGGCTACCCCGACTCGGGCCCCTACAAGCAGGGGGTTGCCTATCCCGATCCCGTCGGCGGGGTGCACGGCGCGGCGGCCATGCTGGCCGCCTGGTGGGAGCACCGCCGGACGGGCGAGGCGGTGCACGTCGACCTGTCCCAGCTCGAGACCCTGCTGTCGGTGGCCGGCGACCAGGCCCTCGAGGTGTCGCTCACCGGGGTGGCCCCGGCCCGGCGCGGGGCCCGCTCGGCGCGTCACGCCCCGGCCGGGGTGTACCGGAGCGCGGCGCCGGACCGGTGGGTGGCCCTCAGCGTGTACGACGACACTGACTGGGCGCGGCTGGGCCGCGTCGTACCCGGCCTGGACCGGCCCGAATGGGCCGACGTGGCGGCCCGGCACCACGACCACGACCGGATCGACGCCGTCGTCGGGGCCTGGACCACCGCCCGGGGCCACCACGACGCCATGGTCGAGCTCCAGGCCGCCGGGGTGGCCGCCGTCATCGTGGCCACCAACCAGGACCTGGTCTGCGACCCCCACCTGTCCGAGCGGGGCTTCGTCGTCACCGTGGACCACCCGGCCGCCGGTCCGGGTCGATTTCCCGGCTCGCCCTTCCTGGTCGACGGGGCACCCCTGCCCATCCGCGCCGTCTCGTCGCTCGGGGCCGACAACGACGCCGTGCTGGCCGAACTGGGCTACGGCTTCACCGAACGGGCCCGCCTGGCCGCCGACGGTGCCGTGGCCTCCGCCCCTCCCTCCTGACTCCACCGTCCCTCCCGTTCCCTCCCCCGCCCACCGTCCTCGGGTAGGGTCGGCGGGGTCCTGGCGTCGACGGGAGGGGTCGCCCCGGATGAGCGTGTTCACGTCGATCTCCCGTTGGGCGATCGATTACAACCGGCAGAACCGGCAGGCTACCGCGGCCTACTTCGGGTCGCTGGCCGTCACCGTGGCCGCGATCGTCGTGGTCCTCCGGGTGGCCCACTCCGACCGGGGCCCCTGCCTCACCGAGGTGCTCCAGCTCCAGTTGTCGGTGCTGGGCGAAGCCCCGACCAACCGGTTCTCCGGCGCCTGCACCCTCGAGGCGCTGCGGTCGACCCTGTGGAGCGACGCGGTGTCGACCACGGTGGTGATGCTCGCCCTCGGGCTGTTCGTGGCCGTCTGGTACCACCAGTCGTGGGATGTCGAGACCGAACGGCACCGGAACGTCGGGCCCCTGCTCGTGGCGGTGCCCCTGGCCGCGGCCGGGGCGACGGTGGCCACCGATCTTCTGACCGGCCTCGACCTTGACGTGCTCGGGGGCCGTTACCGGCTGGGACAAGCCACGATGGTGGCCACCCTGGCCTGGGTCCGGTGGTTCCTGACCGGGGCCTTGGTGTTCGTGTTCCTGTCCACGGTGGTGTCCTGGATGGTCCGGGCGGTCACCGAGGGGTTCCGGCAGGTGTTCGACCGGAACGATCCCGCCGCGTACCAGCCCACCCCGGTCGAATGGCCCCCCGCCCACCACCAGCCCCCGGCGTTGGGGATCTGCCTGTCCGGCGGAGGGATCCGGTCCGCCGCGTTCGGCCTGGGTGCCCTCTCCGCCCTGGAGGAGACCAGAGTGGAGACGCCCAGGCCGGCGGCAACCGCCGGCCTGCTCGGCCAGGCCGACCTGTTGTCGAGCGTCTCGGGCGGGGGAGACGCCGCGTCGGCGTGGCGAATCGCTGCCGGGCACGAGGCCGACGGGCCGGAACCGGAGCCCCTGATCGGCGACCCGAACCGTCACGAACCAGGTGGGCCCGGCACGCCGGCCGGTGGGCTCTTCCCCCGCCTGCTCGACCGTCGCCGCTATCTGAGCAATGGGCGGGGCGCCCTGACGGCCACCGCGTTTCAGGTGGCCGTCCAGCTGGTGTGGCACTTCGGGCTGCTCCTGGTGCTCGTCGGGCTGGTGATGTGGCCGGTGGGGCGGATGGTGGCATCGCCCATCATCACCGCCGCCGATGGATCGGTGCGCTACGGCCGGCTGGCCACCCCCACCCTGGTCCTGGCCACCCTGGCCTTGGCGGCGGTCGCCGTCCGGGCGCTGACCCTCCCGGGCCGGGTCCGCACCGCCACCAACGCCACGATCGTGTCCCTCTCGGCCCTGGCCGCCGGCCTGTTTGTCCTGCTGGTGGCCCTGCCGTGGCTGGTGACCGTGCTGATGCCCGGCCTGATCGACGTGTTCCCCGGCGGCGCCGGAGGCACCTCGGCCGTGGCCACCTTCCTCACCGGAGGCGTGGTGGCCACCGTGTGGCGGGTCATCCAGGCCCCGATCAGGACCCACGCCGCATATCTGGGCGGCGTCCTGCTTCTGGCGGGATTGCTCCTGTTCGGTGGGTTGGTGGCCACCCAGGCCGCTGAGGGCCGGGGTCCGCTCGCCGGGACCTGGCGCGGCTGGGCGGTGGTGACCGCCGGGTACGCCGCGGTGATGAGCGTGGTCAACCCCGATCTGTGGTCGCTCCACCCCATCTACCGCCGCAAGCTGGCCGCCACGTTCGCCAACCGTCGGGGGCCTGACGGCTGGACCGGGTTGACGTCGCGTCACGAGCACCGAACGCTGTCGGAGTACGCGGCGGCGCCGGGGCCGCGGCAGGTGATCTGTGCCGTCGCCGCCCGCAATGACCGGTCCAACACCGAGGTGCCGGTGGTGTCGATGACCTTCGAGCCCGACCACGTGACGGTCCATCCCGGTCCGGGGCAGCCGTCGGTGGCCATACCCACCGAGGCCTACGAGAAGCTCACTGCCGGCCGGGTCCGGGCCCACTGGCTCCACAGCGTGATCGGCCTGACCTCGATCTCGGCCGCGGCGGTGGCCCCGTCGCTGGGTCGGATGAACCTGGGGTCGACCAACGCCCTCATCGCCGCGTTGAACCTGCGGCTCGGGGTGTGGATGCCCAACCCCATGTACCGGACGGGCCGCCGGGCCGGGACCCGCATGTTCGCCATGTTCAAGGAGATCCTGGGCCTGTTCGACCTGACCGATCCCAACCTGTACGTCACCGACGGCGGCCACTGGGAAAATCTGGGCTTGGTCGAACTGGTCCGGCGCCGGACCCGGGTCATTATCGCCGTCGACGCGTCGGCCGACCCGCCCCACGAGTTCTCCAGCATGCTTGAGGCGACGGAGCTCGCCCTGCTGGAGTGCGGGGCCACCATCACCTTCCTGGACGGCGAGCTGGTGGCCATGCGGCCCGACGGCCCCGCCCGGCCGGCCAAGAACTGGGCTGTCGCCACCGTCGCCTTCGCCGATGGGTCCACCGGGCGGCTGCTGTTCATCAAGGCCCAGGCCTCGGCGGCCATGCCCCTCGACGTGCTGCGGTACGCTAAGGAAGACCCGACCTTCCCCAACTACTCGACGGCCAACCAGTTCCTGGGTGAGGCCGAGTTCCGCAACCTGGCCATCCTGGGCCGCGAGTCGGTGATCCGGGCCCTCGACGACCGGCACGGGTGGCTCTTCGGTGCCGGGTTACCGGCGGATGTGGTGGGGTTGGGCCGCCGGAACGCGGTGGCCCCGGCCGCGGACCGGCCTCACCACGGGATCAGGATCACCAGGATCCCAGCGGTGCGGCAAGCTCCCCCGGCCGCCGGGGTCACCGCCGCGAACCAGCTCGGTCCCACCCGGGACGGGGCGGTCCGGACTAGAGATCTGGACTAGAACGGTCCGGACCGGCCGCATAAGCCCACGACCACCCTGAGGAGGGCCCCGTGCACCTGGCCAAACCGCAGGTCGATATCGGCCTCGCCACGAACCGGTTGGAGCCGCTGCTCGAGTTCTGGTGGCAGGTCGACGGGGTCCGCTTCGATCATGTCCTCCCGATCCGGCGGGGCCAGGACCAGCACCGGCACGACATCGCCGGCACCGTCCTCAAGATCAACCACCACCGTGAGCCGTTGCCGGCCGAGGCGCCGAGTGGGTATCGGGAGCTCCTGATCGCCCGGCCCGGTATCGGCGGGCCCCGACCGTTGAGCGACCCCGACGGCAACCGGGTGACCCTGGTGCCACCCGGCACCGACGGGGTCGACCAGGTCGGGGTTCGGATCGGGGTACGGGACCTCGAGGCGCACCGTCGCTTCTACCGTGACGCCCTCGGCCTGCCCGAGCCGGCTCCGGGCCGTTTCCGGGTCGGCGACAGCGTCATCCTGCTCGAGGCCGACCCGGACGCTCCCGACGACGCCCAGATGCGGGGCCCGGGCTGGCGCTACATCACCTTCCAGGTGTTCAGGGTGGACGGCGAGCACGCCGACGTCCTCGCCGCAGGGGGACGCGAGGCCCTCGCCCCCGTTACCCTCGGCACCACCGCCAGAATCTCCATGGTGCGCGACCCGGATGGCAACTGGATCGAACTCTCCCAGCGCGCCTCGATCGTCGGCGCCCTCGACTAGAACGGGGACCCGGAACTACATCGAGGTGGTTCGCAGGGGGCGGATCCTGACGATGGTGCGCTCCTCCCCAGGCTGGAGGTAGGGGTAGTCCTGGCCCATGTAGCGGTTGGACAGGGCGTGGATGAACGCGTAGTCCGGGTCGGGCTCGACCGAGGCCACCTCACCGCGCACCTCGAGGTAGCGGTAGGGGTCGTCCGGATCGAGGATCGAGAGGGCCGCCCGCGGATCCCGCTCCAGGTTGCGGAACTTCTGCTTGTCCGGCGTCTGGCTGATGGCGATGGTCTCCCCGTCCCACGCGAACCAGACCGGGTTGTTCTGGGGTTCGCCGTCGGGTCCAATGGTGGCGACGTTGGCGAAGCCGTTCTTGTCGAGGATGTCTACGAGTTCGTTTGGGATCATCGGCTTCTCCGGAGGGTGGATGGTTGGAGCGTAGGGGCGATCCTAGGGGCTCGGCGCCGGACCGGCGGGCCGGCTCAGGCCCGGACCATCGGGACGTGGGGTATGCCGTCCTCCTCGTAGACCGGGCCATCGACGACGAACCCGTACCGGCTGTAGAAGTCGGCCAGGTGGGCCTGGGCGCCGAGCACGATGGCGGTGCTGTGGCCGATCCGATCGATGGCGGCCTGGACGAGCCGACCGGACAGCCCCTCGCCGCGACGGTCGGGCCGGGTCACCACCCGACCGATCCGCGAGCCGCCATCGGGCTCGGCCAGGATCCGGCAGTAGGCGGCCAACCCCCCCTCGTCGTCCACCCACAGATGGACGGTCCCCGGCTCCAGGTCCCGGCCGTCGACGTCGAGGTACGGACAGTCCTGCTCGACCACGAACACCCGGGCCCGCAGGGCCAGGATCGCCTGGAGCCGGACGGCGTCGAGCGAGGGGCCGGCCGCCTGGCCCACGTCGAGGTGACCGGTGGGTTCCGTCGCTCCGGCGGGCCGGAGGGCACCGGCGTCGACGGCGGCCGAGATAATCCCGTCGACGAGCCGTCCGAGCGGCTCGGCCAGCTGCCCGATGGGATCGTTGACCCGGCGGACCTGGTCCTCGGTGATCCGGTGGTGCCGCCAGCTCAGGCCACCGGCGGCGGCGTTGAGCAGCATGGGCTGGAGCCGGTCCATGGCGTAGGCGAACCGCCCGGTGGGGGTGGCCCGGTCCTCGTACTCCTCCCACCGCGCCATGAGCCCGTCCCCGGCCGGGCCGAGCAGGCCAAAGATCCGGTCGGCCGCCTTCCGCTCGGCGTCGGCCTTGGCCGCGGCATCGCGGTCGTGGGCGTAGACGTAGGTGTCACCGGCGTCGATCTCCACGATGTCGTGCACCAGCAGTAGCTCCAGGGCCCGGGCCGGATCGGTGCCGGGTTCGGCCCAGCGCGCCATGACCAGGGCCATCATGGCCAGGTGCCAGGAGTGTTCGGCGGTGTTCTCGGCCCGGCTGGTGTCGATCAGCAGGCTGCGACGGACCACCGACTTGAGCCGGTCGAGCTCGAGCACGAAGCTGACCTCGCGACCAAGCTCGGGATCGATTCCGGTGGCGAGCGAACGGACGGTGTCGGCGTCGATGACCATCGGGCCATTGTGCACGCCGGGTCGGCGGCCGCCCCACACCGGGGTTGCGTGACACAACTTCAGCCCCCTAGCGTGCATTGCATTATCGAACTCAGGGACGCCGTCCAACGGGGGGAACTACGATGACCACGAGCAACGACACGCCCTTCGATCTCACCCAGGTGGACGAGGTTCTCGCCACTACTCGGGCCGTGAGACGACGGCTCGACCTCACCCGTCCGGTCGACGACCAGGTACTGCTCGACTGCATCGACCTGGCCGAACAGGCACCGACCGGCGGGAATCTGAGTAGTCGGCGCTGGATCGTGGTGCGCGACCCGTACTACAAGAACCAGCTCGGCGAACTCTACCGGGAGACCGCGGGCGAGTTCATGACCTCCGCCGCCGAGCGGCTGCGTGGGAGCGGTGATCCGGCCGAGAAGGTGATGGCCTCCTCGGCGTTCCTGGTCGAGCATCTCGCCGAGGTTCCCGCCATCGTGATCCCCACCATCATGGGCCGCCACGACGGCCGCGGCCGGCCGGGCCTGTTCGACTCGGTCATCCAGGCGGCATGGAGCTTCTGTCTCGCCCTCAGGGCCCGCGGTCTGGGCACCACCTGGGTCACCGCTGCCCTCCAGGACACCGAACGGGTCAAGACCATCCTCGGGATCCCCGACGAGGTAACTGAGATCGTGCTGCTACCGGTCGCCTACACGATCGGCACCGACTTCAGCCGCGCCCCCCGCCCTCCTGCCCGTGACGTCACCTTCTTCGACCGCTACGGCACCACCACCGAGCGGGGCCCCGGCGACGGGCTGCGCTTCGCCGACGGTGTCGGCGCTGTGGCCGAGGTCGACATCGACGCCCCACCGGCAGCGATCTGGCCGCTTGTCACCGACATCAACCTCCCAGCCTCGTTCTCCGACGAGTTCGCCGGCGCCGACTGGACCACCGGTGAGGGCGGCGTCGGGGCCGTCTTCGTCGGCCGCAACCGCCACGACGCACTCGGCGAATGGACCGTCCCGTGCCATGTCGACACCTGGAACGAACCAGAGGCGTTCGGATGGTCGACCTCGAACCCCGACGCTCCCGGCGCCACCTGGCGGTTCGACCTGCAGAACCGCCCCGGCGGCACCCGCCTGAAGTTCAGCTACCACATCGGTCCGGGCCCGAGCGGAACCACGATGGCCATCGAACGTCACCCCGACAAGGAGTCCCGCGTCCTGCGGCGCCGCATCAACGAGGTCAACGCCAACATGCAGCGGACCGTAGAGGGCATCAAACAGCTGGCCGAGTCGAACCCGCCGGTGTCCGGCTGAGGCCGGTCGGCCTCATGGCAGCGGGGCCGAGGTCTGCGAGAGCACGTCGTTGACGATCTTGAGGACGTCGTCCTTGGTCTCCGACGGCGATTGGACGTAGACGCCGACCTGCCAGATGACGTCGGATCGGGTCGGGTCGGGGTAGAAGTGACTGACGTCGAGGGCGTAGAGGCCCTCGGCGTCCGGATCGTACTCGAGGTACGAGGTGGCCCCTTCGCCGCGGCTGGGGGTGGCCTCACTGGCGAACCACTGCTGCGACAGGGTGGCCTGCTCGGCCTCCCCGCACCCGTTCGGGCACGGCCGCAGGAACACAGTGGCTCTCTGGGTGACATTGCCGCTGAGCAGGTCACCGACACACACCCATGCGACGGCCTCGGGGATCCCCGTGTCACCGCCGATGCAGTCCCAGTTGTCCGGGGCACGGAAGGCGAACGGCCAACCGTCGAACGCCATGGTGAAGGTGGCGTCGTTGGGACCGTAGGTGGGCCCGAGGAGGCTCACTGGCGTGGCGGTCTCGTCGAGGGTGGGCTCGGCGTCGCCGAGCAGGTCGGACGCCGTGGACCCGGCCGAACTGGTGACCGGCGAATCGGTGATCGGGGGGGCGGTGGATGGTGGGATGGTGGTGGACAGCTCCGGTGTCGACGTGGGCGTGACCGGCACCGTGGTGGCCGAGGTGTCGGTGGCTGCAGTCTCGTCGCCCGACCCGGCGCCGATGATCGTGACCATGGCGGCCAGGAACGCCACCACCACGGCGGCAGCCCCCACACCGGTCACGATGAGCTGGAAGGTCCGCCCCGGAAACCGCTGGGGTGGGGGCCCGAGCGCCCCGCCGACGAAGACGACCAGCGGTGCCAGGTACTCGGCCTCGGCGATCTGGTTCGGACCCACCGACACGGAGGCCGACGCCCGGCCGATCTTCGGGGGCACCAGGTACGGCACGTGGACGTCGATCTGGTGGACGCCAGGCGGGACGGGGAACGTAGCCCGCCCCCACGGCACCGTGATCTCCGGCCCCCCGTCGATCCGGACCTTCGGTTTTAACAGGCCGTAGACAAATGCGAGGGGGTGGTACCGGGTGGTCAGGGCCACGGTTGCGGCCCCTGACACCGGCTGACCACCCCACGAGCCGGCGGCTGGGGCGGGCGCCCAGTCGGCAGCCGGGGCGGGCGCCCAGTCGTTGGCCGGGTTGAGGGGTCCGTTCGGTGGTTCGTACATCGTGATTCGCCGCCAGGTTCCGGCGGGTGATCTCACCGGCCGGTGGGCCACCGTACCGCACCGCCTCCGGCCGACGGCTTCACCTGGGCCAGCGGCCCGGACGTCACTCCGTGTCGGCGTCCGGGTCGGGGTCCGGGGGCGGGTCCTGTGGTCGCCTGGTCACCAGGGCGGTCAGGAGCATCGCGATGGCGGCGGCGGTGGCGCGTTCCTCGTCGGAGACGAGGTGTCCGGGGGTGGTGGTGACGATGAAGCGTCCGACGGCGCGGTCACCGACCCCGATGGGCACCTCGAGCTGGGCGGGAAGCTGGCCGCGGTCGGGGGGGAGGTCGGTGAGGCGGTACATAACCGCGCCGGTGTCGAGCAGTACGGCGGAGCCCCCGCCGTGGTAGCCGGCACGCCAGCGGCAGCTCCTCGCCCCGAGGACGTCGCCGATGTGGGCAGCGGCCGCCTCGGTCAGCTGGGCCGCCGAGGTGGCCTGGGCGGTGGTCCGCACGAAGGCGACCAGGTGGTGCAGCTCGTCCTGCCGGATGCGACTGCGCGACGCCGCCCGGGCCAGCCGACTGCTGAGGATGCCGACCACGGCCCCGACGGCCACGATCACGATCATGGCAACGACCTCGTCGGGATCCTCGATCGCGAGGCGATAGTGAGGCTGGGTCAGGAGGAAGTCGTAGCTGACGCCGGCCGTCACCGCGGCCAGGACGGCCGAGCCGGGGGATCCGATAGCGGCCACGACGAGCACGGGAAGCACCAGGAGCAGACCGGTGACCCGGGGGTGGCCTTCCCTGAGCGGGATCAGCGCGGCCGCGGCGACCACCGGCAGCACCAGGGCGGCCATGTAGGCGACGAGGGTACGGCCGGGGTCGTGAACGGCCCGGTCACCGGGGTGGGAGATCTCGGGGCGACGCCGCGGTCGGCGCTGGGGCGGACCCTGCGCCAACAACCGGAGACTGCGGTTGAGGGAGGCTTCGAGTCTCATGACCGTGCCCCTTCCGGACCCCGGTTCCGGGTGTCCTCGGTGGTGGTGTGCTCGAGGCGGTAGCCGATGCCAGGTTCGGTGACGAAGTAGCGGGGCCGGTTCGGGGTGGGCTCGAGCTTCTTGCGGATCTGGGCCAGGTAGACGCGCAGGTAGTTGGCTTCGTCGTGGTACTGGGGACCCCACACCTCGCGCAGCAGGTCGCGTTGGAGGACGAGCTGATCCCGCTGGCGGGCGAGGCAGGCCACCACCCCCCATTCCTTCGGGGTGAGGTGGACGGGCCGGCCGTCCGGTCCGAGGACCCGGCCCCGGGCCAGGTCGATGGCGAAGTGGTCGGTTCGTACTACCGGGGCCGGATCGTCGTGGCCGGCCGTGGCCCGGCGGAGCTGGGCCCGGAGCCGAGCAAGCAGCTCGTTCATCCCGAACGGTTTGGTCACATAGTCGTCGGCGCCCGCATCGAGGGCTTCAACCTTGTCGATCTCGCGGTCGCGCACCGTGAGCACGATGACGGGAACCGTGCTCCAGCCCCGCAGGCCGTGCAGGACCTCGATGCCGTCGAGCCCCGGAAGCCCGAGGTCGAGGAGGATGAGGTCGGGGTGGTGGTCGGCCACCGCGGTGAGGGCGGCCGGGCCGTCGCCCGCCTCGACGACGTGGTAGCCGCGGACGGTCAGATTGGTTCGCAGGGCACGGCGGATCTGGGGTTCGTCGTCGACGATAAGCACGGTCGGTTCGGCGGGTTCGGTGTCAGCCATGATCGGGCTCGGCCGCGGGAAGGATGATGTCGAGGGTGAGCCCGCCGGCCGGGGTCTCGCTGGGGACGAGGAGGCCACCCATCGCTTCCACGAAACCCTCCGAGACCGCCAGGCCGAGGCCCACGCCGGGGCCTCGGTCGTCGAGCCGGTTGAAGCCCTGGAAGATGGCCTCGTACATTGACTTCGGCACGCCGGGCCCGTGGTCGATGACCCGGATCCGGCTCGTGCCCGCCTCGGCGTCGTGGTCGACGGCGAGCTCGACGGGTCCCGGTGCGTAGCGCGAGGCGTTGAGGAGGAGGTTCTCCAGTACCCGTTCGAGCAGGACCCGGTCGCCCAGGATCCGGGTATCGCCGGGGCCGGTGGCGACGGTGACGTCGAGGTTGGCCGGTACCGATCGGACGACCTGTTCGAGTAGCTCGGCCGGGTCGATCCCGGTGGCGTTGACGGCAAGGGCGCCCGCTTCGAGCCGGCTGGCGTCGAGCAGGTTGGTGATGATCCGGTCGAGCCGGTCACCTTCCTCGACGAGGGTGGCCACGAACTCGGTGCGGGCCTCGGTTGGCCAGTCGATGTCGTCCTGGGCCAGTGAGGAGGCGGCGGCCTTGATCGCGGCTAGGGGTGTGCGAAGGTCGTGGGACACCGAACGCAACAGGGCCGTGCGGAACTGGTCGATCTCGGCCAGCGTCCGGGCCTGGGTCTCGGTGTCGACAAGCTCGCTGCGTCGGGCGGCGGTGGCGAGCTGGTCGGCGAAGGCGCGGATGACGAGCTGGTCGTCGGGGTCGGTGACCTCCGGGGTGTAGACGAGCAACCGGTGGTTGGGCAACTCGATGCGGGCGGCGTCCTCGCCGTCGAGCCGGTCGGTGTCCCCGGCCGAGGCGGCCCGGGAGGCTCCGTCGGTGATGGCGACGGCGTCGAGTTGAAGGGTGCTCCGCAGCTTGTCGAGCAGCATGGTGACGGCGTCGTCGGACGCGGCGAGCGAGGCCGCGGACGACGCCAGGGCGTGGGCCAACGCCCGCGTCCGGCGGACCTCCGATTTGCGGAGGGCGAGCCGACCGACCAGGACGGCCACGATCACGGCGACGGCGAGGAAGGCCAGAAGGGCGACGACGCTCGACAGCTCGGTGATCCGCAGGGTCCCGTAGGGCTGAGTGAGGACCAGGTTGCCGATGGCGAACCCGAGGACGGCGGCCACCACGGCGGGCACGGCACCGCCGATGAGGGCGGTGACCACCACGACCAGTACGTAGGCGGGCAGGACGCCGGGAAGCCCGTTGTCGTCCCGGAACGGCATGAAGGCCGCGGTGAGCAGGACCGGGCCGATGAGGCCGACCAGCCAGGCCGCGGCCCGGCGCCGGGCCGACAAGGGCGAACTCCGGGAGGTCGAGCGGGGCGGGCGGGCCACCGGGTCCACGTCGTCGCCGAGGGCGACGACGTGGACGTCGATGTCGGGCGACGCCCGGATGGCCCGGTTGATGATCGAGCCCCGGACCAGCCGCTCGTAGCGGGTGGTCCGGCTGGTGCCGAGCACGAGCTGGGTCGCGTTCTCACTGCGGGCGAAGGCCACGAGCTGCTCGGCCGGATCGTCGCCCACCACCTCGTGGTAGCGGCCCCCCATGCTGCTGAGGAGCCGCCGGTGCGAGGAGATTCGGTCGTCGCCCGAATTGGCGCCGAGCCCATCGCTACGGCGGACGTGGACGCCGATCAGGTCGGCCCGGGAGCGTTCGGCCATGCGGGCGGCACGACGGATGAGGCGTTCGCCGGACCGAGCCCCGCTGACGGCCACCACGATGCGTTCGCGGGTCTCCCAGGGTCGCCCGATGCCGTGCTCGCCCCGGTATTCCAGCAGTTCGTCGTCCACCCGGTCCGCCACCCACAGCAGGGCGAGCTCGCGCAGGGCCCTGAGGTTGCCCACCCGGAAGTAGTTGCCGAGGGCGGCGTCCACCCGTTCGGGTGGGTAGACGTTGCCGTGCACGATCCGTCGCCGGAGGGCCTCGGGGGCCATGTCCACCAGCTCGATCTGGTCGGCCCGGCGGACGACGTCGTCGGGGATGGTCTCGCGTTGTTCGACACCGGTGATGCCGATCAGGGCGTCGTTGAGGGATTCGAGGTGCTGAATGTTGACCGTGGTGATCACGTCGATTCCGGCGTCGAGCATCTCATCGACGTCGGCCCACCGCTTGTCGTGCCGGGATCCGGGGGCATTGGTGTGGGCCATCTCGTCGACGAGGGCCACCTTGGGACGGCGGGCGAGCACGGCGTCGAGGTCCATCTCCTCCAGGTGGGCCCCCCGGTAGTCGACGATCCGCCTCGGGACGACCTCGAATCCCTCGACCAGGGCCGCGGTCCGTTCCCGGCCGTGGGTCTCGACGACGGCCACCACCACGTCGGTGCCGCGTTCGAGCCGACGCCGACCCTCCTCGAGCATCTTGAACGTTTTGCCGACGCCCGGCGCGGCCCCGAGGTAGACGCGCATCACCCCGCGCCCAGCGGCCCGGCCGCCGGTCACGGGCTCCCCGCCGCGGTGTCGAGGGCGAGGTTGAGCTCGAGCACGTTGACGGCGTCATCGCCGAGGACCCCAAGCGGTCGGTGGTCGGTATGTTCGTCGACGAGCTCTAGCACGGTCATCACCCCGATACCGCGGGCGGCGGCCACCCGGGGCGCCTGGAGCCGGGCGTTGGCGGGTGAGATGTCGGGATCGAGCCCGGATCCGGAGGCCGTCACCGCATCGACGGGAACCGGCACACCCTCGGCCAGGCCGTTACGGGCCCGGTAGTCGGTAACGCGGTCGGTGACCGCCCCGATCAGGTCCGGGTTGGTGGGGCCGAGATTCGAGCCGGCGCTGGAGGCAGCGTCGTACCCGGCGGCGCTGGGCCGGGGCTCGAAGTACTCGTCGCCGGTGAACGCCTGGCCGATGAGCCGGGAGCCGACCACCGTCCCGTCGACCTCCACGAGCTGCCCGTCAGCCCGGCCGCCCACGGCGACCTGGGCGAACACGGTCACCGCTAGGGGGTAGATGACACCGAGCACGACCGTCATGACCGCGACGATGCGGAGACTGGCGACGAGCTGTGCCACAAATGAGGAACGCATCACGAAACCCCCAGGGCCGAGACGATGATGTCGATGACCTTGATGCCCACGAAGGGGGCGATCAGGCCGCCGAGGCCGTAGACGAGCAGGTTCCGACGCAACACCTCGGCCGCGCCGCCGGCCACGAACCGGACGCCCCGCAGGGCGAGCGGGACGAGGGCCACGATGATCAGGGCGTTGAAGATGACGGCGGACAGGATCGCCGAACGGGGCGACTCGAGCCGCATGACGTTCAGCTCGTCGAGGGGGAGCAGCACCCCAGCGAACATCGCCGGGATGATGGCGAAGTACTTGGCGACGTCGTTGGCGATCGAGAAGGTGGTCAGGGCCCCGCGCGTGACCAGGAGTTGCTTGCCGATCTCGACCACGGCGATCAGTTTGGTCGGATCGGAGTCCAGGTCGACCATGTTGCCGGCCTCCTTGGCCGCCTGGGTGCCGGTGTTCATGGCCACGCCCACGTCGGCCTGGGCGAGGGCGGGGGCGTCGTTGGTGCCGTCACCGGTCATGGCCACCAGCCGACCGCCCTCCTGTTCCCGCCGGATCAGGGCCAGCTTGTCCTCCGGGGTCGCTTCGGCCAGGAAGTCGTCCACCCCGGCCTCCGTGGCGATCGCCGCCGCGGTGAGGGGGTTGTCACCGGTAATCATCACCGTACGGATGCCCATCTCGCGCAGCTGGGCGAACCGTTCGACGAGACCATCCTTGATGACGTCCTTGAGGTGGACCGCGCCGAGCACCTGGTCACGGTCCCCGACGACGAGGGGTGTGCCCCCGCCGCGGGATATCTCGTCGACCACGGTCACCAGCTCGGGGGGGACGGAGCCGCCGAGCTCCTCGATGTGGCGGCGCATCGTGTCCGCGGCGCCCTTGCGGAGCCGTCGGCCGTCCGGCAGATCGACCCCCGACATGCGGGTCTGGGCGGTGAACTCAACCAGCTCGGCCCCAGCCGGCAGCTGGGCCCCGGGACGACCGAACCGTTCCTCGGCCAGCTCAACGATCGACCGTCCCTCGGGGGTCTCGTCCGCCGCGCTCGCGGCGAGCGCGGCGTCGGCCAGCTCGTCGATGTCCACGCCGTGCACCGGGATGAGGTCGACGGCCCGCCGGTTGCCGTAGGTGATCGTGCCGGTCTTGTCCAACAGGAGGGTCGACACGTCCCCGGACGCCTCGACGGCACGGCCGCTCATCGCCAACACGTTGCGCTGGACCAGCCGGTCCATCCCGGCGATCCCGATCGCCGACAACAACCCGCCGATGGTCGTGGGGATCAGGGCCACCAGCAGGGCGACCAGCACCACGATCTGCTGCTCGGCGCCCGAGAAGATGGCCAGGGGCTGCAACGTCATCACCGCTACCAGGAACACGATCGTCAGCCCGGACAGCAGGATCGATAGGGCCAACTCGTTCGGCGTGCGCTGCCGTTCGGCCCCCTCCACCAGGGCAATCATGCGGTCCAGGAAGGTCGCGCCCGGCTCAGCGGTGATCTTCACCACGATCTCGTCCGACAGCACCCGCGTCCCCCCGGTGACCGCGGAGCGGTCGCCACCGGATTCCCGCACGACGGGCGCCGATTCGCCTGTGATCGCCGACTCGTCGATCGTGGCGATCCCCTCCACGATGTCGCCGTCGCCCGGGATGATCTCGCCCGCCGCCACGACGCACAGATCCCCGACGTGGAGTTCGCTGGAGGCCACCTCCCCGATCGTCCCGTCCGGCCCGCGTCGCCGGGCGACGGTCTCGGATCGGGCCTGCCGTAGGGTGGCGGCCTGGGCCTTGCCACGACCCTCGGCCATCGCCTCGGCGAAGTTGGCGAACAGCACCGTGAACCAGAGGAACACGGTGATCAGGCCGTTGAACACGTCTGCCGACCGGTCGTCGCCGAGGTCCCGGAGGAACAGCAGGGTGGTGACCACGCTGCCCACCTCCACGATGAAGATCACCGGATTGCGCACCATGGTGCGCGGGTCGAGCTTGCGGAACGAGTCGACGATGGCCGGTCCGACGATGCCGGGGGCGAACACCGACCGCCGGGGCAGGGGGTGCCGATCGCGGGCGCTCTCTCCCGGCGGGCGGTCGGCCGGCTCCTGGACCGCCACCGACGCCCCGCCGGTCGGCTCCCCCGAATCGTCGCCGTTGCTGTTCATGTCGTGATCCTTCACTGGGAGAGCTGCTCGACGATCGGGCCCAGGGCGAGGGCCGGGAAGAAGGTGAGGCCGGCGATGATCAGGACCACGCCGACCACCAGGCCCCCGAACAGTGGGCCGTGGGTCGGGAAGGTACCCGCCGACTCGGGGATCTTCGGCTTGGCCGCGAGCGATCCGGCCAGCGCCACGGCGGGGATGATCAAGAAGAACCGGCCGACCAGCATCGCCACTCCGATCGATCCGTTGAACCAGGTCGTGTCCGCCGCGAACCCGGCGAAGGCCGAGCCGTTGTTGTTCCCGCCCGATCCGTAGGCGTACAGCACCTCGGTCAGCCCGTGGGCACCGGGATCCTGGATCGACGCCTGGCCCCGGCTCCACACCACCGACACCGCGGTGAAGGTCAGGACGACCAGGGGTACGGCCAGGAGGTAGAGCACGATCAGCTTCATCTCTGCCGCCTGGATCTTCTTGCCCAGGTACTCCGGGGTCCGCCCGACCATCAACCCGGCCACGAAGACGGCCAGCAGGGCATAGATGAACAGGCCCATGAACCCGACCCCGACGCCGCCCGGGCTGACCTCGCCCAGGAGCATCGACAGCAAGGCCACCCCACCCCCGGCGGGGGTGAACGAGTCGTGCATCGAGTTCACCGACCCACTCGACGTATTCGTGGTGGCCGCGGCCCAGAATCCCGACGTCGCCGAGCCGAGCCGCACCTCCTTGCCCTCGAGGTTGCCGCCCCCCTGCCCGGCCGATATCGACTGGTCGGCACCCGCGGCCGTCAGGGCCGGGTTGCCCGACGACTCGGCCAACGCCGCCACCATGGTGGCGACGGACAGGATCCCGACCATGACCCCGAGGAGCACCCGGCCCTGACGTCGGTCCCCGACCATCCGTCCGTAGGCCACCGGGAAGGACAGCGGGATCAGCAGGATCATCACCAGCTCGATCAGGTTCGACCACGGCGACGGGTTCTCGAACGGGTGCGCAGAATTGACGCTGAAGAACCCCCCGCCGTTCGTGCCGAGCTGTTTGATCGACACCTGCGACGCCGCCGGGCCTCCCGGGAGCTGTTGGGTGACGCCCTCGAGGGTGGTCGCCACCGTGTGGCCCGACAGGTTCTGGATCACGCCGGTGAGGACAAGCAGGATCGCCCCGATAAGAGCCATCGGCAGCAGTATCCGGGTGACCGTGCGGGTCAGGTCCACCCAGAAGTTGCCGAGGGTGTCGCTACGGGCCCGGGCGATGCCCCGGATGATGGCCACGGCCACGGCCATACCCGTGGCCGCCGACACGAAGTTCTGCACCGTGAGCCCCACCATTTGGGAGAAGTAGCTCAGGGTTGTCTCGCCGCCGTACGCCTGCCAGTTCGTGTTGGTCACGAAGCTCACGGCCGTATTGAAGGCCAGGGCGGCCGGCACCGCCCCGAGGTCCACCGGATTGCCCGGCAGGGTCCCCTGCAGGCGCAGGATCAGGTACAGGACGACGAAGCCGACGGTACTGAACGCCAGCAGCGAACGCAGATAGCCCGTCCACCGCTGCTCGCTGGCGGTGTCGATGCCACAGAGTCGGTATACCCCGCGTTCGAGCGGGCCGAACACCCGATCACCGGGCGCCCGGCCGCCGCCGTAGACGGCGGCTAGATAGCGGCCCGTCACGGGCACGAGCACGGCTAGGACCAGGACGATCAACGCCAGCTCAACCAGTGCGGCGGCGGGCATCAGAAGCGCTCCGGAACGATCAGCACCACCACGAGCAGGACCAGCAACATCAGGCCGGCACCGAGACCGACCCAGTTGTCGTACGCGGCCGCCAGCATCACGAATCCGTCCGCCCCGCTGAGTCGGCGCGCACGATCCGCTCGCACACCCTCACGTAGCCGAACGCCAGTGCCATCATGACGATGAACAGGCCGACGAAAATTGCGTCACTCATGACCACAGTCAGGCACCGGCCCCGGCCGGACACAACCACCTTGACGCCATCCTGACGCGGGACTCGCACATCCCAACGCGATCACTGCGCACCCACCGGCCCGTTCCGGTTGACGAGGAGGGTGGGGTACACCGCGGAACAGTCGTTTGTCACCCCTCGTCCGGCCAATCGTGCCACCTGGCCCCTGATAGCTTTACAGCGTCGTAGTTCAGGCCAGACGGGCCCATTGAGCGGTTCGAACCGGTCGATCCACCACCATCTGGGACGATGCCGGCCAACGGGGCCTGGCTGGCCGTGTCCGATGAGCCAGGTCGTGGCGTCGGACCGGAAGGACCACCGTCGCCGAGGAGGCACCCAAGTTCACATGCGTTCCCTCACGTTCACCGCCGCCCTACTCACCGCCGCGCTCGCCGTCGCCGTTCTTGGGGCTCCATCAGCCGTATCGGCCACGCCCCCCGCCCCCGAGGGCATCGATGTCGCCGTGCCCGCTTACGCCTGGCCCACGGACGACTATCTGCAGACCCTCCTGGATCCGGTGCTCACCCCCCAGATGCCGTCGGTGATCGTCGTCAACATCGGCAACGGCGACGGCGACGTGTCGGCCATGGACGCCACCGCCGACGCCCTCCGGGCCCGTACCGACTCCAACGGCGCGGCCCCGAAAGTGATCGGGTACGTCCACACCGGCCGGGCCACGCGGCCGATGGCTGAGGTGAAGGCCCGCATCGACGCCTGGTTGGCGCCCCGCGGCGGCCGCGTCCACTACGACGGCATCTTCTTCGACGAAACCACCCGCGATTGTGGATCGGCGCCGGGTCTGACGGACTACCGCGACTACTACCGGGCGCTGCGGAGCCACGTCTGGAGCAGGCTGCCCGGCCACGAGGATCTGGTGGTGAACAATCCCGGCACCGCGGTTGGGGACTGCTATTTGGACGGGGCCAACCGGACCGCCGACATCTTCATGACGTTCGAAGGTGACGCCGACACCTACGCCGTGCTCGCCGGGCCAGGCACCAACTGGGCCGGCTACGCCGGAGGGAACGTGTTCGATGAGAACGGCTACCGGGTGGGCACCGAGTACGACGCCGACAGCTTCTGGCACCTGGTGTACGACGTGCCCGGCGACAGCTACCGGGGCATCATCGACACCGCATTCAGCCGGTACGCGGGAAATGTCGGCGTGACCGACGATCTGATGACTGGCTCCGTGGTCAATCCGTTCGACGACACCCCGTCGCACCTAGCCGACTCGATCGGCTACGCCTCCCAGTTGCCTCGCTGACCGGTAGGCACTCTCGCTCACCCGACGATCGCCGCCGTAGGAGCATGTCATCGGGCCCAGTGCTCGTTGTGCGGACAACCGTCGGCCGGATCCGGCAGCCGGCACCTCAGCGGGGGCGCGGTCGGCCGGAAACGGCCTCCCGGACCTCGCTGATCACCAGATCAGTGTTGATCGCGAAGGCCGCGGCTGAGCCGGCCCCCGCGGCTGTGATCACCTGGGCCCGAGGATCGGTGACATTGCCGACTGCCCAGACCCCGGGATCGCTGGTGCGGCCGGTCCGGTCGGTGGTCACCCAGCCGCGCTCGTCACAAGCGCAGCCGAGTTGGGTCAGCAGGGTGTCATTCGGGACCATGGTCGGAAACAGGAACACCACGCTTCGCTCGACTATCTCTCCGCCCTCCAGCTTGATCCCCCGCAACTTGTCTCCGTCTACGAGTAGGCCCGTGATCGTTCCCTGGATCACGTCAACGGCGCGGGCCCTGAGCTCAAGTTCTTGGTCCTCGTCTGGCGGGAAGTCGTGGGTGAGGTACGCTACGTCCCCACTCCACTGACGAAGCAGCAGTGCGTGGTGAATCGCTTGGGGGTGGGTTCCCAGAACGGCCAATGGCTGTTGACGAACCTCGTAGCCGTGGCAGTAGGGGCAGTGCAGGACGTCGCGGCCCCAACGCTCGGCCACACCAGGGATATTGGGCAGCTGGTCGGTCAGGCCGGTCGCCACCACCAGGCGGCGGGCCGTGAGGGCCGTTCCACCGGACAGGGAGACCGTGTAGCCAGCCCCGGTCCGCGCGGCATCCACCGCCTCACCACGGACTCGGCGCACCCCATATCCGTCCAGTTCTTTCCAGCCGGCCTGCGCCAGCACCGAAGGCGCCTCCCCGTCACGGGACAGGAACCCGTGGACATGGTCCGAGGGTGCATTTCGGGGGGCGCCACTGTCGACAACCACAACCCTCCGACACGATCGGGCCAGCACAAGGGCCGCAGTCTGGCCCCCCGCTCCCCCACCGACGACGACAACATCCGCTTCCATCGACTCACCCGGCCGAACCGGCTCGTCCACCTCGTTCACGCGCGCTCCTGTTCAACGTCCATCAGTCAACGGACTGCCGCGCTGGCCCTGTCCGCCGGGACGGTTCACCGGGGGTTTCCACCAAATCGTCCCGCCCGAACACAGTAGTTCCCGCCGTGCCAGAATTGGGAACGAGTCCTATTTCAATGCCAGCAGCCCGAGCGACGTCATGGCGTTTTTGACGACTCTCAGACCGCCCCTCGGGCCGGCCGACGTGAGGCTGGTGCGACGAGCATCGGCCCTCATCCGTCCCCTCGCCCTAGCGGCCGGAATAGTGCTCGCGGCCGCCATCATGGTGGCGCTACCCGGCCCAGCCTCCGCGGCGCCGACGCCCGACGGCTGCACCACGTGGGACGGCTGCTACGTGACACCTGGTTCCAGTGGCTCTGATCGTCTACAAACCTCCACAGGGCCCGCCAACGCCACCAACACGGTCGGGGCGAACGGGGCCCGACCCGGTGCGGACCAGACCCTGTCCCGGACGAACATGAGCGGAATCTCCGGCTTACTGGCCCTGGCGACCACCCTGGCGATCGGTGGTGCCCTGACCGTGTCGGACCGGCTGCGGCGCAGGACGGGCCGCCCCCCGACCGGGACGTAGGTGGGAGGGATCGCCCGGTCACGGGCAACCCCCGTGGATGATCAGGCGTCCAGCCGCCGATCTCGGAGGGGACCGAGCTGGCGGAGGACGGGCACCGTGCCGACGATTCTCCAGATTTCGACGATGCGGCCCAAGCGGACCACTGCCGCTACAGCACCACCGCCACGGAGGGGCCGGTGGTCGCCGGATGGAGTTTGCCGGTCTCACCCGACCACGGCGCCCGGGCGTCCGGCCGATTCAGGTCCCGGCTGATCGGTCGGCCAGGATCTCCTCCAGCACAGTGGCCTGGCTGGCCACCCTCCGCGCCGCCTCGTGCTGCCCGAGCCTGTCGAAGCCAGCGGCCGCCTGCCGCAGCTCCTCGATTTCGGCCATGACGACCACCCGGGCGCCCGCTTCGCCGATCTCGCGCCGGGGAACATCGGCGGCCGCCGGGCCCGCCGGGTGTCGTCCGGCCGGCGACCCGGTCTCGATCGGTTGGGCCTCGGCGTTCTCGATCGCCGCGAGCGCCACCCGGATGGAATCGGCCGCGACACGGTGCCGAGCCCGGATTGCGGCTCTCAACTGGACCCGGAGCCGGGAGCGAAGGTCGCCCGGCCCGGTCGCCGGGTCCTGTTTCGACATGGTCCCAGGGTACGCGGTCGTGTCTGGCAGGGAGGTCCAGTTCCATCGGCGGTGCACCGATCGCCGTCCCGGCGGATACCAGATTCGCGTCGACGGAGGTCCCGCGCCGTCTCGACAGGGCCACGACCTCTCGTCGAGACTGGCACGATCGTCGAGGTGGACGGCGGACGCCTCCACCGTGACCCGGAGGGATCCGGTGGGGGAAGGATGAGGCCATGACCGTCCTGGATGCGGCCTTCGAACCCGGGGTAGCCGGCAACGGGGTCCGCCTGCTCCCGGAACGCCCTCCCCGGCTCGGGCCGGTGTCGCGCCGACTCATCGCCCGCACCGTCGCCCTACTTCTGGCCCAGGTGGCGATCGGCACGGTACTGGTCGTCGTCGGCGGCGACGCTGGCCGAACACTCGGCCTGGGGCTGGTGTTCCCCGGCGCCGGCTGGCTGTACAGCGCCGCCCCGGTCGGTTTCGCCTTAACCGTGATACTCACTCTGGTAGCCGTGGTGCTGTGGTGGGGCATCAGCGCTCACTTCGCCATCCCCCTGGTCTGGTGGGCATCGGCGATCCTGGCTGCGGCGACGGCCGAGGGTCCCCGGCTCATGACAGCCGGCGGCACCATTTGGCCGTGGGTGGTCCCCCTCACCTACGTGGCCTTCGCCGTCGCCGCCGGTCTCGTCACCGCCCACTACGAGCGGGCCTATCGCAGCCGGGTGGCGAAGGTCCCGGAGCTGAACGCCTACCTGGCCTCGGCGGTCCCACCGGACCCGGTCTCCGGCCCGTTGCCCCTGACCGAGGTGGACCGCGAGCTCGTCCGCTGGACCTTCGATCTGGCCCTCCAGCCGCTCGACACCTTCGACGGGTTCGACTGGGGTGAGCAGATCCATGGCCCGACATGTGTCCGCTACCAGCTTGACTTCCTCACGTGGGCCCTATCGCTCCACGCCGTCAACCATGTGCCCAACGCTCCGGCTACCGCCGAACGGGCCATGGCCGCCCTGATCGACCGCCAGACCGACATCCGGGTGTGGGGCTACTGGCGGACCCTCAACCGCATCGGGAACTACCGCAACGACCCCGACCCGATCGCCTACGACAACATCATGTTCTCGGCCTACCTGCTCGACGTGATCAACGCTTACGAGAACGCGACGGGCTCCGACCGGTTCGACGCCGATGACGCCCTGGTATTCGTGTGGAAGGACGGTCGCACGTTCTCCTACAACCACCACCGTCTGGCCGAAGCCGTCCACCGCAACCTGTCCCGGTCCCGCCTGGGGCTGTTCCCCTGTGAGCCCGGCTGGGTGTTCACCGCCTGCAACACCTTCGCGGCCCAGGGCCTGGCCGGCCACGACCGCCGCCACCACAGCGGGCTGTGGGACGACGTCCACGATCACTGGCGACGGGGCCTGGAACAGGAGATGCTCACACCCGACGGCAACTTCCAGCACATCCGATCCAAGGTCACGGGCCTGTCGTTCGACACCGGCGAGGTGCCGGACGGGGCCTACTACACCACCGGCACCAACGGCTTCGCCGACGTGGCCCCCGACATGGCGGTGCGGGCCCGGCTCCTGGCCCTTCGGGGCGCCGAGGAGAAGATGAACGCCCTCGCCGGTCTCGTCGTCGACGGGGTGCTCGACCTGACCCTCGAACCGGCCGCCGAGCGCAACACCGGCATCCGCACCGCCGTACCCGAGTGGACCCGCCTGATCGGCGGTGCGCTCGGCACCGGCCGGGCCGACCTGGCCGCGGCGGCCAAGGCCGGCGCCGACCGCCAGTGTGCCACCGAGGGGCGATGGCCCGATCGTCCGCTCACCTCCGGCGTGCAGAACACCGGTGTCCACCTGTTCGTCCGGTGGGGGGCTCCGTTGTCGACCGCCGACCTGGCCCTCCGGGGCTATGTGGCCCCGACCGGGCCCGTCCTCCGGTCAGACCTGTGGCCGGCGGTGCTGGTGACCGAGGCGATCTCGCCCGACGGCGGCCGCCTCGAGCTCACGGTGGAGCCGGGATCCGGGCCGACCACCGCCGCCTTCGTCTTCGACCAGCTCGAACCGGGGGCCGACTACACGGTGACCTCCGAGCCGGCCCGGGTCGGCCAAGCCGGCGGCCCGGACACCCAAAGCCCAGACACCACCCACGGCGTCGGGCTAACCGCCGACGACGGCGGGCACGGCTCGGTGGAGCTCCACGTCCCGGGCATCCGACGGATCACCGTGGCCCCGAACCCATGAGACTCATCGACATCGACCGCAACTGGACCCGGCTGGTGTGGTGGGGTTGCCGCCTAACCGGCCGCCCGCGCCTGGCCCACGGTCGGGTCCCGCAGACACCGGCCGCGCTGCCGGTGTCGGCGTCTCGAACCACCACCCCGGCGCCGCCCGACGGCCCGGGTCGGCAGCCCCGCCGGGGGGGATGAGCCTCCGACGCGGACCCAGCAGACCTCGTCGCCGTGCCTCGGCGCCATCCCCACCGGTCTGCGGCCAACGACGATCCGATCCGGCCGGGTCGGCCTGCCGGAGGCGGCGGCGGCGCAGGGGCCGACCGGGGTTTGGTTCCCTCCCCCACCCGACCGCGGCCGCGCCGTTACCCGCATCACCCGCCCGCCCGCCTGGCCCGGGCCGGGGTTGCACTCGTCGAGTGCCACCTCGAACCCGCCGCTGTCCGAGATCCCGCCCGACAACCCGCCGTCCTCCACGGTGACGTCGTATCCCCGATCGGCCAGGCAGCCCTGGATGGTGACGAGCCGTTCAGTCTCGTCGGCCCCGTCGACCGGGGACGACAGGTCCAGGATGTCGATGCGATCCAGGAACGGTTGACACGCCGCTTCGGCCGCCGTGAACGCCTCGACCGTCGAGGCGTCGGTCCCGATCCCGTCGTTGTCGCCCATCGACGCCGAACCCGATCCGTTGGCCGCAGAGATCTCGATGCCGACGTCTAGGTCGATCCCTTGGTCGGCCATGCAGGCCTCGGAGGCGGCCACGGCCTCCTCGTCCTCGGGCCCAGCGTGCCTCACGGCCACCGTCGGAACGGTGGCCGGTGGGCCGGGCGGGTCCAGATCCTCCAGGTTGCAGGCGCCGAGCGCCATCGTCGCCCCGACGCCGGCGGCCAGCAGCGTCAGGCGGGTCCAGCGGGCGGAGGTGAACGGGTTGCGGTTCATGATGACTCCTCTGATCACGGCCCGCGGACGAGATCACCGTGATCGCCCCGCCTGAGACCGTCCTGAGGCTTCCTGAACGGGGCCCTCAGCTGCGCTCAGGCCATTCTCAGGAGTGCGGCGCAGCCTGGGGTGAGCATGAGAATCCTGGTGGTGGAGGACGAACCGGCGGTGGCAACCGCCCTCGAGCGCGGTTGGCGACCGAGGGCTTCACCGTCGAGCTGGCCGCCGACGGCGACACCGGCCTGTGGCTGGCGACCGAGCAGGACTACTCCCTGATCGTCCTGGACGTGATGCTGCCGGGCCGTAACGGGTTCCGGGTGTGCGCCGAGGCCCGGGCGGCCGGGGGGTGACCGCGCCGATCCTGATGCTCACCGCCAAGGACGGTGAGTACGACGAACCCGAGTCGGGTACCGGGTTGTCGTCGACGGTCGACGAGATCGAGGTCTGCCTCGCTCATGTGGCACCAGCGGCCCAGCCAGTCCCGCTCGATCTCCTCGGGGAACCGGCCGTAGCCAGCCTCGACCCGAGGGTCAGGTGCCTGCATCGTGATCGGCCGGTGCGTCGTTGGCGCTGTTGACGACGTGGCGGTACACCGTCGTGCGGGGCACGTCGAACATCTCGCCGATCTCAGCCCAGGTGTAGCGGCGAAGATGTGGAACACCAGCTTCCCGCCCGGTGTGGTCGTGTCGATGTTCTCCGACAGACTCCGGAACCCGACACGCCGATCAGCGAGCGAGTTGACCGCCCTGAGCCCTCTCATGCTCCTGGCGGTGGCGACGACGACCTGGCTCGTGGTCAGCCGGACCCTGCAACCGGTGGAGGCCATCCGTCGGCATGTGGCCGAACCCATACCCCGGCGCGGCACCGGCGACGAGATCGACCGTTTGGTCGCCACCATGAACGAGATGTTGGCCCGGCAGAACCGCTCGGCGGCCCGCCAACGGGAGTTCGTGTCCGACGCATCGCACGAGCTGGGCAGTCCAATCACGGCCACCATCGCCACGGTCGAGACGTGGACCCGGCCCGGGTGGCGGAGCTCTGGCCCGAGATCGCCGCCGCCCTCGTGGACGAGCAGGATCGGCTGCGGAGCCTGGTCGACGATCTGCTGACCCTGGCCGGGTTGGACGAGACGTCGGCCCGGCCGCTGGCCCGGGGCGAGGTCGACCTCGACGACCTCGCGGTGACCGAGGCCGAACGCAGCCGCCGGGTCCCGGTCACCGCCACCATCACCTCCCCCCATCAGATCGAGGGCGACGAACACCTGCTCCAGCGGTGCCTGTCGAACCTGGTCGACAACGCCGCCCACCACGCCCGGACCGAGGTCAGGATCACCGTCACCGCCGAGGTCGGTGGCGCCACCACGTGGGTCGACGACGACGGACCCGGCACCCCTCCCGAGCTGGCCGACACCGTCTTCGAGCGGTTCACCCGCCTCGGCCCTTGGCGGTCCCGGGACGGTGGCGGGGCCGGCCTCGGCCTGGCCATTCCCCCTGTTCGTTGACCGTCCAGTGCCGGATCTTCGACCCACTTCCGACCGAAAACCGGATCGATTTGATCTCCCACCCGGGCATATTTACTGGCGTTTAAAATATTGACTGCTTGAACAAGGTGGTCGTATCTTGCGGACCGCTGGGTCTCGGTCAATGTTGACTGATGTTCCGGCTTGAGGGCGGCGGCGCTGGGGCGTAGGTACAGCGGATCGACTTTCTTCCGGGAAACCGGTCCTCCCACGGGTCAGATGTCGTTTGACACGGCGGGAGGGCATCATGGCGACGCGCGGTCAGACGCGGGTTTCGTTCGGGTATTCGGAGATCGGTGGGCGACGTCCACGGCGGCCACGACTGCTGCGGCCATGGCGGGCCATGCTGGTGACGGCGTTGATCGCCGCCGGTTTGGTCGCCTCGTCCCTGCCCCCCACCCCGGCGGCCCAGGCGGCGCCGGCCGGCCCCACCGACGAATCGGTGGTTCCCCACTACTTCGGGCCGTGGCCGAACTGGATGAACAGCCCCTACACCCTGCCCGACGCCGACGTGGTCATCACCGGCAACGGCAACGGGGCCACCGCCGAGGCGAAGGTCGGGGCCAACGGCAAGATCACGGCCATCACCGTGACCAACGGGGGCAACGGCTACACCAACGCCCAGGTGAGCATCGTCGGGGCCGGCCGCGGGGCACTGGCCAAGGCCAGCCTCACCCGGCGGGGCGGGGTGGCCACCATCGAGCTGACCAGCTTCGGCTCGGGCTATACCGCACCGACCGTCACGTTCAGCGGAGGCAGCGGCGGGACCGGCGCCGCGGCCGCCGCCTACGGGGGTGTCGACCAGGTCACCATCACCGACGGCGGGTCCGGCTACACGTTCCCCACCGTCGAGTTCGACCTGCCCGACCAGCCCGGAGGCGATCAGGCCCGGGGCCACGCCGAGATGGACGCCAACGGCACCATCACGACCGTCGTCGTCGACAGCCCCGGGTCGGGCTACTCCACCGCCCCCGGCGTCAGCGTCCACAACGGCACCATCCACGACCCCGCCAACCTGGCCACGGGCGGATCCTTCGCCCAGGCGACAAGCTCGCTGGCCCTCCAGTCGGTCGTGGTGACCACGGCCGGCGACGGGTACGGATCGGCGCCGACGGTGACCTTCACCGACCCGACCGGCAGCGGCGCCACCGCCTCGGCCACCGTCGCCAACGGTGTCGTGTCGGCCATCACCGTCCAGAAGCCTGGCTCGGGCTACGTGACCGGCAACGGAATACGGAAGTTCGTCGACGGCCTGCCCCTGATCGACGCGGCGGGAGCGAACAACCTGGGCCAGTACATCCCGACCGCGGTGCCCGACACCACCACCTTCTCGACCGCCAACGGCTTTGAGCTCGACGCCGACTACTACGTGATCGCCCTGGTCCAGCACCGGGAGCAGATGCACTCCGATCTGCCTCCCACGCTCATGCGCGAATTCGTCCAGCTCAAGCAGCTGGCGCCCGGCCAGTCGTGCGCGGATGTCGGTGGTGTCCTGCTGGAGACCGACCTGGTCGACGGCGCCTCGACCCCGGCCCTCATGCCCGATGGTTCGCAGGCCTGCGGCTATGACGAACCCCACTACATGGGTCCCCTGATCAACGCCCAGAAGGACAGGGCGACCCGGGTCACGTTCTTCAACCTGCTGCCCACCGGCGACGACGGCGATCTGTTCATGCCCGTCGACTCCACCTTCATGGGTGCCGGGATGACCCCGACCTCGATGACCGAAGGGTTCGACCCGACCCCCAACACCGGGGGCACGGTCACCGACGCCACCCGTAATCCGATGTGCAACACGTCGCCCAAACCGTCCGACTGTTTCACCGACAACCGGGTCCTCATCCACCTCCACGGCGGTATCACACCATGGATCAGTGACGGCACCCCGCACCAGTGGATCACCCCGGCCGGTGAGGACACCAGCTACCCACAGGGGGTGAGCGTGGCGTCCGTGCCCGACATGGTGGGCCCGGAGACAGCGGCGCTCGGCGTGCCCGACTGCTCGAACCCCGATGACGGCTGTTCGACGTTCTATTACACCAACCAGCAGAGCGCCCGGCTGATGTTCTACCACGATCACACGTGGGGGCTGACCCGGCTCAGCGTCTACGCCGGTGAGGCCGGCATGTACCAGATCACCGACGGGACCGAGCAAGCCCTGATCGACGACGGCACCATTCCCGCCGACCAGATCCCCCTCGTCATCCAGGACCGCACCTACGTGCCCGACGACGAGGCGATCTACGACCAGTACGACGCCAGTGGGGCGCGGGTCAGCTACGGCCAGGACCCCACCTGGGACAAGACCCGTTGGGGCGGGCGAGGCAGCCTGTGGTACCAGCACGTGTACATGCCGGCGCAGAACCCGGGCGCCCCGAGCGGGATGAGCGCCTACGGGCGGTGGATGTACGGGCCATGGTTCTGGCCCCCGCAGACCGGAGTGAAGAACGGACCGATCGACAACCCCTACTTCGACGCGGACTGCAACCTGGACGACCCGGCCACCTGGCAGTACCAGGTGGAGCCGTTCTGCGAACCGGCCCTCATCCCCGGTACACCCAACAATTCCTCGGGGATGGAGCAGTTCAACGACACCCCGATCGTCAACGGCACCGCCTACCCAACGATCACCCTGGACCCGAAGTCGTACCGGCTACGCATCCTGAACGCGGCCAACGACCGGTTCTTCAACCTGTCGCTCTACGAGGCCGACCCGACCACGGCGAGCACCGGCCTGAACGCCTACGGCGAACCGATCGGCGGTACCGAGGTGGCCCTCAAACCCGACGAGTTGGCCGCCGCCCAGCTCGATCCGAACGTGTTCCCGACCCCGGACACCGGTGTCAGCCCGGCCGGGCCCGACTGGATCCAGATCGGCACCGAGGGTGGGTTCCTGCCCTCACCGGCGGTGGTCCCGGCCCAGCCGACCAGCTGGATCAACGATCCGACCCGGTTCGACGTGGGTAACGTCGACCAACATTCCCTGCTGATCGCACCGGCGGAGCGGGCCGACACCGTGGTCGACTTCTCCCGGTACGCGGGAAAGACCCTCATCCTGTACAACGACGCCCCGGCCGCCTTCCCGGCCCGGATCGCCGGCTACGACTACTACACCGGAGCCCCAGACCTCAGCCCGGCCGGGGCCCCGTCGATCCTGCCTGGCTACGGGCCGAACACCCGGACCGTCATGCAGATCAAGATCCGGGCGTCCACGCCGGGCCCCGCCTTCGACCTGGCCGGCCTGCGGTCGGCGTTCCGCCACAAGGCCAACGGTTCCGGGGTGTTCGAATCGAGCCAGCATCCGGTCATCGTCGGCCAGGCCACCTACAACGACGCCTACGGGACGAGCTTCGCCAGTGCCGCCTGGTGCAACTCGCCGAGCAACCCCACCGCAAAGTGCGACGGCATGGCCCGGATCAACGAGCAGGGTGGCGACCTGTTCAACTTCGACACCCTGTCGGGTAACCAGGTGGCAGTGCCGTTGGAGCCCAAGGGCATCCACGACGAGATGAACGCCGCCACGTTCGACGCCTTTGGTCGCATGACGGCCAACCTGGGGGTCGAATCGGTACCGGCCTCGGCCGCGGGCCAGAACATCAACCTGATGCCCTACGTCTTCCCCCAGACCGAGGTGATCGACGCCACCAGTCTGCCCAGAAACGGGATCTCGGCCGAACCGATAGCGCCGATCTCCGAGGCCGACGGCACCCAGATCTGGAAGATCACCCACAACGGGGTCGACACTCATCCCCTGCATTTCCATCTCTACGACGTACAGGTGTTGAACCGGGTGACGTGGGACAACATCATCATCCCACCCGACCCGAACGAGCTGGGTTGGAAGGACACGGTCAGGGTGAGCCCGCTCGAGGACACGATCGTGGCCCTGAGACCGATCATCCCGTCCCTGCCGTTCGAGATACCGAACAGCGTCCGGAACCTGAGCCCGATGGATCCCCCGTGGAACGGGACCTACAACCCGGAGGGCGACAACCTGGCCTCGATCGGTGACGTCGGTGTGCTGGGCGGCGCCAGCCTGACCGACGCGATCGCAGCCGGCATCCCACCGTCGTCCCCGAACGGTGAACCCATCGACGTGATGAACCACCTGGTCAACTTCGGGTGGGAGTACGTCTGGCATTGTCATCTCCTGGCCCATGAGGAGATGGACATGATGCGACCGGTGTCGGTTGCGGTGCCGCCCCGTCCGCCCGGAGCGGTGGGCCTCGACCCCACCACGGGCACGTTGAGCTGGACCGACGGCTCGGTGGCCGAGACGGGCTACGCCGTCGAGAAGCTCGTGGCCGGCGTCTGGACCGGCGTGCACCAGGTCGACGTGCCGCTGGCCGCCGACAACCCCACCGGCGACGTGATGACGTGGGTCGACCCGTCCTACACGGCCGGTGACCAGTACCGGGTCCAGGCGGTCAACACCGTCGGAGACACCTGGAACTACGCCGCCAACGGCAACGAGCTGGATCCGGCGGTGCCCACGTTCCCGGTGGTCACCGCCCGTTCGGAGTGGGTCACGTTCGGCGATTCGTCGGGCGTCGCCGCTCCGACCGGGCTCGTGGCCACCCTCACCACGGCCAACCAGGTCGACCTGGCCTGGACCGACAACGCCTTCAACGAGACCGGGTACGTGGTGGAACGCAGCGATGACCTCGGTGTGACCTGGACCGCCGTGGCCCCGGTCGGGGCCGACGCGACCAGCTACAGCGACACCACGGTCGGCCCGGTCACCATCTACTGGTACCGGGTGTATGCCACCGACGGGGTGACGAACTCGGCATCGTCGAACACGCTCAAGCTGACGACGCCCGGTGCGGCCCCGGCCGCCCCGGCCGAGGCGGTGGCCACGGTCGTCTCGGCCAACCAGGTCGATCTGGCCTGGACCGACAATTCGACGACCGAGGACGGTTTCGTGATCGAGCGCAGCGTGAACGGAGGACCCTTCACCGAGCTGGACCGGGTCGCCGCCGACGCCGTCGCCTACAGCGATCTGTCGACGGCCGCGGCGACCACTTACCAGTACCAGGTGCGCGCCGTCAACGGGGTGACCGGGAGCTCGGCGCCCGCGGTCAGCAACAGCGTGTCGACCCCGGAGGTCCCCCCGGTGGCGCCGAGCGGGCTGACGACCACGGCCGTCGCCAGCAGCTACGTGGACCTAGCCTGGACCGACAACTCGACCAACGAGACTGGGTTCCTGGTCCAGCGGAGCACCGACAGTGGCGCCACCTGGACCGATCTGTCCACCCAGCCGACCGACGCCACGACCTACAGCGACACGTCGGTGGTGGCGTCGACCACCTACCGGTACCAGGTGGTCGCCACCAACGCGGCCGGCAGCGCGGCGTCCAACACCGTCACCGTCACGGTTCCGTCCGGCACCCCGCCGGCGGCACCGACCAACCCGTTGGTGACCAACCGGACGCAGACGTCGTTGACCCTGTCGTGGACCGACAACTCGACCGACGAGACGGGTTTTTTAGTGGAGATCGCCACCAACCGGACGTTCACTCAGAGCGTCCAGTCCTTCACCGTCGGGCCGAACACGACCAGCTACCGGTTCTCCCCGCTGGCCCCGCGGACCCGCTACTACATGCGGGTGGCCTCCACCAACGCCGCCGGGAACTCGACGTGGAGCCCGACGGTGGCCGACATGGCGCGGCCGTAGGCGACGCCCCGCCGAACTGCAGTCAACTGATGGAGGTGAGCCTGATGAGCCCGGTTCGGATGGGCCGGGCGGATGGGTTGGCGTGAATGTTCAAGTCCCGGTCGGGACCCCGGTCGTAGGTTGTCGGCCATGAGCACCGATCAGGAACTCCCCGTCTTCCCCACCACCGCCCCCGTCGCCTTCTCCGATCCGGAGGCCACCGCCGAGCTGTACCATCAGGTGCTCGGCCGGTTGGCCGACGTGGTCGGGGTCGACGACGACCGGCTGGCCGACCCCACCCCGTGCGCCGGGTACGACGTGGCCGCCCTGCGGGACCATGTGCTGGGCTGGCTCCAGTTCTTCGCCGCGGCGTTGACCGACCCGGCGGGGGCCGGCACCCGGCCCGACCCGGCGTCGTTCGCGCTGGGTGACGCCACGGCCGCCGACGTCGTACGTCGAGCCGAGGCCGACATCGCCCGGGCCGTGGCCGACGGGGCGGCCGGCGAGCTCGTGGTCATGTCCGCGGCCCGGATGGCCGGCGACGGGGTCCTGGCCATGGCGCTCGGTGAGTACATCATCCACGCCTGGGACCTGGCCGTCGCCACCGGCCGTCCCTACCCGGCGCCGGAGGAGGCGATCAGTCCGGCCCACGAATTCCTGCGGGGCATGGTCACCCCCGACTACCGGGGACCCGAATCCGGCTTCTTCGACGCCGAGGTGGCGGTCCCCGCCGACTCCTCCGCCCTCGACCAGCTGCTGGGCTTCGCCGGCCGCGACCCCCGCTGGACTCCCCCCTCCTGACACCCGACACCCGTCGCCTGACCCCGGGCGGCCGCACCACCGCCCGACCGTGCCGCGGTTCGGGGAGCCCGGGCAGGCTCAGTGCGCCAGCGGCGGTTCGGTCCGGGTGGCGTCGGGATCGGGGCCGAGGGTTCGACCCCGACACCATCCCCGGCGACCGGTGGGGCCTCACCGAGTCGATCGTGGGCCGGGTGGAACGGGTCGGGGGTCGTGCCACGATCCGCAGCCGGCCCGACCATGGGAGCGAGGTGGCGCTGACGGTGCCCTGCGCCCCGGTGGCCGACGAGGCCGCGGTGGCCGTCATCGCCACCACCCGACCCGACGTGGTCCTGCTCGACGTCCACCTGCCCAGCGGGACCGGGGCGGACGTGATCGCCGCCATCGACCACGTGGCGGCGGGCAACGCCGTGTTCTCCCCCGGCTCGCCGCCTTCGTCCTCGACGCCTTCCGCGACGCCGCACCCCGTGACGCCGACCGGCGGCCCCCGGAGGACCTCGACCTGCTCAGCGCCCGGGAGCAGGAGGTCATGCGGTTGCTGGCCCGCGGCTACTCCTACAAGGACATCGCGGCCGAACTGTTCATCTCCGACCGCACGGTCGAGAGCCACGCCAGCTCCGTCCTCCGCAAGCTGCAGCTGTCCAACCGCCACGAGCTCACCCACTGGGCAGCCCGTCACCACCTGCTGTGACGACCAGCCGCCCCGGCGCTCAGGAACCTCACAGGTAGCCCGGCGGTCCGCCCGAGCTTCGACGCCGATGCTCGTCCCCATGACGATCCCGCTCGATGCCCCACCGTCAGGTCCGCCCCTGGTCCCGCCCCCGCCCGGCCCTGGCGCCGCAGCCAGCCCTGGCGCCGACCCCGGCGCCAGCCGCCGGTCGCTGACCGACGGGCTGGCCGACCGGGCGGTGCCCCTGTCGGTGGCGGCGCTGCTGGTGGGCACAGCGGTGCTGTACCTGTGGGGCCTGTCGGCGTCGGGGTACGCCAACTCGTTCTATTCGGCGGCCGCCCAGGCCGGGTCGGAGAGCTGGAAGGCCTTCTTCTTCGGGTCGCTCGACGCCGGCAACGCCATCACCGTCGACAAGCCGCCGGCGTCCCTGTGGCTGATGGGACTGTCGGTGCGGATCTTCGGCCTCAGCTCGTGGAGCATCCTGGTGCCCGAGGCCCTCCTCGGCGTGGCCAGCGTGGCCACCCTCTACGCCGCCGTGCGCCGGGTGGCCAGCCACTGGGCCGGGATCCTGGCCGGCGTGGCGCTGGCCATCACCCCGGCCGCCGCCCTCATGTTCCGGTTCAACAACCCGGACGCCCTCCTGGTCTGCACCATCACGCTGGCCGCCTACTTCGTGATCCGGGCCCTCGACGGCGACCATCCGCTGCGGTGGATGGTGTGGGCCGGGGTGGCGTGCGGGATCGGGTTCCTGTCCAAGTCGCTCCAGGTGGTCCTGGTCCTCCCGGCGCTGAGCCTGCCGTACCTGATCGCGGCCCGGGGTCCGATCCTGCGCCGGGTCGGTCATCTCCTGGCCGCCGGGGCGGCCATGGTGGTCACTCTCGGCTGGTGGGTGGCCGTCGTCGAACTGGTGCCCGCCTCGGCCCGGCCCTACATCGGCGGGTCCCAGAACAACTCGGTGCTCGACCTGATCTTCGGGTACAACGGCCTCGGTCGGATCAACGGCGACGAGGTCGGCTCGGTCACCGGTGGGGGTGGCGCCGCGGCCGGTGGGCCGGGCGCCGGCCCCGGTGTGAGCATGTGGGGTCAGACCGGGATCACCCGCATGTTCGACGGGGTGTCGGGCGGGATGATCGCCTGGCTCGTCCCGGCGGCCCTGATCTTGACCGTAGCCGGGCTGTGGGTGCTGCGCCGACGGCCCCGCACCGACCTGACCCGGGCCGGGCTGATCCTGATGAGCACCTGGATGATCGTGACCGGGCTGGTCTTCTCGTTCATGCAGGGCATCTACCACGACTACTACACCGTGGCCCTGGCCCCGCCCATCGCCGGCACCGTGGCCATCGGGGCGTGGGCGGTGTGGCAGCACCGGGCCGACCTGGTGGCCCGCCTGTCGCTAGCCGCGGCCATGGCCGCCACCACCGGGTGGGCCTGGGTCCTGCTCGACCGGGCTCCCGACAGCTACCGGACCCTCCAGTGGGCGGTGGCCGGGCTCGGCACGCTGGCCACGACGGCCCTGATCGGGAGCGGGCTGACTGTGCTGGCCGGGGCCGCTGTCACCCTGGCCGTCACCGCCGCTCTGGGCGGACCGGCCGCCTACGCCCTCGACACCGTCACCACCCCCCACACCGGCTCCATCGTCACCGCCGGTCCGGTGGCCGACGACGGCCCCGGCGGCGGCGGTCCGGGCGGCGGCTTCGGTGGCCAGGCCCCGGGCGACGGCGGCTGCGGTGGCCAGGGCCCGGGGGGCGGTGGCCCGGGCGGCGCCGCGCCGCCGATATTCGGCCCCACCAACGGCACAGCCACCAACGGCACCAACAACAACGGCACGGCCGGGGGACCGCAGTTCGGTGGCGCCGTTGGGCTGGGCGGTGGCGGTGGTCTGCTCGACGGACCCGAGGTGTCGACCGAGCTGGCCTCCCTGCTGACCGACGGCGCTGCCGACTACGCGTGGGTGGCGGCCACCACCGGGGCCCAGAACGCGGCCGGCTACCAACTGGCCACCGGTGACCCGGTGCTGGCCATCGGCGGGTTCAACGGCTCCGACCCCAGCCCGACCCTGGCCCAGTTCCAGCAGTGGGTGGCCGACGGCCGGATCCACTACTACCTGGCCGGCGGGCAGATCGGCCCGTCGAACGGTGGGGCGAACACGGCGTCGGAGATCGAGTCGTGGGTGACGGCCAACTACACCGGCCAGACCGTCGGTTCGACCACCGTGTACGACCTGTCGGGCGGCCGATGATGGTGACGCCGACGCACCAGACCCGACCCGCCGCCGTCGATCCGGTGGCGGCCACCCTGGACGTGGTGGTGCCGGTCTACAACGAGGAGGCCGACCTGGCCCCGTCGGTCGAGCGGCTCGTTGCCCATCTCGACCAGCACGTCCCCTATCGGGCCACGGTGACCATCGCCGACAACGCCAGCACCGACGGGACCTGGGCCGTGGCCCGGTCGCTGGCCGCCCGTCATCCCCGGGTCCGGGCCGTCCACCTCGACCAGAAGGGGCGGGGCCGGGCCCTCAACACCGTGTGGTCGGCGTCGGACGCCGACGTGCTCGTCTACATGGACGTCGACCTCTCCACCGACCTCAACGCCCTGCTGCCCCTCGTCGCCCCCCTGGTCAGCGGCCACTCGGACCTGGCCATCGGCACCCGGCTCGACCCGGCGTCCCGGGTGGTGCGGGGAGCGAAGCGGGAGCTGATCTCCCGCAGCTACAACGTCCTGCTGCGCCGCACCCTGGCCGTCCACTTCAGCGACGCCCAGTGCGGGTTCAAGGCGATCACCGCCGCCGCCGCCCGGCGCCTGCTCCCCCTCGTCGAGGACACCGGCTGGTTCTTCGACACCGAACTGCTGATCCTGGCCGAACGGGCCGGCCTGCGGATCCACGAGGTCCCCGTGGACTGGATCGACGACGCCGACAGCCGGGTCGACATCGTCAGCACCGCCACCGCCGACCTGCGCGGCGTCAGTCGGCTGCTCCGGGGATTCGCCACCGGGGCCATCCCGGTGGCCGCCATCGGGGGCGAGCTCGGGCGGGAGCCGACGGCCCCCGAACTGGACGGGGTGCCGACCTCACTGTTCGGGCAGGTGGTGCGCTTCGCCCTGATCGGGGTGGCCAGCACCGTCGCCTACCTGCTGGCCTACGTCCTCCTCCGACACGTGACGGGAGCTCAGCTGGCCAACACCGCCGCCCTGGCCGGTACCGCGGTGGCCAACACCGCAGCCAACCGCCGTCTCACCTTCGGCCTTCGGGGCCGGTCCGGGGTGGTCCGCCACCACGCCACCGGTATCGGGGCGTACCTCACCAGTCTGGCCCTCACGGCGGGAGCGTTGGCCGGGCTGCATCTGGTCGTCGATCATCCGTCCCGCTACCTCGAGGTGGCCATGCTGATCGCGGCCAACGGGGTCGCCACCGTGATCCGCTTCGTCGCCCTCCGGCTGGTGATCGGGGGCCACCGCTCCCCCGCCGGGACGGCCTGAGCGGTGCCCCGACGGCGGCCTCTCAGCCTCGATCCACCGTGTCGGTGGGTGGTTGAGGGTCCGCGTGTCGGCGAGAAGGCCCCTCTGGCCTGGGATGATGTTGATGTTCGACGTCAACAGTCCCAGGACCGAGAGAGGCACTTCTTGTGAGTGGAGTATTGCTTGGTCTGGACCGTGTCCGGGCAACCCTCGATGATGATGCCCTGGTGGCTGATGCGGGGCTGCTGGCCCCGGCCACGCTGTGGGGTCGGCTGGGGTTGGAGGCGCTGGTGAACAACACGGTTCGGCTGGTGGGCCGGACTGGTGGGTCTTGCCGGGCCGGAAGGTGTTGACCCTGATCGCGGCGATCCTGATCGGTGGGGCGTACATCGATCACGCTGACCGGCTCCGGGCCGGAGCGACAGTCCGCTTGGGGAGCCGCCAGTCTGGCTGTTGAGCGCCACTGCGTAGGCGACACGAGGAATCACCTTCGGTGAGCGCCGCCCATAAGCGAGAGCAGTGCAGCGCACAGTTCGTGCTGATATCGAGCAGTGGCCGGATAGCGGGAGCCACATTCACGACAGGCACCAACCCAGGCGAGGGTAGCCAACAGTCGTTCAGAGTGTGAGATTGTCGAGGTAGAAGTCGACGAGATCGATCGTGTCGTCTGCCACTCCGACACCGTAGACCCGGGCCTGGATCCGGCCGTCGGCTCCTGATAGGTCCAGCTCACGGACGTGGCTCATCGTGGGGTCGCCCTCAACAATCGACGGAAGGGAGTCCCACTGGCGCTCGATCTCCGCATCGATCACAGGCTGGACCTCAGCGAGGAACCCTTCCGCGTCACCGTCGGCGAGACCCTTCGCTCAGAACTCAGCCACGACTGCTGCACGGTACTCCGGAGGATGGCGGACCACCGTGGAGGGGTCTAGGCGTCGATTGGGGGGCGGGCGTACTGGGAGCGGAGCCGCTCAACCTGTCGCTCGTGCTGTGCTCGCTTCACCGGGTCGGAAAGCCGTTCCGCTAGACGAGCTGCCGCGCCCTCACCTGCTTCGCCGCTTTCGATCTCGGAAGCGAACTCCCGGAACAGATCACGAGGAAGCGAGTCGGCCACGAAGCCGAATGTACTACACCGGTGGACACTTCCCGACCACGGGGAGTTCGCGAGCTTGGCGACGGGCCCGGCCGGCCAACGCCAGCTCGTGGTGTCGGTCCAGGGCGATATCGAGCCCAGTGCCTGGGTGCCAGCGGACCCCGGCACTTCGGGGCGCCGCGACCGGGACGCTGGAGCGCCGCCGAGAACACTGGGGAGATGCCGGTCTACTCGCGTACGACGGCGACCAGGACGCGAGCGATATACGTGACGTCGACGACGGGTCGGTGAGGGGCGCCGACGTCAACCCATACGGGCGAGCACCCCTTGGCGGGACGCGACACTGTCAGTGTGACGGTCGCGACCGAAGCGCCCTGGGACTTCTCGCATCTGGTCCGAGTCGAGTGCGCTCGGCTGCTCGACATGCTGCGCTCGTTGTCGGCGGCGACCTCAGCGTCATCTCCTGGCAACGTGATCATCACCATGGCACGCCTGCGCCCGATACGGGGACGAGATGACGTTCGTCGACTGGCTCGGCAGTCAGCAACCGCAGCAGCCCAGCCAGCCCAGCCAACCCCGCCAACAGCCCCCCAACCCCAGCCACCCCCGAGCAGTGGATCCAGGCTCAGAGGGAGGCACGATCTACGACCCCGGGCGACCCCTTCACCCAAGGGGACCAGACGCGGCTGTAGCGCGTCAGGGACAACAGCACGTCTCGCTCCCGGTACCCCGGGAACCGCCCGACCTCGTAGGCTCCGGGAAACACCGCGAGGGAACCTCCATGCCCATCAAGTTCGAAAACGTCGGCATCGCCGTCCGCGACCTCGACGAGACCATCGCCTTCTTCGCTGATCTCGGTCTCAGCGTCGTCGGACGCGACACCGTCAGCGGAGACTGGGCCGACACCGCGGTCGGTCTCGACGGCAATCGCGCCAGGATCGCGGTGCTGCAAACCCCTGACGGCCATGCCTGCCTCGAGCTATTCGAGTACCTCCACCCCGACGCGATCGAGACCAACCCGACCCAGCCACACGAAATCGGCATGCACCGGGTGGCGTTCTCCGTCGAGGACATCGACAACGCCTTGGCCATCGCCGCCCGGCACGGCTATCACCCACGGCGAGGTGTCGCCACCTACGGCGACATGTACCGGCTCACGTACATCACCGGTCCCAGCGGGATCCTGATCATGTTGGCCCAACAGCTCACAACCTAGTCACGGCGTGCCAGGCCCACGACTCGTGAAATCGCCTTCGGAACACGTGGTGCGAGCGCTCGGCGCTGGCGGTCGTGGACCGCACATCAACTAGGAGGCTCGACGCTCGCCACCCGGTGGGGAAAGAGGGCCTCGGCGGCGCCGCGGTCGATCGACCGCCGTTGTTCATCGTCGAGGGGGTGCGCCTCGAGCCCGGCGACAAACGCAGAGACGACCGGGGCCGGAGCGTAGGGCCAGTCGCTGCCGAAGAGAACGTGGCCGGGACGGGCGAAGGCGAGCAGGGATGGCAGGGCGGTCGGGCTGGCCGACAGAGCGGTGTCGAAGTAGAAGCGACCGAGCAGGTCGAGCCCTTCTACCGCCTCGCCCGACGGTGAGGCGGCCAGGGCGATGCGGTGGGCCGCGTAGGGGACGAACCCGCCAGCGTGCGACAGGATGAACCGCACATCCGGGCATCGCTGAATCGTGCCCCGGCGGCACAGGTTGACCGCGGCCCGCGTGGTGTCCAACAGGAAGTCGGCCACGAAGGGCGGGATCCCGGGAACCAGGTCGGCTCCGGGGAGGATCGACGGGTGGACGAACACCACCGCCCGTCGCCGCTGGAGCTCGTCGAAGATCGGGTCGAAACGGCGGTCACCGAGATAGACACCGCGGTGGTTGGCCAGGACGACGATCCCGTCGGCTCCCAGATCGTCGAGTGCCCGTTCGATCTCGGCCAGGGCGGCGTCCACGTCGGGGAGGGGAAGCGAGGCGAAGAACCCGAACCGGTCAGGCCGCCCGGCGGCCACATCGGCGGCGTAGTCGTTCACCGCCCGGGCCATGGCCGCGGCGTCGGAACCGCCGCCGATGTGGGTTCCTGGGGTCGAGACCGACAGGACAGCGGTCGCCACCCCGCTGGCGTCCATGGCCGCGAGAGCGTCGTCGACGCTCCACACCGGTATCGGGAGCCCCCCGGCCTGCTGATCGTTGGCCCGGAGCCAGGCCGCGTACTCGGGTGGAACGATGTGGTGGTGAGTGTCGATGCGCAGCGGTCCCCGGGACGTCACGCAGTCGATGCTAGTAAATGGCCAAGATGGAGTGGGCTTGCTGTGGCTCAACTGCTCGCGCCGTCGGGGCGGCCTCGCCGATGTCGCGCCGGCGCCCCTCGGCGGCTGACACCGGGCCGACGGGCCGTTGGGCTCAGCGACTCATAGCCGATTGACCGGGCCTCGGCGTTCTCGCTGGCGGCTAAGGCGACCCGGATGGAGTCGACCGCGAGCCGGTCCCGGTCCTGGATCGCAGATGGCAACCCGGCCCGGGGTCAGGCACGGGGGATCGTCCTGGTCTGCGGCTCGAACCTTCTCCGACATCGCTCCGACCTAGACCGCGACACGAGGCGACGAGACCCGTTACGGACCCAGTCCCGGCGTCGAGGAGGCTCCCGGAGCGACCACCCGCCCGTCCTCACGCCACCAGGTCGGCCAACAGGTCGGTGATGTGAGACGTCACCACGGTGGTGAACGTCGGGTCGGCGAAGCCGTCGGGGCCGTCTCCCCGCAGCGCCCTCGATCACCGACGATGGCGACCAAGCTCACGCCGTCGGGGCCGCCGTTCAGGTGGGCCCGTGCCGTCCCACCTGTCGTGGCCCGGGGGGACCGTCCACCACCCAACGGACCGGCGGCCGCCCGAGCGGACTACCGTTCGGCTCCGACCAGCCAGAGCTGCGCTCCCCCGACCTGGTCGGGGTCGACGACCGGTGGCAGCGTGCGACCGTGCCGGCTGGCCAAATCCCTCGGGGAGGTCACCTCCGCCCGCCAGCCGTGCCCGCCGAGCCACCCGACCGGATCTTCAACCGACGACTGCCAGCCGGCGTCGGTGGTCGACAGCCGTTGCTTGGCCTTTCGCATCATCGGGAGCTCCATGTAGGCCCGGTTGGCGTGCTCGAGGCCGAGCCGACTGCCGGGACGGCTGAGTTGGCCGATGCGCTCCATCAGCCGGTCAGCGGCCGCGCTGGGGAGGTACATGAGGACGCCCTCGATCAGCCAGACCGTCGGGAGGGTAGCGTCGTACCCGGCGGCCTCCAGGCTGGTGGGCCAGTCGTCGCGGAGGTCGACCGGGACCGGGACCCGGACGCAGGTGGGGTCCGCTCCGGCCTCGGCCAGCACCTGGTCCTTGAAGGCCAGGAGGTCCGGCAGGTCGAGCTCGAACAACCGGACACCGGGCGGCCAGTGGAGCCGGAAGGCCCTGGTGTCGAGCCCGGCGCCAACGAGAACAACCTGGTGGCAACCGGTATCGACGGCTGCGCCCAGGAGATCGTCGAAGAAGCGGGTCCTCAGAACGAAGTGGGTGCCCGCCATCTTGCCGGCAGCGCTCAGCCCCTCGATGCGGCCGGCGGCGGCCACCAACACCTGAGCGTGGGGATCGGTGAACAACCGGTCGGTGCGGGTGCTCTCATCGGCGCGCGCCTGGGCGACGACCACAGCCGTCCGGCTGACGCCGACGGGCCGGGGCGGGTTCACTGCATCGGTGGGATGGGTCATGCCAGCTGCTCCAGTGGGTCCGGGACGGGCAGGTCGTGCAGCTGCGGGTCGACCGTCAGGTCGTAGGTCTTGGTCAGGACGATCCGGTCGAGGATGGCACGTAGGACCAGGTCCCGGAATCGGCAGGTCAATGCACCGTGCCACCGCGTCATCTCGCCGTTGCCGCGCGACCGACGGACCATCCGGCTGATCCGGTCTACCCGGTGCGCCTCGTAGGCGCGCAGGGCATCATCGATGTCGGACTCCGTGACCAGGGACGAGGCGAGGACCACGGCACCCTCGATGGCCTGGTTGGCTCCCTGCCCGAGGTTGAACGTCATCGGATGGGCGGCGTCCCCGACCAGGGTGGCACGGCGGGTGCTCCACACTGGTACCGGGTCACGGTCGAAGATGTCGACCGGGGTGAAGCGGTCGGACGTGGTCGCCTCGATCAGGGCGGGGACCGGGTCGGGCCAGTCGCCGAACTGACGCGTCAGGATCGTGCGGCCGTCCTCCCCCACCGAGTCCATGTCGCGCAGGACCCGGTCGCCGATCACCCCGTCCCAGTACACACGGCCGTCCGGCAGCCGGTAGTAGACGAACCACCGGCCCCGCCCCCAGACCCCTCGGAAGGTGTGCGGGGGAACACCGTCGGGGACCACCTCGGAGACACCCTGCCAGGCGGTGAACCCGGCATAGCGGGGCGGTGGCTCGTACGGGCGCATCTGGGCGCGTACGGCTGAGCGGAGCCCGTCCGCGCCGATCAACAGGTCGGCCCGCAACTCGCGGCCGTCGTCGAACCGGACGACAACGCCCCCGTCGTCCTCCTCGTACCCGACGCATCGGGCCCCGAGCTCGAGATCATCGCCTACCTCGTGGCACAGGGCCTCGTGCAGCGCCGGCCGGGACACGGTGTACGCCGGAGCACCCAGCCGATCACCGTGTTCCCCGACCGGCCAGTTCGACAGCCGGCCACCCCGGTACGACCAGAACTGGTGATGGCGCAGCTCATGGCCGATCGCGGCGGGCAGGGCGCCCAGCCCGGCCGCCCGCAAGGCCAGGACGGCATTGTGCCACAGCACGAGGCCGTGACCGGCCTGGGCGGCAGCGAGTTCCGCCGACCGTTCGCAGACATGAACGCGGGCCCCGGTCCGGCGCAGCGCGACCGCAGCCGTGAGGCCGCCGATGCCGCCACCGACGATGACGATGGAACGGTCGCGGCGCGCGCCGGTCATGATCCGACCTCCACCGGTCCCGGCGTCTCGGCCCTGATCACGAAGCGAAGCGAACGGGTCTCGGTCATACGCTCCCGCATCGGTTTCACCATGGTCCGATGCTCCTCGGTGCGCTCCCAGGCCTCGAACTCGTGTAAGGACCGCCATTCGCTGGTGATCAGCCACTGCTCGGGATCGGTGGTTGATTGGCACACCTGGTCGCACAAGTGCCCGGGTGTGCCGGCGACCAGCTGGCGAACGTCGTCGTAGGCGGCACGGAATCCGGCCCAGTCCCGCTCAGCGACGCGGATCAGAAAGACGATGCGGGCCCGGCCGGTCATCGGTCCGCTCCTACGAGGTCGGGTGGCGGGCCGAGCAGGTCCGAGGTGAAGCCGAAGCGACCCAGCAGCGGGACGCACGCTCCGTACAGACCGTCGGACGCGGGATCGGTCAGGAACGCGGTGACCCCGGCAACGGCCTCGGGGGCCACAGCCTGGTCGAAATCCCAGTCGGGACGGTCGGTCCGCTTCGACGGGGTGTCGGCCGCGGTCATGACGACCACGTTGGCATGGATTTCCCGGCCCTTGACCTCGTGTGCGAGCGATCGCACCCACGCCACCAGGGCTGCCTTGGCGGCGGCATAGGCCGACATGGCCCGCAGGGGCTCGTCGGCTAGGGGAGAACTGAAGTACACGAGGTGGCCTCCTTCCGAGAAGGATGGCAACAGTGCCTGGGTCATGGTCACCGCCGACAGGAAGTTGGCGGCCAGGAGGTCTCGGTACGTCTCGGGCGTCGTCGACATCACGGGGCCGGCCGTAAATCCACCGACGAGGTGGACCAGGCCAGCCACGCCCCCGAACCGTCTCCCGGCCTCCTCGGCCGCGGCCATGGCCTGGATCGGCTCAGCAACGTCGGCCACAAACGTCTCGATGAAACCGGAGTTGCCGAACTCGTCGTCCAGCTCGGCCAGGCGGTCGGCGTTGCGGCCCACGAGCAGCAGCCGGTCACCACGGCCGGACAACGTCCGGATCACCGCTGGTGCCACCTCGCCGGTGGCTCCGGTGATCAGCAACGCCCCGCTCATCGTTCGGTGCCCCGGGAGTGGTTTCCGGGCGCGGAACCGCTGGCGACCGGGGCGCCGGCCCGTCGCGTGACGACGTGTTCCATCATCGCCGAACGGAAGAACGCCCGGGCGCCGTCGGGGGTGCTCATGTCGCGCCGTTCGAGCAGGTGGGGGTCGAGGTCGCGTTCGAGCTTCTGGATGCTCGGCTCCCCGGCCAGGTGAACCATGACGCTGGGCAGGGCGCCGTCGATCTCCATCATCCGGACGACCGTGTCGCCGGACATGAAGATGGAGGTGCTGATCAGCCGGGTGCCGTCCTCGGTCTCGTACCGGGGAGGGTCGTAGGTGGACAACAGTTGCCGGACCGCCTCGCGGCTGCCAGGCTTGATGCGGAAAAGGATGGCGTGACGTTGCATCCGGTATCACCTTTCGGTTGGAAACCATTCGGGTCGGGCGAGAACGATCGCGGAGTTGAAACCTCCGTGACCACGGGCAAGCACGAGCACGGTCCGCAGCGGTAGCCGGCGGGGCTCACGCACCAGATCGAGTCCGAAACGAGGATCGGGTTCGTCGAGGTTGCCGACGGGAGGGGCGACGCCGTCGCGCAAGGCGAGCAGGGCGTTGGCGGCGCCAAGGGCCGAGCCGCCGGCGCAGAGCCGGCCGGTCAGACCCTGCGGAGCGGTCACCGGTACGCCCCGATTGCCGAACGCTCGAACGAGCACCTCGGCCTCGACAGCGTCGAGATCGGGGCTGCCGGCGCCGTCGGCGATGACCAGGTCGACCTCGGCGGGGCCGATGCCCGCGTCGGCGAGGGCATCGTCGAGGGCCCTCGCGTACTGGCGACCATCCGGGGCGGCGTGCTCGTGATGGTGGGCGTCGTGCGTGGCGGCGTAGCCGGCGATCTCGCCGTAGATCCCGGGCCGACCACGCCGGGCGGCCGCGGCGGCGTCCTCTACCACGAGCACCGCGCCACCCTCACCGGGGACGTAGCCGTTGGCCGCGGTGTCGAACGGCTTGTAGCCGTGGGCGGCCACCGTGGCTGGGGACAGGCGACGGTTGGCGGCCTGACACGTGATCGCGTACGGGGAGATCGGCGCCTCCGTACCACCGGCGATGACGGCAGGGGTGCCCCGGCGTACGGTGCGGCGGGCCCAGCCCAGGCTGTCCAGGCCGCCGGCGGCGTCGGACACGACCACTCCGGACGGTCCCTTCGTGCCGTGCAGGATCGACAGCTGGCCGGTGCTGGCCGCGTAGAACCAGGCGATGGACTGGTATGCGCCCACGCTCCTACGCCCTCGACTCCACAGGGCCTGGATCTCGCGCTGGCCGAACTCGACCCCGCCCGATCCGCTGCCGAGTATGACCGAGGTGGCGTAGGGGTCGTACATCGACGGGTCGTACCCGGCGTCGTCGGTGGCCATGCCGGCGGCCGCCAGGGCCAGCCACGTCCATCGGTCGGTCTGGACCAGCAGCCGTTCGTCGATGTGGGCGGTCGGCTCGAATCCGCTGATCTGGCCGGCCAACTGAACCGGGTAGCGCGCCGGGTCAAAGTTCTCGATCGTCCTGACGGACTGCCGGCCTTCGAGGGTGGCCCGCCAGTGTTCGTCGACACCGACACCGGTCGGCGCCACCACCCCGAGCCCGGTGACGACGGCACGGACGGACGGGTCGAAGCGAGTCACCCTCCGTTCGGCAACGGGTGAGCCGGTCATGAGCTTGTCCCGGGCCGGGTCAACACGATGGCCGACTGGAAGCCGCCGAAACCCGAACCGACGGACAGGGCGACGTCCACCGGATGGTCCCGGGCCGTCCGGGGAACGTAGTCGAGGTCGCATTCGGCGTCCCGCTTCTCCCAGTTGGCGGTGGGGGGCACGACACCGTGCCTGATCGCCAAGGCGCAGGCGGCCACCTCGATCGAGCCGATCGCCCCGAGGGAGTGCCCCACCATCGACTTGATGGAGCTGACCGGAACACGGTGGGCGTGGTCCCCAAGGCTTCGCTTGAACGCGGCCGTCTCGTGCCGGTCGTTCTGCTTCGTGCCGGACCCGTGGGCGTTGACGTAGCTGACGGCGGTCGGGTCGAGGCGCGACTGGCCCAGCGCGTCGTCGATCGCCCTGGACATCTCCACGCCATCGGGACGCAGTCCGGTCATGTGGAAGGCGTTGGAACGGTTGGCGTAGCCCGTGACCTCGGCGTACACAGTGGCGTCACGCCGGCGGGCGTGCCCGTAGTCTTCGAGCACGAGGACGGCGGCGCCCTCCCCGATGACGAACCCGTCACGGGTGGCGTCGAAGGGCCGGGAGGCCGTCTCCGGGTCTTCGTTGCGGGCGCTGGTCGCCCGAATGGCATCGAAGCAGGCGACCGAGATCGGCGAGATCGGCGCTTCGGCCGCGCCGGTGAGCACGACGTCGGCGATGCCCTCATCGATGAGCTGGAATGCCGATCCGACTGCGTCGATGCCGGATGTGCAACCGGTCGACACGACGCTGGCCGGCCCGTGGGCACCGAACCGGCAGGCGATCTCGGTGGCGAGGCTACTGGGGACCAGCGCGTCGTACAGGAAGTTCGTACCGTGGAGCGGATCGACCAGCCAGTCCGAACCACCGTTGCTGACCAGGACGTACTCGTGCTCCAGTCGGGTGGTCGCCCCGACCGCACTGCCGAGGCAAACGGCAAAGCGGTTGCGGTCGATCGAGCTGCCGCCGGCCAGGTCGAGGCCGAGACCGCTGTCGGTCACGGCCTCGTCGGCGGCAACCATGGCGAACTGGGTGAACCGGTCTGTCCGGTGGATCTCCTGGTGGGTCAGCCCCGCAGCCAGCGGATCGAAGTCACACTCTGCGGCGATCCGGGACCGGAAGTCGGCGGGGTCGAACAGGGTGATGCCACGTGTGGCCGTGCGTCCCTCCGTGAGGGTCTGCCAGAACCGCTTGCTACCTCCACCCGGTGGAGCGACCACGCCGATCCCGGTCACCACCACCCGTCGTGCCGGCGCGGTCATGCCCCGGCTCCGGGCGGCTCTTCGGTGTCGACATGGCCAAGGTCGGGGCGGGGAGCCAGCGGGCCGAGGTGGAAGACGAGGAAGGACGACTCCGATCCGTGGTTCTCGATCCGGTGGCGGACACCGATGGGAATCACCAGGCCGGTGCCAGCGGCCAGGGTGACGGGGGCACCGTCGAGCCGGGCGATGACCTCACCGTCGACGCAGAACATGGACTCTTCGGAGTACGGGTGCCAGTGCTCCGTGACGGCCTCGCCAGGCTCGAGGGTTAAGGTTCCCATGAACCCGGCGGTGCAGCCCACGGTGGCCGGCGAGAGGACGGTTCGGATGTCGCCACCCCGGCGACGGTTGGGGGCCACGTCGGCCATGGACACGGTGGGGATCGTGGGGAGGTCGGGCTTGGTCATGTGATGGTCTCCAGCTCGGGTTCCCGGCGCACGGCCGGCGGGTCAAGGGCGACCCGGCACGCAGCCTCCGGGTTGGCGACCCAATGGAAGGTGGTGTCGGGCAGGGTCGGACGGGTCAGCCCCGTCAGCACCGGGCGGGGGCCACACTCGACAACCTGGCTGACGCCGAGGTCGCGCAGTTCGGTCACCGTGTCGGCCCAGCGGACCGGCGCGAGCAGGTGCCGTCGGAGCAGGCGCACCAGCAGGTCGGGGTCGCGGCTTCGCCTACCGGTGACGTTGGGCACGACCCACGGATCCGGTGGGGCCGGGGTCAGTTCATCCAACACCGACCCGACACGGCCGGCCGCCGTGGCCATCAGGGGCGAGTGGAAGGCACCGGCGACGGCCAGTCGCCTGGTGCGGCCGCCTCCGGCGTCGACCAGTGCCTCCGCCCGCTCGACCGCGGGTACCGATCCTGACAGAACAACCTGACGCGGCCCATTGCTGTTGGCCACCGTGAGCACATCGCCGCTGGCGGTGGAGGCCCGGGCCGCCTGCTCCGCCCGGACGGCGGCGTCGGCGAGGGCGGGTGCATCCGGGCCAATGACCGCGGTCATGGCACCGGGCCGTTCCGCGGCGGCGGCCGCCATCGCCGCTCCCCGCTCAACGACCGCCTCCAGGGTGGCGTCGAAGGGGTAGACACCGGCGGCAACCAGCGCGGTCCACTCCCCGAGGCTGTGGCCTGCGACGACGTCGGGTCGGATCCCTTCGGCGGCGAGCACCCGCCATGCCGCGACTCCGCAGACGAACAGGGCCGGCTGAGCGACATCGGTGCGGGCGAGGGCATCGGCGTCCCGGCAGAGCTCCACCGGATCACGGCCGAGCACCGTGGCGGCCTGCAGGAGTACGTCCTCCGAGGCCGGGTGTTCGAGCCAGCGGTCGGCCATACCTACCCGCTGGCTCCCCTGACCTGGGAAGAGGAACGCGGTCGGCCCGCCGGAGGTTGCGCTCCACCCTGTCATGTCGCCTCCACCGCCCGTGCGACCTGCTCGATGTTCTGCCGGATGGCGTCCATCTGGACCTTGCTGTTGGTGTTGATCCTGCTGGTCATGGCCTCGGTGTCGATCGGCGCGTCCGGACGCATCTGGAAGTCCTGCGCCCACCGCATCCACGTCCCACCGCCGGCGGCGGAGTAGGTCCACTCGATGTCCATGAACTCGAACGGACCGGGCTCCACGCGGCGGGCCGTGACCCGCTGCTCAGCCCGGTTCATCGTCCGCTCCGACACCCAGCTCCACACCGTTCCGTTCTCGTCGGGGTGCATGCTGAGCCGGAACCGGACGGTGTCGCCGTCGACGTCCAGGACTTCGGCCGAGGCGTACTCGGTGAACAACCCCGGCCAGGCCGCGACGTCATTGGTCATGTCCCACACGAGGTCCAGGGGTGCCTCGATGTAGATCTCGTTCTCGGTGTGGCCGATCATGCCCGACCGACCTGTTCCGAGCGGGCCTCGTTGACGAGGTCGATGATGGTGCCGAACGTGTCATCTCGTCGGTCGTCGGCCAGCTCCAGGCCGTGCCGGTTGTCGATAACGGTCTGGAGTTGCAAGAAGGCCAGCGAGTCGAGGCCGACGTCGGCGAACGTGGCCGACGGATCGTCGGTGACCACATCGCGCGACAGGCCGGTCTCCATGACCAGGATCTCCATAAGGTCGTGCATCGTGAACTCTTCAGGCATGAGGTAGCACCTTTCGCTTGTTCGCTTGTTCGCTTGTTCGTGATCGCCTGTCCGTCGTCGCCGGGTGAAGTCGTCGACAAAGTGGATCGTGTGGTCGCCAGCCCTGAACACCGGGTCGTTCAGGATCGATCGGTGGAAATCGATGGTCGTGGCCACCCCGCCCACCTGGAACTCCTCGAGGGCCCGGTCCATCCGGTCCAGGGCGGCCGAGCGGTCCGGGGCCCACACGATCACCTTGGCCAGCAACGAGTCGTAGTGCGGGGTGACCGCCATGCCGGACGCGTAGCCCGAGTCGACCCGGGTCCACGGCCCCGACGGAGGACGGAACTCGTGCAGCCTCCCGGGGCTGGGAGCGAAGTCACGGTCGGGGTCCTCGGCGTTGACCCGGCACTCGATCGCCGCGCCAGTGATGGCGACGTCCTCCTGCTTCACCGACAGCGGTCGTCCGCCGGCCACCAGGATCTGCTCCCTTACCAGGTCGACGCCCGTCACCATCTCGGTGACCGGATGCTCCACCTGGATGCGGGCGTTGATCTCCATGAAGTAGAAGCGGCCGTCGTCGTCGAGCAGGAACTCGACCGTGCCTGCGCCGGTGTAACCGACCGACCGGGCGCCCCGAAGGGCAGCCGCACCGATCTCCGCCCGCAGGTCGGGCGACAGCACGCCTGACGGAGCCTCCTCGATCAGCTTCTGGTGCCGTCGTTGGGTCGAGCAGTCCCGATCTCCGAGGTGGACACCGCCACCGTGCTCGTCGCAGACCAACTGGATCTCGACATGACGGGCCCCGGTGAGGAACCGCTCCACGTACACCGTCGGGTCGCGGAACACCGCCTTGGCCGCGGCGCGGGTGCGGCCGAACGTCTCGGCGAACCGGCCTGGATCGGTGACGACCGCCAGCCCGCGGCCGCCTCCCCCAGCCGCCGCCTTGATGATCACCGGGTACCCGATCTCGGCGGCGACGCGGGCGCCTTCAGCGGCGTCGTCCACCGGCTCGACGGTGCCCGGCAGCAGGGGCAGTCCGGCTGCGTCCATCAGGGCCCGGGCGACGGCCTTGTTACCGATCTGACGCATCACGTCGGGCCTCGGCCCCACGAACACGAAGCCCTCGCGGTCGCACACCTCGGCGACGTCGGAATCCTCCGACAGGAAGCCGTAGCCCGGATGGATGGCGTCGGCCCCCGTGATCCGAGCCGCCTCGATGATCCGGGACATGTCGAGATAGCTGTCGCCCGGCTTCGGCGCGCCGATCTGGACCGCCTCGTCGGCGAAACGCACCGCGGGTGAGTCAGCGTCGGCCGTCGAATGGACCGCGACCGAGGTGATCCCCAGCTCCCGGCAGGTCCGGACGATCCGCAGGGCAATCTCGCCCCGGTTGGCCACCAGCAGCTTGTCGAATACGGGTCGCATCTCTCAGACCTCCCCGTTGGTGTCGAGGGGGCCGATCCGGAGCAAGGTCCGCTCGTACTCCACCGGTTCGCCATCCGAGACGCAGATCTCGATGATCCTGCCGTGGGTCTCGGCCACGATCCGGTTCATCAGTTTCATCGCTTCGACGATGGCCACGGTCTGCCCCGGTTCGACGATGTCGCCGACCTCCACGAACGGGGCCGCCCCGGGCTCGGGTGCCCGGTAGAACGTGCCCACGAGCGGAGCACGGATGACCTCGGTGTCGACGTCAACGACCATCTCGGGTGCCGGGGGTTGCGGCCCAACGTCGGGCCCGGCCGGGGCGAGCCCCGTCGACGGCCCGCCGTCGACGTCCACGCCGGTCGGGCGCCCCTCGATCTCGATCTCGTCCGGTCCGCGGCGGACCGCCAGCCGGCGCAGGGGCCCGGGCAGGCTCCGGGCCAGTTCGACCGTCTCGGCCGACAGCCGGGTCAGGGTTTCGGCCCGTCGATCCCGGTCGGGCGACGGGGCCCCGTCGGCTGGACGATCGGCGGCGGAGCCGGCTCGGGGCGTCATCCCACGAACCGTTCGGGCGTGAGGCTGGTGCCGATCCGGCGGAACCGTTCGTAGCGGGCCTCGACCAGGGCATCCGGTTCGACTCCATCAAGATCGTCCAGCGCCGAGACCACGGCGCGTCGCAAGTTGACGGCGGCCGTCGCCGGATCGGTCTGGGCGCCGCCCTCCGGTTCGGGTACGACACCGTCGGCCACACCCAGCGACAAGAGGTCACCGGCGGTGATCCGCAGGGCTCGGGCAGCGTCTGAAGCCCGGTCCGACGTGTGCCACAAGATGGCGGCGCAACCCTCCGGACTGATGACCGAGTAGAAGCTGTGCTCCAGCATCAGAAGTCGGTCGCCGGTGGCCATGGCGAGCGCGCCCCCCGAGCCACCTTCGCCGGTCACCACCGACACGACGGGAACCCGGAGACGGCTCGATCGCTGGATGAGCTCGGCGATCGCGGTCGATTGACCCCGCCGCTCCGCCTCGACCCCGGGAAACGCTCCGGCCGTGTCTACCAGGGTCACCACCGGGAATCCGTGCCGTTCGGCGTACTCGAACATTCGCCGTGCCTTGCGGTAGCCCTCCGGGTGAGCCATCCCGAAGTTGCGGGCCACCAGCTCGCGGGTGTCGTGGCCCTTCTGGTGCCCGACGACGACCACCGAACGACCACCGATCCGGGCCACCGCCGCCACCAGGGCCGGGTCGTCGCCGTGGGCGCGATCGCCGTGCAGCTCGACGAAATCGTCGAAGGAGTTGTTCAGGTAATCGAGCGCAGTCGGTCTGTCGACGTCACGGGCGGTCTGAACGACGTCCCAGGCATCAGCCGCGGCGGTCGGTTCGGCCACGATCGGTTGTTCACTCATCGTCGGCGCATTCGGCCCGTGTAGGGCCAGCAAGCGCCCCAGCAGCGACCGCAGCTCTCCACGCTCCACGACCCTGTCCACCAAGCCGTGTCCGAACAGGAACTCACTGGTCTGGAAGCCGTCCGGCGTGTCCTCCCGGATCGTCTGGGCGATGACCCGCGGTCCGGCGAAGCCGACCAGCGCACCCTGCTCGGCCAGCACGATCCCGCCCAGCATGGCGAACGATGCGCTCACCCCGCCGAAGGTGGGGTCGGTCAGCACACAGAACGACGGCACCCCTTCGTCGTGCAGTCTGGCCAGGGCCTGCGCCGTCTTGGCCATCTGCAGCAGCGACAGGACGCCCTCCTGCATCCGGGCGCCACCCGACGCGCACACAATGACGAGCGGGAGCCGGTGATCGAGGGCCATCTCGGCCGCGACCGTTACCCGCTCGCCCACCCCGACCCCCATGCTGCCGCCCAGGTAGCGGAAGTCCATGGCGACGATCACCAGACGACACCCGGCCAGTTCGGCCGTTCCGGCCACGACTGCCTCGTCCTCGCCGCTGTTACCGACGGCCTCATCGAGCCGGTCCGCGTAGGGACGCACATCGGTGAAGCCCAGGGGGTCACGGACGACCACTGCGTCGTCGGCGCGGATCTCGGTGAACGACGTCCCATCGACGAGCGTCGCGATTCGGTCCCGGGCCCCGAGCCGGAAGTGATGCCCGCAACTTGCACAGACGAACCGGTCTCGGGCCAGCTGCGGGACGTAGCACAACCTGCCGCAACCGGGACAGGCCCGCCAGCCGACCTCCGGTCCGGCCGGGGAATTGCCATCCCTGGCCCGACTCATCATCGTCGTCATGCGTCGAACACCTCGTCGGCCTTCCAGTGGTAGAAGCGTCGGGCCATGGCGTCCGCCGGCGATCTCCAGGTCTCCGGATCGTATGGCCGAACATGCCTGGAGAGACGTTCGCTTATGTCCCGAAAGCCGGCACTATCCTGCCCAGATTTGATGCGTTGCTCCGCTTCGGATTCGAAGTCTATGATATGAACGTACAGATCTCTCAACACATAGAGGGATCGTTCCTGAACATCCATTTGCCGCGGAAGTTCACCGGCGTCTGATTCTGAGAATATTTGGGCAATCTGATTTTCAGAACCGGGAACCAATTTGGCCACAATCAAGGTCCTATCCACCTCGTTCACTCACCTGTTCGATAGGGGTTTCAAATGCCGTGAGATGAGCGTATACATATAGTGCGAAGGTGTCTTCATCCCAGGGGATGATTGCCAGATCAACACCCAAACAGCGGAGAGCAACCAGAGCGACCCGCGACACCTGAACGACATCGGAAGATCGACCATCGGAGGGTCGTGCGGTGCGGGTACTGCGTCTCGGGGAGCACCAGGCCGAGCCCGATCTCATCCTCCGGAATGTGGACGGCGGTAGTGATCTCCCGGCGTGTGACTTGCGCTACGGCGGATCCCCGACTCTTGCCGGTTCGGCGCGGGCACCGGACGGTCGGGACCATCCGGATAACGGTCGGCCCGATCAGAGCGGGGGCGCGGCACCGTTGGCCACGGCTGATGATCACCGTGGCCAACGCACGCCGACCCACCCCGCCCGGGAGCTCCGGTGGCCGGGTCACCCGTCATCGCCGCAATTGCCGAAGGCCGCCAGGGACTACGGTGACGGGGTGCTCCCGGCACCGGAGCCCGCGCTAGGCCGTAATGTCGCGGCGGTGGAAGACCATGAAAGACACGGCCATGAGCAGGAAGCCGGCGATCATCACGGTGGCCAGGGACGAACCGTATTCAAGGTTGCGGGTGCCACCGCGGGCGACGGCCTGGAACAGCTGGCCGGGGAGCCACGGCCGGGTGCTCTCAACGGTGTCGGTGAGCACGAGATCGAGCGGAATCGCCACCAGGACCCCGGTGGCGAGCGCCACCACCGCCGACCGGGTCACGGTGGCCAGGAACTGGCCGAACACGACCCAGCCCAGTGCCGCGACGAAATAGTTGACACTGGCCTCGGCCAGCGCCCTGAGCCCGGCGCTGGTGAACCACTGACCGGTGTCCACATCGCTCGGGGCGAAGGCGACCGCGGCTCCGATCGTGGTGGCCACCACCAGGGCGGTGGCCACCAGTGTGGCCAGTGCCAAGGCCAAGGCCTTGCCGGCGATCAGCCGGAACCGGCCAGGTTGGCGCACGGCGAGGATCCGGATCATCCCAGTGGAGTAGTCGGAGGCGACGGCGCTGGCGCTGACCGCCATCAGTACCAACCCGACGAGGGAGATCGTGCTGCCCAGCGCGAGGGCCAGGCCTTCAGATGAGGCGATCATCTCCGGCGTTGCGGAGTCGCCCAGCGGGCCACGTTCCTCGACCGCCTCGTCGGTCGACCCGACGTAGAGCATGACGGTGACCAGGGCTAGGACGAAGCTGCAGCCGAGCCCGGCCAGCAGGTAGTTGCGGCTCGTCAGCTGCATGAGGCTGGCGCGCGTCGAGCGGATCACGACGCACTCCCCGACATCATGCGGAGAAACGTCGCCTCGAGGCTCTCCTGCTCGTCGTGGAGCCTGGCGAGCACGATCCCCGCCTGGAAGGCCAGCCGGTTGATGCCACCGGCGTGATCGGGATCGGCGATGACCCGGATGCCGGAGTTTTCGGGGGTGGACCGGTAGCCGTGGTCGCCGAGCAGTTCAGTGAGGCGGTCCAGGTCACCCGGCTCCTCGGGCCGGACGACAAGCTCCGCTCGTTGCTGCCGCTCGAGCTCGGCGATCGGCCCGAAATAGAGCCTCGTACCGTTACGGATGACAACCAGGTGGTCGCAAATGTGCTCTATCTCGGAGAGGAGATGGGACGACACGAGAATCGCCTTGCCGGCCGCGGCCTGACCACGAAGGAGAGCCCGCATGTCAAGGATCCCCTGTGGGTCAAGTCCGTTGGTGGGTTCGTCGAGGAACAGCACCTCCGGATCGGACAGCAGGGCAGCGGCGATCCCGAGCCGCTGGCGCATTCCGAGCGAGTACGTGCGAACGGCATCGTCGGCCCGTTCAGTCAGCATCACCTGATCGAGAACATGATCCACACGGCCTGAATCGATCGAGCCGAGGGTGGCGAGAAGCCGCAGGTTCCTTCGGGCCGACAACTGCGGATGAAAAGCCGGGCCGTCGATGAGGGCGCCGACGCGGGAAAGATCACCGTCGCAGACATTCCTCTCGCCCGCGTCGGCCCTAATGAGGCCGAGTAACATACGGATCGTCGTGGTTTTTCCGGCGCCGTTCGGTCCGACAAATCCGGTGATGGTGCCGGGACGCATCACGAAACTGAGTTCATTCACCGCGATACTCTCGCCGTAGCGTTTCGTGAGACCGTCGAGCGCCACGATGGGCGGATCGGCGGTCAATGCAGTTTGGGTGGTGCGGGTCATGGTCATGGTGGCCAACGTACTTACAGGCGCGTCACCCCCCCGTAACCATCAAAGGTTATCTTCCGGTTATCAGTCCCCCGGTATGGTTGGCCAGGCGAGGTGTCCCGTGCGAGTACTTGTGGTCGAAGACGACGTGGAGCTGGCGGAGCTGATCTCGAAAGGGCTCCGGCGCCAGGGAATGGCGGTCGACGTGTGCCATGACGGCGCCGATGCGCTGTACCGCACGGCCATCACCCGCTACGACGTGGTCGTGCTCGATCGAGGTCTGCCCGTCGTCCACGGCGACGAGGTCTGCCGACGCCTCGGTGGTGCGTCCGAGCAGCGCCCGTGTGTGATTATGTGCACCGCGTCCACGTCCGAGACCGAAGAGCTCGAGGGGCTCGCGCTGGGCGCGGATGACTACCTGGCCAAGCCGTTCTCGTTCCCGATGCTGGTCGCGAGGGTGAGGGCCCTGGCCCGCCGGTCGGGCCCGTACCGGCCCCCGATACTCGAGCGGGGTGACCTGCTTCTCGACCCGTTGCGACGGTACGCGACGCGACAGGGAGTTCCGGTGCCGCTGGCCCGGAAGGAGCTCGCCGTGCTTGAGGCGCTGCTTGAAGCCGACGGTGGCGTCGTCAGCGCCGAGCAACTCCTGGAACGGGTATGGGACGACGGCATCGACCCGTTCACCAACGCCGTTCGCGTCACCATCATGAAGCTGCGTCGGAAGTTGGGTGACCCACCGCTCATAGAGACCGTTCCCGGGCAGGGATACCGCTTGTGAAGTCGCAACCCCCATGAAGGCTCGGCGCCACACGCTGCGGGTGCAGATCGCCTCGCAGTTCGCGGCGGTCACGTTGGCCACCGGCCTCGCGTTCATGGCCGTCAACTTCGGCGTCGTCGAGGAGGACACCACCGGGCTCCGCGAGGCGCTCATCGGTATCGCCGTCGTCACCGTGGTGGCCATCGCCGCCGGCTGGGGCATCGCCCCATACGTGCTGCGACCGGTTCGGGCCGTCACGGCCAGGGCGCAGAAGATCTCGGCCACCAACCTCCACCAGCGGATCGGCCTTCAGGGTCCGGACGACGAGCTTCAGCAACTCGCCTCGACGATCGACGCCCTGCTGTGCCGTCTCGAAGCCAGTTTCGAGCGCGAGCGCCGCTTCGTCGCCAACGCCTCCCACGAGATCCGGACACCGCTCGCGGTCACCCGGGCCACGCTCGAGCTCGGCCTTAACGACACCGACGGCACGGTCGAGGAGTTGCGGGAGGTCATCGCCGAGGCCCTCGAAGCCACCTCGCGCACCGAAACCCTCGCCGCCGACCTGCTCCTGTTGGCCCGGAACGAGAGCGTCGCGGTGGAGCGGGACGACTACCTCGATCTCGCCGAGCTGACACGTGCGGTGGTCGACGACCTTACCTATGCCGCCGACGACACCGACGTCACAATCACCGCCCATCTGTCGTCGGCACCGATGTGGGGAAAGGCGGGGCTGGTCGACCGGCTGATCGCCAACCTCGTGGACAACGCCATTCGCCACAACGCACCGTCCGGGTGGATCGACATCACGACGAGCTCCGCCGATGACCACGCCCTTCTGATCGTACGGAACCACTCTTCGGCCACCATCCGAGACCCAATCGGTGAACTCTTCGAACCATTCCACCGGGGGCCGGCCAGCCCCGGTCGCTCCCCTACCGGCCACGGACTGGGCCTGTCGATCGTTCAGGCGATTGCTCTCAGTCATAACGCCCGCGTGTCCGCCGGCCACGACTCGGCGGAGAACACATTCGAGGTCAAGGTCGCTTTTGCGGCCAATAGGTGACCTGAACCACCAACAGGCGACGCGCCATTTCGACGGCCGAGACGTTCACCATTCCTGACGTGGTTATCACTGACCGCAGCACCACACCTCAACCAGAGGGTCGCGACCTTACAGCAGATACGGAGTTTCAAATGCACAATGACACGAACGTCGAGTTCGATGAGATCTCGGGGACCGGTCTCTCCCGCGTCGAGACGGAGGCGAAGAATGGGGGCGAGGTGCGGCGGACCGCCATTCTCGGTGCCCCCAGCCCCTTCCAGACCGGTCTCTCCGCCATCCTCCGGGAGGCCCCCAACATCGAACTGGTTGGTGATTGGAGCCACGCGACGTCGGGCCCGGCGATCGCCGCCGGCCATCGGGCTGACGTCGCGATCCTGGATCTCGACGTCTGGGGGGCCGACGGGATCGAGCGGCTCTGCTCGGGAAGCTCATCGGACAGCGCTCCCCCAATCCCTATCCTCGCGGTCACCTCGTCGGAGGATGTCGAGGCCTCGTCGGGTGCCCTCTACGCCGGCGCCCGGGGCGTTCTGCTCAAGGACGCCCACCCCGATGAGTTCGTCCGGGCGGTCCACTCGGTCGGCGGCGGTGCGGTGGTCCTGGCCCCCCATCTGGTGGCGTGGCTCCTCGAGGAGGTGCTACGTACCAAAAGGCGGGAGGACCGCCCCGGGCCCGCCCCCGGCGACGTACCGATCCCGGGGACGGCCGCCGTCACGCCCCGCCAGCGGGAGGTGCTGGCGCTCCTCGCATCGGGGCTCTCCAACGCCGAGATCGCCGAGCACCTCGCGGTCAGCAAGCCGACCGTGAAGAGCCACGTGTCGGCCCTGCTGCGCACATTCGACGTGTGCGACCGCACCAAGCTGGCCCTGTTGGCCAACCAGATCTACACCGCGTGAGTCAGACGACGTCCCGACGGGTCAGGAGCACACCGCTCAATGCGATGGCGGCGACGGCGTAGACGACTAGCGTTCCCCCGATGTGCGCGGCCGAGAAGTCTCCCGAGCCGGTGAGCACGTCCTGGAGGAGCAGTCCGGGCGCCCACTTCTGGACGACGGCGAGGTCGTCCCCAAGGACGTTCTCCAACGGTCCGGCCCACATCACGCCGATGGCCAGACCAACGGCCACCGATCGGGTGACGATCCCGACCACCGTGCCGAGCAGGGCCCAGACGGCCACGTAAAGCATCGTGCGCACGAAGTCTGTCAGGCTCGCCTCCAGACCATCGGCCGTGGACCACGCCGAAATGTCCAGGCCGCTACCGCTGGCCACGACAAAGGCCGTGGCCCAGCTGACGACGAACACGGTGGCCACGAGCACGGTCAATCCGACCAGTCGGGCGGCGAAGAATCCGCCGGCCACCGAGAGCCGGTTCGGGTTCTGGAGCAACGCGGCCCGCATCGAACCGTCGGCGAGATCGCCTGCAGCCATGGGGGTGATCAGGCCGAGGACGAGGACCGACGAGAACGAGGTGGCCAACACCAGGGGTGCCGTGGCACCGTCGTTCGCCTCGAGGGTGGGGATGAGCATGGCCGATCCGGTGTCGGCGGCCGTGGCCACGAGTACCGCCGTGACTACGACGCCGTAGATCACGGCCCCGGCCAGCGACCACCGGAGTGTCGTCGGTCGGCTGAGGCGGAAGACCTCGGCCCGGTAAGCGTCGATCGTGTTGTTCATCGGTGGTCTTCTCCTGTGGTGACGAGCTCGAGGACCTGGTCCTCGAGCGACGGGTTGTGCTGGACGAGCTCGGTGAGAACTACCCCGGCGGCATGGGCGACGGCAATGACCGTTCCCGCCAGCTGGCGGCCGTCGCCGGAGCCGATCCTGACGTCGACGCCGCCGGGTACCGGCTCGGCCTCTATCCCGGCGTCGGCGAGGGCCCGAACGAGGTCCACGCCGGTGGGGTCGAACCGGGCGGCGATGCTGGTGACCTGGTTGCGGCCGAGGTCGGAGAGGCGGCCGGCGAAGGCACAGCCACCGGAGTCGAGCACGACGACGTGGTCACACACTGCTTCGAGCTCCGCCAGGAGATGTGACGACACCAGCACGGTGCGACCTTCGGCCGAGATGCCCTTGATGATGGCGCGGATGTCCTTCATGCCTTGGGGGTCCACGCCGTTGGTAGGTTCGTCGAGCACCACGATCTCGGGGTCGCCGATGAGGGCCCCGGCAATGCCCAAGCGCTGCTTCATACCCATCGAGTAGGTGTTGAAGCGGTCGTCGGCGCGGGTGGTCAGGCCCACCTGGCCCAGGATCCGGTCGAGGCCGGGACGATCGTGGCCACCGAGCAGAGCGAGCTTCCGGAGGTTCTCCCGTCCGCTCAACCGGGGGTGGAACGCCGGATACTCGATCAGTGCACCCACCCGGCGCATGTACGAATCGGGTTGGGAGATGTCCGCGCCGAGCACCCGGGCGGTGCCCGCCGTCGGGCGGACCAGGCCCAACAGGGCGGCCATGACGGTGGTCTTGCCCGCTCCGTTCGGTCCGACAAGGCCTGACACCGATCCGGCCGGAATGCTGAAGCTCACCCGGTCGATCGCAACCTGGTGGCCGTAACGTTTGGTGAGGTCAATGGCTTCGATTGCTGGGGTGGAAGGGTCATCATCCATGGGACGATCATCCGACGGCCTGGAGCGAAGCGCATCGGCCTGAGGCTGAGATTCGCCTACGTCAAACGTTGAGGCCGGGGTGGTGCCGCGGTCGCCGGAACTAGGCGGGTGGCCGGGCCAACCCGCGCTGGTAGGCGATGACCACGAGCTGGGCCCGGTCACGGGCGTGCAGTTTCGTCATGGCCCGGCTGACGTGCGAGCGCACCGTGGCCTGACTCACCGACCAGTGGTCGGCGATCTCGGCGTTGGACAAGCCGGCCGCGACCATGCCCACGGCCTGGCGTTCGCGTTCAGTCAGCCCCGCCGCCGGCACAGCCCGGTCCGCGGCGGGCGGATTGACTGAACCGGGCTCGGGTGGCCGCCCGGCGAAGTGCGCGACGACCCGTCGGGTGACGCTAGGCGACAGGAGCGAGTCACCGGCCGCCACCACCCGGACCGCGTTGACCAGTTCGGCGGGATCGGCGTGTTTGACCACGAAACCGCTGGCTCCGGCTTCGAGCGCGGCGAACACGTACTCGTCGAGTTCGAAGGTCGACAGGATGAGGACCCGGACCGCCGGCAGGTCACCGTCGGCGGTGATCTGGCGCGTGGCCTCGAGCCCGTCCATTCCCGGCATTCGGATGTCCATGACCGCCACGTCAGGTCGGTGCCGGCGGATCATCGCCACCCCGGTCGACCCGTCGTCGGCCTCGGCCACCACCTCGATGTCGGGTTCCAGCGACAGCAACGAGGCCAGGCCTCCTCGTACGAGGGCCTGGTCGTCCACCACCACCACCCGGATCACGTCGACCATGTGGCGGTCACCACGAATCCCCCGCCCTGGGTCGGTCCGTACTCGAGACGGCCCCCGGTCGCCGCGACCCGCTCAGACATCCCGGCGAGCCCCGTGCCGGCGCCGGTTGGGGCGTCGGTCTGGCCCGCCGGCCCGGAGTCCTCCACCCGCACGACGAGCTGGGGGCTGGTCTCGACGTCGATGGCGATCGTCGAAGCGGGGGCGTGGCGCCCAGCGTTGGTGAGGGACTCCTGGACAACCCGGTAGGCGGCCTCCTGGAGAGCCGTGGGAATCTCGGCGTGGCGCCAGTCGGCCCGCAGCCGTACGGTGTGGCCCGAACGGCGGCCAGACTCGGCCAGGCGGGCGATGTCGCCCAACTCCGGCCGTCCGGGATCGTCCCCGCCTTCCTCCCGGAGCGACCGGACGAGTGCGTTGAGCTCGGCCAGGGCGGTTCGACTGGTCTCGGCCAGGGTCGCCGCCGCCTCGGCCGCGCCGGGAATACCGTCGATGGTCCGCTCGAGCACGGCCGCCTGGAGGCTGACGGCCGTCAGGGAATGGCCGAGCCCGTCGTGAAGGTCGCGGGCGAGGGCCAGCTGGCGTTCAACCATCTCCTGGTGGCGCCGGTAGTGGGCCGCCTCCGCCTCGGCCCGGGAGCGAGCCGCTCGTTGTTGCAGCAGGTCGGCGGCGAAGACAGCCGCGGCCGACGGCCCCACGATCGAAGCCACCTCGTCGAACTCGACCGTGCCGCCGACCATCGCCCCGCCCACTACCGTGACGACGAACACCGCCAACGCCGGGTAGACCAGCCGCCGGGGACTGACCAGGCCAAACAGGAACAGCGCCAGCGGGCCGGCGGCCAGAGCCGGACCACTCGGGTAGCCGGCCGCCCAGTACCCGACCGTTGTCGCGGTGACGACAGCGAGCATGAGGCGATGATCGAAATAGACCAGCAGTAGCGCGGCCGTCGCCGCCACGCCCAGGGTGGCGGCCGGTCGGCCCGGATCGTCACCGAGCGCGCTCACCACGACCACCGCCGTGAGGAGGGCAATGGTGGCCCCGATCACGACGCTGCCACCGGGTGTCCGCTGACGCGCCTCGGGGGGATCGGTCATGGGGAACAGCATACGGGTTACCCGGATCGCGCTCGGATACCTGGCCTCGCCACCGTGGACGAGGCCGGGACTCCGCAGCTGACTGCGGTTCCCTGAGACGATGCCCCGCCCATCCGCTGACCAACCGGGCCAAGGTCGATCGGCGTGGCCGGTACGTCGTCGGGGTCACGGAAGTTGGATCGCAGCCAGGCGGGCCCGAAGGTGGGCGCGTTCCACCTCGTTCCCGCACAGCTCGATCGAGGCCCGGTAGGACGCGATGGCGAGGTCGTGGTCGCCCACTCGCCTCGCGAGTTCGCCGCAGACGGCGGCGAATCGATAATGGTCGTGCAGCAGGTCGTGGACTCCGGCGAGAAGGGCCAGGCCTGCCTGCGGGTTCTGAGCCTCGGCCACGGCCACCGCCCGGTTGAGGCGGACGATGGCCGACCCGGTCAGCGTCTCCAACGCCTCGTAACGATCGGCGATCGCCGCCCAGTCCGTGTCGCCGGCGTGCGGCGCGCTGGCGTGCGCGGCGGCGATCAAGGCCTGAAGTCGTAGTTGTTCGGCGTAGGCGTGGCCCGGCTCGAGCGTGCCGGCGAGTTCAAGTCCAAGGTCGATCTCGTCCTGGTGCCACGCCGTGCGGTCCTGGTCGGCCAGGGTGACCAGACGACCGTTGCGCAGCCGGGCGTCACGTCGGGAGTGTTGAAGGATCAGGAGCGCGCGTAGCGCCTGTGCTTGGGGTGCCGAGGGGACAACCTGATGCAGGACGGTCGCCAGGTGCACCGCGTCCCCGGCGAGGTCGGCCCTGAGCAGGTCCGGCCCGGCACCGGGAGTGTACGCGGCGGTGAACGCCAGGTAGATCGTTCGACAGACCTCGTCCAAGCGAACCGTGAGTTCATCCGAGACCGGGGCGCCGAGGGGGATGCCGGCCGCGACGATCTTCTTCTTGGCCCGCGTCAGACGAGCTGCCATGGTCGAGGTCGGGACCAGGAACAGCCGGGCGATCTGCTCGGTCGGCGTCCCGATCACCAGCCGCAACGCGAGCGCCGGCTGGGACTCCCTGGGCAGGGCCGGATGACAGCACAACAGGATGAGCTGCAGGCGCTCATCGGCCAGCCCGTCGTCCGGTTCGTCCGGGCGTAGCCAGCCCGGACGAACCGCGAGGAGTGGCGCGTTGCGCCCGGCCGTGGCCTCCGCACGGATCCGGCCGACGACCTGCCGGTGCGCGGTGGTGTACAGCCAGCCAACCGGATTGGCGGGGACGCCATCGACCGGCCACCGCGCCGCTGCCCGGGCGAACGCTTCACCGAGGGCGTCCTCGACCAGATCGAGGCGACGCGTCCGGGCCACGAGCAACGACAACAGACGGCCCCACTCAGCCCGGTGGGTGGCGGCGAGCGTCTGCTCAGGGGGCGTCGAGAACAGGTCGGATCTCGATGTCATAGGCGGGCAGGATCCGGCACAGATCGGTCACCGTGTCGAGATCGGGGGCATCCACTACGTAGAAGCCGCCGATCTGTTCGGCCGCCTCCGCGAACGGTCCGTCGGTGACTGCCATCTCACCCCCACGGGTCCGCAGCGTGGTCGCCGTCGAACCGTCGCCCAGCGCCTCGCCACTGAGGATCTCGACGCCGGCCCGGGAGGCGCAAGCCTCGTCGAACGCTCCAAGCTTGGCCATCCCCGCTTCCTGCTCCTCCGGGGTCTGCTGGTCCCAAGCCGGCATCTCGCCGTAGCCCGCGAGCAGAACGAAGTACTTCATGGTGGATCTCCCTTCTCGATGCCGGCGACCACCGCCGGCACCGACCATGACGCGCTCAGCCATTCGAAATCGACAGCCCGACCGGAAATCTCGAACCTACCCTCAAGGTGGCCCGACGACGGCGGCCAGGCTTCACACCCGTCGGACCAGATCCCGTACCACCGGGTTGGATCGTCCGAAGCTGACGACGGCCACGTCGAGGCGAGCTTCCGGGACGGAGCGGAACGCCCGCTCCATGGCCTCGATGATCCACGATTCCTGGTTGCCAAACACGCCGCCGCCCACCATCGTGAGGAACACGGTGCGGTTCCCGGTCTCCGCTGCGTTCAGCGCCGCGGCCCACAGCGTCGCCTCGTAGGCGGCGTCGAGTACCAGCCGGGCCAGTGGCTCGAACAGGAGGGCCGGTTCCCGGTTGTAGGCTACGGGCAGGGCCGAACAGTAGGCTTGGGTCACGAGGTGCCCGGTCGGCGACGAGGTGACCTCGACCAGATGGTGCACGCCGATCCGCACTGCGGCCATGGCCGCGTCGCGTTCCTCGTCGCCCATCGCCCCGAGCCGGCGATTGATCCGTTCGAGCCCGACGCGATCGAACATCGCGTAGCCGTTGCTCATCGTCCACGCCGGCGGACCGCCGGGAAACAGGAAGCGGCTGAGGCCGTCGAGGCAGTCCACCTGCGACTGCGGCGTCTGACCAGGCTGGCCGTTCACCTCGACGAAGTAGTTCCGGTAGATCGTCCCGGCGCCACAGGCCACTGCGCACGCCGGGCCCTGCGTCGGATCGTTCTGGTACCCGGCCACGCCGGCGTCGGGTCCGACGTCGGGCGACACCATCTCGAGCAGGTTGAACTGTGACGCGGCCTGGAAGGTGGCGCCGGTGTTGCCGGGGTCGCGATGCAGCGCCCCGGCGTCGCCGACGATCTCGCGGTACCGGCTCGGACCGGCACCATCGCCGACGGTCGTGGTGCGCTGCCGGAGTTCCGCGAGTGAGGGCAGCTCCAGGAAGCCACAACCCATCTGGCGACCGTTGACGAGCGACGTCATCTGATCCCCGTCGACGCTCAGCCGGGACCGGACCTCCTCCGCCGTCGACTCGTCGAACCCGACCAACTCCCGAAACCACATCGCCTCATCCTCCCACGAGCCGGCACCGTCGCCGCGGTACGGCCTGGCCTCCTCCGTACCCGCCTGTCGCGCCGGCGTCCACCGCCAACGTCGACCATCAGATCATGATCGGGCGTCGTGCACGAGGATGGCGATGTGCACCCGGTTGGCGACGGCGAGCTTGGTGAGAAGCCGCGACACGTGCGCCTTGACGGTGGCCTCGCTCATGAACAGGGACGCGGCGATCTCGGCGTTGGACGCGCCGGACCCCACCGCCGTCGCCACCTCTCGCTCCCGTTCGGTGAGCGACCTCAAACGCTCGACCGCGGCGTGACGACGATCGATCATCTCGTCGTTGCCGAGGTGGGAGAGCAGTGTCCGGGTGACCGACGGTGAGAGCATCGCCTCGCCCGCCGCAACCAGCCGGACCGCGTGAACGATCTCGGCCGGTGCGGTGTCCTTCAACAGGAATCCGTCGGCCCCGGCCCGCAGGGCGCTCATGACGTGCTCGTCGGCCTGGAATGTGGTCAGGACGATGACGTGCGGCGGATCGGGGAGGCGGCGGACGGCTGACGTGGCGGCGATGCCGTCCATCCCGGGCATCCGGATGTCCATCAGGACGACATCGGGTCGCTGGGCCTGCACGGTGGCGATCGCGCCGGCCCCGTCGGCGGCCTCGCCCACCACCTCCAGCTCATCGGACGAGGAGAGGATTATCCGGAGACCGGCCCGCACCAACGCGTCGTCGTCGACCAACAGCACCCGGATCTTCACCACGGCAGGTCAGCCTCGACCACGAAGTCACCCGAGGCGTCCGGCCCGTGGATCAGCACACCATTGGCCAGGGTCACCCGCTCCTGCAGACCGAGGAGCCCGGTGCCGGAACCCGGCACCGGTGGACGGTCGTGGGCGCCCACCACCGGCGGGTTCCGGATGCTCACGTGCAGACCGTGGCTCGGCGCCCCCGTCACCCGGACCTCGGCGAGTGAGCCGCGAGCATGCTTGCTGATGTTGGTCAGCGCTTCCTGCACGATCCGGTAGGCGTCGCGTCCCAACGGGCCGGCGGCGGCCGCGGCCCCGTCCACCTGCATCTCGAAGTCGATCCTCGTGCCGGAGCGGCGGGTCTCCTCCACCAGACGGGGAATATCGGCCAGCGTCGGTTGGGGCACGGTCGACGGCCGCTCCTGGCCCGGCTCCTCCCGCAGCACGCCGATCACGTCCCGCAACTCCTCGAGCGCCTGGTGGGCGGTCAACCGCAACAGCGCCGCGCTCTCACGCACCTGAGCCGGAGGCAGGTCGAGGGCCACCTCGAGCGCCCCGGCGTGAAGTGCCACCAGGGAGATGCGGTGGGCGAGGACGTCGTGCATCTCCCGGGCGATGCGGGTTCGCTCGGCCAGTCGCGCCCGTTCGGCGCGGACGAGCTGGTCGGCCTCGGCCCGCCGGGCCCGGTCGCGCAGGGTGGAGAGAAGCTGCCGCCGGGCTCGGATGAACATGCCCCAGGAGATCGCGGCCGCGGTGAGCGCCATCGTCGGCAGCATCACCGACCAGGTACTGGGCCGCCCGAGCCAGATCGAGCAGACCACCGCGGAGGGGACGAACAGCATCGCCACCAGCAGAGCGGGCCGGACAGGGCGGTACACGGCCAGCGAGTACAGGGCGAACAGGCCGGCCACGGTGCTGAAGGTCGAGAATGCGCCCAACACGACACAGATCAGCGCCACACCCAGCGGCCAACGCCGCCGCCACCACAGCGAGACGCAGCACGCCGCCCCGAGCACGGCGTCGGCGACCACCTGCCCCGAGGTCATCCGATAGGCGTCATCGTTCACGGTGATGCTCAAGGTGATCGCGCCGAGAACGGCGATGACGGCGACGGCGACGGCGTCGACCCACCGGTCGCGCCCCGTCCTGGGTGCCCCCTTGTCGGGATGGGCCGTGTCGCCGGGTGTCAGCAGCGCCGTGGGGGCGGTCTGGTCCCACCATCTGCGAAGCCAGGACATGGTCCAAGCGTACGACTCACCGGCCCCGTGGACCATCGACGAAAGTCGACACCGCCACCGACGAACGGCCACACCTCGCCCGCGGCGAGCAGTCCTTCGGACATCGGATCGTGGCCGTCCGCCCGATGCGGCGGTCGGATCAGCCGGTTCAGGCTGGCCACATGATCACGACCACCGCTCTCACCAAGAGCTACAACCAGGTGCCGGTCGTGCGCGACGTTTCGTTGTGCTGCGAACCGGGGACCATCACCGGATTCCTCGGGGCCAACGGCGCCGGCAAGTCCACCACGCTGAAGATGATCGTCGGACTGGTGCGACCCGATCGGGGCACCGCGACCGTGGACGGACGACCGTTCGTCGAGCTGCCGAACCCGATGCGGGTGGTCGGCATGCTGCTCGACGCGTCGGCGATGCATCCCGGGCGCAGCGGTCGGGCCACCCTGACGATCGCGGCCCGGCTGGCCGGCGTTCCGACGACCCGGGTCGAGCACCTGTTGGACCTCGTCGGGATCGCCGGTGCCGCCGACAAGCGGGTCGGGACCTATTCCCTCGGCATGCGCCAACGCCTCGGCATCGCCCAGGCCCTCGTCGGTGAACCGAGGGCGCTGATCCTCGACGAACCGGCGAACGGGCTCGATCCCGAGGGCATCGCCTGGATGCGGACACTGCTCCGCGACTTCGCCGACCGGGGTGGCACGGTGCTCCTGTCGAGCCACCTGCTGGCCGAGGTGCAGGCCACCGCCGATCATCTCGTCGTCATCTCCGACGGCGCCGTGGTCGCGTCCGGACAGCTGACCGATCTGCTGGCCAGCTCCGCCATCCTCGTCCGCAGCCCCGACCCCGATGCTCTGGCCGCCGCGCTCGACGCGGCCCGGATCGACTACGTCACCGGCCCGGGAGAGGCGCTCACCGTGGACGTGGCCGGAGGTCGGGTGACGACCGAGGTCCTGGCCGCCGTCGCCCGTGACCACCAGATTCTGCTCACCGAGCTACGCCAGTCCGAGACCGACGGGCTGGAGCAGCTGTTCTTCTCGCTGACCGCCGCCAAGGCGGCTCCGCACCAGGAGGTTTCGGCGTGACCACGTCACTCTCCCCCCGAACCCTCGACGCCGCCACGGCACCGTCGACCCCGGGACCCATCCCCTTCTCGCGGCTGATCCGGGTCGAGTGGGCCAAGGCCACCGATACCCGCGCCGCCCGCTGGCTCCTCGCCCTGTTCGCCCTGTCGACCATCGGGATGATGCTGGTGCCGGTGCTGGCCCCGACCACGTTCGATCAGACCTACGCCAGCTACCTCCGGGTCGCCGCGCTCGGACTGACCGTCCTCCTCCCGGTGGTGGCGATCCTCGCGTTCACCGGCGAATGGAGCCGACGCAGCATCATGACCACGTTCACCCAGGAACCGCGACGGATCCGGGTCGTCAACGCCAAGCTCGTGGTGTCGATGATGCTGAGCGGCGGCGGTGCCGTCTTCGGCGGAACGGTGGCCGCCGGTGGCCTCGGACTGGCGGCCGCCTCGGGCCGGGCCCTGGAAGCCGACCTGACCGTGGGCGTCGTCGCCAGCTACGTCCTCTTCGTGGTGCTGAACGTCCTCACCGCCGTCGCGCTGGGGGCACTGCTGCAGAGCTCGGCGGCGGCCATCGCCGCCGCCTTCGCCCTCCCCGCCACCTTCGCGGCGCTCGGCACCGCATCGACGTTCATCTCGAACTGGATCGACATGTCGGTCTGGAACTGGGTGCTGGAGAACGACTGGTCCGGTCACCTCCTCCAGATCACGGTCTCGATCCTCCTCTGGGTGGCGGTTCCGCTCACGGCCGGCGTGGTCCGGACGGTCCGGCGCGACGTCGACTGAACCCCGCCCGCGCCCCATCGCCACGAGTCAGTCCCCGCCGTGCGTGCCGGCCGGTCGACAACCCTTGACTTTTACATCGCCATCCTATGTATAGTCATCCTATGGGTAGGCCACCACAGGGTCCTCCGAGACAGGTTCCTCCGATACAGGGTCCTCCGAGACAGGGTTCTCGACCGCAGGGCCCTCAACCGGTGCAGGGTCCTCCAGTACAGGGTCCTCCAGTGCAGGGTGCTGCTGAGGGCGGGTCGGCGTTCGTCGCTGCCCCGCCGCTGGCGGTGACGCAGTGGTTCAACACCGACCGTCCGATGAGCCTCGACGGACTCGCCGGGCAGGTGGTGGTGATCGAGGCGTTCCAGATGCTGTGCCCGGGCTGCGTCAGCCACGGGCTTCCCCAGGCCCAGCGGATCGCGAACGCCTTCGCCGGTGAGGTGACGGTGCTGGGGCTGCACACGGTGTTCGAGCACCACGACGCCATGGGACCCGTCTCGCTCGAGGCGTTCCTGCACGAGTACCGCATCGGGTTCCCCGTCGGTATCGACGCCCACGACCGGCCCGGCGGCACACCGATCACGATGGCCCGCTACCAGCTAGGCGGCACTCCCAGCCTCGTCCTCGTCGACCGCGCCGGCCGGGTGCGCCTCAACGCCCTGGGCGCCGTCGACGACCTCACCGTCGGCGCCACCATCGCCCGCCTCGTCGACGAACCCGGCGCCGATCCCGTCCCACCTACCGACCACGGCCACCCGGATCACAGGGGCCCGGTCCCCACCAAGGAGAACCTATCGTGACCATCGACATCGCCGGCTACACCTACGACCGCGACCTGCCGACGTCGCCGGTCACCACCGCCGAGCTCGACCTGCTGTTGTCGACACTCCTGTGGACCGACGACGACGCGGCAGCGCTGGCCCGAGCCGGCACCGTGCTCGCACCCCAGGTCGAGGCGATCCTCGACGTCTGGTACGGGTTTGTCGGCTCCCACCCCCATCTCGTCGCGTCGTTCAACGGGGCCGACGGGCAACCGTCGGGCGATTACCTCGCCGCGGTGCGCCTCCGGTTCGGGCAATGGATCCGGGACCTGTGCGACCGACCCTGGGACCAGACCTGGTTGAACTACCAGCACGAGATCGCCCGCCGCCACACCGACACCTTGGGCCACACCGACGACAACACCTCGGACCAGACCCACATCCCCTTGCGGTACCTGATCGCCTTCATCTGGCCCATCACCGCCACGATCCGCCCGTTCCTGGCCGATGGCGGCCTCGACGCGACGGACGTCGACGCCATGCACACCGCCTGGTTCAAGGCGGTCACCCTGACCGTTGCGCTGTGGTCCCAGCCCTACGATCCGGGCCGATGGTGACCCGAGACCGGCGTCGTCGGTGAGAATGGACCGATGAACGTTGACGACGACCTCGATCGCAAGGTGCTCGCCGCGGTCGAGCGTCTCGGCCGGGCGCTCCGGGCCGCCCGCCAACAGGTCGCCACCCGCCATGAGCTGTCCCTTCTCGGTCTGAGTGTCGTCGAGACCCTCGCCGACGGGCGGGCCCGGCGGGTCGGTGACCTCGCGGCCGAGCTCGACGTGTCCCAGCCGACGGTCAGCGACGCCCTCTCCACCCTCGACAGGCGACAACTGGTGGCACGCGGACCGGACCCCAGCGACCTGCGCAGCACCCTCGTTTCCCTCACCGGTGCGGGCGCCGAGCTCGCTGAGGACATCGCCTCCGAGCTCGGGCCGGTCCTGGCCGCCGCGGCCGGCACGCCCTCGGAGCGGGCGACCACGCTGCGGGTCCTGCTCGGGGAGATCGCCCGGCTCCAACAGGCCGGGATCATCTCGGTGAATCGGAGCTGTCTCACCTGCCGGCACTACCAACCGCCCAGCGGTGGCGGCCAGGCCCGGTGCCTGCTGCTCGACACCGTGCTACGAGATCAGGACCTGCGCGTCGACTGCGGCGAACACGAGCTCGCCGGGCGCTGACCGACCGGGTCATCGGATCGCTCCGAGCCGTGGGCGGCGTGGTTCTACGGTGTGGGGGCCGGCGGTGGAGCGTCGAGCACCCGTGGCCGGTATTCGACCATCTGGATGCCGCCGTCGAAGGTGCGCTGGTCGATCATCTCGAGCAGCACGTCGGGGTAGCCGTCGTAGATACGTTCGGCGCCGGTGGCGCCGGTGATGACGGGGAACACCACGACCCGGAACCGGTCGACGAGCCCAGCGGCCACCAGCGACCGCGCCAAGCTGACGCTGCCCAGCGTCGACAGCACGCCTGACCCTTCCTGCTTCAGCCCCCGCACGGCCTCGACCGCGTCGCCGCGGACGAGCGCGGCGTTGGCCCACGACAGCGGTTCGTCGAGCGTCGAGGAGAACACCACCTTGGACGCTCGGGTGAGACCGTCGATCGTCTCCGCCTCGTCCGCGGTGCCCTGCTCGGCGCCCGATGGCGTGTCGCCGGCGGCGAAGCCCGACATCAGCCGGTAGGTGTTGGCCCCCAATAAGTAGGTGACCTTCGGCTGCCCGCCAAGCCAGCCGAGGTAGTCGGGGCTCTCCAGGCCCCACCAGCCGGGCCAGCCCTCCGCCGACGCGTACCCATCGAGCGAAGTCACGAAATCGACCACCAGCTCACGCATCACGTCCACCTCCGAGGTCGCCGTCGTCCGTCCCGCCGAAGGGCGGCTCGGGCCGATGGGTAGCCGACGCCGTCGATCTCGAAAACGTACCGATACCACTGGCTGAGGACATGAGCGCCGACATCCCCGGACGGTGGTGGCGTATGGCCCCAGAAGACGTATGGCCCCAGAAGAACAGGAACTCGGGCCGGTGACGGGTTCGTTCGGCCTCGAGGAACTGGTCGACGGTCCAGCCCCCGTCGACGGGTGCCATCACCGTCGGGAGCCACACCTGGCCTGGGCCGTCAGCTACCCGAGGGGTCATCGGTTCGGCCGCATCATGGGAGGGTCGAGGAGCTTCCCGGCGCCGGGGCGGTAGACGGTGGCGGGTGCTCCGCCGGCGGCACCGACTCGGCGGCGGCGGGTCCTGGTCACGAAGCCGGGCGTGGCGAGCACCTTGCGGCGGAAGTTGGCCCGTTCCAGGCCGCAGCCCCAGGTGGCCTCGTACACGTGCTGAAGTTCACCCAGGGTGAACTCGGATCCGGCCAGGGCGGTGGCCAAGGTGGTGTACTCAAGCTTGGAGCGGGCTCGTTCCACCCCCGCAGCCAGGATCTCGGCGTGATCGAACGCCAGCGGACCGGCGAGCGCGTCCTCGACCCGGACCCAGTGGGCGGCGGCCGCATCGGTGCCCGGCGTCGGGTCGGGCCTGGCGGGAGACAGCGCCAGGTAGGCCACCGAAACCACCCGCATGCGGGGGTCACGATCAGGTTCGGCGAACGTGGCCAACTGCTCGAGGTGGACGCCGGCCAGGTCGGCCTCGGCCACGCCGGTCTCTTCCAGCAGTTCCCGGCCGGCGGCCGCGTCGACCGACTCGTCCGGCAGCACGAACCCGCCGGGGAGCGCCAGCGATCCGGCGAACGGTTCGGCACCCCGCTCGATGAGCAGGACCGACAGGTGGTCGTCGACGGTGAGGACCACGATGTCGACGGTGACCGCGAACGGGGGAAAGGCGCGGGGATCGTAGGTCTCGGTCACGCCACACCATCCTTGTCGGCTCGGATCCACCGGGCCAGGCCGACGAAGGCCATCACCAGGAACAGCAGGTAGAGCGCGGCGAACATGTAGGCGCCGGTCGACAGGTAGAGCCCGATGGCCGACACGTTGACCGGACCGATCCACAACCACCACGACTCGACCTTCTTGCGGGAGAGCAGCACCATGGCCAGCACCGACGCGGCGACGATCGACGCGTCCCAGTAGGTGTACAGGGCGTCTTCCCAGCCCGCGTCCAGGACCCACCCCAACCCGACCGTGGCCACGGCACCGGCCGAGAGCACGAGGGCCCGCATCGGCCAGGTGAGGTGGGTAACCGTCAGCTCGGAATTGTCCTCTCCGCCGCGGGTCCACTGGGCCCACGCCCAGAACTGCACCGGCACGTAGTAGCCCCACTGGAGCCAGGTCTGGCCGACGAGGCCGATGTTGTGGAAGAACCAGCCCATCAGCACCACCGACACGATCCCCACCGGCATGGCCAGGACGTTGCGTCGCTGGGTGATCCAGACCGACCAGAGCGAGGTCGCCGTGCCCGCGAACTCGACGACACCGGGTGTGGCCTCCGGCGCCCAGCGCCGGGTCCCCAACCAGTACAGCCAGCAGGCCGCCACCGACCCGGCCGCCGCGACCGCGGCCTGACGATGCTCCCACTGGCGGCCGAACCAGGGCGCCGACGGTGCGCTCGTCACGGTCGACACCGGCCGGGACTGCGGAACTTCGGTAGCCATCAGATCAACTCCTCGAACTCGGCGACGGCTTCGATGGCGGCCAACGCCTTGGCCACCCTCTGCTCGTGCGGTCCCGACAACACCACGACCTCGGCGCCGCTCGCCTGCGCCCGTCGCTCCATCGACGCCTGCATCCCGTCTCGGTGGGCTTCGGACTCGCGGGTGCCGTCCTGCACCCACCCGAAGTCGGGGCGACACACGAGGTACAGATCGGGCACCCACCCCTCGGCCAGAGCATCCAGCCCAGGGTCGGCCCGGCCGAGATAGCGCTCGTGCCACACGGCGGTGACCAGAGCATCGGTGTCGGCGACGACCACCCCGTTGCCGGCCTTGCGGGCCAGGTCCTCCTCCAGACGCCGCTGGGCCTGGGCGGTCCGAACGAACTCATCCGATGACCAGGACTGATCACCGAGATGGCGGCGCCCCTCCCAGTACCAGCGGCCGCGTTCGGGAACCCAGACGGTGCCCAGCTCGGCCGCCAACGCCTCAGCCAGGGTCGACTTGCCCGACGATTCGGTTCCGATCGCCACCACCCGACGGGCGAGCCCGGCCCGCGCCGAGGGCACCAGCCACTCGAAGCTCGCTCGCAGATCGGCGCGCATCGCCGTGCCCGACACCGGGAACGTCGTCCGCTCCAGGTCGACGGTCACGTGCTCGGCCCATAAACGCCGCCCAGCCCGGGCCCCACTCCTCCGAGGTGAAGGCGAGGTCCGGCGGCTCGGGCAACACTTCCAGCGCTCGACGGGCCCACGGCTTGTTCGCCGCCGGCAGATCGTCCGGGGTGACGACGACCGACACGTTCCCCGGCGCCACGTCCTCGAGCCACTGGCGTCGCCGGTCGACGGGGATCGACTGGTCCGGGCGATCGCACAGCAGAACGAACAGGCGCTCGACGCTGGCCGCCCCATGCTCGATGAGGTACAAGTGCCCGACGTTGCCCGCTCCGATACCCGTACCGCGACTCCCCCGGCTGGCTACCGTCGGGACATCGTCCTTCGTACCTAGCGAGACCCGACGATCGGGCGGCCTGCTGGACGCCTCGGTCGTCATCGACGTCTGACAGTCAGCGTGTGGCTGCCCGAAGTCTGTCGCTCCACGACGCGCCGTAGGATCTGGCTACGGTCGGAGCATGACGCGCGAGCGGCCTTCGAGCTGGCGAACGTCCGACGAGGCCGAGACAGATAACTGCCGACCCCAGACCGCGTCAGATTGCCATCTGGTGGCGCGAGCACCCGTCCCCCGGCGCCAGGTTCGAGTCAGCGTGTGCCCGCTTCGCCGCGCCGCCGGGCGAGTGACAACAAGAATCGTCCGCTTCGGGCTCTGTTGGTCGGGGGTGCTCTCGCCTCGATGGCCGCCATCGGGTTCGCGGCACTCGTCGGCGACGGCGGTAGGCGACCCTCATCAGAGGGTGGGGATCAGGAGTCGGTCACCAGGACGGCACTGATCACACCAGCCGACGAGGATGGCTTCCTCCGAGGGGTCGGGCTTCGAGAAGCTGCGGTCACCGACCGGATCGCCCCGTCCACTCTCATCGACTTCGGCCTTCGAGCCTGCGAGTTGCGTGACTGACATGTTTGGGGAAGTCGACCCGACCCCACAGAGCGTCTGGCCGGCGAGATCGCTGACGAAGTAGGTCATCTTGATCCGACGATGTCGCCGGCGCAGTGGCCAACGCAGCGTAGGGCACGCTCTGCGATGTGACCGTGGGGACCAGAAGCTCGGTGACTCCGAGCAGTTGAACGGCGCCCGAGTGCCGCAGCAGCAGGCGATGCCGAGTGACCGGGGCATCCGAAACGCCATCCCATCCCATGGCGGACGGGCGCAAGATCGACTGGACGACTGGGTGCTCGTCGCCGACGGCAAGATCGCGGCGGCACCGCGCCGACACCACCCCACGGGACGCCAACGCCTCCATCCCTTCTGTTCGGCTGCCCGCCGCGGCCGCCGACGAGAAACTGCACACAAAGAGAGTCGACATATGTTTAACCTCTGTCTACGATGTCACCGTGTCGAACGACCTCACCCACGAGCAGCGCCTCACACAATCCGGCCTCGAGCTGCCCGCCGCCCTGCCCGCCTTCGGCCAGTACGTCCCCGCCGTCCTGCACCGTGACCACCTCTGGCTGGGCGGCCACTTCGGAACTCGGCCGGACGGATCCCTCCACACCGGACGGTGCGGGCAGGACGCCACTGCCGCCGAGGCGCGCGACGCAGCACGGTCCGCCGCCATCAACATGCTGGCCACGGCACGAGACACCCTCGGATCCCTCGACCGGGTCGAGCAGGTGGCTCAGCTGCACGGAGTCGTCAACGCCACACCAGATTTCGTCGAGCACACCTCGGTGATCGACGCGGCGTCCGACGTGCTCGTCGAGGTATTCGGCGAATCCGGCCGGCACACCCGTCTCGCCGTCGGTGTCGCCTCGCTCCCGGCGAACCTATTGGTCGAGATTCAGGCACTCTTCACCGTGGCCCCGTGGATCAGTGCCCCACCCCTCGACGATGAACGCTGATCGTGTGCCCGAGTTCCGGTTCGGCGGCCGGTTGTCGCTCGACCTGACCTGGACCGTCCGATACCGCGCCGTGTGGCCGACCGAACTGCTCACGTCGCCCGACGACCTCAACGCCTGGCTGGACGCCGTGGGCCTCCCCGCCCCGGCGACGCCGACTGAGGGAGACCTGGCCGACGCACGGGCCCTGCGTGAGTCGATCTACCGAGCAGCCGGCGCCCTCATCGACGGACAGGTGATCGCTCCGGACGACCGGGACACGATCAACCACTGCGCGGCGAAGCCACCCCCGTCACCGGTGCTTCACACCGATGGCATGCGCCGCGTCGTCTCGCCGGAGGACCGACGAGTACCGGCGGCGCTCAGCGCCATCGCTCGAGACGCCATCGATCTCCTTACCGCCCACGACGACCGACTCCGACGCTGCGAAGGACCGAGCTGCAGCCTCCTCTTCCACGACAGCTCCCGGCCGGGGACACGCCGCTGGTGCTCGACAAGCCGTTGCGGCAACAAGGTCAACACCAAGGCCTACCGCGTTCGGCGCAACACCGCGACCGATGTGAGCTCCAGCGAGCAACGCTCTCGATAGCCGACGCCCCACCACAGCGACTGGAAGGGTGTTCAACAGCAGAAGGGGCTACACCCGGGCCGAGCACCCATGGCGTCAACCGCAGTGGCGATGTGCAGCTCGCCCGTGTCCGGCCTCCACCGGTCATCGAACACGGCCCTGTTCTCCGACCGGATCGGGGGGGAGCGGTCATCACCGGGACGAAGGTCCGCCGAGCGGTCGCCGCGACGCACCTTCAGGCTTCCGGGATCGGTCGGCCGAAGTTCTCCAGGGTGATGGCGTCCGGCTCGGGCCCGCCGCGGACCCCGGTGTCCAAGGCGTCGATGGCGGCGATCTGCTCGTCGGTGAGTTCGAAGTCGAACACGTCGAAGTTCTCCGCGATTCGTGTCGGGTTCGTCGATTTCGGGATGGCCGAGCGGCCCTGCTGGAGGTGCCAGCGCAGCATCACCTGTGCCGCCGATTTGGCGTGGGCTGTGGCGATGCTGCCGATCGTCGGGTTGTCCAGGGTGCTCGAATTCGTTCCGTCGCGGTAGAAGGTGATCCCGCCGATCGGTGACCACGCCTGGGTGAGGATCCCGTGTTCGGTGCCGGCGGCCTGAACCGTGCGCTGCTGGAAGTAGGGGTGGACTTCGATCTGGTTGACGGCTGGCACGATCGACGTTTCGGCGAGAAGGCGGTCGAGGTGTTCGACCATGAAGTTGCTGACCCCGATCGCGCGGACCTTTCCGTCGGCGAGCAACGCTTCGAGGGCACGGTAGGCGTCCAGGGTTCGGTCGAACTCGCCGGGAAGTGCCTGGTGCAGGATCAACAGGTCGATCTGGTCCACGCCGAGCTTCGCTGCGCTCTTGTCGAACGCGTGGAGGGTCTCGTCGCCGCCGTAGTCGCTGATCCAGACCTTGGTTTCGACGAATACAGCGTCGCGGTCGATTCCAGATCGGCGGATGGCCTCGCCGACGCCGCGCTCGTTGGCGTAGGCGGCCGCGGTGTCGATATGCCGGTAGCCGGCTGCGAGTGCTGCTTCTACGGCGACCACTGTTTCATCCGGTGGGGTCTGGAAGACGCCGAAGCCGATGGCGGGGAGTTCGACGCCGTTGTTGAGGGTCAGGGTGGGACGCATGAGAGAGGATCTTTCGGTGAAGTGAGGATGTGTGAGTCGTCGCCGCGCGACGGGGTCAGGACCGGTCATCGAGCACGGGAGTGTCTTGGTCCTTGTGTAAGAGTGGGTATGGATAGTTAAACTACACCATTGTATTTTACGAGGAGCGTGAAGATCATGACTGAAATTTCTGATGATGTTCTTGACGAGTTGTTGGCTGGGTACTCGAGCCCGGATGATTTGACTGGGCCGGATGGGTTGTTGAAGCAGTTGACGGCCCGGCTGATTGAACGGGTCTCTGATGGTGAGCTGACCGCTCATCTGGGGTATGAGAAGGGCGACCCTGCGGGGCGGGGGTCGGGGAACTCCCGGAACGGGTCAGCACCGCCGAAGACGTTGAAGACCCCGTCGGGTGAGGTCACGGTCCGGATCCCGCGGGACCGGGCTGGGACGGGCCAACTGCTCGGTTCGTGGGTGGGTCAGGGGGTCCAGGGGAGGTCGGGGCCGAGGCCGCCTCGGTCGAGCATGATCATGGTGATGAAGGACTCGGGGTTGTGGAACCCGTTGGCGTTGCGGCGGATCCGGCCGATCACGGAGTTGTTCGCTTCGGCGATCCCGTTGGTGAACCCCCACTCGATGGTGTTCTCGATCGAGGCCCGGTAGTGGCGGATCGTTCTGGCGA
>JBKECK010000055.1:0-7483 GCA_047974625.1 Acidimicrobiales bacterium
ATGATGATCAACCAGCTGGCCGCCCGGGCCATGCTGGAGGCCGGTCACGGGGGCAGCATCGTGAACATCGCCTCGGTGGCGGCCAAGGTGCCCCTCCGGCGAGCGGTCGACTATTGCGTGTCCAAGGCCGGGGTGTGGATGATGACCAAGGCGTTCGCCCTTGAGATGGCGCCCCGCGGGATCCGTGTCAACGCCATCGGGCCCGGCTTCGTCGAGACCCCGATGACGGCCCTCATGCGCAGCGACGAGGAGACCCGGGCCGGGATGCTGGCCGCGACCCCGATGGGTCGGCTCGGCCAACCCAGCGAGATCGCTTCCACCGCCGTGTTCCTGGCCAGCGAGGAATCGTCGTACATGACCGGCCAGCTCCTGTTCCCCGCCGGCGGCATGTTCACCGGCTGAGGTCGACCACGGTGGCCGCCAGTGCCTCCGCCCACGGGGTGGCGGCCAGGCGGAACGCCTCCTGGGCTCGGCGGGAATCCGGGACGAATGGCGACGAGAACTGGTTCCGGGGTCCGGGCGAACGGCGCCTTGGGGGTCAGGCCTCGACGAAGATGCACTCCCCAGGGCAGTCGTCGGCCGCTTCCAGGACGGCGTCGGTCTCGTGGCCGGCGACAACCGCGGCCGAGCGGTGGGGGGAGGCCATGCCGTCCGCCCCCCGCACCGTCGCCATCCCGCCCACGAGGACGAACCTCGATGGGCACACCTCCTCGCAGAGCCCGTCACCAGTGCACAGGTCGTGATCGATCCAAACCTTCATTGGTCCACTCCCGTCGTTCCGCCGGCGTCCGGCCGGTCGCGGGTAACGGTACGGAACGCCGGGTGAACGCCCGGTTCGAGCAAGGTCAACGGTCGGCAAAGACCGACGAAGCAAGAACAGCCGCCCGACCTGACCGGTCGGACGGGGACGGTCAGGAGGCCGCCGGCTCCCTCCACATGGCCCACATCGACGGACCGTCGTCGAGGCGAAGCTCCTCCACGACGGCGAACCCGAACCGCTCGTAGAGGGCACGGCTCCGAGCGCTCGTCGCCTCCAGGTACGCCGGAGCCCGCTCGTCGTCGGCCCGGGCCAGGGTGTGGGCGAGCAGGGCGCTGCCGAACCCGCTGCCGTGCCGGACCGGGTCGACCCCGATCGCCAGGAGAGACCAGTGCGGTTCGGTGGGGTGGACGGCGTGCATCAGCTCCGACATCACCCCCACCCGCTCGACGTCGCCCTCCAGACCCTCGCTGAAGAGCTCGGACCGGGACGCCCAGAAGTCCTCGCCGCCGAGTTCCACCCCGGGCCCGAGCCAGAGCGCGGCCGCGTCCACACCCCGGGCGTCGCCTCGGCCGACGACGGTCGACGTGCCCTTGGGGACGTAGCCCTCCCCGGCCATGAACCGCCACAGGGCCCCGAGCCGCCGGGGGCGCACCTCGTCGTCGAAGGCCCATTGCATCACGGGATCATCGACGAAGGCCGCGCTCAGCACCGTGACGATCGCCTCGACATCGACCGGGCGAGCGATTCGGATCAGATCGTCCACGAGGACGCATCGTACCGCCCGTGGCCTCCCCGGGAAGCGGACCGACGGGGGCGAAGCGGTGAGATGTGCCTGGGTCGTGGCCCGTCCATCGACGGCCATGACCCGGGCACACCTCAACCCCGGCGGGGGGCCACGCTCGGCCGGCAGGCCACGGGACGGTTGGTTACCAGGCTGAAGGACCGACGGGCCGAGTCCCGCCAGGCGGCCGAGGACCGGCGGGCCATCGAATCGGGTCGGGTGAAGGACATCCAGTGACCCCGGGGCCGGCGCCGGCCCCGACGCTCGGCCCCTGATCAGTCGTCGAGCACGTACTGCCCGCAGCGGATCTGCACCAGTTCGTCCCCTTCGGTGAAGGCGACGTTCATCGGGTCTCCACCGGCCGCCACCACCCCGATCTGTTGGCGGAACAGGCGGCGGAGGGTCCGGATTCCCTGATCGGAGCGGCCGAGATGCTCTTCGGAATGGAGCGTGATGGCCCCCTGACTCGACTGGGCCTCCCAGTCCCCCGGATACCGCTGGGCCTCTTCCAGCGTCCGACCGGCCCGGCGCATCGAGGCGACGCGGTCGAAGAAGCCACGATCCGCGGCTCGGAGCACGGTGAGGATCCGGAAACTGGTGTCGTCCACGGGGACCACGAAACCGAGGGCGTCGCCGGGTCCAGGCTCGCCGAACGGATTAGAGACGCCGCGCACGGCGGGAAGGACCGTTTCGGTGACGGTGCGGAGCCGACGCCCATCGGGCAGCGGCATCGTCCGTGACGTGGCGACTCCGGTGTCGGTGACGTCGAAGGTGCTGTCCACCAGCCGTTCCCAGGGTTGGAAGTCGAGCGTGTCGAACTCGCCGTAGCGCGAACCGAACTGCGATCCGGAGTGGAAGACGTGCAGCCACAGGAAATGGGCGGTGTCGAGTATGTTCTCGAAGTGCTGGAACCAGTTGAACGGGACGTCACCCTGGAAGTAGCGGCCCGAGCCGATGTTGCCGTCGTCGGTGAAGAGCTGCTCGTGCGGGCCGAGACCCTCGAAGGTGCTGTACCGGGGCAGGAGCGGCTTCCGTTCCGGCGGGCCCAGGTACGCCCACACCAGACCGTACCGCTCCTGTGTCGGGTACCACGGCTGCCGGAACCGGTCGCGGTTGGGACCATTGTCGGGTTCGCACGGCTGGTCGGTGCAGCGACCGTCCACGGCGAACGCCCAGCCGTGGTAACAGCACCGGATTCCGGCCTCGTCGACCCGGCCGTAGAGCAGGGACGTACCCCGATGGGTGCAGCGGGGATGGACGAGCCCGGTGCGGCCGGTCCGGTCCCGGAACAGGATCAGGTCCTCGCCCAACACCCGGATCTGCCGGGGCCGGTCGGTGGCGTCCCCGGCCAGGCCCACCGGATGCCAGTAGCGGCGGAGGAGCTCCCCCATCGGCGTGCCCGGGCCCACCTCGGTGAGCTCCGCGTCGTGCGTGCCCGGCGTCATCCCGTAGGCGGTGCCGGTGTCGATCTGACGATCGGACCCGACCCGCGTTCCGGCGACGGTGTGATCGGTCGTGGCCATCAGGTCCTCCTCGACATCGGACCTTCCCCGGAACGGCACACTACCCCTGGGGCGACGAAGGCCGCCAAGACCCCGCGCCGTGCGGGGCGGCCGGCCTGGGCCTGACGTCCTGGGGCCCGGCGGCCTGACCCGAGCCGGGCCACCCACCCCACCCGTGCTCTCTACCGGCGTTTGCGGAGAAGGAACAGGTGCTCGGTGACGTGGGTCCGGCGGTTGCGGAGGTTCCGGCTTCCCCGGAAGGTGTTGTGTCGAAGCTGGATCTCCTCGACCCCGCCCAACTGCGCCAGGTAGGCGCGGAGCTCGTCGGGACGGACGAAACCCTCGTCGTTGAACGACAGCAGGACGAACTCGGCGTCGACGCCCGAGACGAGGTGGCGGAGCGCGGCGAACGACCGCTTGCGCACGTTGTAGACCGACCGGTTCCAGTCGACCGGTATCCCCGAGACCGGCGACAGCTCCCGCGGCTCCCGGTAGTCGACCAGGAGGTTCAGCATGAAATAGTTGCTGCCGTACGGATGCTGGTTGTAGGGCGGATCGAAGTAGGCGAGGTCGAACCCGCCCTGGTGCCCGATCAGGGCGTTGGCGTCCTCCTGGAAGACCGCCGATCCGGTCTCGAAACGGCTCAGCACGGGCGGCTCGAGCCGGATCGGCCGGGTGATCCGCTCGAGGGCATCGGCGCCCGAACCGCCGAGCTTGCCGATGCCGGTGGTGCGGTCCTTGTAGAAGCCCTTGAACACCCCGGCCGTGTTGGCGTGCACCGAGGCGGCCGACAGCAGGGGGCCGAGCAGGAGGGGCCGCTCGTGGACGGCGCACCGCCCGATCAGTTGGCGGTAGGCGTCGAGACGGCGGGCGTTGTCGCGGGTGTAGAAGACCCGTTCGCCGGGCCGGACCGCTCGATCGTCGGCGGGAGCGTAGAGGCGCTCGATGAACCCCGGGGGCGCCGCGTCGCGGCCGTCGACGATCCGGTTCAGCTCCTCGACCGTCCGGCTGAGCGAGCCGAGGTCGACCCCGGACCGGTTGGTCAGGTAGCACTGCGACACGACTCGGGCGTAGGACTCGAGATCGTTGGCCACGATGCAACCGGCGTGCGACCGGAACCGCCGGCTGACCACACCGGACCCGGAGAAGGCGTCGAGGATCCGGAGCCGGCGTCGGCCCAGCAGCCCGGCGACCCGTTCGATCGCCCGCTCGATCGCCGGCAGGAGCAGCCGCTTGTTCCCGATGCAGGTGATGATCTGATCGCTGAGGTACCCGGCGTCCTCCCGATCAGGCCCGGGTCGGGCGGGCAGGACGGGAAACTCGGTGGCGGTCGTCATGGGGTACGGGCGGGGCGACACCGTCGGACCAATCGGCCCGCAACGCCCTTCTCGTCCCGAGGCTAGGACGTCGACGATCCCTCCGGTGGTAATCCCCCACCCACCACCGAAACCCGGTCCCGGCGTGGGCCGATCGGCCTACCTTCTATTGCCGTTGGGCGACGGCTCGGTGTCGATCTCGGAGACTGGGTTGAGGAGGTTGAAAGCAGTGTCGAGTTCCACCACGATTCTGTGACCTACGTCACGAACATAACAGTGCGCGAGGCACGAACATCCGAAGGGGAGTGCATGGTGAGATCGACGACAACCCGGCTCATCGCGCTGTTGGGCGCGTTGGCCATGGTGGCGGCGGCCTGTGGCGCCGCCGACACCAACGCCGACGAGACGACGTCGGACAGCGGCACCGACACAAGCGAGGTGGCCGCCGAGCGGGAGCAGGGCGACGCCAAGGGTGCCGACACCCGCGACGCGGGCGAGCCCGTACGCGGGGGCACGCTGGTGTACGGGGTGGAGGCCGACTCGGCCAACCCGTGGGCACCGTACGCGGTGTCGTGCGCCATCAGCTGCCGGATGATCCTCGGCACCGTCGCCGATTCACTGTTCATCACCCAGGACGACGGCGAGATCGTCCCCTACCTCCTCAAGTCGGCCGAACCGAACGAGGACTACACGGTCTGGACCCTGACGGTCCGCGACGGGATCACGTTCCACGACGGGACCCCCCTGGACGGGGAGGCGGTGGCGTACAACATTCGGACCTGCTGGAAGAGTCCGCTGACCGGACCTGCGTTCCTGGGCCTGACCGACGTGACCTCCGAAGGCCAGACGGTCACCATGACCTACGCCAAACCCGAAGCGGCCGGACCCAAGGCCGGACTCCGCGAGGAACAATGTGGCTTCATGTTCTCCAAGGCCTGGTTGGAGACCCTGCCCAACAACCCGTTGCTGACCGACGAGGACAAGGCGGCCGCCACCGGCGACCCGTCCCAGCCGGTCGGTTCCGGAGCGTTCAGGTTCGTCTCCTACACCCCAGGTAACGGCAACAGCTTCGTGACCGAACGCAACGAGAACTACTGGCGGGGCGACGGTGAAGGCTCCACCGGTGAGGGCTACCCCTACCTCGATGGGATCGAGTTCGTGGTGGCCGTGGACATCCAGGGCCGCTCCAACGGCCTCCAGTCCGGCCAGTTCGACATCATCCACACGGCCAACGCGGATGAGATCTCCAAGTTCGAGGCCGACCCCAACTTCTTCACCCTCGAAGCCAACGACTACGGCGAAACCAGCTACATCCTGTTGAACGACGCCGTGGGCGACAACCCCACCCTGGCCGCCATCCGCGGGGTGCCGACGCTGGAGATGGACCCGGGCGGGGCCAACGCCACCAGCCCCCTGATCCACCTGAGCTGCCGTAAAGCCCTAGCCCACGCCATCGACCGGGACCGGATCGCCCAGGAACGCTACGCCGGCCTCGTCACCCCGGCTTCGGGGCCGTTCCCGCCGGGTTCGATGGGCTACCTCGAAGACACCGGCTACCCGGCCTTCGACATCGAGGCGGCCAAGGCCGACTGGGAGACCTGCAAGCAGGAGGTGGGCACCACCCCGGTGCAGCTCACCTTCAACACCACCAACGACCCGTTCAACGTGGAGACCAACGAGCTGACCGCCTCGATGTGGCGTGACGCCTTCGGCGAGGAGCTGCAGGTCAGCATCTCGCCGGTGGAGCAGGGCCAGTACATCGGCCTCGCCCTCGCCGGGAAGTTCCAGGCCCAATCCTGGCGCAACCACGGCGGCGTGGACCCGACCGAGCAGTGGTACTGGTGGAACTCGGCCACCGCGAGTCCGATCGCCGCCGAGGGTTCCGTCCTGGCCCTCAACTTCGGGCGGTTCCAGGACCCGGAGTTGGACGCCCTGTTCGAGATCATCCGCCAGAACCCCGACCCGGCCGCCCGCCAAGCGGCCGCCGAGGAGGTCAACCGGCTGTTCGCCAAGAACGTCTGGAACTTCTGGTACGTCTGGACCCTCTGGGGCGTCATCGCCAACCCCAACGTCCAACACATCACCAGCATCCCCATCCCCGACGCCGGCGACTCCATCCCCATCATCGGCGGCAAACACCGCGTCGCCCAGATCTGGTGCCTCGAAGGCAACTGCCAGGGCTGACCCGACCCCGGCCCAGCCCACCGGGGCTGAGCCTCACCCACACCCCGGGAGGGCCGAGTGGCGATCCGCCGCTCGGCCCTCCCGCGTCCGCCCCGTGTCACCGTCCGTCACCCGAACCAGGTCGACTGCCCAGGCCACGAATTGTTGTTGTTGCGCGACAGCGACGTGTCGATCGGCCCGGATCAACCGGAGCGGGCTTGTGGACCTCCGGAGCTTCCGACCACTATGACGTGACCAGCGTCACGGAGCAGGTCCGGGCGTTGCGTCACCAAGGGGGACATATGGTGAGATCAGCGACCGTTCGGCTCGTTGCGCTCTTGGGTGCGTTGGCCATGGTGGCCGCCGCCTGCGGCGCTTCCGGCACCAACAGCGATCAGGCATCGTCGGACGACACCACGGCCAGCTCCGTCGCCGCCGATCGGGCCGAGGGTGAGGCCAAGGGTGCCGACACTCGCGACACCGGAGAACCGGTGCGCGGCGGCACCCTGGTGTACGGCGTCGAGGCCGACTCGGCCAACCCCTGGGTGCCCTACGCCACCTCGTGCGCCATCAGTTGCCGCATGATCCTGGGGGCCATCTCGGACTCGTTGTTCATCACCCAGGACGACGGGGAGATCGTCCCCTACCTCGCCGAGTCGGCCGAGCCGAACGAGGATCACACCGTGTGGACGGTGACCATCCGGGATGGCATCACCTTCCACGACGGCACCCCGCTCGACGGGGAAGCGGTGGCCTACAACATCAGGACGTGCTGGAAGAGCCCGCTGACCGGGCCGGCGTTCCTCGGGCTCGAGGACGTCACCTTCGAGGGTCAGACCGTCACCATGACCTACGCCAACCCCGAGGCGGTGGGCCCGAAGCTCCTCCGCGAGGAGACGTGTGGGTTCATGTTCTCGAAGGCGTGGTTGGAGACCCTGCCCAACAACCCGTTGCTGAGCGA
>JBKECK010000056.1:0-18369 GCA_047974625.1 Acidimicrobiales bacterium
CCGGCCGGCCGCGGGCCGCCGCCACCGCCCTGGTCGGGCCCCGGGGCCGCCCCACCCTGGTGACCCAGCCCCCGATCCGACCCCGCTCCGATTGGGGGGCCGACCTGCCGGTGAAGGGCCCGATCGAACCGGAGGACGACGTCCGCTTCCTGCTGGTGCACCACACGGCGTCGTCCAACGACTACGGCCCCGATGACGTTCCGGGCCAGATCGACACCTTCTACCAGCTCCACACCGGCCCGGAGAAGGGCTGGCCTGACGTGGCCTACAACTTCTTCATCGACCGTTTCGGGGTCATCTGGGAGGGCCGCGAGGGCAGCGTGGCCGGACCGGTGCGGGGCGACGCCACCGGTGGCTCCCAGGGGTACGCCCAGCTGTGCAGCCTCATCGGCGACTACACCTCGGAGCCGATGGCGCCCGAACAGGAGAACGCCCTGGTCACCCTGCTCGCCTGGTTGGCCGATCGGTACTCAGTGGACACCACCCCGGGAGCCACCACCACGTTCACCTCGCGGGGATCGAACCGGTGGCCCGCCGGCGACGAGGTGACCGCGGCCACCATCTCTGGCCACCGGGATATGTCGCAGACGGCCTGCCCGGGCGATGCGGTGTACCAGTGCCTCCCCGAGGCGATTCCCGCCGCGGTCACCGCGGTGCGCCAGGAGGCTGCGGCCTCGGAGGCCGCCTCGACCACCACCACTCCGGCCCCGGCCGCCACCGTCCCGCCCCCGACGACCGCCGGGCCTTCGTCGACCACCACCCCGGCCACCGGGTCCGGTCCCGCCCCGAGCGATGAGGCCCAGACGGCCATCGTCACCGGGACCGGCGACGGTTCCGGTATCTCCCCGGCCTACCTGGCCCTCGGGGCCGGGGCCGGGGCCGCCCTGGCCGGCGCGGCCATCACCCTGGCCGTCCGGAACCGGGATGACGACGGGGATGACGACGGGGACGACGACGGCCCCAGGAGCCGGACCGCCGACGGCGACGCCTACGACTACGGGCCCACCGGACGCTGAGCTCCGGTCATCCGATCGCGGGGTACGGGCCCCGAACGGTCATGCGCGGACGGCCTCCCGCCGACAGGGAGCCGATGGAGCATCGCCACGCCGGACGCCCCCTGACCCGCGACCGCGGATCCGGCCCGTCCCGTCCCCGGCCCCCGGCCCGGGACGGTGACGATCTCAACCCGGAGGCCCTGGCCCGATTCGAGCGGCGGCTGGCCGAGATGGCGGCCCGGGAACGCCGCTACCAGGGCCGCCGCAACCTGTGGCTGGCCCACCATTGGCCCGACGACTACCCGGACCGCTGCGTGCGCTTGGGACGACGGTGGGTGTGCCGCCGGTGCGCGGCGCTCTACCCCCTCGGTGTCCTGGTGGCCTTGGTGGCTGCCCTGGGCTATCCACCGTGGCCGGTCTCGTGGGATCCGTGGCCGATCTGGATCCTGTCCCTCCCGGCCACCATCGCCTATGTGGGCGAGGCCGTCGGTCTGTTCCCGTACCGGCCCCGGATCCAGGTGGCCGCCACCCTCATCACTGCGGTTGGCTTCGGTCGGGGCCTCGGGTACGAGTTCGGGCAGCGGTGGTCACCGGAGTTCTGGGGCCCGGTGGCCGTGTTCGGGGGGATCTGGTTCGCTGCCACCCTGATCGGGTCCCGACGCCGGGCTGGGGCGGAGTCCGGGGATCAGAGCGCGGCCACGGCCACGTCGAGCTCCTCTTCGGTGTTGAAGTAGTGGACCGAGGCCCTGATCAGTTCCCTGGTGGTCCGGCCGGTGGGGTCGAACGCCCCCGGTTCGGGTGAGACGAGCGAGGTGTTCACCCCCCAGGCCCGGAGGGCGGCCACCACGGCCCGGGCCGAGCGACCGTCGACGGAGAAGGTGACGATGCCGCTCTGGCGTCCAGGGCCGTCCTCGACGCTGACCAGCGGCTGGGCCCGCAGGCGTTCCCGGAGACCGTCGGCCAGTTCCTCCACCCGTTTGGCGATCGAGTCGAGGCCGACCCGTAGGGCGTACTCGATGGCGGCCCCGAACCCGGCCTTGGCCGCCAGGTTGGTCTCGAAGGTCTCGTACCGCCGGGCCCCGGGGGCGAGCTCGTAGCTCCAATCACCGGTCCAGCCGGCCGAGCGACCGTCCATCATCCTCGGATCGACCAGGCCCTCGACCCCGGACCGGACGTACAACAGGCCGGTGCCCCTCGGTCCCCTCAGGAATTTCCGGCCGGTGGTGACCAGGAAGTCGCAGCCGATCTCCTCCACCGCCACCGGGATCTGGCCGACCGACTGGGCCGCATCGACCAGGAACAGGGCGTCGGAATCGGCTACCACCCGACCGACCTGCTCCACCGGGTTCACCAGACCACCGTCAGTGGGCACATGGGTAACGCACACCAGCTTGACCCGCTCATCGAGGAGCTTGGTGAGGGCCTCGATCGACACCTGGCCGAGCTCGTCGTCGGGGATCAGTTCGACGTCGATCCCCCGGTCGCGCATCTGGATCAGGCCGAACGCGTTGGCCACGTACTCCGCCGAGGTGGCGAGGACCCGGTCACCGGGGATGAGCTTCACCGAGTTGGCCGCCGCCCACCATCCCGCCGTGGCGCTGGTGGTGAAGGCCAGCTCGTCGGCCCGGCAGCCCAGCAGCAGGGCGCCGGCCTGGTAGACCTGGTCGAGCTCGGCCGAACGGGCGGCCTCGGTCTCGTAGGCGCCCTTGTGGGCTTCGGCCCGCTGGTAGTTGACCACCGCCGTCAGAACCGAGGCGGGAACCAGCGACGCCCCGGCATTGTTGAGGTGTATGACCTCCGTACACCCGGGGGTGTCGGCCCGGACGGCTTCGACGTCAACCGCGCTCACCTCGTGAACCTACTTGTTGAAGCATCGGTTGACCACGGGTGGTTCACCACGTTCACTCCACAGAAATCCGCCCGCCATGTCCGGTGAGGTCATGACGAATCGCCTCATGGCGGATCCCGGTGCCCCGGCCGCGAACCGCCATCCTCCTCCGCTCCGGCCTGGCCCGATTTCGACCCGGCCGCACCGCCTCGCGATCGCCGCAGCGGTGCAACGACCGTACCGCCCTCTGCGTCCAGCAACACCTGGACGGGTGTCTCGTAGGCCGCCGACAGCACCTCGGCGGTGAGCACCTGCTCCGGTGGCCCGGCCGCCATCAGGCGGCCGGCGGTGATCACGGCCACCGTTCCGGCGAACCGGCCCGCCGTCCCCAGATCGTGGAGCGCGGTCACCACGGTGAGCCCGAGACCGGCCCGGAGCGACTCGACGGTCTCCATGACGGCCACCTGGTGACCCAGGTCGAGGGCGCTGGTGGGCTCGTCGAGGATCAGCAGCGACGGCTGCTGGGCCACCGCCCGGGCCAGGGTGACCCGCTGGACCTCGCCCCCGGACAGCTCGTCCAGGGGCCGGGCGGCCAGTCGGTCGAGGTGGAGCCGTTCCAGGGCGTCGGCGGCGACCCGGCGATCGGCGGCCGATTCGGCCGCCGGCCAGCGGAGATGGGCCGAACGACCGAGCAGGACGTACTCGGCCACCGTCATCCCCGGGGGCAGCACCGGCCGCTGGGCCACGAAGGCGACCGCCCCCCGGGCGGGTGATCCGGTACGACCGGTGGCCCCGTCCCGGGTCGGGCCGGCCCGGGACCGGCCACCCCGGCGCCGACGGAGTCCCCCGGCGGCCACCGGGCGGTGGACGCGGCCGTCCAGCAGCACCCGGCCGTCGTGGTCGAGCAGGCCGGCCACCGCCCGCAGCAGGCTCGACTTGCCGGCCCCGTTCGGTCCGATCACGGCCAGCCATCCGCCGGCGGGCACCGTCAGGCTGACGTCGGTGACCACCTCCCGGTCCTGGTAATGGACCCCGACCCCGTCCAGGCAGACCTCGGGGCCCCGGCCGGCCGGGGCCACCTCGTCCCCGGGCCCGGCCGCCACCGCCGCGGTCACCGCACCCCCCGGTTGGTGACGAGAACCAGCACGAAGAAGGGTGCGCCCAGAAAGGCGGTGATTACCCCGATGGGCAGCTCGGCCGGGCTGGCCAGGGTGCGGGCGGCCAGGTCGGCCACCATCAGCAGGGCGGCCCCACCGATCGCCGAGAGGGGGAGCACCACCCGGTAGCTGGTCCCCACCGTGAGGCGCACCAGATGGGGCACGATGATGCCCACGAAGGAGATCAGGCCGCTGACCGAGACCGCCGCCGCGGCCAGCAGGGAGGCCGCCACCACCAGCACCACCCGCACCGTCCCGGGGCGGACCCCCAGAGCGGCGGCCTCCTCGTCGCCGAGGCGGAGGACGTCGAGCTGGCGCCGCAACAGCAGGATGACGGCGCCGCAGACCAGTACGTAGGGCCCGAGCACGGCGACGTCGCCCCAGCCCGCGGTGGAGACCCGGCCCAGGATCCAGGTGTACACCTGCCGCAGGGTGTCGGCGTCCCGGAGCTGGATGTAGGTCTGGACCGCGGTGAAGAAGGCGGCCACCGCGATCCCGGCCAGGAGCAGGGCGGCCGGGGTGGCCCCGGCGCTGCGGGCCACCACGGCGGCCACGCTCACCGCCAGTAGGGCCCCGGCGAAGGCGCCGATGGCCACGGCGTCCAACGGGCCCCAGCCGCCGGTGAGACCGCCAACGATGGCCACCGTGGCCCCGAGACCGGCCCCGGCCGCTACCCCCAGCAGGTACGGGTCGGCGAGGGGATTCCGGAACACCCCCTGGTAGGTGGCGCCGGACAGGGCTAGGGACGAACCGACCAGGCCGCCGAGGACGATCCGGGGGAGCCGCCACTGCCACAGGGCCACGGCCTGTTGATCGGTCAACCCACTGGTGATCTGGAGGCCGGGGATCCGGTCGAGGATCTCGGCCACCACGGGCCGCACCCCCAGGTCCAGGGGTCCGACCACCGCGCTGAGCACCGCGGCCGCCATCACCGCCCCCACGGCCACGATGACGGCCAGGGGCGGCAACCGGTAGGCGCGGGCCAGGGCCCGGTCGGACCCGGCGGTGGTCATCAGCCGGTGGGGGCGTTGACCCCGGCCGTCACCGCCTCGAGCAGGTCGACCACCCGCGGCCCCCAGCGGGAGGCGATGTCAGCATCGACCTCGATCACCGATCCGGTCTCGACGGCGGTCAGCTGGTCCCAGCCGGGCCGGGCGGCGATGTCGGCGGCGGTGTAGCCGTAGGCGTCGGTGAACACGATCACGGTCGGGTCGGCCCCGAGGATCTCCTCGGCTTGGAGCTGGGGGTAGCCGGTGCCGTCGGGGTCGGCGGCGTCCGCGATGTTCTCCCACCCGAGCAGGTCGTAGAGCTGGCCGATGAAGCTGGCCGAGGAGGCGCTGTAGAAGGTGTCGTCAAGCTCGTGGTACACCCGGACCGGTTCAGTCGAGGCCGGCTGGTCGGCCACCGCGGCCTCCACGCCGGCCCGGATCTCGGCGTTGGTGGCCGCCGATCCGTCGAGGTGGCCGGTGGCCATCCCCAGCAGGGCGATCTGGTCGTAGGTGTCGTCGAGGCTCTGGGCGGCCGGGAGGATTAGGACGGGGACGTCGATGTCCTCCATGCCCGCCACCACCACGTCGTCGGGTTGGGACATGACCAGCAGGTCGGGCTCGTAGGCGGCGATGGCCTCGAGGTTCGGCTCGAAGGCGGACAGGTCGGTGGTGGGGGCCTCCGGCGGGTAGTTGGAGTACGAGTCGGCCGCTTCCACCTGGTCGCCGGCGCCCATGGCGAACAGCATCTCGGTGGCCGTGGGGCTGAGCGACACGATCCGCTCGGGGGCGGCCGCGATGGTCACGGTGCCGGACGGGGTGTCGAGCTCGACCGGGAAGGCGCCGTCGCCGGGGTCGGTGACCGCGGCCGCTTCGGTGGACGTGGTACCGTCCTCGGCCACCGCACCTTCTGGTGCGGTGGTCTCCATGCTATCGTCGGTGGTGTCACCGGTGGCGCTGTCGCTGCAGGCGGCGAGCACCCCGGCGAGCAGGCCGAGCAGCACGACGATCACGGCGCGGCGTCCCCCGTGGGGGTGATGACGGAGCATGTACGGATACCTCCTTCGGCTCGGAGGTCACGTACGCAGCCAGGGCGACGAGGTCCTTCCTCCGAGGAACCAACTTCGCTGCCGGCTCCCCAGGCGACCTGGCTCACCCCGGCGGGGCTCACAGTTGCGGGACAGCGCCGGGTTCGCACCGGACTTCGCTGGAGGAGACACAGCGTCACCGCGGTCGATTCGGTGACGCCAGGATCATACCGGTCCCGCCGATCGAACCGTGACGGTGCGCTACGGTTCGCACAGTGGATCCCGATCCGTCGCCCAACCCTTGGTCCCGATCGGGAGCGGCCACGCCGGGACGGCGCCGTCCCGCCTCCGCCATCACCGACCTCGACGCCGACTGGCTGTTCGAACGGGTGGAACGGGTGGAGATCCGCCTGCTCTCCCTCCCCCTCCGCCAACCGTTCGCGGCCGCCCACGGCACCATGACCGAACGGCTGGTGTCGGTGGTGGCCGTCGACGCCGGGGGGATCCGGGGTTGGGGCGAATGCTCGGCGCTTCCCCACACCGGCTACTCCGGTGAGGACGCCGCCTCCTCGGCCCAGTTCCTGGCCGAACGACTGGCCCCGCCCCTCATCGGTCGGCCCGTGATCGACGTGACCGACCCCGCCGGCTCCCGGCGGGCCGACGAACCCCACCGCCCCATGGCCGCGGCAGCCCTGGAGATGGCCGGCCTCGACATCCGTCTGCGGGCCGCCGACCGGTCCCTGGCCGGGTACCTGGCCGAACACCACGGCGACGGTCGGCCCCCCGATTCGCTCCCGGCCGGGGTGGCCGTCGGCCTGGCCCCGGTGGGTGAGACGGTGCGCCAGGTCACCGCCCTGGTGGCCGAGGGGTACCGCCGGGTGAAGATCAAGATCGAACCCGGCCACGACGTGGAGGTGGTGGAGGCCGTGGCCGCCGCCTGCCCGGGGGTCGAGCTCCAGGTGGACGCCAACGGGGCGTACCAGGTGGACGATCCCGCCCACCGCGCCGTCGTCGAGGCCCTGGTGAACGGCGCCCCCGCCTGGGGGCTCACCGCCCTGGAACAGCCCTTCGCCCCCGACGCCGTCCCCGCGGCCGGGTTCGCGGTGGCCGCGGCCGGCCGGGAGCTGCGGATTGTGGCCGACGAGGCCGCACCAGGCCTGGCCGCGGTCCAGCGACTGGCCGCCGAGGGAGGGTTGTCGGCGGTGTCGATCAAGCCCCCCCGTCTCGGTGGCCTGGGCCCCGCCGCCGCGATGCACGACTGGTGCCGGGCCACGGGCCTGGCCGCCACGGCGGGCGGCATGGTCGAGACCGGCCTCGGCCGCCACGCCCTGGTCGCCCTGGCCGCCCTGCCCGGGTTCACCCTGGCCGGGGACCTGTCACCGGCCGGCCGCTGGCTCACCGTCGACCCGGTCCCCGACCTGGAGCTGCGGTCGGGCCGCATCATGGTGCCCACCGGGCCCGGGGTGGCCGGCGACCCCGACACCCGGCAGCTAAGGCGGACCACCGTCAGGCAGTGGCAGGTCACCAGTCGCTGAGCTCGTCCACGAAGGTCCGGATCCGCTCGGCCGTGGCGCTGGGCGAGCGGAGGTGGACGGCGTGGGTGCCCGGGAGCACAGCCAGGGACGCCCGGGGCAGGCTGGCCACCAGCCGTTCCCCCAGGGCGACGAACTTGGCGTCGTCGGAGCCGGCGATGATCAGGGCCGGCACCTCGACCCGGCCCAGCTCCGGCCACAACGGCCGCTGCCGCCCCGTCCCCCGGTGGCGCAGGGTGGCGGCCAGCCCCTCGACCCGGTTGGTGAGCCGGTCCTCCACGGCGGCCGCCTCCGGGGTGAGCCCGGCGAACAGGGGGTTGGCCAGCCACCGGTCGAGGAAGGCAGCCATGCCGATCCGTTCCAGCCGGTCGGCCAGGGCCTCGTCGTCCCGTTGACGGGCGGCCCGGTCGGCGTCATCGTCGATGCCCCCGGTTGCCCCCACCAGCACCACGGCGTCCACCGACCCGGGGTGGGCGAGCGCAGCGTGCAGGGCGATCCGGCCCCCCATGGAATACCCGACGAGCACGGTCCGCCCCGTGGTCTCGACCAGGAGGCGGGCCGCGGTGTCGAGGTCGACGTCGTCCACCTCCGGGCTGGTCCGGCCGTGGCCGGGCAGGTCGACGGCGACGACCTCGTGGTCGGTGGCCAGGTCCGGGGCCAGGAGGCCCCAGCAACGGGCGTTCTGGGTGAACCCGTGGGCCAATGCCAGGCGCCGGCCCCGGCCCCACCGTCGGGAGGCGAGCGGTTCGGTCATGCCCACCAGCATGCCCGCCGGTCGACCGGCAGCTAACGTCCGAGTATGACGAATCCCGCGGTTCACCTGACCGTCCTGAATGCCGGGTGGATGACCTCGGCGCTCGGCGGGTTTCTCGAAGGTGAGCGGGGTTCGATCACCTACCCGGTCCCTTTCTACGTCATCGAGCATCCGGTGGGGCTCACCGTGGTGGACACCGGGCTCCATCCCCAGCTGGCCCACGACTCCGCCCGGCTCGGTGCCCTGGCCCGCCATTTCACCCCGGACCTGCCCGAGGACGGTTCGGGCACGGTCGGTCCCCGGCTCCGGGCGGCCGGGTTCGATCCCGACCAGGTGGTCCAGGTCATCCTCACCCACCTCCATTTCGACCACGCCGGCGGCCTGGTGGAGCTGCCCAACGCCCGCGTCCTGGTCCAGCGGAGCGAGTGGGCCCAGCTCACCGACGGAGCGGCCCTCGAGGCGGCGGGCGTTAATCCCGACGATGTCGAGCTCGGGCACGACCGGTTCGAAGCCGACGGCGACGTCGACGTGTACGGCGACGGCACGGTGGACTGCCTGGTCACCCCCGGCCACACCCCGGGGCACCAGTCGGTACGGGTGCGGACCCCGGACCGGACCTACCTGATCTGTGGCGACTGCGCCTACCTGGAACGGAGCCTGGTGCACGAGCACCTGCCCCCCTTCGGGTCGGACCGGGACGAGCAGGTCCGCTCCATGCGACGCCTCGCCGCCGAGCAGGCGGCGGGTTGCCGGCTGCTCTACGGCCACGATCCGGACCAGTGGGCCCGGATCGAGCGGGACGGGCTCTACGCCGGGGCCTGACCCGGGCCTCGGCCCGGACGTGGAGCGGTCAGCCCCGCACCACGACCTTTGCCGGCCCCCGGAACGACAGGTTGAAATCGAATCGGATGTCCTGTTCGACCAGCTCCAGGTCCGGGCAGCGGGCCGCGAGCTCCTCCAGGGCCACGGCCGCGATCATCTTGGCCAGCGGTGCCCCCAGGCAGTGGTGCTTCCCTATCCCGAACGACAGTGCGTCGGCGGCGTTCGACCGGGTCGGGTCGAACCGTTCGGGCTGGTCGAAGTGCCGGGGATCGCGGTTGGCCACCCCGAGCAGGAGGAGGAGCTTGGCCCCGGCGGGCAGGGTCGTGTCGCCCAGAGTGACCTCGCGAGTGGTCACTCGCCGCCAGGTGATGATGCTGGAATCATAACGGATGACCTCGTCCACCACCGCCGAGGCCGGCAGTCGACGGGCTACCACCGACCTCCATCCGTCCCGCTCCCTCAACAGTCGGAGCACCATATTGGAGATCAGATTCGCCGTGGTTTCGTGACCGACAAAACTGAGACCGAAGACAATATGAGTGACCTCAAAACGGTTTAATGTTGACGGATTTTCGAGGTGAATACGGATCAGATCTCCGGCAAGATCGTCGCCAGGATCATGGAGTTTTCGTTCGACGTACCGCTCGCAATATCGAAAGTACGCCACCACATCATGGGCCGAGTTGACCTGTTCATCTCGTGTGGGCCGGCCCCATCCGAACGCCATACGACCCCCACCCCAGGCCTGCAGGGTGGCGGCATCGTCGGGTGGGAAGCCGAGGAGGGCGAACGTCACCCACGCGGGGAGGGGACGGGCCAGGCTCTCGACCAGATCGAACGCGCCCCCGGCGGGGAAGTCCGAGATCAGCTCGACCGCCCGTCGCCGGGCGACCGGCTCCATGGCCAGCATCCGCTCGTCCCGGAAGCCGATCTGGTTGTGGCGCCGGATCCGGGAGTGCTCGGGGCCGTCCAGGTCGGACATGGTCCGCAGCGGCCGGAAACCCTGGGTCAGCACCCGGACCGCGTCCTCGTGGATCGGGGTCAGCGGCTCGTGGGCCACGGCGGCCGAGTAGGTCTCGGCGTCGCTGAACACCGACTCCACTTGGTCGTACCGGGCCACCAGCCACAGATCCCCGTCCGGCCAGTACCGGGGACCCGCCGCCTCCAGCAGCTCAGGGGCGATCGCGTACGGATCGGCGAGGTACCGGGCACCGAAGGGATCGAATGCAACCGGACAGCAGAGCCGGCCCTCGGCGCTGGGGGCCGAGGCGTACCCGAGCTGACTGAACGGCATTGACGGCGATCCTCTCGCTGGGTTCGGTTGTGCGTTCCGGACACCCGTCCCACCGGGACAGGGGTCAAGTCTCGTCCCGCCCGCGCCAACATTCGATCAATCGACAGGTCGACAGGTCGACTATTCAGTCACGTTCCGACCGTCCGACCGGAACGTAGCTGGTTAATCCGACAGCTCAACTGGTTGACCAGACAACTATTAGTTGACTGACCAGACAACTATTGAGTACGTCGATGATTGGCCCGGGACCCAGACGAGATAGTCCCAACCTTGACTTTCACCGAAGTACTTCGAAGTGTAAAGTATGACTTTCGGAGCAGAGCCGTAAGCTGATCTTATGGCTGGAGGGTCCACCGAGTTCACGCTTCGCCAAGCCCGGTACTTTCTGGTCGCGGCGGAGACCGGCAGCATGGCCGCCGCGGCGCGCCAGCTGCACGTGTCGGCCAGCGCCGTGTCCCAGGCGATATCGAGCCTGGAACGGATCCTCGGGTCAAGCCTGCTGGTCCGGGCACCCCACCAGCCCCTGGCCCTCACCGCGGGCGGCGCCCGCCTCATCGGTGATCTCCGCCGCCTGGTGGACGCGGCCGACGAACTGGTGAACGACGCCCAGCGGGAGGCCGACCAGGTGGTCGGGCAGATCCGGCTCGGTTGCTACATGACCCTGGCCCCGACCTACGTTCCCCGCCTGGTCGCCGCCAACGAGCAGGCCCATCCTGGTATCGACATCCGGGTATCGGAACTGTCGATGAGCGACCTCCAGGACCAGCTTTTCGACGGCCGGCTGGAGCTGGGTCTGCTCTACGACCGCCACATCAGGCCTGGCATCGCCACCGAGACCGTGACCGTGATCCGACCCCACGTTCTGGTCTGGGCAACCCATCCCCTGGCCGACCGAAAGTCGGTTAATTTACGGGAATTGGCGGTGGATCCGATCGTCATGCTCGATGTGCCTCCGAGCCGCAACTATTTCGAGGAACTGCTGGAACAGCTCGATATCCAGCCGCCGGCGACCCGGATCACCGGCAGCTTCGAGACCGTCAGGTCCCTGGTCGCCCGGGGCCTGGGCTGGTCCATTCTCATCCAGCGGCCGGACATCGACATCAGTTACGAAGGGCGGCCCATTCGAACCCTCGAGATCGACGACCAGGTTCGGGCCGTGCCGGTCGTCGCCGCCTGGCCCGCCAACGCCCGGCTTCCCCGCCGGGTCGAGGCCGTCCTGGAGATGATCCGCCAGCTCAGCTGACCCGGCGCGGTCCCCATCGTCCGCCGACGTCGGTAAATTTCGGCCCCATGACCGAACCGGCCGCACCGCCGACCACCGCCACGGCCACGTTCTGCGCCACCCTGGTCGACGAATGGGCGCGGGCCGGGGTCGACGCGGCCATGGTGGCCCCCGGATCCCGGTCCACCCCGCTCGCCCTGGCCCTGGCCGCCGACCCCCGGATCGCCGTTCACGTGGTCCACGACGAGCGGGCGGCCGGATTCGCCGCGTTGGGCCATGGTCTGGCCACCGGTCGCCCGGCGGTGACGCTGTGCACCAGCGGGACGGCCGCCACCCACTTCCACGCCGCGGTAGTCGAGGCCCACCTGGCCGCGGTGCCCATGATCGTCTGCACCGCCGATCGGCCACCCGAGTTGTGGGGGGTGGGGGCCCCGCAGACCATCGACCAGACCCGCTTGTTCGGGCCGGCCACCCGCGGCTTCCACCAGCCAGGCGTACCCCATGAGTCCGACACCGGCTGGTGGCGCTCGTTCGCCGCCCACCTGGTCGCCGACGCCGTCGGCGCACCGGGCCGGCCCGGCCCGGTGCACGTCGACCTGAGCTTCCGGGACCCGCTGGTGGGCACCCCCGGGCGGCTGCCTCCGGGCCGCCCCGGCGACGCCCCCTGGCACGGACCCGCCACCGACCTGGGGGAAGGCCCGACCGGCGCTCGGGGCGACCGGCTCGTCCCCCACCTCGTCGACGGCGACCGGGCCCGCTCCGGCGTCCTGATCGTGGGGCGCACCACGGCCCGTCCGACCACCATCAACGCCCTGGCCGGCCGGCTCGGCTGGCCGGTACTGGCCGACCATCGCTCTGGCTGCCGGGCCGGCGCCACCGCCGTCCGCTTCTTCGACGGCCTGCTCCGCTCCCCGTCGTTCGCGGCCGCGGCGGTACCCGAGGTGGTGGTCCGGATCGGCGAGCCGCTGGCCAGCAAGCTGGTCAGCCAATGGCTTGTCGCCGCCGCGTCCGCCGGCGCCGACATCGTGGCGGTGGCCGACCGGGGCCGCCGCCTCGATCCGGAGCGGGTGGCAGCGGTGACCGTCGACGATCCCGCCTGTCTCGATGACCTCCTCACCGCCCTCCCCGACCGACTCGAACCGGCCCCCACCGCGGCCCGATGGCTAGCTGCCGACGACGAGGCCACCCGGGCCGTGGCCAGCCGTCTGCCCACCGAGCCGGCCGTGACGGCCGAGATCGTGGCCACCCTTCCCCTCGCCTCCTGCCTCGTGGTCGCCTCCTCGATGCCGGTCCGTGACTTGGAGTGGTACGCCCCGGCCGGGACCGGCGCCGAGGTGCTGGCCAACCGGGGGGCCAACGGGATCGACGGGGTGGTGTCCACGGCCGTAGGGGTGGCCCTGACCGGCCGGCCGACCACGGTCGTCGTCGGCGACCTGGCCTTCCTCCACGACGCCACCGCCCTGATCGCCCTGGCCGACCGGCACCTCGACCTCGAGATCGTGGTGATCGACAACGACGGCGGCGGGATCTTCTCGTTCCTGCCCCAGGCCGACGCCCTGCCCGGCCACCGGTTCGAGGCCCTGTTCGGCACCCCCCACGGAACCGACCTGGCCGCCCTGGCCGCGGCCCACCGCCTGCCCGTGACCCACTGGCCCGACCGAGCCGACGGGCCCGGCCCCAGGGTGGTGGTGGTACGGAGTGACCGGGCCGGCAACCGGGCCGACCACGCCGCCCTCAACGCGGCCCTCGTGGCCGTGGCCGAGCGCCACGCTGACCGGCTCTCACCCACCGGCCACCCGTAGGCTGACCGGCCATGGCCGACCAGTCCGTTCCCACGACCGCCACTTCCGCCGCCTCCCCGCCGCCCGATCCGGCCGAGCCCGGAGCCGGCCGGGCCGCCAACGGCGTCTCCGACCTGTTCGACCCCGCTCGGTGGAGCCCGGTGCCCGGATTCGGGTTCACCGACATCACCTACCACCGGGCCAACGGGACGGGCGCGGTGAGGATCGCCTTCGACCGACCCGAGGTGCGCAACGCCTTCCGGCCCCACACGGTCGACGAGCTGTACCGGGCCCTGGACCACGCCCGGATGAGCACCGACGTCGGCTGTGTGCTCCTCACCGGAAACGGCCCCTCCCCCCGGGACGGGGGGTGGGCGTTCTGCTCCGGCGGGGACCAGCGGATACGGGGCCGCGACGGTTACCGCTACGCCGACGGGGAGACCGCGGCCGAGATCGACCCGGCCCGCAGCGGCCGGCTCCACATCCTCGAGGTGCAGCGACTCATCCGGATGATGCCCAAGGTGGTGATCTGCGTGGTCCCCGGCTGGGCGGCCGGCGGGGGTCACAGCCTGCACGTGGTGAGCGACCTCACCCTCGCCTCGGCCGAGCACGCCCGCTTCAAGCAGACCGACACCGACGTGGCCAGCTTCGACGGTGGGTTCGGCTCCGCCTACCTGGCCCGCCAGGTAGGCCAGAAGATCGCCCGGGAGATCTTCTTCCTGGGCCGCACCTACACCGCCGACGAGGCCAGGGACCAGGGTGTGGTCAACGCCGTCGTCCCCCACGCCGAGCTGGAGGACGAGGCCCTCCGGTGGGCGGCCGAGATCTGCGGCAAGAGCCCGACCGCCCAGCGGATGGTCAAGTTCGCCCTCAACCTGATCGACGACGGGCTCGTGGGTCAGCAGGTGTTTGCCGGGGAGGCCACCCGGTTGGCCTACGCCTCCGACGAGGCGGCCGAAGGCCGCGACGCCTTCCTCGACAAGCGCGACCCCGACTGGTCGGACTTCCCGTACCACTTCTGAGACCGGACGGGGGCCCCGGGCGGGGCTGCCCGGGGCCGGCCCGTCAGTCGAGATCGAATCCGACGTAGGCGCGGTAGGGGGAGTCGCCACCCCAGGTGAACGACTCGAAGGCGTAGTGGAGCAGGCCGAGGAAGCCGACCACACCCAGGGACACCGGGTTGGCCACCGTGGTGTCGAACCACCGCTCGAGACCGGCGTTGACCCAGCCGTCCGCGACCCGCTCCAACACCGCCGACAGCCCCACGGCGGCCACCGGCAACAGCAGCACCGTGCCGAACGGGAACCGGTCGAAGGGGCGGTGGAACCACGACGGCATCCCGGCCCGGGCCCGGTTGACGTCGTGATTGAGGTAGAAGGCGAAGGCGGTGGCGTCGTGGGCGAAGCGGGGCAGCAGGATGGCCACGAACGGGTACCCGAGCAGCCACAGGGCACCACCGAGGGCCATCACCGACCCGTTGGCCATCACCCAGCGACGTCCCACCGGGTGGACAACGCCCCGCAGCAACCGCACGGTCAGGACGACGACGACGACCGACATCGCCGCCACCACCACCTGGGTGGCCCGCCGCCATCCACCGTCGACCACCCGGGGCAGGTAGATGGCGTTGTAGTAGAGGATCCCCGAGCTGATCCCGAGCCAGAGCCAGGCCCTGAACTCCCGGCCCGAGAGCCGGGCCGTGATGTTCCCGATGCCGACCTGCTGTTTGGCCACGTGGATCACCGTCCACCCGGCGATGAGGGCAAAGATCAGGTCACGGGGGGCGAGCAGACCCACGGTGAGGAAGAAGGCCCCGATGGCCAGCGAGATGATGAGCAACCGTCGCCGGTAACGGCGCAGGTACTCCGGGGTGGTGAACAGGATGATGTTCGACGCCACGATGTGGGGGGTACCGAACACCAGGGCCAACAGGAGGTACCCCTGGGGTGACCGGGGTAGCCGGTCCCGCCCGGCCCCGTCGAACACGGCCAGGTCCACCGCCACGGCCAGCAGGGCCACGGGCACGAGCAGGTAGATGAGCGACAACCGCCGCAGCGACAGCCGGGCCGGTGCGAAGGCGGCCGGCGGGGGGCTCGTCGAGGGGAGCGGTTGCGACAGGGTCGTCACCGGGGTGAAGGTAGCCGGTCCCGTCGTCGAAGGGCGATCGGCGCCAACCGTCACGGCCGGATCAGGGCGTCGAGCATGGCCCGGAACTTGGCCCGGGTCTCCTCCAGTTCGGCCGCCGGGTCGGAGTCGGCCACCACGCCGACCCCGGCGAACAGGCGGGCCTGGTGGCCGTCGATCTCGGCCGAGCGGATCCCCACCGCGAAACTGCCGTTGCCGTCGGCGTCGACCCACCCCACCGGGCCGGCGTAGCGGCCCCGGTCGGTCTTCTCCAGCTCGGTCATCAGGGTGAGCGCATCGCCCTGGGGGTCGCCCCCCACCGCCGGCGTCGGGTGCAGGGCGGCCACCAGTTCCAGGACCGAGGCGGCCGGGTGGGACAGGCGCCCCTCCACCCGGGTGCCCAGATGGTGCACGTTGGCCAGGGAAACGATGGTGGGCTCCGGCTCGGCGTCGACGTAGGAGCAGAACGGCAGCAGGCCGTCCAGCAGCCAGTTGATGGTGATGCGGTGCTCCCACTGGTCCTTGGTGGAGGCGAGCAGCCCAGCGGCCAGGCCGGCGTCGGCGGCCGGGTCGGCCCCCCGGGGGGTGGTCCCGGCCAGGGGGTGGGCCCGCACCACGTCACCGTGGCGGGACACCAGCAGCTCCGGTGAGGCCCCCACGAACCCGTCGACCAGGAACACGATGGCCGAGCCGAACGTGGACCGGAGGTGGGTGACCACGGCGGCCCGCTCGATGGCCGCGTCGGTGGTCAGGCGCAGCTCGCGGGCCAGCACCACCTTGGCCAACCGGCCGGCCCGGATCTCCTCCACAGCTCGGGCCACCACCTCGTCCCGCCACCGTTCGGGGGCCACGACGGCGTCGAGGGCGAACGTGGTGGCCTGGACGGTTGGTTCGGCGGGCCCGGTGTCGCCGACCATGCGGTGGAGGCGGTCCAGGACGACGGCCGGGGTGGGGGTGGGTCCGGAGCCGTCGTCGATCACGGTGATCCAGTGGCGGCCGTCGGCCCCGTGCCCGATCACGTATTCGGGCACGATCAGCTGCCCGGAGCGTTCACGGTCGAAGGGGAAGGCGGCGAAGGCCACCGGGCCGGTGCCGGGGCCTACCGGCCCGGGGGCCGGAGCGGGAACGGGCGACCCGGTGCCGGCTCCGGCGAGTGAGGCCAGGACGGCCTGGGCTTCGGCGGCGCCGCCGGGCCGGGTCACCGGGATCCGCCGCGCCTCCCCCACCCCGGCCAGAACCGGGACGGGGTCGTCGTGACCGGGCCGGCACCACAACAGGCCGGTTCGGCTGCCGATCTCCAGCGGATCGACGTCGCGGTCGAGTCGGAGTGTGGTGGCGCGCACCCCACCAGGCTACGGCCACCCGGGCCCGGCGATCCCGATCACCCGGCGGCTCCCCGGCCCGGGGGCGGCACGGCTAGGTTGTGGCCCGATGTCGGCCCGGCCGACCGAACGGACCCCAGGAGGAACCGAATGTCCGATCTTGCCGCCGTCCTCGCCGGGCTGGCCCGGGGCTCGATCCGTGTGATCGACCTGACCTCGCCCCTCACCGCCGACACCCCGATCCTGCAGTTACCGGAGGAGTTCGGGCAGACGGCCCACTTCGAACTGGAGGAGATCAGCAACTACGACGACCGCGGACCCGCCTGGTACTGGAACAACTTCCGCACCGGGGAACACACCGGCACCCACTTCGACGCCCCCATCCACTGGGTCACCGGGCCCAAGCAGGACGTGGCCTCGGTCCCCACCGAGGCGCTGGTGGGTCCGGCCGTTGTGGTCGACGTCACCGCCCAGGTGGCCGCCGACCCCGACCACCTGGTTGGGGTGGCCGACCTCGAGGCCTTCCAGGCCGAGCACGGCCCGTTCCCGGCCGGGGGCTGGCTGCTGCTCCACACCGGCTGGAGCGCCCACGGCCACAGCCAGGAGACGTTCGTCAACGCCGACGAGAACGGGCCCCACACCCCGGGCCTGTCAGCCGACGCTGCCCGCTGGCTGGCCCAGGAGTCACCCATTATCGGTCTGGGGGTGGAGACCGTGGGCACCGACGCCGGCGCGGCCGGCACCTTCGATCCCATGTACCCGTGCCACGCCCTGATGCACGGGGCCGGAAAGTACGGCCTGACCCAGCTGACCAACCTGGACCAGCTCCCACCGACCGGGGCCATGCTGGTGGCCGCCCCCCTCAAGATCGTCGGTGGTTCGGGCAGCCCGGTCCGGGTGCTGGCCTTCGTGGACGGCTGAGGCCGGTGACGACGCCGCCCGCAACCCCCCGGCCGATCGGCCCGGTCGGGCCGGTCGGGCCGATCCTGGATCCGCCGCTGGCCAAGGACCTCACCCTGGTCGAGGCGGTGGCCGCCACCCTGGCCGCGGCCGGGGTGGCCCAGGCGTTCGGGGTGGTCGGCTCGGGCAATTTCCATCTCACCAACGCCCTGCGGGCCTGCGGGGTGGACTTCGTGGCCGCCCGGCACGAGATGGGGGCCGCCGTCATGGGCGACGCGTACGCCCGCCTGACCCGGACCCCCGCGGTGGTCACCCTCCACCAGGGCTGCGGTCTCACCAATGCGCTGACCGGGATCACCGAGGCGGCCAAGTCCGGCAGCCCGGTGATCGTGGTGACCGCGGAGGCCACCAACCCCCACTCGAACTTCTTCGTCGACCAGGCTGCGGCGGCCAGAGCGGTGGGGGCCGAACCGGTCCGGATCGACGATCCGACCACGGCGGTGGCTGACACCCTGACCGCGGTGGCCCGAGCCGTCGACGGGCGGCGCACCGTGGTGGTCAACCTCCCCCTCGACGCCCAGACCGCCCTCGTCCCCCCGGACGCCCGCACCGCGGCGGCGGTGC
>JBKECK010000057.1:0-3802 GCA_047974625.1 Acidimicrobiales bacterium
CCCCAACGCGGTATCGACCGCGTCGGGATCGTTCCCTACCATCAACACCGGTGCGCCTCGCACCACTCAGGAAGGACCCTCCCGACTCGGCCAAGAGGATCAGGGAGGGTCCTTGCGCGTACAGGACCCCCCGAGCCTGCTCAACCCCCAACGACACCGACAACTCGACGAGCACCACCACGTGCTCACCCAACCTGTCGCCAACGACCGCCCGCGTGCTCAACCAAGATGGCGCTCAACAACGCCGAGGGGGACGCGAAAGAGGCCCGCACCGAAATGCAGGCCTCTGACACGAAACTTCCTGTGCTGAGCGCGTTGTTGGGCGCGGGGGTTTCTGGGGGCGGCAGCCCCCGGTTCGGGGCGGAGCCCCGACGGTGGTGTTGGTCTCTGTCAGGCTGCGGGTGCGAGGGTGACGGCGTGGCCGAGCTTTTCGAGTTCTTTGACGAGGTAGCGCTGACGCCGATCGGCGTCGTCGCGACGGTCGAAGTAGTCGCTGCCGAGGTCGTCGTAGGTGGTGCCCTCGGCGAGGACATGCCAGATGATCACGATCAGGGTGTGCGCCACCGCGAAGATGGCTTTGCCCTGGTTGCGGGTTCCGAACCGGCGACAGAACCGCCGGTACTGCGCCGGCAGGTAGCCGTCTTTGGTGTGGGCGGCAGCCCACGCCGCTTCACACAGCGCCGATCGCAGAGCCGGGTTGCCCTTGCGGGCCTTGCCCGAACGCCGCTTGCCCGCTGATTCGTGATTCCCCGGGCACAGACCCGCCCACGACGCGAGATGGGCGGCGGTCGGGAACCGGCCCATGTCGACGCCGATCTCGGCGACCACGATCTCCGCGACCCGCTTGCCGATCCCGGGGATACTCAACAGCCGGGTCGCGGCCTCATCGAAAGGGGCCATCAACGTGTCCACCTCCGCGTCAAGACGAGTCTCGATGCTACGGAGGTGGTCCATGTGATCGAGATGGGTGCGGGCCAACATCGCGTGATACTCATCGAACCGGCCGACCAGGGCTTCGCGTAGTTCGGGGATCTTGGGCCGCATCCGGGTCTTGGCCATGTCGGCCAACACCTCCGGGTCACGTTCCCCTGCGATGAGCGCGTCGATCATCGCCCGCGCGGACTTGCCCTGGATGTCGGTGGCTACCGAGTCAAGCTTGATCCCCGCGTCTTCGAGGAGCTCCTGCAACCGCTGCACTTCCCGGGCCCGTCCCTGCACGATCCGGGTCCGACACCGGCTCAGGTCCCGGAGCCGGGCGATGTCGCGGGGCGGCACGAAACTGCCTCGCAACAACCCGCACTCCAGGAGCTGACACAACCACGCCGCGTCTGACGCGTCAGTCTTGCGACCGGGCAGGATCTTCACATGATCCGCGTTCGCAAGGAGCAACTCGAACGGGCCCTCCTCCAGCACGTACCACACTGGCTTCCAATAGACCCCGGTCGCTTCCATCGCCACCTGCGTCACGTTGTGGAAGACGAGCCAGTCCCGCAGCCTGGCCAGATCCCGGCTGAAAGTCCGGAACTCCAACAGCTCCGAGGATCGGCCACCGGCCCCCGTCCGGGCCGCGGACGCACGCCATCACCGTCTTCTCGTGCACATCGAGCGCAGCGCAGCGCTCCACGATCACTTCCATCACCGACCACCTCGGCATCTACACCATGACGATGTGCCGCCCAAGGGGGACCGTCGCGTCAAGAATCTGACACACGTACTCGAAGCAACAATCACAGGTGCCTGCCGGTCCCCGGCACCAGTCTGACCTACGGGCTCACGACACCAATGAGAATCCGGGCTCGACAACGACGACACACCCAAGATTCATCCCCACGGGTGCACCGCGCCAACGGGGCATAACGGTCTGACCAGGAAAAATGGTGGCGGGGGCAGGATTTGAACCTGCGACCTTCGGGTTATGAGACCTCTCCGTGGCCTGGCGTCGACCTGGGCTTTCGCGTGTCTCTCCTGGTCACAAGCCTGATTCGCTGTCCGCTTGTGCCCGAGGGGGCCCGCTCATCACCGCCGTGCTGTGCCATGGGAGTGCCATCCACGACGACGCTCAGGCGGCCGATTCCTTGCCGAGGTGCACCGGCACGCGGCGGTCCTCGTCATCGAACACCGCGACCAGTTCGAGGCGAGCGCCGAGTGCTTCGAGGTACTGGCGAAGTGTGGACACTCGCACATCGTCGGAGTGCTCGAGTTTCGAAATCGCTCCTTGGGTCACCTCGAGACGGCCGGCCAGCTCGACCTGGCTCACCGCGGCTGCGTGCCGGAGCTCGTACAGCCGGATCTCTTCGATGGTCTCGGCCCGCAACTCGGCCAGCCGTTCGGCCGCACCGGGTCGCGCTTCGACCTGGGCACGCAGTTCGGAGAAATTCTTTCGAGCCATCAGATCAATCCTTCCTTGCGAAGTTCTTCCAGGTATCGGTCATAGAGGTCATCGGCCATCGGGATCGCCGTCTCGTACCAGTCGTTCCACTCGCCAGACTTGTCGCCACCGAGGAGCAGGATCATCTGACGTCGCGGGTCGAACATGAACAACACCCGCAGAGCGCCGCCCTTGCTCGCCCGTAGTTCCTTCATGTTGTGATGCCGCGAACGGTGGATCCGCTCCACTACCGGCCGCCCGAGGTCCGGGCCCTGCTCGCCGAGTAGCACGACCCGGTCGGTCACGGCCTCCTGCTGGTCGACACTCAGGGAATCCCACCAGGCCTCCGGAACGTGTCAAGGGGGATGAGGCAAGTTCTCATGCGGATTGGATGAGTGCTTCCCGGCTGGGTTCGTTGATCCAGGCGACGGTGGGGAGCACTGGTGGGGTGGGTGGTTGGTGCCGGAACCGGGCGGGGTTGGCGGTGTAGGCGGCGTCGAGGGTCGCGGCGCGTTGGGCGCGGATCTGGGTGGCGGTGCCGTAGTGGACTGATGCGGGGGTGTGGAGCCCGATGCCGGAGTGGCGGTGGACGTGGTTGTAGTGATCGAAGAACGCGTCGCAGAACGTCCGGGTGTCTTGGATCGAGCCGAAGCGGGCGGGGAAGGTTGGGCAGTGTTTCAGGGTCTTGAACTGGGCCTCGGAGTAGGGGTTGTCGTTGGACACTGATGGTCGGGAGTGTGAGCGTGTGACGCCGAGGTCGACGAGGAGCTGGGCGACGGACTTGGAGGTCATCGATGTGCCGCGATCGGCGTGCAGGGTGAGTTGGTTGCGGTGGATGCCTTGGCTGTCGAGGGCGTGCCGGATGAACTCTTCGGCGATCTCGCCAGTTTCGGTCTCTGCGATCATCCAGTCGATGATGTAGCGGGAGTAGATGTCGGTGATTACGAACAGGTCGTAGTAGACGCCGCGTTCAGGCCCGGCGAGTTTCGTTATGTCCCACGACCAAACCTGGTTCGGTGCCTGGGCGATCAGTTCGGGTTCTTGCGGGCCGGGTGGGTGCGTTGACGTCGTCGTTCCCGGTTCTCGCCGGCGATCGCCAACAGTCGGTACATGGTGCGGATCGAGCACAGGTAGATGCCGTCGTCGAGGAGGCGGGCCCAGACCTGGGCTGGGGCCAGGTCGCAGTAGTCCTCGGAACGCAACACGGCCAGGATGTGTTGGCGTTCGGGCTCGGTCAGCTTGTTCGGCGGTTCGGGCCGAGGCGCAGGCGGGCCGAGTTTGGGGGGGTAGGCGGCGACGCTGGATCGTGGAACGGTTCGCGCCGATCAGCTCGCAGGCTCGTTGACGTCACCCCCTCGAGATCGGCGAGGTTGTCATCGATCACGGCTGTGAGCGATCACCGGGTCCCGTCGTTGGGGATCATCGAAGTCCGAC
>JBKECK010000058.1:0-24015 GCA_047974625.1 Acidimicrobiales bacterium
CGACAACGCGGCTGCGGAATCGTTCTTCTCCACATTGAAGCGTGAACTGATCCATCGATACCACTGGAACACCCCGGCTGAACTCCATCAAGAACTATTTCAGTGGATTGAGTCGTGGTACAATCGCCGCCGGCGCCACACCAAGATAGGAATGAAAACACCACACCAGGCATACACCGACCACCACAACGGCCGGGCCGCCTGACCAACAACCACACTCCGGAATCAGGGGTCAGCCCCAACCCAGATGATCGCCGAGCGGAACCATGACCGGCACACCCTCAACCAGCTCGCTCAACATCATCTCCGCACCGCCGGGATCATCCACTCACCCGTCGAGATCGGCGAGAACCAGTTCCACATCGGTGACCGAGTCGTCGCCCAAAAACCGGATCGGGATCTCCGCCCCGGCGACGCCTCACGCCGAGACCATGTTCTCAACGGGTCCACCGGCACCATCACCCACATCACCGCCCCCCAACCCGGACCAGACCACAACGGACCAGGCCACAACATCGACCCCAACCAAGCGGACATCACACTGTTTGAAGACGCCCGAGCGGCGGGAGGGTTCATCACCGTCGAGTTCGACGACCTACCCGGCCCTGTCGACGTCCCGTTCGAGTGGATCGAAACCCCTATCGGACCCGGGCGAGGCGGGGGCCTCGCCCCCGCCTACGCCGTCACCTCATACAAAGCCGAAGGCCGCACCTACAGCGCCGCGCTCGGGCTCGCTGCGCCAGGAGCCACCCACCGAGAAGGCCTCTACGTCACCATGACCAGAGGACGAACCGATCTCCAGATCTACACCACCGACTACGACAACAGTCCCATCCGGCCCGAACCCGAGATCCCGACCCTCGGTGACGAACGCACCGCCCTCAAGGCACTCACCGACACCCTCACCCAACGCCGGCCCCCTGACGTCGCTGTGATCGCCGACCCCGACCTCATCCCCAAACTGGAACGCTGATGAGATCGACAGACACCAACTACAACCGCCCGGTCGGGGACGGCTGCTGGCCGCGTCGACTAGAATCAGATCCCATGGAGACCACGACCCAGGCTGACCAGATCACCGCACTACGGGTCGCTCTAGGCGCCGGGCCGCATCCTGACGCCCCCACCCCAGACCACCTCGAGCCCTACGGGATCGATGATCAGCTTCCGGACGGGGCCGCTCAAGCGTTGGAAGCCCTCGCCCCGGAACTCGCGGAGCGGGCTCGGCGCCTGGGTCTCACCTGACACCCGGTGAGTGACCTGCCGTCGGTCGAAGTCACCGACGAGGCCCTGGGTGACATCGCACGCCAACTCCACCCCGACACGGCGTGGACGTTCACCCGCCTCGACCTGCTACCCGCGCTCGGAGCCATGGCAACCCGATGGCCCGACCTCCCCGAGATCCAAGGAGCCCCAGGGCGCCGATACACAGCGGACGGGCTGACCGTTCCGCTGTTCCACCTTCTCGCCGTCGGCCCGGACCACGGGCCGATCACGGTCTACGCAATCGACATCTGGGCTCCCTGAACCCCCCACCAGGAGACCCAGCCTTCGGTGGGGTTGGTTACCAGCCGGGGTCCCAACTCGAAGGCGGCACCGGCCCCGAAGTTGGGGTGGGGTAGGGGAGGGGCTCCGGCGGTGTCGATGTCGCTGCGGTGAGGTGTTCGACGATGTCGCTGCTCACCGTCGGCTTGGCTGCCTCAAGCACTGCGGCGCTCGGGCTCGGGTCGCGGGGTGGCGGTAACGGCCGGGTGGTCGGGTCGGGGCGTTCCTCGTTGACCCGCCGGCCGGTCATGTGCATCGGGGGCAGGGTGCCATGCACCAGGAGGGCGGTCCCGTTCGGGATCTGGCGTAGCACCTCGACAGGGACAAGCCGGTTCGAGGTGACCTGCATCGACACCGACCGCCGAGCCCCGCCACCCCCGGCCGAATGATCGGCGCTTGTGCTAGTGGTGGTCACGTCCTCATCGCCGCACAGCAGCGACGCGTATTCGAGCGTCGCTGGGTCGGACTGCCCCGCGAAAAACACTTTCGTGGCGTGATTATTCAACACTGATTGCGCAGCCGGGCCGTACAACTGGTCGATCTGGGCCCGGTCCTGCCAGATCGTCACCAACTGGACCCCGATCCCCGCACAAGTCGACGCCACATCAGGTAGCCACCGCAACGGGGTGTTCCCCGCCTCGTCCAACACCGCCAACAGCGGCCCGATCGGGCCGCCCGCGGCCTGGGCGACCCGGTAGGTCTGATCCCGGATCAGATCACCAAACAGGCCACCGAACAGTGGCGCGTACTGATCCCCCCGCCCCAACGGCTGGACGATGTACAACGTGTTCCGCCCAGCCAAGACCCGCCCGATATCAATCCCGGGGAGTGACGGGTCCGATGACGCTGCTGCGTACGGGTCCGCCCACGCGGATACCAGCGACTGCGCCGTGGAGCTCTGATCGGAGCGGGGTCTGGGGTCGAGGGCCGCCCACCCGTTGAACGTGTGCAGCGCGGCGGTGGCCTGCACCCCAACCACCCCGCCCGCAGCGACCGTGGTGGTGAGGATCCGGCGGATCTCCGAAGTCTGCGGGTTTGTTCCGTCTTGGGTGACCAGCCATCGCACAACATCACTCATCGACCGGTCCTCGACCGCTGCGGCGAACAGCATCGGCCACAACAACGTGGCGCCCCGATCGGCCCAGAACCCACCGGAGGTCACATCATCGATACTCGCCGCGTCGGCCAACGTCTTGGCCGCCGCGATCGCGCCCGGCACCGTCGATGAACACGAGATCGGGGACCACGACACCCGCTGCACCCCCTCGACCTGCCCGGCGACTCGGAACGGGTCGAACAGAAACACCTCTCCGATCTGGCGGCGCCGTTCCAGGGTGGCCAACATCAGATCCGCCTTCACTGACGACACCACCGCTGGGAGGTCCCACTCGATCACCCCCGGGACCACGGTCGCGGTCTTCCCCGACCGGGTCGGCCCGAAAATCATGACCGACGTCCGGTCCCCGACCCGTGACTTCGCCCGGCCCCGCACCGCCCGAGCCGACTGCGTCCCCGGGTCTTCGGTCGCGGCGAACCCGCCCGGGATCCGGCCGAACAAGAACCGGCCCTCGACCGGTCCCCGCACCCTCACCGGGGCACACGCCCGCCGCGACGCCATCGCCGCCCCCGGGACCACCCCCAACCGGCGAGACCGCAACACCTTGGCCCGCGATCCCGGCCACCAACTCCACACCGCGACAACCACCACGAGTCCCGAACCGACACCTGCCGCGACCACCAACCAGTACACCCCCGGGGATATGGCGCCTGGGGCGCCCCACGCGGCCCCCGGGTCCCCAGGGGCCGCGACCGAACCGGCGATCCCCGCCGGCGTGTCACCCCAACCCGCCCCTAACGGGGCCCCGGACACCCACCCGGCGAACCGGGCCGCTACCCACCAGACCGTGACCAGCCACCCCGCCGCGACCAGCAGACCCGCCCACATCTCGTCGCCATCATGGGCGTTCATGCCGCGTCACCGACCAGGGTTTGCAGCTGGCGTCGGGTCCGGGTCCGGGTCTTGCGGACCGCGGCGTCGGTCAACGCTGCCCGGGCCGCGAGTTCACCGGTCGGCCACCCCACCGAGTGCAGCCAGAACAGCTGGGCATCACGTAAAGAAACCGCGTCCGCGTCGACCGCCTCGCGAAGCACCCGCCCCAGCACCACCCCCGCTGCGTCCTCACCCCCCGAATCGGTTTCCGGGCCCGGGACCACCCCCAAGTCGCCGTCGGTGAACCTGATCAAATCCGACGGGTGACCCGGTTCGAGTTCGTCCCGGAACCGGGACACCTCGACCCGGAACGCGGACCGCAAATCCAGCACCGGCCACCGCAACTCCCGACCCGCGAGCCGTCCCGTCGCGAGCCAAGCCGCCGCGACACACCCCTGCTCCCAATCCGCCCGGCTCGCCCACCGAGGCCGCCAACCCAACGACTCCAACACAAAGAACTCGAGGGTCTGCACCATCACGCGGCGTGCTGCCACATCAGTGCCAGCACGCTGCAGCAGCCAAGACGACACCGCCAACGACCGCGCCAAGTCGCACCGATCCCGGATCACGGCCAATACCTCGGCCGGGTCGCCGGGCACGAGACCACCCGACCCAGTCACCCACCGTCGCGCGGCGCGGTGCATCCCCGGCGCCTGGGACACTCGGCCCCACTCCGAACCAAACAACTCGTCAACAACGCTGAAAGCCATGCCGGCACGATGCGAAACCCGGTTCGCCCCGGGCCTCACCCACCGAACACCACCAGTTCACCACCCGGATTCGGCCTCACCCCGGACCTCAACTCACCCTCACCACACAGCGGATCCTCTGCCGGGACCTGCGTCCGGGCGCGATCTCTCCAGCACGGTTCTGGCGTTGTTCGCACCAGCCGGCCTCGCTTCGTTCCGCCCCAGTGGTCCAGCGGTTCCGGGGTGGTTGGTTTGCCCTCCCGCCCTCCGGTTGGGCTGCCGCCCCGGCTTCGCCGGGTTGCCTCCACTGATTCCCGCTCCCACCCGGACTCGCCCCAGGGGACCGGGCGAACGCTTCACCCGGTCCCCCAGCCGATCAGCCCCCTGTCGGCTGGAAGGCCTCGCATCTTGGGTCGCCGGGACCAGATCGGAAGCCACGAACCGGACCGCACGTTTAGTGCGAGGCGGCGGAGCCGCCCCCCTATCTTGGCTTCGTTCAACCGTGGTGCCGCCGAAGGGTCGAAGTCACTGTCGAACAGGTGTGCTGGAGGTCAGATCATTTCATTGAACCGCCATGAAATGAGGAGCCCTTGGGGTCAGGGGTAACCGAAGCGTCCCCACTCGATGTTCGTCCACGACATGCACCGGACTTCCACCGGTGGAGTGGCCGCGAGCGCCCTACCACCGCCACCACAGCGGATCCAGGCATTCCGAACGGTCGATGACCTCCCTACTTTCCATGCGCGCCAGGCAGCGCCGACGTGCTAGGGCTGCTTCAGGCTTCGCCCCGGTCGACTCGTTCCCAACCACCCCTGTGCTGGCTGCACGAGAGGTTGAGGGCACGCTCCCGCACACCCTCTCACGGCACTCACGGGCCGTGGTAAGCGGCCCTGCCCACACCACCCACCACAACCAACCCTCGTCAGCAACACCACCCACACACGCAGGGGGGCTGGCACACGGGGTCCGGTCCAGTCAGAAGGGTCCAGGACTTAGTTCGTTCCGACCGTCACGACAACACTCGGTCGTGGTTCCGGGCGCGACGAAGCAGACCAGAACCTGGTCAGTGGTTGCGCCCGTCCCCACCGGTGGCCTACAATCAGAAGCGTCTGAATTCTTTGATTGCGGCCGTCCCCTTGGTGGGGCGGTCTCTTTCGTTTTCACGGCCAGGGGATCGAGGCTCCTGGTCAGCCCACCGGGTTCAGGCCGCGGTCACCTCCGCAGCCAGCCAGTGGAGCCCGTTGCCGCTCGCCACAACCCCAGCGTCCCGCAGGCGGGCCAGGTGCCGGTCGACGTTGCCCCGGTGGATCCCCACCCTGGCCGCCAGGTCCTTCGACGACAACGCGTCCCCAGACCCGAGTTCGGCCACGATCTTTCCCGCCGAACCACCAAACCGCTTCACGATCCGGCGGACATCACCACTGACCCCGCCCGGAGGTGGGCCCCAATCGACCCCCGCCTCCAACCCGGCCTTCGTCAACCGGCGGACCACTGTCGACAACGGCAAACTCTGCTCCTCGGCCGTACGTTCGAGAACCTCGAACACATCAGCAGGCAGATGCACCGTCAACGGGCGACTCGTCATGCTCGACATCATTACACCTCTGTAATTCCCGCGCGCGGACCGCCGCTCCGCGCGCGGGAACGCCGGGCGCCGCGACCCCGCGAATCCCCTAGCCAGGGGACACCCTGCAGCCCCAACCAGCACCCACCAAATATTCACGACCGGAACGGCAACTCACCCTGCCCACCATCATCCAGTCCGGCCGGGCCCGCCGGTGGGGGTGGGACAGGCACCAGGCCCGCCCGGGTCAGGAACCGGAGCCGCTCAATCGCCTCGACATGCTCCACCCGTCCCGTACCCGGCGCCGGGGCCACGACATGCCCCAGATCCAGCCCGACCTGGCCCCCCGGCCACGGCCTCGACCGCTCCAACCGATCCACAATCCGCACCAACTCACCCACCGACGCCTCACCGCCCCCCACCAGCCGGTCATACCAACCCACCAAATCCACCACCGCACCCCGCACTTCACCCGACACCACACCACGACCAGAACGACCATCCACCACACCCACCGATGAGGCACCCCCAGCCCCCAACCGCGGCCACCCATCCACCCCGGATGCAGGGGCACAGGGTGACCGAGCAGGGGAGAGGCACCGACGCCATCAGCGGCCGAGCTCCAACCCCACCGCCGGCCCAGGACGAGACCCCACCAGCACCCGGTGGCCGAGCGTCTGTCCGTCACGAGCCACCCCGTCCAACAACCCGGTGAACTCCGGACCCAACGACCCCGACAAACGTTCGTAGACCTCGCCAAACCGGACCGACTCCGCCCGGGTCCACGGCCGTGACCGCTCACCCTCGATCGCCGCCACCAGCCCGGCCTGGTCGAACCCCCGGTCCCAGGACTGCACCACCGTCGGGGACGCCTCACCGGGCCGATGCACCGACACCCGCGCCACTCCCGACTCCGGGACCGCCAACCCTTCGACCACGCCACCCATCGCCTCGAGCCCTTCACGGTGCTCGCCAGGGATGATCGGGCGAACCAGCGAACCCGTCCGCTGTTCCCAATCAGCCCGGTCAAGGACCGCCAACCGGCTCTGCGGTAACGACCAGGTAACCGCCATCACGTCGACCTCATAGCCCGCCGCCACCAACCGCTCGGCAGCGGCATTCGCCAGCCAAGGCTGGGACCCCGTCACGTCGACCACCACATCCCGACCCCGACCCGTGGTCGCATCAACTGAGCGGGCCAACCAGCCCCCGACATCAGCCTCGACAACAACGTCGGGGTACCGGTCCCCCGGGGTGAACCCCCGGCACAACGCCCCGTAGTCGGGGTGGGCCAGCCGCGACTCGTCGACCCCGATCCACTCCGCCCGATCCGCCCACACCGAATCCTCCAAGCCCGGAAACGTCGAATACCCATACGGCGGGAGCGGTTCCCCAACCACCACCAACGCCTGAGGCACCTCCCCCCACACCCCACCCGACCCAGCCTCAAACTCCGCTACACCAGTCACAGCCCTCAACTGAGCCCCCACCCCCGGCCAACCGCGGCCACACCGACAGCGCGGGCAGCCCAGGACGGTGCCTTGAATCGACCGTGGCCGGCCGGTGGTGACCAGCCCCGAGGCCGCGAGTACCCTGGAGACCAATGCCGAAAGTGTTCGACCTCCCAACCAGCGACCGGGACGCGCTGCTGCGTCGCTACAACGAACGCCTCGCTGCTGGCCTTCCACCAGAACCCGGCGACATCTACTCCTGCCTCGAAGCGTTCCAACTCGTGGGCGCTGAGAACCCGGGGCGGGTCACCCCGGAGAAGCTCGCTTGGGCCGCCCGGGTCCACGAACAAGAAGTCGCCGAAGCCCGCCGCCAGGTCGCCGCTCATCGGGCTACGGAAGACGCGTCCTGACCAGCGATCGTGGTGGTGGCCCGATCTATCGGTTGATGAACTGGATCGAAGTCGCCGAACTCGAACTCCAACTCGCCGAACCGGTAGCCAGCGAAGTCGACGCGTTCCTCCACGACCATGTCCTCACTGGTCAAGCCGCCGGAGAAGCAGACTGGCTCGTTGGCCGCTCAGTCCGCTTCCAGATCCGCGACGATCTGCTCTTGCTGTGCGACATCCATCCGGAAGCCCGCACCGTCGACGTCGTCTCCATCGAACTCGTCGCCAACCCCACCAGCCTCGCCTAAACCGGCTGGAACGCCCCGGAGCCACCCCGATCCTTGGGCTCAGGTCTGGTGGGCGCGGTGGTAGGCGTCGTAGATCTCGGGGCGGATTCGCCCCCGGTCAGCGACGTCATAGCCGGCGTGACGCGCCCACGCCCGCACCACCGCCGGCCGGACACCATCACCCGGCGCGCTGTCGAGCTGCACGGCGAGAAGTCGGGCAGCGCCGGCGGTCTCGTTGCCGACGTGTTCGAGCGCGGCACCGAAGAACCGGTAGGTCCACTCCTGGGCCAGTTTGCGGGTCTCGGCGAACACGATCGACACCATCGGATACCGAACCGTTGCCTCGGCCAGCTGCGTCGTCACCACGACCGGGCGCACGTGGGACAGCCGGAACAACTCCGAGTAGCGGCCCTCAACGACGACCGCGCCGTGACGCTCACCAGCCAACGCAGCGAGCAGCGTCCACAGCTTGCCGCCCACGACCGTCGACACCAGATCCTCGATCGATTTCCGTTCCACGACCGCGACCACCGCCCCGTCACGCTCAACCGCGTAGTCACCAACCGCCACCTTGCGTTTGGTGACCGAGGCCTGCTGGTCGGAGAACTTCCACCCATAGCGCTCCCGGGTGTCGACCACGATCTCCATCGCCGACCCGGTCGCCCTCGCCGTCGGGACCGACACGTTCGGCCGGGCCTGACGGCGCGTACGCGCTGACTGCCAGAACACCACATCACGGCCACGGGCCTTCGTGAACACGAACTGCGACCGGTTCTCCCGTGCCCGGTCCAACACCAGATCGATCGCCACACCCCGACGAACGCACGACTTCACCGGCACCCGCTCCACGATCTCGAGCGCCGAATCACCGGGCCAGGCCTCCGCCCGGTGGCAGTACACCTTCGCCGTACGCGGCCAGATATCGCGAACCTTCAACACCACATCGCCCGACACAAGCGGCAACTTCACCAAGAACGGCAACGACGACGCCTCGTCAGGGTTGCGGGCCACCACGAACTCCACCCCACCCACGCTACGAGCCCCACCAACCCCGCCACCCATGCCGTCAAGGTAGACTTGACGGCATGGGTGCGCTGATGGACTACACCGATGCCGACGGAAACACCGTCGACCTGGTCGGCCACGAGGGCTGGGTCGAGCACGGCCTCGTCGGTGAGTACGTCGAGTGCGACAACAACGGCCTGAACATCCTCAGCCGCTACGACGAAACCAGCGGTGAGCACTGGACCACCACCTACGGGACCGGGATGCCGGCATTCTCCGGCCGGTACCGGCCAGGGTGTGAATGCGGGTGGCGGGGCGAGATCTTCGACGCCAACACCTCCGAGCACTGGCGCGACACGATCTTCGCTGACGGCGCACCCGGCCACCTGCCCGACGACGTCTACGACGAACTCATGGAAGGCTGGGAAGCACACGTCGACGCCATCATCACCACCCTCGGCCTCGACCCCATCACCCAAGCCGACCGGGCCGTCACTGCGGCACAGGCCCAGCTCCGCCAAGCCGTAGCTGATGCGAGAGCTGCTGGCCGCTCCTGGTCCGACATCGCCACCCAACTCCAGATCAGCAAACAAGCCGCCTGGCAACGCTTCCAAGACCTCGGCTAGCTCGATCAACCCTCCGGACGCGCCTTTCCGGGCGAAGGAACGGCGTCGAGTCCGTGCACGCCTAACTCACCGGGCCCTCAAAGCGTCCAGCGTTCCCGACGGGCCATCTCGAGGAACGAGACCTCACTGTCAGGTTCGGAGGGAACGGAGTCCGCCGTCAGTCGATCAGATCGAGATCTGCCTCGCTCATGTGGCACCAGCGGCCCAGCCAGTCCCGCTCGATCACCTTCGGGGAACCGGCCGTAGCCGGCCTCGACCCGAGGGTCAGGTGCCCGCATCGTGATCGGCCGGTTCGTCATTGGCGCTGTTGACGACGTGGCGGTACACCGTCATGCGGGAAACATCGAACATCTCGCCGATCTCAGCCCAGGTGTAGTCACCCGACTCATACATCCGGCGGGCCTCATGAACCTGCGACGCCGACAACGCGGAGGGCCGACCGCCGACACGGCCCCGAGCTCGGGCCGCGGTCAACCCAGCGTTGGTCCGTTCCCGGATCAGTTCTCGCTCGAACTCGGCCAGGGCGGCGAAGATGTGGAACACCAGCTTCCCACCCGGCGTGGTCGTATCGATGTTCTCCGACAGACTCCGGAACCCGACACGCCGATCAGCGAGCGAGTTGACCGTGTCGATCAGATGCCGCAGCGACCGGCCGAGCCGGTCCAGGCGCCAGACCACCACCGTGTCGCCCGGGCGGACGTGATCAAACAGCTTCGCCAGCTCGGCCCGCTCATCAGCCACACCAGACGCGTGCTCCTCGAACACACGGGCACAGCCGGCTGCATCGAGCGCGTCTCGCTGCAGCGCCAGCGTCTGATCCTGTGTCGACACTCTCGCGTACCCAAGCAGATCACCCATCACCCCGAGAGTACCAAAAACCCTCGGCATGCCAGCTACTGGTACTTTGATTCTGTGCACGGGTTCTGGTACTCGATTCCGGGCCGATCGACGCCGAAATCGGCCATGTACCAAAAACCACTGTTTGTGGTACGTCCGGTCAGCACACCACCACGGAAAACGGCGGGATCTGTCCGCACGGAAGAAGAGCCGATGAGTTGAGGTGATCCACCGTCCTAGCTGAGCCATCGAGTGGCTCGAATGACGGCTGCGACCGTGCTCGACAACGCGGGTTCCGCCACGATCGAGATTGCCGGGTATCGAGCGTAGCCGAGTCCGTAGCGCGGCGGCCTGATAGGAAGTCCGTCATGGTTGCTCCAGAAGCGGTCGAGCTGGTGGTCTTCGATTGTGACGGTGTGCTCGTCGACAGCGAGCGTCTCACCGTCGGTGTCGAAGCTCGCGTCTTGACTGAGATGGGATGGACAATTAGCGCCGAAGAGGTCGTCGAGCGTTTCATGGGCCGCTCGAGCGAATACATGCTGGCCGAAGTGGCTGACCGCCTCGGGTTCAAAGCCGCGCAGGAGTTCGACCGGCTCAGCACCGAGGAGATCGTCGCAACTTTTTGCGAGCGACTCGAACCCATCGACGGAATCACGAAGTTGGTGGACGACCTTCACCGCAACGGGTTCCGTACGTGCGTCGCATCGAGCGGCAGTCATCGCAAGATGCAGCTCACGCTGGGCACGACGGGACTCTACGACACCTTCGAGGGGCGCATCTTTTCTGCGAGCGAGGTCGACAACGGCAAGCCCGCGCCCGATCTCTTCCTCCATGCAGCAGCCCAGTTGGGCGTCCCGCCTCAGCGCGCCGTGGTCGTTGAGGACAGTGTTTCCGGCGTTCGGGCCGCTCGGGCGGCGGACATGGTCTGCTACGGGTATAGCGGCGGGCTCACTCCGGCTGACATTCTCAGCGGGGCTGGAGCAATCGTCTTCAACCACATGGAAGACCTCTCAGCAGCACTCATCTCACCGGACTGACCCTCGGGGCCACCGCTCGGAACAGCACATAGGAGCTGGGTCGACGCGGCCCAAGGCCACCGGGGGTCGCTCGGTATCGCCGCTCGGAAACGCTCAGCCATGGGGCGCGAGTCCCGGCGTTCTCTCGTGGTCACGCCACGCGATTATCGCGGTCGGGTGGCAGGCCTTGAGTGTCGCTGACTACCCAACGTGTTCAGGATCCTGCACCAATCCTCGTCACACCCCAGCTTGTGCGACCACCAAACGTAGAGTTGTCGGCATGGCGACGGGTGACGAATCGACTGGTGAAGACGCTCGGCTCACTATCGCGCTCGACCGCTCATGGAAAGCGATCGAGGCGCAACGCGCTCTCCTCTCCGACTTTCGCAGCCGATCCGCAACCCTGCTGAGCGCCACTAGCCTGACCGTCGGTGTGGCAGCCGGGCTCGCCAGCGACTCCACACTCACGTTGACGGACGGCTGGGCCATGTGGTCAATCGCATGGTTCGTAGCTTCGCTGGTTTGCGCCGTCATCGTCCTCGTCCCGCACCGCTGGGTCTTCGAGTCGGATCCGAGCACATTCAACTGGTACTTCGAGAACGCTACGGCCGAACAACTTCGCTCCAGCCTCCTTGCCGACGCGGTTAAGCACCACCGCAACAACGGATCGAAGCTTCGAAGGCTGGGCTGGGTGGTCACCACGCAGGTGCTCGCTCTTGGCCTCACCGCCATCGGAGTGCTGAGCATCTTCGCAGGGAGGTGAACATGTCCGACAACGAGAAGCCACCGCCACCCCCACCCCCACCGCCCCCGCCGGGTCGTCCCGACACGGGTGGCAGCGAAAAGCACAGCTACCCGACACCACCACGGCCCCCCAGGCGCGAGAAGCGCTAGGCATCGACGATGGCGGACACAACTACGTGGGCGATCGCGGTCTCGATAGCGTCGCCGATCATCTCGGCGGGTGCCGCGCTGACGGCGACGTGGATGACGAACGGCCGCCACGACAAACGCGTCCAGATCGCCGCGGACGAGTCGCGTCGGCGAGACGATCGCGAGCTGGTGGTCGATGTACTGCTCCCAGCTCGCGAGTGGACACAGCTGATGGAAGCGCTACTCCCGGCGTTCTGGAAGATGGGCCACGAGGATCACGTCGAGTTCGTCGACACTGACACGGGGGTGCGGCTACGTGAAATTGTCGGCTCTACTGCGCCTTTCGTGGGTGGTTCAGGGGGTCCAGGGGAGGGTTGGGCCGAGGCCTCCTCGGTCGAGCATGATCATGGTGATGAAGCTCTGGGGGTTGTGGAAGCCGTTGGCGTTGCGGCGGATCCGGCCGATGACGGAGTTGTTGGCTTCGGCGATCCCGTTGGTGAATCCGTATTCGATGGTGGCTTCGATCGAGTCCCGGTAGTGGCGGATCGTCCGGGCGAGTTTCACGAAGGGCGCCAGGCGGGAGCGTGAGGCGAAGTGCAGCCAGTCGTCCAGCGCCCTGCGGGCCTTGAGCAAGGGCATCTGGAAGATGTCGGCGAGTTCCTCTTTTAGTTGGCGCCCGCGCGCCTCTCGTGGGTCAGCCGAGACGCCGCTGAAGTGCTGAGGCCGCGTGGTACCTGGGGTTTCTGCTCGTTGATCGCTGCTGGGGCCGACCGAGCGAGGAGCGCACCTCGACGGCACGCCCAGCGAGGCCGAGCCGAGCCCAACGACACCGCCAGCGTTGCGGGCCTGACTGACACGACCGCTCACGCGGCCAGTGGCGCTGCTGATGGATCACTCCGCCGCTTTGACCAGGGCTGACGCCTCGCTTCGCTCGTTGTCCTGCCGCCCCCTCCGCTTCGCTGCGGGGTTGGCCTCAAAGCGACTCCAGCCCTCGGCTGCAGCGGCACGAACGGCCACACGCGCGACCGACCCACGAAAGGCGCGCGAGGCCCGGTTCTTCGCTGTTGACGATCGATCAGGCCGCCGAGCGTCTCAGCGTTCGGTTCGTTCGCCGCCTCGTGGCTGAGCGACGAGCTTTCGCTACTCTGCGACTAGACGAGGCCGCCGTGGCTCCAGGGGACCTATGAGAATTCGATCAGTTCACATCGAGAACTTTCGCTCGATCCGGCGAATGACGTGTGATTTCGGGGAGGTCACCTCGCTCATCGGGCCGAATGGAGCGGGGAAATCGAACGTGATCCGAGCCTGCCAACCCGTGCCAGATCCGGGGCGGGGGAGTGGAACGCAGCCGAGAACGCCCCATCCCGACCCTCACCGAGTACTACGCCCTCTACAACGAACTGCCCGATCACCTGGCACCGGTCGCCGCGCTCGCTGCGTTCGCCGGGCTCCGCAAGGGCGAGATCCTCGGCCTCCAACGCCGACACATCGACCTCGATCTCGCCACCGTCCGAGTCGAGCACGCCCTCCAGGAAGTCACCGGCAAGGGACCCGTGCTCGTGGAGCCAAAGACTGCCGGCCGCCGCCGCACCGTCGCCATGCCGAACTACCTCGTCGAGGTCCTGACCGATCACCTCCGCCAGCACGTCGAGCCGGGCCCGGCTTCACTGCTATTCACCAACAGCAACGGTGACCCGATCCGCAGCAGCGTGTGGCATCCCGCGTGGGACCAGGCACGCAAGGCGGCCGACCTCGACCAGATCCGGCTACACGATCTCCGCCACCTCGCCGGCACCCTCACCGCCCAGGCCGGGGCAACGCTCAAGGAAACGATGGCCTGGCTCGGCCACTCGTGTGTTGATGCGTCGCTTCGCTACCAGCACGTAGCGGCCAACCGGAACGCCGAGATCGCCGGCCGAATCGACGACCTGATCCGCCCCAGGGCTGAGCGCTAGACGACTCAGCAGGCCCCGGAGTTGATTCAGCTACGGGCAGTGGGCGGGCAGTAGACCCGGCAACCGCCGGGGAGCCTCGACCGCTCGAACAGAGTTTCCCCTGGTCGGCGGCTTGGAGCGGGTGAGGAGAATCGAACTCCCGTATTCAGCTTGGGAAGCTGATGTTCTACCATTGAACTACACCCGCGTGGTGTCTCCCCTGGTCAGGGGCTACGTGGCGGTAGTTTACTCGCTCGGTGGCCACTTCCGGGTCACGGCGTGGTCCGGTCGTCGAGAATCCGCTGCATCAGGACCAGATCGAGCCATCGGCCGAACTTGCAGCCGATCTGCGGCATCCGCGCCACCTCCTCGAAACCGAGGCGGTGGTGGAAGGCGATCGACCCGGTGTTGGCCGAGTCGATGGCACCCACCATCACGTGGATACCGGCCGCCACGGCCCGGTCGATCAGGGCCTCCAGCAGGGTCCGACCCAGGCCGGTGCCCCACTGCGATTCGCGCAGGTGGATGGTGTGCTCGACCGTGTACCGGTAGCCGGTCCACATGCCGCTGCCCCGGAACGGCCCGTAGGAGGCGAAGCCGGCCACCTCCCCCCGCGCCGTGAGCTCGGCCACCAGGACCGGGAGGTCGGCGGCTTGGGCCCGGGCGAACCAGGCCTCCCTGGTCTCGAGCGACTGGGGCTGGTCGGTCCAGGCCACGGTGGTGGTCGGGACCAGGGCGTTGTAGATGTCCCGCACCGCCGGCATGTCGGCGGCCACCGCGTCCCGAATCTCGATCCGGTCGTCGATCATAGGCCCAGGCTACGGTACGTGACCACCGTCTCGTTCAACTGGGACGGTGAGCGGCGCCGTGCCAGGCTGGGCCCCATGAGAGCCGCCCGCTACACCAACGACGGCGTCGCCCTGGTCGACGTGCCCGCACCCGAGGGGGATGGGGTATTGGTCACGCCCTACCGGGTCGGGATCTGCGGATCCGATCTGCACGTGCTGGCCATGGGCCCGTCTCCCATCACCCCCGGCCACGAGATCGCCGCCCACCTCGACGGCCGGCCCGTGGCCATCCAGCCGATGGCGTTCTGCGGTTCGTGCGACGCCTGCCTCCGGGGCGACCAGCACACCTGTGCGGTCGGCAACCGGGCTGTCTACGGCATGCACCTCGACGGGGGGATGGCCGACCAGCTGCTCGTTGATCCCCAGTGCATCGTGGAGCTCCCCGACGGTCTCGACCCCGCCGCTGCCGTCCTGGTGGAGCCCATCGCGGTCGGGGTCCACGCGGTGAACCGGGTGGAGGTCCAGCCGGGCATGCGGGTGGCCGTCATCGGCGCCGGCCCGGTCGGCCTCATCGCCGGTGCGGTGGCCCGGAGCCGGGGGGTGGACGTGGACATCGCCTGTCGCTACGAGACCCAGGCCGAGGTGGCCGAACGACTCGGGCTCCACGTCGGGGTCGACAAACGGTACGACCTGGTCATCGACGGGGCCGGCACCGACTCATCGATCGCCCAGGCGATCAAGATCGTGCGACCCGCCGGCACGGTCCTCATCCCCGGGATCTACTGGGGTCAGGTCACCATGCCCGGCATGGCCCTGAGCCTCAAAGAGGTCAACCTCGTCCCCGCCCTCTACTGGGGGGTGAACGAAGGCGAACGGGAGATCGACGTGGCCGCCCGGCTCCTGGCCGAGCTGCCCGGGATTCCCGATGCCCTCATCACCCACCGGTTCCCGCTCGACCAGGTGGCTGCCGCCTACGCCACCGCCGCCGACCGTGGTGCCGGGGCGGTGAAGGTGGCGATCGACATCTGACCCCGGCGCGGGTGGCAAGCTGGGTCCATGTCGCTACGGGCCTCGATCAGACCAGCCGTCCGGTCCGTGACCCGCGCCCCCGGGCACTACTCGGTGGCCCGGCGTGCCGGTGCGGGACGGCTCGAGGCGCTCCGGATTCTTCACCTGACTGGTCTGGCCCTCACCCTGACCCCATGGCGCGCGGCGGGGAAACCGGGACGGGTCAACGCGGTCCGGCATTTCTCCTGGCAGGCCGTCGTCGCCGCCCGTCACGGTCCCGACCTGGCCCGGGCCCTCGCCGATGCCCAGGAGGTCGGCGCCGTCGATCCCGCCGACTCGGCCCTCGATGTCCACAACAACGCGGCCGGCCAGGCCTATGGCGAGGCGAATCGGAGCGGGCTGACCGAGCCCCGCCCGTATCGGGCCGTCACGGCGGCGATCACCGCCGGCCTGGTCGCCTGGGAGGCCGGAGCCCTGGGGTCCTGAGGCGCCGATCCAGCCGCCGGTCCGGCCGGCTAGCTACTGATCGGCTCTGAACCGAGGCGCTGGGTGACCACGCCGTGGCCGGCCTCGATGAGGGGGTACCGGGCGGGATCGTCGGAGTCCGGGGCAGCCACGAGGGTCATCGACTCGGCCGTGTTCGGGACGGCGAACAGGATCACCACCCGTTGGGAACCGGCCGCCTGCCGTTCGGCGTGGACGACCAGCGGGACGACGTCGACGTCATCCACGTCGAGCCCCCAGAACCCGGGGGTGCCGATGGCGGCCTCGTCCGGGTCGACCTGCACCGTGGTGGTCACCACGATCAGCTCCTCGCCCTCGGCGGCCCGGAACTGGCCGGCGTCCAGGGTTATCACCGCCGACTCGGGGATGACCACCACCGAACCCGATGGGTTGCCCGGATCGGGGACGGCCACCGGATTGTCGCCGATCGAGGCCATCTGGGCCAGGGGCATCGAGGGGGTGCCGGTGAGGGGTAGGGTCAAGGGCTCACGCCCCTGCTTGCCGACCACCAGGGCGAGATCGTTCGGATCCGGGTTGCGACTGAACCCCTCCACGTACCGGAGGGTGGCGTTGACGGTCTCGCCCGGCTCCACGACCAGGCGTCGTCCCTCGTTCACGAACCGGGCGTCGGTGGCCGTACCGCCGTCCGCTGCCACCAGGGTGGCGATGGACGGGGACAGGCGGATCGAGCTCTGGTGCAGGGTGTTGGTGAGGGTCACGTCCACCTCCACCGCGGCCTTGTCCAACAGGCCGGTGGCCGGCTCGACTACCACCTCGCCGATGGTCCAGCTAACACCGGCGTAATACCCGGCCCGCTCCGGGGCCTCCTCGTCGGGCCCGGTCACGATGATGTCGGGATCGCCGGAGCCGGGTATGCCGTCGGCCTCGGCGCCGCTGACCAGGAGCTGGAAGCCCACCCCGACCACCAACGCGGTGGCCGCCAGGATCACGATGTAGGACCGTTGTCCCCGAACTGCTGTCCTTCGACCAACACGCACCTGCACATCCTCCGACAGGCAGGGCGCTCTCGCCAGCCGGGTGGCATCTTTTACACCCGGTTGAAACGAACTTGGCAGGTTAGCTCAGAAGTTCTCCCAGTACCGGGATGGTCGGGGCCCCTTTTGACCCTGGTATTTCGAGCCCAGTTCCCCGGTGCCGTAAGGACGATCGGCGTCGGTGGTCATCCGGATGAAGCTGATCTGGCCGATCTTCATTCCCGGGTAGAGGGTGATGGGCAGGCTGGCCACGTTGGAGAACTCCAGGGTCAACTGTCCGTCCCAGCCGGCGTCGACGAAACCGGCGGTGGTGTGGATCAACAACCCCAGCCGACCCAGGCTCGATTTGCCCTCGATCCGGCCCACCAGGTCGGCGGGAATGGCCACCCGCTCCGCGGTGGAGCCGAGCACGAACTCGCCCGGATGGAGGATGAACGGGTCCTTCTCGTTCGCTTCGACCGTGTCGGTCAGCTCCTCGAGATTGGCCTTGACGTCGATGTGGCTGAAGGTGTGGTTGCGGAACACGACGAACCGGTGGTCGAGGCGGAGGTCGACCGATGAGGGCTGCACCGCGTCCGGATCGAACGGTTCGATGATGATCCGGCCGGCCGCCAACTCCTGGCGGATGGTGCGATCGGAGAGAATCACGCCCGCACCCTACCGGCGCCGGTCCTAGTGGATGTCGGTGGCGATGTCGGCGGCTTCGATGAGGGCCCGCCGTTCGGCGTCGTGGTCGGCTCGGGCGGCCTCGCCGGCTTCGATGGCGTCCAGCACGTGCATGGCGATGTCGGCCACCCGCACCTGCTCCTCCTCGTAGCCGTTGGCCTTGACCCCGTCGTCCATCATCACGTAGCAGAACGGGCAGGCGGTGGCCACCCGGCTGGCGCCGGTGGCGATCAGCTCACGGGAGCGCTCGTCGTTGATCTTGGTGCCGATGTCCTCTTCCATGAACATCCTGGCCCCACCGGCCCCGCAGCACATGCCCTTGGTGCCGTTGCGTCCGGCCTCGACGATCTGCACCCCCTTCAGGGAGCCGATCACGTTGCGGGGGGCCAGGTAGACGTCGTTGTGCCGGCCGAGGTAGCAGGAGTCGTGGTAGACGATGCGCTCGTCGAGGGTGGCCTCCGAGACGTCGAGCTTGTGGTTACTGATCAGCCACTCCAGGAACTGGCTGTGGTGGACGACCTCGTAGTTTCCGCCGAGCTGGGGGTACTCGTTCATCAGCGTGTTGAAGCAGTGGGGGCACTGGGTGATGATCTTGCGCACGCCGAGCCCGTCGAGGGTCTCTACGTTCTGCTTGGCCAGCATCTGGAAGACGTACTCGTTGCCGGAACGGCGGGCCGGATCGCCGGTGCACAGCTCGGCCGGACCGAGGATGGCGAAGTCGATCTCGGCCCGGGTCATCAGCTGGGACATGGCCCGGGTGACCTTCTGGTTCTTGTCGTCGAAGCTGCCGGCGCAGCCGACCCAGTAGAGGTACTCGTGGGTAAAGGGCTCGGCCAGCTCGTCGCCGGTGATGATGGGCACGTCGAGGTTCTTGGCCCAGTCGGCCCGGGTGGTCTGGCTGATGCCCCACGGGTTCGAGGAGTTCTCCATCGACCGGAACGCGGTGCCCAGCTCGGTAGGGAAGTTCGACTCCATCAGGGTCAGGTAGCGACGCATGTCCAGGATCTTGTCCAGGATCTCGATGTTGACCGGACAGATCTCATCGCAGGCCTTACACGAGGTGCAGCTCCAGACCTCTTCGGGCTGGATCCGCTCGAACACTGAGTCGGCGCCGACGGTGATCTCCGAGTCGACCCCGATGGGGGGCGGCACGGCGGGATCGCCCGTCCGGGCCATGACCTCACCGGTCTTCAGGACGATCTCGCGCGGATCGAGGGGCTTGCCGGTGGCGTGGGCCGGGCACACCGAGGTGCAACGGCCGCACATGGTGCAGGCGTCGGTGTCGAGCAGCTGTTTCCAGGAGAACGACTCGACGGTGGACGCCCCGAAACTCTCCAGCTCGGTGGTCTCCAGGTCGGGCATCGGCTTCATGGCCCCCTTGGGCCGATCGCGCGGGGCCAGGTACATGTTCAGCGGGGAGGTGAACATGTGACGCAGCATGGTGCCGGGAATGATGATCAGGAAGGCGACGAACGACAGGACGTGGACGCTCCACCAGATCTGGTGCCAGCCGGACAGGTGGTCGGAGCCGTCCACCAGCTGGGCCAGCGGGTAGCCGATGATCGACCACTTCTCGAAGTCCGGGCTGCCGTCCAGGGCGATCCGGAACGCCTCGGCGCCGAACCCGGTGATCCCGATGAGCAGCAGGGTGCCGTTGATCACCATGTGTTCGGGCCGGGATTTGATCTGGATCCGGTACGGCCGCCATGCCCGGGGCCCGTAGCGGCGGAGGATGGCCATGACCACGCCCACCAGGAAGCCGAGGCCGGCCACGTCGCCCACCAGGGCGTACACCCGGTAGACGTTCCCGTTGAGGAACTTCAGCGACTCCGGGACCTGGTGGTTGACCTCCAACACGGTGGTGACGGCCAGCAGGATCAGGAAGTTGAAGTAGATAAGGGCGTGCATGACGCCGGAGCCGGGTTCCCGCATCAGGGTCTGCATGTAGATGCCGGCCCGGAACGACTTGAGCCGGTCGGCCAGGTTGCGGGGCGTGGTGGCCCGGTTGTCCGGCCCGCCCCGCTGCCAGTTGCGGACCCGGTACGACATCTGGAGGGTGGCCCAGAGGATGACCACCGGGAGCACGGTGTAGAAGATCAGCTTCACCGGTGAGGGGATGTTGTCGAACACCTCACGTTGGACAGCGGCGTCGTCGTGGAACTGGAAGTAGGTGGCCGCGATGCCCGACACGACCACCAGCACGGCCATGCCGACGCCCACGCCGAGCCACAGCTGGCTGGCGTTCAGCCCGCGAGACGGGGTTTCGGTTGGTTCCAGATCCTGCGCCGGCGCGTCCATACAGCCCGTCAAGGTAGTCGGCAAAAGGGGAACAGTGAACATTCTCGGGGCCCGCGGGCCGGTAGTTTTTCGACACGCCCCCCGGAGACGCCCGGCCCGGCTCCGCTCCGACCAGGGTCGTGTCCCCTGGGTGGGCGAACGACCCGGCTCCGGCTCCGGCCTCGAATGCTAGGTTGCGGCCATGCAACTGGTCACGGCGATCATCAAGCCCCACAAGCTCGACGAGGTCAAGGACGCCCTGCGGCACCTCGGGGTGGCGGGGATGACGGTTACCGAGGTGAAGGGGTTCGGCCGCCAGGGCGGTCACACCGAGACCTACCGCGGGGCCGAGTACCAGATCGACTTTCTCCCCAAGGCCAAACTGGAGATCGTCACCGACGACGAGCTGGCTGAGCGGGTGGTCGACGCCATCGTCACCGCGGCCCGCACCGGTAAGATCGGCGACGGCAAGATCTGGGTGGCCCCGATCACGGCCCTGGTCCGGATTCGGACCGGCGACGTCGGGGTGGACGCGATCTGAGACCGGGTCCGCTCAGGGGGAAGCGGGGGCCGGGAACAGGACGGTCAGTAGGGCGACCTGGGCGGGGGTGAGCGGATCGACCGACCGGCTCAGCCCGTCGTTCCCGAGCTGCCACAGGGCGAACGCCTCGGCCAGGTCCTCGGCACCCGGTGCCGGCCCACCGGTGGGGTGGGCGACCCCCTCCTCGGGCCACCAGGGGCCGGGCAGGCCCCGGGCGGTGAGCCAGGCGGCGCGATCGTCGGGGCCGAGAAGCTCGACGTCGAGGGCGTGGCCGATCTCGTGGGCCAAGGCGTGGGTCACCACCCGGTCGGTGAGGTCCGGCGGGGCCGCCACCTCGATCCGGCGGTCGTGCGGGCGGGTCAGGCCCACCGGAGCCGTGACGGCGTCGGACAGCACCAGCTCCCATCCCGCCAGGGCCGGTCGCCAGTCGTAGCCGATCGCGGCCAGGGCCCGCGCGGCTCGGGCGGCCGGATCGGGGTGGGCCGGTGTCCGGCCGGTGGCGGTCCGCTCGACCCGTACGGTGGGCCCGGGGCGTACCGCGGTGGGCCCGGCCGGGCCGCCTTCGGTCACGGACGCGACGGGCGGCGGAACGAGATGCTCGCTCCGCCGCCCGTCGGATGCCGCCGGTCCGAACGGATCGGCCGCCAGCATGGCTATCCCGGCCACCACGACCGTTGTCGCCACCACAGCGCCAGCGACCGCCCGGGGCGGCCGCCAGGTCGGCGCTGCCGTGGTCCTCACGAGAATCGACGGTACCGGTGCGGCCCCGGCCGGCCCAGAGGTGATGCCACCCCCTCCGGAGGTGACCGACCGGGTCGTTCGGCCCCCGGGGCCGGGTGGGCCCTACCGGGTCAGGTCAGGTAGCGGTCCTCGACCGGGCGGTCGTCGGTGGGCCGGAAGTCCGGGCCGATGGGGTAGAGGAGGGGGACCCCGGTGGGGATGTTGAGCAACGGGATGTCCTCGTCGGAGATGCCCTGGAGGTGTTTGACCAGGGCTCGGAGGCTGTTTCCATGGGCGGCCACCAGCACCGTGCGGCCGGAGGCCAGGTCGGGGCAGATGGCGTCGAACCAGTAGGGGAGCATCCGGTCGACGACATCGGCCAGGCACTCCGTGGTGGGCAGGACGTCCGCCGGTACCGACTCGTAGCGGGGGTCGGTGTTGGGGTTGTCGGGGTGTCCCTCGGGCATCGGGGGCGGGGGCACGTCGTAGCTCCGACGCCAGATGTGGACCTGCTCCTCCCCGTGGATCTCCCGCATCTCGTCCTTGTTGAGCCCGGTGAGGCCGCCGTAGTGGCGCTCGTTGAGTCGCCAGTGGCGGCGGACCGGGATCCACAGCCGGTCCAGGCCGGCCAGGGCCAGGTCGGCCGTGGCGATGGCCCGGGTCTGGAGGCTGGTGTGCAGCACGTCGGGCAGGATCCCGCCCTCGGCCAGCCGCTCCCCGGCTGAGGCTGCCTCGGCCCGACCCTGGTCGGTCAGGCCCACGTCGAACCACCCCGTGAAGCGGTTCTCGAGGTTCCATTGACTCTGACCATGGCGGAGCAGGATCAGGTTGGGGGTCATTGGGTCCATGGGGGCTCCGGGGGTTCGCTGGGCGATGGGGCCGAAGAACGGGATGTTAACGATCGGTCGGGTGGCGTCCCACTGGCTGACGGGGAGGCTAGCGTGTTGCCGGTGATCGGGAGACCGGTCACACCGTGCCGTCGAACCGTGCTCGCCCCCTCCCGGTCCGCTGGTTCCGCCGCTCACCGCGAGCGGAGATCAGTTCGTGTCGGTTTCTTCGGTTCCGTCAGATTGTTTCAGCCGTAGCTCCGACCCCGCAGAGAGGCTGGGTGTGTGACCGCGATTCGTCCCCATCGTGCATCCGGTGTCGCCTCGATCGGCCTCGAGCAGGGCGCGTCTGGCCCCCTGCTGCTCCGGCTCTGGAAGTCACGGCTCACGATGACGCTGTTCTACCTGGCGGCAATCGCCGCCCTGGTGCTGGTGTCGTCCCTGGCCACGGTGGAGCCGGGTACCACCCCGCTCGGCCGGGCCGACCGTGACCCGGCCGCCGCAGTCGCCCTCGACTGAGCACCCTCGGTAGTCCCCTGGCCACCTTTCGAGGGTGGCCGTTGGCGCGCCCCCAAACCGGTGACCGGGGGACATATTCGTGGCATCAGCAAACCTGACAACAGAACACTCAGGTTTGGTTGTCAACGGTCGACTCAGGTCTGTAGAGTTACTGATGTTCGGCTGGGAGTGCTCACCTCTTGAGCCCCCAGCGGATCGGACGCCTGCAACCAGTCCCTTTCAACTCCCGATGACGAGGAGCTAATACACATGGCAAAAGCCGTTGGTATCGATCTCGGTACGACCAACTCGGTCGTCGTGGCCCTCGAGGCCGGCGAACCCGTCGTGATCCCCAACGCCGAGGGCTCGCGCACCACCCCGTCGGTGGTCGCGTTCAGCAAGGACGGCGAAGTCCTGGTCGGCGAGGTGGCCAAGCGCCAGGCGATCACGAACCCCGATCGCACGATCCGTTCGGTGAAGCGCCACATGGGCACCAACTGGACCACGGAGATCGACGGAAAGAAGTACACCGCCCAGGAGATCAGCGCCCGGGTGCTGATGAAGCTGAAGCGGGACGCCGAGGCCTACCTCGGCGACACGGTCAACCAGGCAGTCATCACCGTCCCCGCCTACTTCGATGATTCCCAGCGGACAGCCACCAAGGAGGCCGGCCAGGTGGCCGGTCTCGAGGTTCTGCGGATCATCAACGAACCCACTGCGGCCGCCCAGGCGTACGGTCTCGACAAGGACGACAGCACCGACCAGACGATCCTGGTGTTCGACCTCGGTGGTGGCACCTTCGCCGTGTCCATCCGGGAGATCGGCGACGGTGTGTTCGAGGTGAAGAGCACCTCGGGCGATACCAACCTCGGTGGTGACGACTGGGACCAGGCGATCATCGACTGGATGGTGAGCGAGTTCAAGACTGCCCCCGGGATCGACCTGGCCACGGACCAGATGGCCGCCCAGCGTCTCAAGGCGGCGGCCG
>JBKECK010000059.1:0-4126 GCA_047974625.1 Acidimicrobiales bacterium
AGGAGAACGGTTCACCGCCGGATTTGGCCGAGCCTGGCCGTGCCGGGCCTAGAGTTGTGGATTCTGGGGCTCGTAGCTCAGTGGTTAGAGCAGGCGACTCATAATCGCTCGGTCCCGGGTTCGAACCCCGGCGGGCCCACCGTTCCTACTAGGTAAAACACCGCACGAGACGACCTGTCGGCCAGAGATCCGCGGCGCTCATCCAAGAAAAATCCAAGAAAGTCGTCTACGTTGGCACTCCATGGCTCGGGAGTTGCGCAAGGCGACGGGGATGCGGGAGAAGTCACCGGGTGTCTGGGAGCTGGTCGTGTCGGCCGGCCGAGATCCGGTGACCGGCCGCTATCGACAGCTCAGCCGCACGTTCCACGGGAACCTCCGGGACGCGAAGAAGGCCAGGGCGGCGCTTGTGGCGGAGGTCGGTCAGGGCCGCCATGACGGTGCCAACGCCACGGTCGATCAGTTGTGCACGGCGTGGCTGGCGGAGCTTGAGCGCAAGGGCCGCTCGCCGAACACGATTCACAACTACCGCAAGACGTACCGGCATGACATCGCCCCGACGCTCAGTAATGTCAAGGTGACGAAGGTGACGACCAAGATGCTCACCGATCTCTATGGCGAGCATCAGCGCCGGGGGTTGGCGGCGAGGAGCGTTTACCAGATTCACGCCACGATTTCGTCGATGATGACGCAGGCGTGCCGGTGGGGTTGGCGGACCTCGAACCCGGCGCAGTGGGCTGAGCCGCCGTCGTTGCCGAACGTCGCTCCGGTTGTCCCTACTCCGGATCAGGTGGTCGAGCTGATCACCGCCGCCGAGCAGTCACGGCGACCCGAGTACGCCCGCCTCATCTTCATCGCTGCGACCACCGGCCTTCGACGAGGCGAGCTGTGTGCACTCCGATGGGTTCGCGACGTCGACTCCGAGCGGCGGTTGCTCACGGTCAGCCAGAGCATCCTGGAGTCCCGAGGGGAGGGCCTCGTCGAGGCCCCTACAAAGAATCGTCAGACCCGCCTTCTCGCTGTCGACGAGCGCACTATGGCCATGCTGGCCGCCCAGATGGAGGCGATGAAGGAGCGGGCAGTAGCGGCCCACGCCGGGCTCGTGCCCGACAGCTATGTCTTCTCCGACGCCATCGACGGCTCCGAACCCTGGCGCCCGGGGGCGATCACGCTCTACTTCACCCGGCTCCGTAAGCGGGTTGGCCTTGAGCATCTGACGTTCCACTCCCTCCGTAAGTTCATGGGCACCTACGGCCAGGACCTCGGGTTCTCACCGGTCCAGGTCGCCATGCGGGCTGGCCATGATCCGTCCGTGGCGGCCAAGCACTACACGGGCAACGTCGCCGAGGCCGATCGGGCGCTTGCTGATGCCATCTCCCAGTTGCTGAGCAACTGATATGGCAAGCGTGGGTACCCGACCGCCTTGGCCAGAAGAACGTTGAAATGGCAGCGGACCACGTTGGACCCCCAACGGGCTCCCAGGTCGATCAGCTCGCCTGGTCGGTGTCGACGTCGAGCATCGCTTCGAGTGCCCGTCGCGGGATGACGATTCGCCCACCGATCGTGATCGATGGGATCTGACCCGTCCGGACGTGGGTATAGGCGCTCCCGCGGCCGATGCCGAGAAGCCGGGCCGCTTCGGTGACGGTGTAGGTGAGGCATTCCACGGCGGAGTCCTGAGCCGTGGCCGTCGCTCGCGTCTGGTCGTCTGAATTGAGGGGGGTCATGGATATCCCTTCGAGATAGGCCGACCTCAGGAGCGCCGGGCTGGCGCTGCCGGCTTCCGGAGGGCGGCTGCGGGTGTGTCGTGGCCAGTCGGGGAGTCGAACCCCGACCCGCTGGTCGAGTGGCGGGAGCGCCGTCCGCTCTGGCCGATCCGTGCCGGCTGGCCGCAGGCACGGGTATAGGTGGTCAGGCTGCCTTGTCTTCGGGCTTGGCCTTCGGTCCGGGTGTTGCCGGGCGGTTGCTGGCGTTGGCTGGGGTGATGTCGTAGTTGGCGGCTTCCCAGCGTTGGCCGGAGCCGTTCTGGTTGCCCCAGGGGCGGCAGACGAGGTTCCCGAATTCGACGTGGTCGTCGAATTCGCCGGCTGGTTCGTCGCGTGACGGGACTTGGACCATGATCGTCTTGCGTTCGCTGACCTCTCGGCACGTCATCGTGACCGAGAGCCGCCAGAGGGGGTATCCGGTGTCGGGGTGTCGTTTCTGGGGGCGTTGCTGGCCTTGGGCGACGGGTACGTCGTAGTCGGGGACGGGCATGGCGGTGTTGAACCCGATTTCGTATCGGGTGGTGTCGACGAAGATCGTGGACAGGGTGTCGCTCATTGGGTTGCCTTTCGTTGTTGGGTTTGGAGGTTGGGTCTGGCCAGTCGTGGCGGTTCGCCAGATCGGTGCTCGAACACGACGGTGAGTCCGGCTGTGGTCAGGGCGTCGACGGCGGCGGCCAGTCCGGTGGGGCCGGTGTCGAGGAGGGCGAGGAATCGGGCTCTGGCTCCGGTGCGGGTGGAGACGATCTGCCACCACAGTTCGCGGTCGACGGTGCAGATCACTTCTCCGTCGTCGGTTTCTGAGGCCAGCTCCTCGTCGGACCGGTCAGCCGCCAGGCCGTACTTGGCTCGGAGCTCGGTGGACCAGGTGATCGAGCGGCGGCCGTGGGAGGAGGTGATCCACTCGCGGAAGAGGCTGATGTCGGTGGTGTCGCCGGTGGTGGCGGCGTCTCGGGCGATGGCGAACGGGTGCCGGTTTCCTTCGGCCCTGCCGACTTTGGAGTCGGCGAGGGCCATCTCGTAGCCGGCTTTGGTGCAGTAGGTCCCGACGCCGGGGGCGTCGTCGGGTTTGACGAGGCGGAGGTCGACGCCGAACTCTGCCGACACCACCCGCCCGTGCTTCTTCTCCATGAATGTGATCCATTGGCGTCGGAAGTAGCGGGCGACGAGGCCCATCGTTCCGCCGATCTCGAACGGGTCGACCTGATGGTCGACGAACACGAGTACGTGGAGGTGGGGGTGCCACCCGGACGGACCGTGGGTGACTTCGAGGTTCCGGATGAACCCGTCGATCCCGAACCGCTCCCGGAACCGGGCCCATTTGGCGCCTTGGCGGCAGTAAGCCCAACCGTCCTGCACTAGGGACCACAGGTCGTGGAGGGCTTCGCCGGCGGCGTGGGCCATGGTGAGGGTGAGGTAGAGGACGGATCCGCCGGTGGCGGTGTGGGCGGCGATGACCTGGGAGATCTCAGCGGCCCGCTTCTTGCGGATCTTGTACGAGCACGCGGGGCAGGCCCACACCGACCCGCAGGTCTGCAAACCGGTCGTGTAGGCGTAGCCGTCGGGGTGATGCACGATGGGGACGTCGCCGGAGTGGTCGCGGCGGATGTGTCGGCCGCAGTGCCGGAGCCGGTCGGCTTGGCGGATGTCGCCGCAGGTTTCGGCGATCAACTGGCGGGCCATGTCGGTCGCGACCCGCCGATCCGCTTCGGACTCCGGGCCTCCTATAGCGGGGAGGTGGGTGCCTGACGGGTGGGGGGTGGTAGCTCTATTAGCAATCATTACCAAGGGGCCGCCATCGCCGCCGCCTGCCGCGGCGCCTTCGGCCTGCGGCTACCGCTTAAAGCTCCCGACACCGGCCTCGGCCCTTCGTGGCGCAGGCCGCCCATGCTCGTCAGGGCCGTAAGGGAGCACCATCTGGCCTTCGAGCTCCGGTGCGAGTTCGGTCATCGAGTCGCCTCCCTACGGGTTGCCTGGCGTTGGCGGTCGAGGTGGCGTCGGTATGCGGCGTCGAGGCCGGTGAGGGCCGGTAGGCAGACGATGAGTGCCCATGCGCCGAGGAGTGCTCCGACGATGGCTGCGATGTGGGGTCCGGCGATCAGGGCCGTGGGGAGGGCGCCGAGCGTGACGGCGGCCACGATGAGGAGTGCGGTCGAGGCGAGTTGGGGCCAGGGGTGTTGGCGGGTTACGGAGAGCGGGGCTGCTCGCTTGGTGTCGGTGGCCACCTTCTGGTCGTGTTGCGGGTTGGGTTCTGTGTGCGTGGAAGCCAGCACATCCCAGGAGGGGATGGACCTTGGTCCGTCCCCTCCTGGGATGGACCACGATTGGGGGTGGGCGACCCTGGCGCGGTGTGCCCCGGCAGGACC
>JBKECK010000004.1:0-74118 GCA_047974625.1 Acidimicrobiales bacterium
CGTGGCCCACGCCGAGGCCAACGGCGTGGCCAGCGAGGCCCTGCGAGGCACCACCCAGAACGACATCGTCATGGAGTACCTGAGCCGGGGCACCTACATCTTCCCGCCGGTGCCGAGCCGGCGGCTCATCGTCGACATGTTCGCCTACTGCTCCCGGCACGTCCCCCGGTGGAACCCGATGAACGTGTGCTCCTACCACCTGCAGGAGGCGGGGGCCACGCCGGTGCAGGAGATCGCCTACTCCCTGGCCTGCGCCGTCGGGGTACTCGACGCGGTACGGGATTCGGGCCAGGTGCCGGCGGAGCACTTCGAGGCCGTGGTCGGCTCCATGTCGTTCTTCGTCAACTCCGGGATCCGGTTCGTGGAGGAGACCTGCAAGATGCGGGCCTTCACCGGGATGTGGGATCGGATCACCGCCGAGCGCTACGGGGTGGCCGACCCGAAGGCCCGCCGCTTCCGCTACGGGGTGCAGGTCAACTCCCTCGGCCTGACCGAGGCCCAGCCGGAGAACAACATGCACCGGATCGTGCTGGAGGCCCTGGGGGTGACGCTCTCGCGCGACGCCCGGGCCCGGTCCCTCCAGCTCCCGGCCTGGAACGAGGCCCTCGGCCTGCCCCGCCCGTGGGATCAGCAGTGGTCGTTGCGGGTCCAGCAGATCCTGGCCTTCGAGACCGACCTGCTGGAGTACGACGACATCTTCGCCGGCTCCCACGTGATCGAGGGCCGCACCAACGAACTGGTGGACGCGGCCACCGCCGAGCTCGACGAGATCCTCGAGATGGGTGGTGCGTTCGAGGCCATCGACGAGCTCAAGGGCCGGCTGGTACGGTCGAACGCCGAACGGGTCCGCCGTATCGAGTCCGGCGACCAGACCGTGGTGGGGGTCAACGCCTTCGTCGACACCGCCCCGTCGCCCCTCGGCGGTTCGGAGAGCATCCTGCGGGTCGACCCGGCCGTCCAGGCCGAGATGATCGCCGACGTGGAGAAGTGGCGGGCCCGCCGGGACACCGCCGCCGTCACCACCGCCCTGGACGAACTCCGGCGGGCGGCCGAGTCGGGCGACAACGTGATGGAGCCCAGCATCCGGCTGGCCAGGGCCGGGGGCACCACCGGCGAATGGGCCGACGCCCTGCGAGAGGTGTTCGGCGAGTTCCGGGCGCCGACCGGGGTCGGTTCGGCCGGGGCCACCGTGCTCAGCGGGGACGCGGCGGCGTTCCAACGGATCTCGGCCCGGCTCCGGGCCGTCGCCGGGGGTCCGCCCCGGGTGCTGGTGGCCAAGCCCGGCCTCGACGGCCACTCGAACGGGGCCGAGCAGATCGCGGTGGCCGCCCGGGACGCCGGGATGGAGGTCATCTACGAGGGGATCCGCTCCACCCCACCCCAGATCGCCGCGGTGGCCCGCGACGAGGACCCGGACGTGATCGGCCTGTCCATCCTGTCGGGCAGCCACCTGGAGCTGGTGCCGGCCACCCTGGCGGCCCTGGCCGAGGTCGGTGTGGACGCCCCGGTGGTGGTGGGCGGGATCATCCCCCCGGAGGACCAGGCCGCCCTCCTCGACGCCGGGGTGGCGGCGGTGTTCACCCCGAAGGACTACGAGATCTCCCAGATCGTGGGACGGCTCGCCGACCTGGCCCTCGCCCACCGCGACGGCCAGGGTCACGGGTTGGCGACGCGGTAGTCCTGGCATCCGTGCCCCGGGCCGGGCATGCTGCCTGCGGGACGGCGCTCAATGCCGTGGCGGTCCACGCCGACATGAACCACGGATGGATGATTGTAAATGAAGCTACGGACGGTTCTTCCCGGACTGGGTATCGCCGCGGCCGGTTTCGGCCTGGCCGCGCTGGTGGTGGACCGCTCCCCGATGGGGCTGCTGGCCGGCGTGCTCGGCCTCATCGCCGGGTCCCTGGCCGTGGTCCTCCCGCGCCGGGAGGACTCCGCCGACACCGCCGGGTCCCTGGCCGTGGTCCTCCCGCGCCGGGAGGACTCCGCCGACACCGCCGGGAGACGCCCGGCCGGCGACAACACCGCCGGGAGACGCCCGGCCGGCCACAACACCGCCGGGAGACGCCCGGCCGGCCACAACACCGCCGGGAGACGCCCGGAGGCGTCGGCGGGACCGGACCATCCCCGGACGCCCGGGGCCGACGAACCGATCACCCTGGACGGGCCACCCCCCGGCCCGGAGTCCGCTGACGACCAGCCAGCCGCCCCAGAGGACGTGACCCCGGCGGGCGGGGCCGCCGACGGGGCCCTGGTCGATCCCGACACGGGCCTGTTCGGCGAGGAGTTCTTCCGGGTGGTCACCGAGTCCCGGATCGCCGCGGCCCGGCGCCACCTCCGTCCCGTGTCCCTGGTGCTGGTGGAGGTCGTGGAGGGGCTCCCGGCCGCGCCCACCCCGGTGGACTCCCGGACGGTGTCGACCTCGATCACCACCACCCTCCGAGAGGCTGACATCGCCTGCCGCCTCCACAACGGCTACTTCGCCCTGCTGCTCGAGGACACCCCCGAGAACGGGGCGATCTGGACCGTGGAACGGATCCGCCGGCACCTGGCCGAGACCACCGCCGGCAAGACCCTCTGGGCCGGGGTGGCCTGCTACCCGGCCCACGCCTTCAGCCACGCCGAACTGGTGGCCGCGGCCGAGAATGCCCTGGTGGCCGCCCGCGAATGGCAGCAGGACCGCATCGAGGTCGCCACCCTCGCCCCCTGAGGGGCGGCGGTCGCGCCGTTCACCCCTCCCTGGCGGGCCGGGTCCGGGCCCGCACCTCGGGAGCGTCAGTCGGCCCGGTCGGTGGAGCCGGCACCGGGCTCGGGGCGGAGCGGTCCGAGCACGGCTTCGTTGTCGGCCCCCAGGGTCCGGCCGGGCCACCGGAGCTGGGCCGGCGTGGCCGACAGGCGGGCCACCGCACCCTGCATGGCCAGGCCGTCGACGGTGGGGAACATCCCCCGGTCCACGGCGTGGGGATCGGCGCACAGCTGGGCCACGTCGTAGACCTCGGCGGCGGCCGCGTCGGCCCGGGCCAGCTGGTCCATGGCGTCGGTCAGGGTCCGCTCCGCCATCCAGGCGGCCATCCGCTCCTCGATCAGGTCGCGGTGCTCCATCCGCCCGGTGTTGGCCCGGAGCCGGTCGTCGTCGCCGAGACCGATCAGCTCCAACACCCGGGCGGCCACCGAGTCGGCCGACGTCGACACCGCCACCCACTGGTCGTCCGAGGTCCGGTAGGCGCCGCGGGGCACCGAGTACGGCAGCCCCGAACCGAGCCGGGGCTGCTGGATCCCCTCCTTCAGCCACAGGGCGGGCAGGGGCCCCAGGAGCTGGACCAGGCTTTCGATCAGGTTGACGTCCACCACCTGCCCGACCCCGGAGTGGACCGCCACCATGGTGGCGAACGCCGCGGCCAGGGCGGTGACCTCGTCGGTGAGGGCCACCGGCGGCAGGGTCGGCGGTCCGTCGGCGTCGCCGTTGAGGGCGGCGAAGCCCGACATGGCCTCGGCCAGGGTGGCGAACCCGGGCCGGTCCCGGTACGGGCCGGTCTGCCCGAACGCGGTGACCCGGGTGATCACCAGGGACGGGTTCCGATCCAGGAGCACCCGGGGCCCGAGGCCGAGCGCCTCCAGCTTGCCCGGCCGCATGTTCTCCACCACCACGTCGGCCCGGTCGATCAGGCCCAGCAGCCGGTCCCGGCCGCCCTCGGACCGGAGGTCGATCTCCACGAACCGCTTGTTCCGATTGGAGAGCTTGAAGAAGTAGGTGAGGTCGTCGTCGGGATCCCGCCAACCCAGGTTCCGTGCCGAATCGCCGACGCCGGGCCGTTCGACCTTGATCACGTCGGCCCCGAAGTCGGCCAGGTGACGGGCACAGCCCGGGCCGGCGAGCACGGTCGACAGGTCGAGGACGGTCAGGTCGGCCAGGGGACCGATGCGAGGGGATGGGTCAGCGTCCATGTGGGCACGATAGGGCGGCCCACCGACGGGCACGATGCGGTGCCGAGCCTCCCGGTTGACCTAGCATCGGAGCCAACCGAGGAGCATACACCGGGGGTGCTAGTTGACCACCTCACCGAGTTCCGACCGTGGCCGATGGGCCGTCACGGTGAATCCCATCCGGTCGGACGCGGACCGGCCGTCGGGGCACGCCGGGGCCCGGGCCGGCAGGGCCGTCCCGGGGCCACCCGATCTGCTCACCGTCGGACTCCGAACCGCGGGCTGGCTGACCGCCTCCACCCTGGCCGTCGCCATCGTCGTGTCCGCCACCGGCCTGGTCGGCTCCGTCGTAAGCTGGGTCCTGGTGGCGGGGGCCGTGGCCGCCGGCCTCACCCCGTCGGTATGGACGCTCGGTGTCCGTCGCTACCCAGCGGAGATCCACCTCCACGACATCACCCCGGCCACCCGGGCCGCGGTGCGGGCGGCGTCGGTGCAGGCCGACCGGCTGTGGCGGGCCGCCCACCTGGTCCCGCCCGGGCCGGTGGCCGACCACCTGACCGACCTGGCCACCACCGCCGACCGGTACCTCGAATCACTGGCCGCCCTCGGTCCGGAATCGTCCGGGGCGTCCGGACAGATCGTGACCGACCTGACCGACCTGGCCGACGCGGCCGAGCGGCTGGCGCACTCCCGGGCCCCGTCGGTGCCCACCCCGCTCCAGGACCTGGCCGAACGGACCGATCTGATGACCCGGGCCCTGGCTGAGGACATCGACCCACGGAGTCCCCTGCCCTGAGCTTGCCCATAGTCTGAGCGTCTCGACTGGGCGCGGAGGTGTGGCATGTCAGCGGGTGGGGAGCAGAGCAGCAGGGCCGTGACGGCGGCCCTGCTGGCCAATCTCGGGATCGCCGTGGCCAAGCTGATCGGCTTCCTGATCACCCGGTCGTCCTCGATGCTGGCCGAGGCGATCCACTCCGTGGCCGACAGCGGCAACGAAGCCCTGCTCCTCCTCGGCGACCGGCGGGCCCGCCATCCCGCGGACGGCCAGCACCAGTTCGGCTACGGGCGCGAACGCTACTTCTGGAGCTTCGTGGTGGCCCTGGTGCTGTTCGCTCTCGGCTCGGCTTTCGCTGTGGGCGAGGGAATCGAGAAGATCCTGAACCCCCACGAGCTGGACAACGTCCCGGTGGCCCTGGGCATCCTCGTGTTGGCCATGGTCCTGGAGAGCCTCAGTTTCCGCACCGCAATCGCCGAGGCCCGCCCCCGAAAAGGGCAGCAGTCGTGGTGGAGTTTCATCCGGACGTCCCGGATCCCCGAATTGCCGGTGGTGATCCTGGAGGATTTCGGGGCGTTGTGCGGGCTCGTCATCGCCTTCGTCGCCGTCAGCCTGTCCGCCATCACCGGCGATCCCTTGTGGGACGGGCTGGGCACCCTGGCCATCGGCATCCTGCTCGGTGTGATCGCTGTGGTCCTCGTGATCGAGATGCGTAGCCTCCTCATCGGGGAGGGCGCCCACCCCGACGACATGGAGAAGATCCGGGTCGCCATCACGGACGCCCCCGGCGTCCGGGAGCTGTTGAACCTCCGCACCGAACACATCGGGCCCCAGGAGTTGCTGGTGGGAGCCAAGGTTATGTTCGACCCTGATCTGGGGGTGGAGGGTCTCGCCCGCGCCGTCGACGGGGTGGAGGCCGCGGTGAGGGCCGACGTGCCCTACGCCCACCCCATCTATGTCGAACCGGACCTGCAGCGAGAGACGGTCGACGAGCGGTCGTAGACGATCCCGCCCGTCCCCGAACCGACCGGGTGCTGGGTCCGGGACTCGTTTTCCGGTAGAACACCAGTGTGCTCAGTGTTCTCTCTCCGGCCAAGACCCTCGACTACGAGTCACCACTGGCTACGCGAAAGCACTCGCAACCCGAGATGCTGGATCAGGCCGCCGAGCTCGTCGACATCATGCGAACGAAATCGCCCGACGACCTCCGGGCCATGATGAGCATCTCGCCGGACCTAGCGGAACTCAACCACGAGCGGTTCTGCGACTGGAGCCGGCCGTTCACCACCGCGAACGCCCGCCCGGCCATTCTGGCCTTCCACGGCGACGTGTACCTCGGCATGGACGCCCCCCACGAGTTCAACGAGCGGGACTACACCCAGGCCCAGAAGGTGATCCGGATCCTGTCCGGGTTGTACGGGCTGTTGCGTCCGTTGGACCTGATGCAGCCCTACCGGCTGGAGATGGGCACCAGGCTCCGGACTCCGTACCCCGATCTGTACTCCTACTGGGGCGACCGGATCACCGACGCCGTGGCCGACGCGGCCAAGGCCAGCCCCGGCCCGTCCGCGGTGATCAACCTGGCCTCGGTGGAGTACGCCAGGGCCATCGACCCCGACCGGCTCGGGTTGCCCATCATCACCCCGAGCTTCCTCGACGAGCGAGACGGTGAGGCCAGGACCATCGCCTTCTTCGCCAAACGGGCCCGGGGGGCGATGGCCGGGTGGTTGGTCACCCAGCGGGTCACCACCTTGAAGGGGATCCGGGACTTCCAGGGCCTCGGTTACCGGTACGACGCGGCGCGTTCCAGCCGCACCCGCCCCGTCTTCGTCCGGTCCGCCCCGGCGGGCCGGCCGGGGTAGCGACAGGGGCGTCCGGCCACGGGCGCGGCGCCGCGGCCAACTCAGATGGCGGTCGAATGACGGTCAGATGGCAGTCGCCGGTTTGCGGAGCGTGAGATGGACGCTGGTCCACACCACCGGATCGTGGGCCAACACAATGTGGGGATACTCCGGCCAATCGAGCTCCGACCACACCAGCTCGCCGTGGACTTCCATATGGGCCCGGACGGTCGCGGCGGCCTTGTCGAACGAAACCGGGGGGTTGTCGGCGGGGTCCGGTGGATCCCACCGTTGGGGACCGACCACGTCCCAGGGCGCTGACCCGATGACGACCCGTCGAAGCTCCCCGATGTCGAACATCAGGATGTCGGGCAGGCCCGGGCCCGGGCCGGCCAGGCGGAACTCGGTACTGACCGAGAACACCCCGCCCGGTCGGAGCACCCGGAACACCTCCTGCATCGACTGGGTCACGTCGTCGTGGTCGCCGAAGTGCTCGATGGAACTGGAGGAGAAGGCACCGTCGAAACTGTCGTCGTCGTAGTGCAGGTCCCGGCCATCCATGTGCTGGGCCACCAGGCGCCGGGGCGACCAGTGCCCGTACCAGTCGGTCCGAGGGTTGACGAGCATGGACGGGTTGGCCGATTCCTCCCACCCGTCGCCCAGGTACAGGTCGGTGGCGAACACCCGACGGACGTGGTGGGTCAGCCAGAAGATGGTGGGTTCGTTGCCGGCCCCGACCCCGAGGATCTCCTTGTCCTGACCGAGGCAACCGGTTGTCGCCAGAGCGCGGCCGGCCTGGGCCACCTCCCAGTGCTTCCGGTACTCCCGACCGGCGGGGAAGTTGGGCCCGAAGCGTTTCGCTCCGAACGGCACCATCTCCCGGATCCACGGGCGGAGCTGGTCGAAGTCCTGACGACAACAGAGACCGGTGAGCGGGGCGGGACCTGCTGGCGGGAACATGGTTCCACTGTGCTCGTCCCCCGTTGGTGGCCAACGGATGCCGCACATCTGCCCACCGACGACGCCGCGACCCACCGCCTACGGTTCGGGCCCGTCGGGTCGGCCCCGGGCGGAGACAGCGGCGGTACCCTCCAGACCGGCCAGACCGTCGAGGACCCCTACGCCGGTGACCGGCGACGCAACGTGCTTAGCTTCTGGGCATGAAACAGGACGTACCGGGCGTGACGGATCTCGAAGAGCCGGCCATCCGCCTCAACTTCGAGCCCACCACCCTGCTCCATCCGGCGGCCGTGCAGTGGCTGATCACGGCAGTCGGTTTCGCCGCCATCTCGATCTGGCCCGAGCGATCGGACGGGCCACTGAGCGTAGTGGTCGGCAGCGCCATGGTGGCCATCGGGGCGTCCCGGGTCCTAGCCGGGAGCCGGAGCCGGGGCCGCCGCTGGCTCGAGGCCGGGATGGGTGTGCTCATTCTCGTCCTCGGGATGGCGGTGCTCGTCGCCCGAGCCTCCGACGAGGTCACGTTGGCCCGCCTGGTGGCCGCGGTCCTGGTCTTCGAGGGTGTCCGCCGGTTCCTCGTCAAACCGGTCGACGGGACCCGGGCCTCCGTCGTCTACCCGATCGTGCTGTTGGGGGCCGGGGCGCTCATCGCCTTGTTCCCCCGGGAGATGCTGGGCCTCCTCACCGGGATCCTGGCCATCAGCGCCATGGGGACCGCCCTCATCGTCATCGGTGAGCTGAACGCAACCCCCGCCTCCGAGCGGACGGGCCGCTCGTCGCGATCCCTGATCGCCGACTGGTTCGAGCATCGTCCCCGCTCGGTGGAGGAACGCGAGGACGTGTACGCCAAGGTGTTCTTCGAGGGGGACAGCTACGGAACCCGCCTCGGCCGCTTCTTCGCCCTGATGGGGTTCGCCGCCGCCCTGGCTGCGCTCGGGGTGGTGAGCGACTCCACCGCGGTGGTGATCGGCGCCATGCTCGTCGCCCCGCTGATGACCCCCCTGATGGGGGTGGCGGTGTCACTGTCGATGGGGTGGCCCCACCGCCTGGCCCGGGCGGCGGCGGTAGCCGCCGGCGGCGCCCTGTGGGCCATCTCGATCGGCGTGCTCGTCGGCCTGCAGCTCGGCAACTTCATCGACGTGGCCACCAACAGCCAGATCCAGGCCCGGATCTCCCCCACCGTCATCGACCTGCTCGTGGCCATGGCGGCCGGGGCCGCCGGCGCCTACGGGCTGTCCCGGCCCGACGTGTCGGATTCGCTGCCTGGGGTGGCCATCGCCATCTCCCTGGTGCCTCCCTTGACCGTGGTGGGCATCTGCTACGCGCAGGGGGCGGTGACCGAGGGCAACGGGGCACTGCTGCTGTTCCTCACCAACGCCATCTCGATCATGATCGTGGGGGCGATCACCTTCGTGCTGACCGGGCAGACATCGATGCACGAGCTGGCCGCGGGCCAGCGGCACGTCCGCACCGCGGTGCTGGCCCTGGCGGCCATGGCCGCGGTGGTGTTCGCCGGGCTGTTCCTCAACGGTGAGGCCCTGGTCTCGCAGGCGATCAACGAGGGGTTCATCCGGTCCGACGTGACCGACTGGGTGGCCGGGGCCGACGGCTACACCATCGCCGATCTGACCATCAACCCCGGCTCGGTCGACGTGACGATCACGGGCCCGGTCGGCGTCGATCCTCCGCCCACCCAGCAGCTCGCCGACGAGATCGCCGGTTCGGTCAAAGGAAAGGTGGACGTGACGGTGAGGGTGATCCGCTCCGAGCTGGAGGCGGTCACCACCGAACCGGCCGGCTGAGGCGGCGGGGCCGGTGGTGACCAGAACGGCCTGACCGGACCCCGGCCGGTCAGGCCGTTCTGGTCACCACGCCGGTGTTCCCGTCCACCGACACGGTCATCCCGTCACTCAGGCGGGAGATGGCCTTGGGGACCGACACCGCGGCGGGGATGCCAAGCTCCCGGCTCACGATGGCGGCGTGGGACACCGGTGCCCCCACCTCGGACACCACCCCGGCCGCCCCCAGGAACAGGGGCGTCCACGCCGGGTCGGTGATGGGACAGACCAGGATCTCGCCGGGCTGGAGGGCGGTCGGGTCCGAGGGGCTGAGCACGATGCGGACCACCCCCGACGCCGAACCCGGTGCCCCGGCGATGCCGGTCAGGGATTCCCCAACCGCCAACGCCTCCAGCTCCTTGGCCCGGGACCGCCGCTCCCAGGTTTCGAGCGGGGGCACGTCTCCGTCGACCACGAACGGTGGCACATAGTCGAACAGCTCCAGGTAGCGGCGCTCCCGGTCCGCGGCCTGAGCGGCCGGGCCCCCGCTCCCACCGTCGCCCCCGACCACGGCGGCCAGCTCCTCGATGTCGAGCATGTAGATCAGCTCCGGCCGGGCGAAGACGCCGCCGGCCACCAGCCGTTCGCCCAGCTCATTGGCGGTGAGGCGCTGCTCGTGGATGATCAGGGCCACCGTCATGCGGGCCCGTTCCCGGGCCCGGCTGAACTGCTCGGCGATGTTGAGCTGGGCCTCAAACGTCCCGGCGGTCCCGGCGTCACCGGCCAGGGCCTCCCGCACGGTGGCCACGGCGGCGTCCCGGTCGGCGGCCTGGGTGGCCGCCCGGGTGACCGGTGAGCTGGACTCGGGGGCGCGTCGCATGGTGTCGAGCGACACCATCAGGATCTCCGGGTCGGTTCCCCAGGTCCTGCTGCGGAACTCCCATTCGTTCGGGCCCCGGAACCCCCACCGGTCGAGGAACACCGCCACGGCCCCGGTCAAGGCCACCGCGTCGGGGTGTTCGTCGGCCTGGATTGCCGGCCAACGGCCGCCGTCGAGGCGGTCGAACAGGGTGGTCAGATGCGCCGAGGAGGCCACCATGCGGCTGAGCGGCCACATGTCGTGGGTGGCCATGGCCGAGTCGACGTCGCCGAGGCCGCTCGACAGGACCAGCCCGAGCTCGGGTCGGCCGATGGCGGCAGCCACCGCGGCCCCGCCCCCGATTCCCAGCCCGGACACGGTGCTGGCGTATAGATGGGCGTGCCACAGGCGGCGGGACAGGGTCTCGAAGCTCCGCAGGCGGTCGAGCAGGGCCCGGGAGTCGAGGGTGGCGAGGTCGGGCCGGGCCGCCACCACCTGCAGCACCTCGGCCCGGTCGGCGTCGAAGCGGGCCAGGTCGGTGGTGGCGGCCACCTCAGCCAGCCACTCCTGGCCCCGGGCCGACGCTTCGGGGTCGACGTCGTCGGGGCGGGCCTCGCTCTCGTAGGACGGGATCCCCGGCATGTCACCGAAGTAGGCGTCGTCGATCATCTGGGCGCCCACGCCGAGGCGGACCCCGAAGATCCGGGCCAGTGACATGTTGATGTAGCAGAACCCGTTGAATACCCCGACCGGGTTGTGGGGAATGGTGGCGTCGAAGGAGTCCTCGTCGAACATGCGGGTCTCGAGGTAAGCGGCCCGCCAGCCCGGTTCGAGATTGTGGAGGAATCCGACCGAGGCGGTGAGTGGCGTCATCGGGTCGGGGAACACCTCCCCGGCGTTGGCCCGCGACCACAGGCGGAATCGTTTCGACGTGGGGTCGTTCGGAATCCAGTCGTCGGCCATCACCCAGGTCCCCTTCGTTGCCGGTTCACCCGTCGTGCACGACGACGGCCACCGTGGTGTGTATGACCACGGTCACCTTACTGAGGAAGGTCCTGGTGGGCGAACCGGGCGCGCCGGTTGCCCGATCGAGAGGGGTCGCGTCGCCGCCCTCCCCGAGCGGCCCCTAGGCCCGCCAGGGGCGCTGGCGGGCGTGCGGGGTGGGCCGGTTCCACCAGCGGCCACTGAACCGCCACCGGGGGTCGGCCACCGGTTCGCCGCCGGCCGACGCCGGAGCCGCGGCCAGGGCGAGGGCGGCCATGATGGCGGCCGCCTCCTCGTCGGTCGGGGTGGGGGTGATGTCGGTGGTGGTCATGGGATCCCTCGTGGGTCGAACGGCCGGACGCGTCTGGGGCCGCGCCTACAGGGGCACGTTGCCGTGCTTGCGTTTCGGGAGCTCCTCCCGCTTCGACCGCAGCATCTCGAAGCCGGCGATCACCTCGCGACGGGTGTCGGTGGGGTCGATCACGGCGTCGACGTAGCCCCGCTCGGCGGCGATCCAGGGGTTGGCGAACCGTTCCTTGTACTCCTCGATCAGCTCGGTTCGCCGGGCGGCCGGATCGTCGGCGGCCTGGATCTCCCGGCGGTAGACAATGTCGGTGGCCCCCTCGGGCCCCATCACCGCCAGCTCTGCCGACGGCCAGGCCAGGGACAGATCGGAGCCGATGCTCTTGGAGTCCATCACCACGTACGCCCCGCCGTAGGCCTTGCGGGTGATGACCTGGATCCGGGGCACGGTGGCCTCACAGTAGGCGTACAGCAGTTTGGCGCCGTGGCGGATGATGCCGCCGTACTCCTGGTCGACACCCGGGAGGAAGCCGGGTACGTCGACGAAGGTGAGCAGGGGGATGTTGAAGGCGTCGCAGGTCCGCACGAACCGGGCCGCCTTCGACGACGACTCGATGTCGAGTACCCCGGCCAGCACCATCGGCTGGTTGGCCACCACCCCGACGGGGTGCCCATCCAGGCGGATGTACCCGCACAGGATCGACTTGGCCCAGCTGGCGTGGTATTCGAGGAACTCCCCGTCGTCGGCCACCTCGGTGATGACCGACTTCATGTCGTAGGGCATGTTCGGGCTGGGCGGCATGAGATCGATCAGGCTCGGGCAAGGCCGGGCGGGGTCGTCCGCGGCCTCGAACACCGGCGGGTCCTCGATGTTGTTCGACGGGAGGAACGACAACAGGTAGCGGACCTCGTCGAGCACCGCCTTCTCGTCGCCGGCCACGAAGTTGGCCACCCCGGACCGGGACGAGTGGCTCATGGCCCCGCCCAGCTCCTCGAGGGTGACCTCCTCCCCGGTCACGGTCTTCACCACGTCGGGACCGGTGATGAACATGTGGGAGGTCTCGTTGACCATGAAGATGAAGTCGGTCATGGCCGGGCTGTACACGGCGCCACCGGCGCAGGGGCCCATGATCACGCTGATCTGCGGCACGACACCGGAGGCCTGCACGTTGCGGTAGAAGATGCCGCCGTAGCCGTCGAGGCTCACCACCCCCTCGGGGATGCGGGCGCCGGCGCCGTCGTTGAGGCCGATGCAGGGCGCCCCGACCGAGAGGGCCAGGTCCATCAGCTTGTGGAGCTTCTCGGCGAAGACCTCACCCAGGGACCCACCGTTGATGGTGAAGTCCTGGCTGAACACGAAGACCTTGCGGCCGTCGATGGTGCCCCACCCGGTGATGACACCGTCGGTGTAGGGCCGCTCGGTCGCCTCAGGATGCCTCGTCCGGGCCAGCATGTCCAGCTCGTGGAACGACCCCTCGTCGAGGAGGTAGTCAATCCGTTCCCGGGCCAGCATTTTGCCCTTCTCGTGCTGTCGCTTGACCGCACGCTCCGGGCCGGCGTGGAGGGCCTCTTCCCGCCGCCGTTCGAGGTCGGCCACACGTTCGCTCAGGGGGTGATCCACGTCGGGCACCCTAGCCTCCCGGACGGCCCAATCGCCTGTCCGGTCGGCGCCGGTCGCCGGGGCGGGCGGACGGCACCCGACCGCAGTCGTCCCCCGGGCGGCAGGGGCCCGGCCGGGGTGCCGAACCGAGCCCGGGAGCGGCGCCATCTGCACCGGTACGTAGTCTGGGGCCCATGGACCTTCCCGTGAATCCACCAGTGAAGCCCATGCTGGCCAAGGCGGTCACCGGCCTTCCCGAGGGTGAGGTCCTGTTCGAGCCGAAGTGGGATGGATTCCGGTGTGTGGTGTTCCGGGACGGTGACGAGGTGGTACTCGGGTCCCGCAACGAGCGGCCCCTCACCCGTTACTTCCCCGAGATGCCCCGGCCGCTCCGCGACGCCCTGCCGCCCCGCTGCGTGGTGGACGGTGAGCTGATCGTGGTGACCGACGGTCGGCTCGACTTCGACGGTCTCCAGCAACGGATCCATCCGGCCGAGAGCCGGGTCACCATGCTGGCCGAGGCGACCCCGGCCTGGTTCGTGGCCTTCGACGTGCTCGCCCTGGGGGACGACGACCTCCGACCCCGCCCGTTCCGGGATCGTCGGGCCGTCCTGGAGGAGATCCTGACCGGGGTGGCCCCGCCGGTGTTCCTCACCCCCACCACCGACGACCGGGACCTGGCCGGAGAGTGGTTCCGGGTTTTCGAGGGGGCCGGCCTCGACGGCCTGATCGCCAAACCGCTGGCCGATCCCTACGTGGAGAACAAGCGGACCCAGCTCAAGATCAAGCACGTCCGGACCGCGGACGCGGCGGTGGCCGGGTTCCGGTGGCACAAGGACGGTCGGGGAATCGGGTCGCTCCTCCTCGGCCTGTACCGGGACGGCGACCTCCACCATGTCGGGGTGGCGGCCAGTTTCACAGCCAAACGGCGGGAGGAGCTGGTGGAGGAACTGATGCCGCTCACCGAGGGGGCGTTGGAGGACCACCCGTGGCGGGGTTGGGCGGACGCCGAGGCCGAGGCCCGGGCGGAGGGACGGATGCCGGGGGCCCCGAACCGGTGGAGCGCCAAGAAGGACCACTCCTGGGTTCCCCTGAGGATCGAGCTGGTGGCGGAGGTGAAGTACGGCAGCACCCTGAACGGTCGGTTCCGGGAGGTGACCAGGATGCTGCGGTGGCGGCCGGACAAGACGCCCGCCCAGTGCACCTTCGACCAGTTGGACGAGCCGAAACCAGTAGGGGTGGAGCTTGTGTTACAAGCTCCACCCCTACGGACCTAGCTATTGTGTTCCGCCGGGTGATCTTGGGGAGATCGTGCCCAGGGCACCGGTGGCGGGATGCGGCCGCTGTAACGCATCCCCCACTTGTCCCGTTTTGTCGCGCCGCACCGACGAAAAGTTCCCATCGCAACGATTTTCGTCACGGAACGGTCACAATCCAGGTGTGGGCCGGTCGGGTCAGCCCCCGACGACGATCTCGACCCGCCGGTTCAGGGCCCGACCGGCCGGGTCGTCGTCCCCGGCCGGGGTGGTGTTCGGGGCGATCGGACGCGTCTCGCCGTAGCCGACGGCCGTCATCTCGGCGGTGACACCGTCCTCGGTGAGGGCGGCCACCACGGCGTCGGCCCGGCGGAGGGAAAGGTCGTCGTTGTACTCGTCGGAGCCCATGGCGTCGGTGTGGCCCTCGACCGTTAGGGGCTCGTCGGTACTGGAAAGTGCGTCGGCGGCCTGGGCGAGGACCTCGTCGGCCTCGGGTCTGAGGGTGGCCTGGTCGAAGTCGAACAGGACGTCAGCGGAGAACCGCAACACCACCGCACACGGGGTGGTGAGCCGCCCGAGGGTGCCCAGCGGCGGGATACGGTCGACCACGGCCACGGCTGGGAAATCGGGGACGACGACGCGGTGGCCGGAGCCGTCGGTGGCGTTGCCCTCGGCGTCGAAGCTGACCTCGATGCCGGCGGTGACGTCCTCGTACCAGCCGGAACCGTCCGGTTCGACCTCGAGCGACAGATGGCTGTCGCCACCGAGGTCCTGGAAGTCGACCGATCCGTCGTCGAACCGTTCCAAGGTGACGTGCCGGTTGCCGCCCAGGTCCTGGAAGGTCACGTGGTCACCGTCGACGGTCAGGTTCAGATGCTGGTCGCCGCCGAGGTCCTCCAGGGACCCGTTGCCGCCCCCGTAGATCTCCACCTGCCGGTGGTTGGTCCCACCCAGGTCGGTGGTCGAGCCGGTACCGTCGGAGGCGACGTCCACGGAGAAGTGCCGGTCGCCACCCAGGTCCTGATAGGTGCCGGAACCGTCGGCGGCCACCTCGATCGTCAGGTGACGGTCACCCCCGAGGTCCTTCAGCTCGCCCGAACCGTCGGCGGCCACTTCGACGGTCAGGTGGCGGTCGCCGCCGAGGTCCTGAAGACGGCCGGAACCGTCGGGGGCCACGTCGAGGGACAGGTGCTTGTCGTCGGAGAGGTCGCGGTAGTGCCGGGTGCCGTCAGGGTCGGTGGTCAGCCCCACATGGCTCGAACCATCCAGGTTCAGGTAGCTGGGGACGGCCTCCAGGTCGAAGACGTCCATCTCCCCCTCGGGCAGGACCACCCCGGCGCTGTCGCAGGCGGGGGACACCACGTCAAGGCCGGTGTCGGGATCCTCCAACCCGCCCAGTTCGGTACCGAGCACGTCGCCGGCCGCGGTGAGGGCCGCCGGGTCGTGCACCGTGATGGCGGGCAGGGTCGGGTAGACGATGGTGATGACGTCCGCGTCCCCGGTGCCAGCGTCGTCGGTGCCGTCGGTGCCGGGGTCGGCCGGGGTGGCAGCCGTCCCGGCCGCCGCGCTCGAGGTGGTGGTGTCATCGGATGCGGCCGTCTCCGAGAACAGGCCGCATCCCGTGACCAGGAGGGTGGCCGCCGCGGCGACGCTCGAGGTACGGGCCCATGTCCGTGGTGTCATGCGCTGCGCTCACCTTCCCGCCCCGGCCGCACCATGCCCCCGGGGCAACAACTAGGGCCAGGGTAGATGGGGGGCAACGGGGGACGGGGTCGGCCGTCGGCGAGGGGCTGGGCGGTTGTGCCCCCGCCTCAGCCGTCGGCGGCGGTGGCCTGGAGGGCGTCAGCCATCATGAAATCGAGGGTGATGACCACAGGGGCCTCGGCGTCGACCTGGTCGATGCAGGTGGACACGTCAGCGGCCACCACCCCGACCTGGTCCGGGTCGTAGATCCGGTAGAACCGCTCCTGACCGCCGTAGGCGGTGGGGCACTCCCCGGCGAAGGGCCCGAGGGACAGGGAGTCGGGTTCGAGGGCAAGGGCCTCGGCCCTGAGCTGACTGACGTCGTAGGTGCCCCGCGAAATCACCTGCCCACCCTCGATGAGGGTCCAGTCGCCGTCGGCGGCCAGCTCGAGCTGGCGCTCGCACACCCCACCCTCGCAGAGACCACCGACGTCGATGACCACGGCCAGCAGGCCGCTGTCGATGACGGTGGCCAGGGTGTCCATCACCGGCGAGGTGGGCGGGACCGACGGGCTGGTGCCGGTGATCACAGGGTCGTCGCCCCGCTCGAACTCGGTGTCGTCGGTGGTGGTGACGGTGGTGTCGGCGGCACAGCCGGCGATGGCGAGGACGCCGGCGACGGCCAGCCCGGCCACGGCCGGACCCGGGCGCCAGCGGCCGCGTCGTCGTGGGCGGCGGCGGGGGGGGCGGCGGCGGTCCGGAGACCGGGGCGAGGGTCCGGGGGACCGTCCTACCGGGGACATGAATGGTCACGCTACACCGGGGGAAACGGCGACGAACGGCCTCGACGGTGCAGTAGCGTCGGTGGATGTCCGGTGATCGCACCACCGTCAGCGCCGGTGGCCACGACGTGGAGGTCTCCCACCCCGGCAAGGTGTTCTTCACCAAGGGGGGCGAAACCAAGCTCGACCTGATCGAGTACTACCTGGCCGTGGCCGGGCCGATCATGGCCGCCACCGGCGGGCGGCCCACGATGCTGCAGCGTTTCCCCGACGGCGCGTCGGGCAAGTCCTTCTACCAGAAGCGGGTGCCCAAGGGGGCGCCGCCGTGGCTCGAGACCGCGATCATGTCCACCCCCAACGGGACGACGTCGGACGCCATGGTGGTGGCCGACGTGGGCCATCTGGTGTGGGCGGCCCAGATGGGGTGCCTCGGGTTCCATCCGTGGCCGTTCCGGGTGGCCGACATGGCTCACACCGACGAGCTCCGCATCGATCTCGACCCGTCGCCCGGCATCGGGTTCGACGATATCCGGGCCGCGGCCGGCCGGGTGCGGGGCCTGTTCGACGAGCTGGGCATGGCCTCGTTCCCCAAGACCACGGGCAGCCGGGGCCTGCACGTGTTCGTGCCCCTGGAACCGCGGTGGGATTCCTACCAGGTACGCCTGGCCGCCGTGGCCTTCGCCCGGGAGCTGGAGCGCCGCTACCCCGACGAGGTGACCGCGGCCTGGTGGAAGGACGAGCGGGGCTCCCGGGTGTTCATCGACTACAACCAGAACGCCCCCCACAAGACGGTGTTCGGGGCGTGGAGCGTCCGGTCCCGGGTCGGGGCGCAGGTGAGCACCCCTGTGTTCTGGGAGGAGGTCGACGAGATCGATCCCGAGGCCCTCACCATGGCCACCGTCCCGGCCCGTCTCGCCGCCGACGGCGACCCCTGGGCCGGCAAGGCGACGACGGCGGCGTCGCTCGAACCACTGCTGGCCATGAACGCCGCCGACCGGGAGGCCGGCCTGGGCGACGCGCCGTGGCCGCCCGTCTACCCGAAGATGCCGTTCGAACCTCCCCGGGTGGCACCGGGCCGGGCCAAAGGGGCCGGCGGGTAGGCGAAGGGGCCGAAGAACCGACCCGAGCTACGGGATCCGCTTCTCCATCATGCCGACCCGGTAGGCGGGGTCGCCGGTGGGGTTGACCTGCGCCACCATGGCGAAGCCGAACAGGTCGTGGAAGCGGAGCGAGCGCGGGTTGGGCGGTTCGGTGTTGACCTCGGCGCACAGTATCGGCTTGCCGGCCTCCACCGCCCAGGTCTCGAACCGGCGGTACAGCTCCGGTCCCCAACCGGCCCCCCGGGCCTTGGCCGCCACCGCCACCCGGTCCACGTAGGCGAACGTCGGGTGCCGCTCGGCGAACCAGCCGAAGTTGGGGCTGTCGTAACCGGCGGTCTCGTCGAGGCCGATCAGAAAACCGACGATGCGGCCGTCGACCTCGACCACCTCGAACCGGGTGGCCCATCGGGCGAGGGCGGCGAGACGCGCCGCGTCGATGGAGCCGACCTCGGGCACGTTGGCCTGATTGAGGGCCAGCACGGCCTCGGCGTCGGCCCCGGTGTACGGCCGCACCTCCCCGGCGGTGCCGGGCCGACCGCGACCGGTCACGACCGAGCCCCGCTCAGGGCGCCGAGCCGCCCGGCCAGGTCGGGGGCGTCCAGCTCGACCATGGTGGAGTCGAGCCCGGGACCGGGGCCGGTCCAGCGGAGCTCGTCGACCGAGGCGACGGTGGGGGCGTCGGTCTCCAGTACGGCCAGGCGGCGGAACAACAGGGCGTCCTCCCGTTGGTCGTCGAGGGTCCGGGCCAGTTTGGCCCCGCCGCGGACGGTGATGTCCCACTGGCCCGCCGCGGCCGGGATGGCCTCCAGGTGCCCGTACCGGAACAGCACCGCGGCGGTGGACTTGGCCCCCCAGCCGGGCAGGCCGGGAAACCCGTCGGCGGAGTCGCCCACGAGCCCCAGGTAGTCGGGGATCGACTCGGGCCGCACCCCGAACTTCTCGACCACACCGGCCTCGTCGATGATCCTGTTGTTCCGCCGGTCGAACTGGACCACCCGGTCGCCGCGGACGCACTGGGCCAGGTCCTTGTCCGGGGTGCACAGCAGCACCTGGTCCACCCGGTCGTCGGCGGCGGCCACCGCGGCCGCCGAGGCCATCCCGTCGTCGGCCTCGTACTCGACCATGGCGAAGGTGGCCACCCCGACGGCCCGCAGACCGTCCTCCAGGGGTTGGAACTGGCGCCGCAACACCGGGTCGATACCCTCGCCGGTCTTGTAGCCGGGGTAGAGGTCGTTGCGGAACGACTCGATGACGTGGTCGGTGGCCACGCCGAGGTGGGTGGCGCCGTCCTCGAGCATGGACACCATGCCCCGCACCACCGCCCGGGCCGCCGCCACCTCCTCACCCGCCGCGTTGGTGTGGGCGGGACGGGCGAAGAACTGTCGGAACAGCTCGTAGGTGCCGTCGACGATGTGGACCTTCACCGCTGGTTCCCCTCCCGGTTCGTGGCCGTTCCGTACGATCTGCCCGTCACTCTAGACGCGGCCTGGGGGAACGGCCCCGGAGGGACGGGGCGGGGCCGTACGGACACCCAGTAGCCTCGGCCCATGAGCAGGAAGCTGGCGACCGAGACCCCCGTCGGGCGGGACGACCTGATCAAGTTCGTCCGCCCCCGCCACCAGTGGACCCTGGTGACCCTGCGGCGGGACGGTCGGCCCCAGATCTCGCCGGTCACCGGCGGGGTGCTCGACGACGGGACCCTGGCCGTAGCCACCTACCCGTTCCGGGACAAGGTCAGGAATCTGCGGCGGGACCCGTGGGCCACCGTGTGCGTGCTGAGCGACCATTTCGGCGGGGCCTGGGTGCAGGTCGACGGTCGGGCCACGGTGCTTGACGTCCCCGAGGCGCTCGACGCCCTGGTGGCCTACTACCGGGCCATCGGCGGGGAACATCCCCACTGGGACGAGTACCGGGAAGCCATGGTCCGTCAGGGCAAGTGCCTGATCGCCATCGAACCCCTTCGGTGGGGGCCGGTGGCCACCGGCGGCTTCCCGCCCAGCGTGGCCTCCGTGCTCGACCTGGCCGAGCGGCTCGGGGCGGACGACACCCCCCGATGATGACGACTAGATGAAGATGACTAGCTAGATGATGGTGATGAGCCCGCTGCGGCCTCGACCGAAGAGCCGGGAGGCCCCCTCAGGGGCCGCTCGGTTCGGCGCTCACCCGTGGTCTTCCGGGAGATCGGCCGGGACGATCCGCCGGGCCGCCACCGCGCCGACGAACAGGGAGATCAGCAGCCAGGCCAGCACCACAGCACCCATGGCGGGACCGTAGTAGGGGCTGCGGGTGGATCCGAAGTGCTCGCCCGGGTCCCAGGTGGAGCGGATCAACCCGCGGCCCACCACGGCCGGCACCACCAGGAGGGTCATGGTCAGGGCGCTGATGGCGATGCCGGTGGCGATCCGGCGGGGATTCGGACCGAACGCACCCCCGGCGGCGCCGAGCCCGACGGCGGCGATGGCCAGTAGGGACAGGGCCAGCACCAACCAGCCGGACAGCACGCCGGACAGCATCCAGATCAGAACCAGGATCGGCACGATGTAGGCGGTGAGGGCCAGACCGGCGGCGTTGAGGCCGCGCCGGGCTGCGTCGGCGCCGCCGCCGGCGGTGTCCCGACTACTGGTGTCGTTGCTCATGCCCCCAACCGTTCGGGCCGGCGGGCCCCGTGCCCGGTGGCCGCTTCCAGGGTCAGGGCGGCCCGGAGCAGGGCGATGTCCCCCCAGGGGCCGCCGACGAGCTGGGCTCCCACCGGAAAGCCGGTGTCGGTGAAACCGGCCGGCAGGGACAGGGCGGGCAGGCCGAACGACGAGATCCGACAGTTGGATCGCATCCATTCGAGGTAGGTGCGCACGGGTTGGCCTCCGGCGGTCTCGGGGTGTTCCTGCTCGACCGGGAACGGTGACACCTGGGCCACCGGGGTGATGAGCAGGTCGTATCGGGTGAAGAACTCCACGCCCCGCTGCCACAGGACGTTGGCGGCGGCCAGGGCGTCGGTGAGGTCGGCGGCGGAGAGCGCCTGGCCCCGTTCGATCTCGTCCCGGACGGTGGCCTTGACCCGGGCCAGGCCCTCGGGTCCGAGCGCGGTGGCGAAGCGGCTGGCGTACATGGAGGCCCGCAGGGTCAGGAAGGACTCGTCGGCGCCCGAGGTGTCGGGTTCGTCGAGGGTGACGTCCCAGCCGAGCGCTTCCACCTCCCCCACGAAGCGGGCCACCTCGTCGGCCACATCGTCGTCGACGGGCAGGCCGCCAAGGGTGGGGCTGAACGCCACCCGTAGGGGGCCGTCCACCAGGTCGAGGCGGGCGGGAAGGTCGAGACCCCGGTTGAGGGGGTCGCGGGCGTCGGGGCGGGCCAGCACCCCGAGGAGCAGGGCGACGTCGTCGACCGTCCGGCCCATGGGACCGTCGATGGGGATGGTGTTCCAGGCGTTGCCCGGGCCCACCTGGGGTATCACCCGGGGGGAGGGGCGGAACCCGACGATGTTGTTCCAAGCCGCCGGGTTGCGGAGCGAACCACCGGCGTCGCTGCCGTCCGCGATGGACACCATCCCGCACCGGAGCGCCACCGCGGCACCGCCGGACGAGCCCCCCGCCGACCGGTCCGGTCGGTAGGGGTTGCGAGTCAGGCCGTAGACGGGGTTGAAGGTGTGGGATCCGGCCCCGAACTCCGGGGTGTTGGTCTTGCCGATGGCCACGGCACCGGCGGCCGCCATCCTGGCCACCAGGAGGGAATCGACGGTGGGTCGGTGGCCGGCGTAGACGGGTGAGCCGTAGCTGGTGGGGAAGTCGGCGGTGTTCTGCAGGTCTTTGTGGGCGGTGACGAGACCCCCGAGCGGACCGGGATCCCGGCCGGCGGCCCGGGCCTCGTCCACCGCGGCGGCCGCCGTCTCGGCCCGGGCGGGGTCGAGGGCGACCACCGCGTTCAGCTCCGGGTTGTGCTCCCCGACCCGCACCAGGTGGGCCTCGAGCAGCTCCCGGGCCGACAGGGCACCGGAGACCATAAGGGCGAGCTGGTCGCGCGCCGGCCGGTCGCACGGATCGTCACGGTGGGTCCCCGTGGCCGGTGGGTTCGTCAGGTCGGCCCGGCTCATCCGGCTTCCGCCGGTGCGTCGGCCTGCTGGAGGCGGTGGTACAGGTCGGCGTAGAGGCCCCCCTGGGCCAGGAGCTCCCGGTGGGTGCCCTGCTGGACGACATGGCCCCGGTCGAGCACCACGATCTGGTCGGCCCGGGTGATGGTGGACAGGCGGTGGGCGATGACGATGGCGGTCCGGCCCGACAGGGCGTCGGCCAGGGCCGCCTGGACCAGGGCCTCGTTCTCGGTGTCGAGATGGCTGGTGGCCTCGTCGAGGATGACCACCGTCGGGTCCTTCAACAACATCCGGGCGATGGAGAGCCGCTGCTTCTCGCCGCCCGACATCCGGTAGCCCCGCTCCCCCACCAGGGTGTCGAACCCGGCCGGGAGCCGGTTGATCATGTCGAGGATCTGGGCCGATCGGCTGGCCTCGACCAGGTCGTCGTGGGTGGCATCGGGACGGGCATAGCGGAGGTTCTCGGCGATCGAGGTGTGGAACAGGTGTGGGTCCTGGGCCACCACCCCGACGGCGGCCCGCAACGACTCCTGGGTGAGGTCCCGCACGTCGTGGCCGTCCACCAACACCGCACCCCCGGTGACGTCGTAGAGCCGGGGGATGAGGGAGGTGATGGTGGTCTTGCCCGCTCCCGAGGGTCCGACGATGGCCACGAGCTGGCCGGGTTGGATGGTGATGTCGATGTGCTCGAGCACCGCGACGTCGGGGTTCCCGGCCTCGGGGGTGACCGGCGGGGCGGTCTCCAGGGCGGCCACGATGGTCTCGTCGGGGTGGGGGTAGCGGAAGCTGACGTCACGCAGCTCGATCCGCCCCACCGGGTTCCGCAGGGTGACCGCGTTCGGGGGGTCGACCAGAGGGCTCGGTGCGTCGAGCACCTCGAAGACCCGGTCGAACGACACCAGGGCGGTGAGCACGTCGATGCGGGCGTTGGTCAGGCCGGTGAGGGGGGCGTAGATCCGGCCCACCAGCAGGCCCATGGCGGCCAGTTCACCCACCGAGAACGACCCCTGGATGGCGAACAGGCCACCGAGCCCGTAGATGAAGGCGGTGCCCAGAGCCCCGAGGAGGGACAGCATGGTCATGAATCCCCGGGTGAAGACGGCGGAGCGGACCCCGATGTCCCGGACCCGGCCGGCTCGGTCGGCGAACTCGTCGAGCTCGTCGTCAGCCCGGCCGAATAGCTTCACCAGGAGCGCCCCGGCCACGTTGAACCGTTCGGTCATGGTGGCGTTCATGGCCGCGTTGAGGTTCATGCCCTCGCGGGTGATCGACTGCTGGATGGCCCCGATCCGCCGGTAGGGCAGGACGAACAGGGGGGTGAGCACGAGGGCCAGGAGGGTGAGCCGCCACTCCAGGACGAACATGGCCACCAGGGTGGTGACCAGGGTGATCAGGTTGGAGACGACGGTCCCCAGCGTGGCGGTCAGGGCCCTTTGGGCGCCGATGACGTCGGTGTTGAGCCGGTTGGTGAGGGCCCCGGTCTGGGTCCGGGTGAAGAAGGCGATCGGTAGCCGTTGGACGTGGTCGAACAGGGCGACCCGCAGGTCGTAGATGACCCCCTCCCCGATCCGCGACGACCAGTACCGTTCGAACATCCCGACGATGCCGGCGGCCAGGGCGGCCCCGACGATGGCGACCGCGTACAAGCCGAGCAGGCCGCGGTCCCCATTGGGGATGGCCTGGTCGATGATGCGACCGAACAGGAGTGGCGGCACCAGGCCAAGGACGGCGTCCACGGTGACCGCGGCCAGGAACCCGACCACCAGGCCCCGGTAGGGACGGGCGAACCGCCACACCCGGAGCGCCGACCGGCGGTCGATGCGGGCCCCTTCGACCGAGTCCCGGTCGCGGGGCCACATCATGTGCATGGCCATCATCGCCTTGAGGCTACTGGTGGGAGACCCCCGCCGATCGTGGCCCGGTGGTGGTTGAAACCGGAGGGACGGGACACAGCGACGCCGGGGCAATATCCTGACGGGATGTCGTTCGACCCAGGGCCACTTCGGTGGTGATAGGGACCTCACCGAGAACCGGTACCGGACCGCGGTTCGATCCGTTCCTGGGCGACCCGAAACTGCTGAGGCTCGAACGGGCATTCCACGGCAGCGACTGGGACGCCGTGGTCTCGGCGGTGAAGAACGACCCGACCCAGTGGCTGGTGCCGTCGGTCCTGGTGAGCGACGAGGCCGCCATCGACACCGAGACCTTCCGCCGGCTGGCCGACGCCCGACCGGGGCCGTTGACGTTGAGCCTGGTGGGGGCGGCCATGGCCCGGGACGCCTGGGCCATGATCGGGGCCGACGAGACGGTCGAGGACATCGGTGCCGAGCGCTACACCGACTTCGAGACCGCCATGGTGGCGGCTGAGCAGACCCTGATCGAGGCCATCGGCGGGCGGCCGTCACGACCCGACCCGTGGGTCTACCTGCTGTCGACGGGCCGGGGGCTACGGGTGGGGCTGGTGGAGCTACGGCGCCGGTTCGAGCAGGTCCACCTGGTGGATCCGTTCCGGCCCGACGCGGTCCGGGCCTACCTCCACGGCCTCAGCTACCGGGGCGGCGGCAACGACGACACCATGTTCGAGTTCGCCCGCTGGGTGCGCGACGAGGCACCGGCTGCATCGGCCGCGCAGTTCGCCCTGCCCGCCGCCCATCTCGAGTACGGGCTGGGGTCGTGCCCGACCACCCTCACCGAGCACCTGGTCCAAGCGTCCACGGTGGACGAGATCGCCCGGAGCCTCTCGGCGTTCCTGGAGGCCTCCCCGGAACGGGCGGGGCCGACCCAGCTCGGCCCCCTGAACGCGTTCGCCCTGGCCATCACCGTGGAGGACCCGCGAACGGCAAAGCTCACGCGGGACGCCTTCCGCCGGATCGACGGTCGCCCCACCGCCTACCCGTGGACCCTGTACCGGGAGGACATCACCGGCGTGTTCACCGAGGTCCAGCGCACCCAGCTCCGGAGCGCGGCCCGGTTCATGCCCTGACGGGCCTCCTCAGGGGTGGGCCCGGGTCCGACCCTCCCCTGCGCCGGCCCGGCCCCGGGCCCTGTCGACCCCACCGTCAGCCGACGGCCAGCGGCAGCGCCCGCGGGCCCCGGACCTGCCCGGCCGACCACCGCACCGTGGCCCCCTCCGCCAGGCTGAACTCCGGGATGGCGGCCAACCACTCCTCCACGGCCACCCTCAGCTCCAGGCGAGCCAGGTTGGAACCCAGGCACCGGTGGATGCCCAGGCCGAAGGCCGCGTGCCGGTTCCGGGCCCGGTCGATGATCACCTCATCGGCCTGTTCGAACACGGCCGGGTCCCGGTTGGCGGCCGGGAAGGGAAGCAGCAGCCAGTCCCCCCGGCGCACCGGGCAACCGGCGAGTTCGTGGTCCCGGGCCGCGATGCGGGCCATGGTCACCGGGGCGTAGGCCCGCAACATCTCCTCGATGGCGGTGGCCATCAGCTCCGGCTCGGCCACCAGGCGGCGCCGGTCGCCCGGGTGGGTGGCGAGATGCCACAGGGTCGATCCGATCGCCGACCAGGTGGTGTCGATGCCGGCGATGAGCAACAGCAGCACCGTGCCGAACACATGGTCGTGGGTCAGTGGCTCGCCCTCGTACTCGGCCTGGAGCAGGTAGGTGATCAGGTCTTCGCCGGGGTCGTGGCGGCGACGTTCGATCTGCTGGTCGAGGTAGTAGCCGAGCGTCTCCTCCTCCGGGAGGCCCGCCTCACTGCCCGGCGCCTCGATGATGTCGTGGATGAACCGGCGGAACAGGTCACCGTCCTCGGGCGGCACTCCGAGCATGGCCGCGATGACCTTGACCGGGATGTGCTGGGCGTAGTGGGCGGCCGCGTCGACCACCCCGTCCTCGATCGGCAGCTCGGCGATGAGGTCACGGCACAGGTCCCGGGTGGTCGGCTCCCACCCGGCGATCTCCCTGGGTGAGAAGGCGGGCAGGAGGAGCCGGCGGGCGGGGCCGTGGGCGGGCGGATCCGAGGTGATGGGCGGCGCCACCCCGAGCGGGGGCGGGGTGGTGGGGGGATCGGGGGCGACGATGACCCCCACCGAGGTGTAGTCGTCGGTGTTGTAGGCGATCTCGCTGACCTCGGCGTGCCGGGTCGGGAGCCAGACGCCGCCGAAGCGGTCGGAATGGGCCACCGGGCACCGTTCGCGCAGATCGCCCCAGATCTCGGGTGCGTATTCGTTGTACGCCGGATGGGTGTGATCGAAGTCGGTCGCCCAGTCGAGATCAGCGGGGACGTCCCGCTCAGCGAAATTACTCATGGGTACAGGGTGCCACACCCGCATCGATCACCGGCATCCGGGTGATCGGGGTGGCACCGCGGGCGCATCCACCCTCGCCACAAGGAGAAACACCGGCTATCCTACGGCGACACCAAATCGACCGCTCACGGTGGGCGACATCACTGGTGGTGAGCGCCACGGTGATACGTGGATATCGAGGGCGACCGGATTGGGCGAGACGGCCGACGACGGATGCGTGCCGCACCCGGAGGGTGCGGTGGGAGTCGTCGGCCCAGACGAACATCCAGACAGATTGAGGCGGATCATGGAACATCTGGACCGGCGGACGACGCCGCCCGGGCCCCTCCGGGGTGCCCCGACGCGAGCCAGCCACAACAGGACACGGATCGGGAGACGGATCGGGGGTCGTACGCCGGTGATCGCCCTACTTGCGGCCGTACTACTGCTGGGGGCGACGGTCTCACCGGCGGACGCCCACCGCAGGCACTCCTCGGGGGTCAGGGTGATGTCGCAGAACCTGTACATCGGCGCCGACCTCGCCCGCCTGCTGGTGGGCGATTCCCCGGCCGCCCTGCTGGCCACCATGGAGGCCAGCGAGGTGCCCGACCGCCTGGCCGAGGCGGCCCGGGCCATCGACGACGTCAACCCGGACCTGGTTGGCCTCCAGGAGGTCACCCAGCTCACCCTGCTCGACTCCACCGGCGCCGTGGTGCAACGGGTCGACTTCCTCGACATCCTGCTGGCCGCCCTGTCGGCCCGGGGCGAGTCCTATGCGGTGGCCTCGCTCAGCGAGAACTCGGATGTGACCCTGCCCGTCGACGGCGCCGGCACCACCGCCCGGGTGCTCGACCGCGACGTGATCCTCTACCGCACGGGTACGACCCGGGTGTCCAACCCCGAGTCCGGCCACTACGACCTCAACTTCCAGGTCGACCTGGGCGTGCCGGTGAGCTTCACCCGGGGCTGGACCTCGGTGGACGCCTCGGTGGGGCGGACGTCGTTCCGGTTCGTGAACACCCACCTCGAGGTGGAGGACGTGTCGTGCCTGGGACCCGAGGGCATGGTCGTGTGCCAGGAGGCCCAGGCCGTCCAGCTCCGCGACCAGCTGGCCGCCGTCGGGGGCCCGACCATCCTGGTGGGCGACTTCAACGCCGTCCCCGGCACCCCCGCCTACCGGACGATCGTCGACGCCGGCTACCGGGACACCTGGACGATGTCACGCCACTGGTCCGGCGATGACGGGGCCACCTGCTGCCAGGCCGAGGATCTCCTCAACCCGACCAGCCAGCTGACCCAGCGGATCGACCACGTGTTCATCTCCCAGCTCCGCGCCGAGCGCGTCTCCACCACCGTCGTCGGTGACGAGCCCGACCGTCGGACGCCGGGCGGACGCTGGTACTCCGACCATGGCGGTCCGGTGGCACGACTGAGCGTGGACAGGTGACCCGCTGTATCGCGGCATGACCGGTGTGACGGTCCGGCCCCACCGGCCGGGCCGTCACGGCCACCCGTCCCCCCGGGATCAGCCGTCGTCGAGGGTCGGGTCGTCGAGGAAGTCGAGCACCAGCCGGGCGGACCGCTCGGGGGTGGTGAACAAGAACAGATGCCCGCCCCCCTCCACGATCTCGAGGCGGGCGTTGGGGTAACCGGAAGCCAGGATCCGGCCGTTGGCCACCGGGATGATGGGATCATCGGTGCCGGTCAGCACCAGGGTGGGCTGTCGGCACCGGCGCATCCAGGGCAGGCTCGTCCAGGTAGCGATGGCCATGAGCTGGTAGAGGTAGCCGAGCATGGAGGGCGCCCGGTTGGAACGGACGTAGGACTGTTCGGCTAGGACGTCAGGATGATCGAGGATATCGCCGCCGTAGAGGGCGGGGGCCACCCTCTCCAGGTAGGACGGCGAGTAGTAGCGCATCGGCGACACCAGCAGGCTCAGGGCCGTCGGATTACCCAGCACCGCGGTGACTCCGGGCAGGGTGGCGGCCAGCACCAGGCGGCGGACCAGGCGGGGATGGCGTCGGGTCATCTCCTGGGCCAGGGCCCCTCCCCAGGAGATGCCGAGCACGTCGACCTCCTCGTGGCCCAGGTCGGCCACCATCCTGGCCACTACCGAGGCCAGCTGGCGCATGGTCGGGGGCAGGATCGGGGTGGAGCTGGAGCCCACACCGGGGGCGTCGAAGGCGATGGTCTCCCGGTCGGCGATCTGCTGGCGGAACGGCCGGAACAGCTCACCGGTGGCGCCGATGCCGTTGATCAGCAGCAGGGGCCGGCCGGCGCCGCGTTGTTCGACGGTGGCGTGGATCCGGTGGGGACCGACGTCGATGGTCTCGACCCGCAGGACGAGGCCGTCCTGGTCGCGGTTCCGGGCCGTCCAGGCGTCGTCGGGCGTCGGGTCCGGCTCCACCGCGGGAACCGCGCCGACGTCGCCGGTCCGGTTCCCGCCCCGGCCGGCCGGCTCGTGCGTTCCACCGTGACGGGTCAGGCCAGGACGTAGGTCCCGGGCGCGGGCATCGTCGTGGGGTGGGCGTCGCTGCCGAGCTTCACGGGGGCGTCGGTGAGGGCGCCGCTGCGACTGCTCAGCCATGTCGACCAGTGTTCCCACCAGCTACCGGCGTTGGGATCCGCGTCCTCCAACCACTGGTCGGCGTCGATCGGATCCTCGTGGACCGCCTCGGGGTTGGTGTAGTAGGTGCCCTTCGGATTCCCGGGTGGGTTGACCAGGGCCTGGACGTGCCCCTGCGAGCTGAGCACGAACTCGGCTCGGCCCCCCAAGGCGTTGACTGTTGCGTAGCACGCCTTCCATGGCGTGATGTGATCTGTGACCGCACCGACGACAAAGGTATCGCACGTCACGTCCCCCAGGTCGAGTGGGGTGCCGAGGGCCACCTGGGCCCCGGGGGTCATGAGGGCGTTGCCGGCCGCCAGGGCGGTGAAGTCCTCGTGCAGGGCCGCGGGCAGGTTGGTGGCGTCCACGTTCCAGGCCAGCACGTCGAACGCCGGCGGGTTCCTACCCATCAGGTAGTTGTTGACCCAGTAGTTCCAGACCAGGTCGTTGGGCCGCATCCAGGCGAACAGGCGAGTGAGGTCGTCGCCCGGAAGCACCCCGTTGCGGCGGCTGGCCTGCACCGAAGCGTCCATGGTGGGCCGGGACACGAACGATCCCATGGTCGAGGGGCTGTCCCAATCGAGCACGGTGACCACGAAGGTGGCGGCGTGGACCCGGTCGTCCCCGGTGGCGGCCAGGTGGCCGAGGAGGGCGGCCGAGGTGACACCCCCGGCGCACACGCCGGCCAGGTTCACGTCGGGTGACCCGGTGATCTCCCCGGCGGCCTCGATGGCCCCGAGGACGGCGCTCAGGTAGGTGTCGAGATCCCAGTCCCGTTCCTCGGGTCCGGGATTGCGCCAGCTCACCATGAACACCTGCTGGCCCCGGCCGACGAGGTACTCCACCAGGCTCCGTCCCGGGGCCAGGTCGAGTATGTAGTACTTGTTGATCTGGGGCGGCACGACCACGGTGGGGCGGGAGTAGACACGCCTGGTGGTCGGCCGGTACTGGATCAGCTCCAGGACCGGGTTGGAGAACACCACCTCCCCCGGGGTCACGGCCACCGTCTCGCCCAGGACGAAGGGGCGGGTGTCCACCATCGAGGGTTGGCCGCCGTTGTGCTCGAGGTCGTGGACGGCGTGCCGTAGCCCGTCGGCCAGGCTCCGGCCGTTGGTGCGCACCGCCTCCTTCAGGGCGGCCGGATTGCCCAACAGGGTGTTGGTGGGCGCCTGGGAGCTGGTCACCGAGTGGGCCAGGAACCGGGAGCGCAGCTTGGCCTTGGGGTCGAGGCCAAGATCCCCGATCAGGTCGTCGACACCCCGCTCGTAGGCCAGGTGGCTCTGGGCCATCCAGCGGTAGATCGGGCTAACCGTGAACCACGGGTCGTTGAACCGGTGGTCCTTCCGGTCGGGGGCTACGTCGGCCAACCCGGCGTTGATCCTCAGCTGCTGACCGAACATCTGGCCCAGGTGCCGGGCGATGACGGCAGGCTGTGTGACCAGGCTCTGGATCAACCGGGCTCCCGCCGTGGCCGCCTGGGACGGCGTCATGGCCATGGCGTTGAGGGGCAGCATCCCGTCGACCGCGTCGTCGAGGGCGGCGAGCTCGTCGGCGATGGCACTGGCCGCCTCCTGCACCGAGCGGGAGTGCCGCTGGTTCGGGCCGGGAACCGGCCGCGGTCCGACCGGGGTGGCCAGCTCCCCCTCGCCGGTCCGTTTCGACGGATGCTCCGAACCATCCGCACCCGGTCCGTCGTTGGTGGGTCCGACATGGGGAGGTCTTCCATCAGTGGATTCCCGACGGGGGGAGCCGGTGGGGGCCGGCCCCGCACCGTGCCGGCCGTTCTCGAGCCACTTCCTCCCAAGATTTGGACGCAATTCAACGGTGTCACCCTGATTCATCAGGGATTTTGAAAACGTTTTCTCAGAATTGTTTTCCGGTAAAGAGCGGTCTACCGGCGGGACAGCGGAATACTCGGTGTGGGAGGTCATCACTACTTCCGTGTGGAGCGGGCGGGTGCGTCAGCAGAGTCGGCAGAACGGGTTCCGGGCCGACGGATGAACCACGTTCGCGTTCTGTAACATCCAACCAATTTTGTAGGACAACGTCAATTAAGATTGCGTCGAGTGGTCAAATCTCACATTTAGATTGAACGTTCAACTAGAAGTACGACAATGAGTACTGGATACGAACGGAAGCGCGCCCAGACCCGGGAGCGACTGGTGGAGGCGGGTATGACGGTGCTCGCCGAAGGCGGCAGCCGGGCCGCGACGGTGGCCGAGTTGGCCGCCAGGGCCAGGGTTTCACCCGGCACCTTTTACAACCATTTCAAATCCATGGACCATGTGATCGCCGCCATCGCCGATCAGCTGGCCGAACGGCTCCGCCTCGGTGCCGGCACCCTCACCGCGATCGAGTACGACCCGGCGGTCCGGCTCGGCCTCCACACCCAGCAACTCGTGGGCGTGGCCATCACCGACCCGACGATGGCGGCCGCCTTCTTGACCCTCGACACCCTCGACGCCCAGCCGCCCCGCGGACAGGGCCGGGTCCAAACCCTCGTGGCCGCCGTCGTCGGCGAGGGGATCGAGCGGGGTCGGTTCGTCCCGGTCGACGTCGACACCGCCGTGGACGCGGTGGTGGGCGCCGTGGCCCAGTGGATGCGGTCGGCGTTGGCCCACCGGCTCGACCCCGACCGCACCGTCGACCGTCTCCGTCTGGTGCTCTCCATCGTCGGCGTGGCCCCGGCCAGCATCGAGGCAACCATCGAACGGACCCTCCAGATCGACCAGGTCCGTCGGGCCACCGTGCTCTCGGCCTGACCGGGCCGGCAGCCGGGCTCAGGTGGGGTGGGCGGCGGCCGGGGCGGCGACGGCGACGGCGACGGCGACAGCGAACCCGGTTAGCTCCTCGACCAGCTCCAGCCGGTCGAGCCAGCGGTCCGGTAGGCCGGGCCGCCCGAGACGGGCGCCGAGGAGGCCACCGGCGATGGCCCGGACGACCCGGGAGATCGGGGCGATCGAGAGGAGGCCCCGTTGGTGTCGGCGTCGTCGCCCAGCATCACCACGGCGACCAGGCCGGACTCGGCGTCGGGGGCGGTCAGCATCGCACGGACGGCTACCGCCCCGGCCCACAGGACGTAGCCACCGGCCGGACCAGGCAGATCGCCGAAACGCAGCCCGGGGGTCGGCCGAGGCGGCAGCGAGGGCCGGGCCGACCTGGGTGGTGACCGCCGACCGGGCCGCCAGCCGTACCGCCTCGGCAGGTTCGCCGCCGCCCACCAGAGCGGCCACCAGGTGACAGGAGACCACGCAGGCGTCGATGCAGACCGGGTGGGCGTGGGTGATAGCCGGCAGGGCCGCAGCCTCGTCCGCCCGCGCCTCAGGGGCGTCGAGGCGGGCCACGGCCACCGGGCGGATCCGCATGAGCGAGCCGTTGGCCTGGCTCCGTTCGCCCCGCCGCCCGGCCGGGTGGCGTCACCGGTGCTCAGGTAGCGGCCCAGGGCGGAGGCGGTGGTGCCGCCGATGTCACGCGGGCCCGCCTCGTACCAGGCCACCATCCGCCGGGCACGGCGTCCACCACCGGAGCGGCGAAACCCCGGTCGAGATAGCCGACGGCGACGGCCCAGGTCAGGTCGGTGTCGTCGGTCGGCCCGGCCGCCAGTCGAAGTGCCGTCGGGCGACGATGTAACGGAGACCGGCGGATAGCGGGCCCGGTCACGGACGGTCATCCCGCGGGTGCTAGCGAACCCGGGCGACCCGACCTACCGGGCCAGCACTATTGGCGGAAGGTAAGGGATTCGAACCCTTGGTGACCCGGAGGCCACAACGGCTTTCGAGGCCGCCCCATTCGTCCGCTCTGGCAACCTTCCGGTGACGAGACTAGCGGGCCAGCCGGCCGGGCGGGCGCGGGTTTCGGCCCGACCCCGACGACCCGGGGTTGACACCACAACCAGGTCCCACCCACCGACCCCGGGCTAGCTTCGGCTCCACGGCCGCGGCCCCGTCGCACCCGGGGGCCGACCGCGGCCGGTTCCCACCCACCGATCCCGGAGGTCCAACCCATGACCGTCGTGCGTTACGAGATGAGCGAGCACATCGCCACCATCACCCTGGACCGACCGGAGGCGCGCAACGCGATCAACGGCCAGGTGCGGGAGGAGCTCAACACGGCCTGGGCCCGGTTCCGGGACGACACCGACGCCTGGGCGGGCATCCTCACCGCCACCGGCGAGGTGTTCTGTGCCGGCGCCGACCTCAAGGACGGGGCCGGGTCGGTGGGCACGTTCGGCGGCACCTTCTGGGAGAAGCCCACCATCAACTCCTTCGAGAGCGGGATGGAGCTGTTCAAACCCACGATCGCCGCCGTCAACGGCCCCTGCATTGGCTACGGCCTCACCGGGGTCCTGTTCTGCGACTTCGTCATGGCCAGCGATCGGGCCACCTTCGCCTACCCGGAGGTGGCGATCGGGGTGCCCACCATCGTCGGCGCCATCCGCCTCCCGGACCGGATCCGCTGGGCCGACGCCATGGAGCTGCTGCTCACCGGGCAGCCGATGCCGGCCGACCGGGCCGCCGAGGTGGGGCTGGTGTGGCGGGTCGTCGAACACGACCGCCTGGCCGACGAGGCCCGGGCCTGGGCCCGGACCCTCACCGGGGCCGCCCCCATCGCCCAACGGGCCACCCAGGAGGTGGCGTGGCGGAGCCGGTCCATGGGGTGGATCGAATCGGTGCGGTTCGGGGAGACCATGCGGAAGGTGGCCGGCGCCACCCCCGACGCCCGGGAGGGTCGGGCGTCGTGGGCGGAGAAGCGCCCGCCCGAATGGACCGGCGAGGAGGGCCCGGCGCCCCGCTGACCCACCGACCGGGCCCGGGCCCCGTCGACCAGTGCATCGGGCCGGAGGATGCCCTCCGCCTCCGGGCCGGGGGGCGCGCCGCGGGAATCCGCCAGCCGCCGTCAGCCGCACAGGCGGTCTGTCAGACCTCGCTCCGGTGGGCAGCGAAGAAGCCGGTGAGCAGGGCGGCGCAAGCCTCGGCCTCGACGCCGGCCGTGACCTCCACCGTGTGATTGAGGCGGGGGTCGTCACAGACGTTGTAGAGGCTCAGGCAGGCGCCGGCGGCCATGTCGGCGGCGCCGTAGACGAGGCGGTCGATCCGGGCCGCCACCAACGCCCCGCCACACATCATGCACGGTTCCAGGGTGCTGACCAGGGTGCAGCCGTCGAGACGCCACGAGCCGGAGGCCCGCGCCGCGTCGCGCAGGGCGAGCACCTCGGCGTGGGCGGTCGGGTCGTTGACCAGTTCCCGCTCGTTGTGGCGGCTGGCCAGGATGCGGCCGTCACGGACCACCAGGGCCCCCACCGGGACGTCGTCGTGGGCCAGCGCCAGCCGGGCTTCCGCCAGGGCCGCCGCCATCAGTTCGTTGTCGCTCCGCGTCGCTACCCGCGAGCTCCTGCCGTCGCCAGCCATAGGCCAGCCGTTCTACCACGGATGGGAGGGCGGCCGGCTACGCCGGGGACGTGGCCCCGTGTTCGGCCCCGTCACCGCCGGTGCCGTCCTCACCGGACCCGCCGACGGAATGCAGTGGGGGCTCGGCGGCCGGGGTGACGGCGGCGATCCCGGGACCGAACTGGATCAGCCGGTCGCCGGGTTCGGCGTTGGACGGGTTGAGGTCGAACACGACCTTGTCGGAGGGTTTGACCCGGCAGATAGTCAACCAGTCGTCGTCCCGGGCGTCCTCGGTGCCGACCATGACGGTGCGCATGGTGGCACCTTTGTCGAGGAGTCCGTCGATGGTGGCGCTGTCGAGGAAGGTGGGCAGCAGGGCCCGGGGTGCCACCAGGTGGGCCGTGCCGGGATCGGCGCTGGAGTCTTCGGTGGGTAGGCCGTACACGTTGGCCGAACCGACCACCCGGGCGATCCGCTCACTGGCGAAGGTGTCGAGGTGGTCGGTGCCCGACAGGGCCACGGCGGTGCCGATACCCACGGCCCGGACCGTCTCGGGGAACTCCTCGGAGTTGAGGCGTCCCCGGTAGACGAGCTGACCCCGGTAGGCGGCCGTGAGGGAGTCCTCGTCACCCAGGCCGACATGCAGGGTGGAGATGCGCTGCTCGTTGAGGGCGTCGGCCAGTTCGAGGGCGAAGTGGCCACCCCCGACGAAGGCCACCCCGTTCGGGTCCGGTTCGGCAACCCGGAGGCGGCGGGCGGCGGGACGGGCCCCGAGTCCCACCAGGGCCACGGTGCCCACCACCACCGTGAACACGACGGGGACCAGGGGGCCGGGATCGATGCCCTCGTGCTCCAGTTCCAGGGCGAACAGCGACGCCACCGCGGCCGCCACCACCCCGCGGGGGCACATGACCATCATGAACGCCTTCTCCCGCCAGTTCAGCCCGGTGTTGGTGGTGGACGCGATGACGGTCAACGGCCGGGCCACCAGGACCAGGACGGCGATGATGGCCAGGCTGGGGAGCAGGGTCTCCGCCACCTCCTCCAGGTCCACCCGGGCCCCGAGCACCACGAAGAGGGAACCGAGGATCACCGAGCCCAGGTGCTCGTTGAACTCGGCGATGTGGGCGGCGGGAGCCTTCCGCTGGTTGGCCAGGGCCATCCCGAGCATGGTCACCGCCAACAGACCGGCCTCGGGCCGGAGGCTGTTGGCGGCGGCGTAGGCGGCCACCACGAAAGCCAGGGTGGCGGGCACCTGCAGGTGGTCCGGGATCAGCCGTTGCCGCAGCAGGGTGACGAGGGCGACGCTGGCCACCGCGCCCACGGCGGCCCCGGCCCCGAACGTGGTCAGGATGCGGAGGGCGATCCCCTCGACCGACCGGTCGGCCACCATCGCGTCCAGCACCACGATGGCCAGCCCGGCGCCGACCGGGTCGATCAGGATCCCCTCCCACCGGAGGATGGCGCCCGTCGGGGGCCGGGGCCGGACCGCCCGCAGGAGGGGGATGACCACCGTCGGGCCGGACACGATCAGGATCGCCCCGATCAGGAGGGCCAGGTTGGTGTCGACGTCGGGGAGCAGGCCGGCCACCGCCCCGGTGGCCACGGCCCAGGTGACCACGGCGCCGACGGTGCACAGGCGGATGACGGCGGCCCGCCCCACCCTCAGTTCCGACCAGTGCAGGCTCGTCCCACCTTCGAACAGCAGGATGGCCACCCCGAGCCCGACCCCAGTGAACAACAGGTCACCGAATACGGCGTCGGGGTCGAGCACCGCGCTCATGGCCACCCCGGCCACGAGCAGGAACAGCACCGAGGGCAGTTTCACGCGGGACCCGAGCCACTGGCAGAACACGGCTACGGAGAGAATGACCGCCAGGGCGGTCACCGGGTTGGTGATCATGACACCTCCACGCGTCCTACGGATGGGTGAAGGTACAGCCTCGCCCATCTTGACCCACGATCATCGCCGAGGACCGGGCCGCGTTGGGGGCAATGCGGTCGTGAATCCTGTCCGAGCCGGATCAACGACCTCCGATCCGAGGTGAAGCTCCGGCTCTTCGACATCTCCACCTGGGCGGCGCTCGTGATTCGGTGGCTATCAGAGGGGCGATCATCCGCCTCGGGCGCTCGGCCGGCCCGAACCCGCCGCAGCACTCTGACCAGGTGATGCTTGGCGGTCCTAATGCGACAAAGTTCGAACCCCTGAGCAGACAACCGTGGGCGTTCGGCTAGCCCGAAGCATGCAATTCCGCTAACATGATCGCATGCAGAGCACCAGCGTCCGCGTTGACGCCGACACACACAGCGAGATCAAGAAACTCGCCGAGTTACTTGGGACGACGGTTGGCGAAACGGTTGCACTCGCTATTCGCCGGCTCCGACAGGACAGGATGGGTGAGCAGCTCAGGGCTCCGCTGACGACGAGCGAGACCGATTGGCTCGATGCTGACCTCGGGTGATGTCGTCGACCTTGACTTGGGAACACCAGAAGGACGTGAGGCAGGTTTCCGACATCCTGCGATCGTCGTGACTGCCCAGCGCATCCTCGACGCACAACCGGCGGTGGTCCAAATCGTCCCACTCACTTCAACCAACCGCGGATTCGCGACCGAGGTCGAGGTGCCCGCGGACGAGACGAACGGCCTCGAACGGGATTCATCCGCCCAATGCCAACACGTGAGAGCTGTCTCTGCAGGTCGGATTCTTCAAGCGAGGGGAAACGTAGGACCGGCCGTTGTTGCTCACATTCGAGAGGCGTTGGGCCTAGTTCTTGACATCCCCACCTGACCGAATCCAATCGCGCCGGGTTCGAACTAGAAACATTTCCTTGTCTCGCAGCGGTCCTGATGCGACAACGTTCGAACCCTTGAGACGAGCCCAGCGGAGGACGTTCGCCGGAGGCGAACTCCGTTAGGTTCGCCTCCGGCGAACCGGCGCGGAGGAGGTGGGATTCGAACCCACGGAAGGTCTCCCTTCACACGCTTGCCAAGCTTGGACCAGCAGTCCGCAGGGAGCCAGGAACCGCGAGATCTCGCGGGTTCCTGGCTGTCGAATGCCGGGCGACGACGGGCGAAGCTGGAGCTGATGGCTATCACTCGGCATATCAACGCCCCGGCCTCGATCGGCCCAAGCTTGGCCGGACACCCGCCGAACTTCGGATGCGTGGCCGGGCGGATCGGCCCCAGACCCAAGTGCGCCGGTGTCGCGATCCGTCGACCGCGATCAGCCGCGCGGGTACGATAACCGCATGGGCGGCTCCGGCGCGGTCATCACCCGCCGCCGCCCTGTAGCCTTGAGCGGATCGCTGTCGACCCGAACCGCATGGGTGGCCTGCCCTGCATTCGAGACCTCAGAGTGACCGTCGGCATGGTCCTCGGTCAGCTGGCCGCCGGCCAGACCCGAGTTTGGCGGGGGTCTTGCGTTTCGCCTGGTCACGAAGTCTTGCTCGGGACGTGTTTCCCATACGTTTCGGCGTTTCCCCTGGTCAGCAGCCTGTGGAGCTATGGAAACTCTCGCCGACGTAGCGCACAATCGGCAGCTCTGACGCACCGGCGCAGCTGATCAACACTCGAGGAGCGGCCCAACCAGCTGTTTCCCCTGGTCAGCGAGTTGTCGTCCGCTTACCCCTCAAGTATCCCACGGAACAGAGGTCAGTTGGTGGAATGTGTCGCCCCTACGTTTCCCCACCAAACTCCCGAGATGCTGACAAAACTCCTGGTCAGCGCCTCAACCCAAGTCGAAACGACGCCTACCCCGCCAAACTCGGGCCAGACCCGTGAGCAGGTCCTCTCCGCCTACCCGTACCTCGAAGACGAGGACATCTCGGCCGCACTGGCCTTCGGCGCAGCTCGGGTCAACGAACGAGACGTTCCGCTCGCGCAGACCGCGTGAACTACCTCCTCGACGCCAATCTGTCGCCCCAGATCGTCGACGCGCCCAAGGCCGCCGGGCACAACGCCAGCCACGTCGATGATCACGGGCTGCTCACCGCCAGCGACGACAAGGTCTTTGACTGGGCGAACGAGGCCAACGCCGTCGTCATCACCTCAGACTCTGACTACCACCTGAAAGACAAACTCTATTACCTTTCAGGTCAAGGCCGCGTCGTAAAGGATCCTTGCAGGTCGCCCGAGTGGAGTGTCGGGACACCGATCCCCAGCCGATGGCGGGCCATCCACTCGCCAGACCAAGATCTGATCGATCAGAGCTGGGTTCGAACGAGAAACGTTCTCTCCCAGATTTGCGGAGGAGGTGGGATTCGAACCCACGGACCCTTGCGAGTCACACGCTTTCCAAGCCTGGAGCAGCAGTCTGGGCGGAGCCAGGAACCGCTAGATCTCGCGGGTCTTGGGCCGTGGAGCGCTACGTGGGATCGGGCGGAGCTGGGGCTGATGGCTATCACTCGGGCTATCAGCGACACGGGCCCTTCTGAATCAGGCCGGACCGGGCAGCAGCTCGAAGGCCTCGACGTGGGCCGGGCGGATGACCCGGAAGTCGCGCTCGTCCATGGTGGCGACCTCGACGAGGCCAAGCCGTTCCGCAACCGCGACCGTTGAGGCGTCGACCACGTCGAGGTTGAGATCAGCGTAGGTCGAGATCAGTTCGAGTATCCGTGCCCAATCATCAACCACAGGGTCGATGACCGCGAGCGACAACCGCACGATCGTGGAAACAAACTGTTGCTGCGCCTCGGCGCCAAACCGATCGAGCAGGAGCCACGCGGTCTCGGCCACGACCAGCGACGTCGCCCAAGCTCATCGCGCCGATCTCGGAGCAGCCGTGAACACCTCGGGTGGGCGGGGGAACGCCCGATCGACGGCGGCCAACCACACATTCGTGTCGACGAGCAACACCGGAAACTACGACGCCCGACGTCGAGCGTCAGCCTGCTTCCGAAGCGTCGACGTGTCGGTCGTGGCCCACGACGGTTCGCCACTGTCAAACGAGCCAATGAGCGCCTCCAACGGATCCTCATCCGCCGTGGCGCCACCACCCTCCACCTGGAGTTGCTGCGACAGCACATCGACGATTAGCTCGTCGGCCGACACTCCGCGCTCAGCAGCAACGTCCACGAGCCGCCGATACAACTCGTCAGGGACTTCGAAGGTTGCCGCCATCTGACCATTGTAGATCTGCCCGGTCGGTCCGGCGATGCCGACCAAGCGCGCAAATCTGCTGACGTGCGCCTGCCTCCGCGCAGCTATCGCAACTCCACTCGGGCAGAGTTCCGGCTCCGGCGTGTCACTGGTCGTGGCCTCTGGTGGAGTCGATGACCCAGTTCTCGTAGTCGGGGTTCCCCCCGACGATTGGCACGGCGACGACGTGCGGGGTGACGTACGGGTGTCGCTGTTTGGTCAGTTCGACGATGGCGGCCACGTGGCGGGCCTGAGTGCGGAGGGAAACTACAGCCTCATTAGCTTCGTGGACTTCGCCCTCCCACCGGTAGACCGAACGGACGTGCTCGGTGATGTTGCCGGAGGCGGCTAGGCCGGTTTCGACAAGCTCTCGGGTGAGTCCGGTCAGAGTCTCTACGTCGGGTGCAGTGATGGTGACGTTGACGATGCCAGTCACCGTGCACCGCCTCGTTCCTTCATGTCGGCGATGGCTGGTTCCACGGCGTCTTGGTCGCGGCAGAGCGCGGCGTATCCGGTGATGATCTTGCCGTCGTATGACAGGCCGACCCAGCGTCCGTCAGCGGTGACGCCTTGGGCGTGGAGGGCGAAGTAGAGCGAGCCCTTGGACTGGACCGCGGCGTCTGCGGCTCGGTACCAGCCGATGAGGGCTTGGTTGTCCCACAGGCGAAGTTCGCCGTTCCAGTTGTAGCCGCCTTCCTCCACTGGTCGGCTGCGTTCGGCGGTGAGGGTGAGGAGGTCGCCGGCTTGGACGATCTCGACGTGCTGCACCGCGACCCATTCCTCGCCGTCGCGCTGGGTCTGCCACCCCGCCCACCACTCACCGCCCAGATCGAGCCCGGACCGGATCTGCCCAGCCAGATGGGTGAGCGAGATCCCGAGCGCTTCAGCCAGACGGACAGCGACGCCGAGGCCGGGTTCGCTGTCGCCGCTCTCGTACCGGGCGATCTGACGGATGCCGACGTCGGCGGCTTCGGCGAGCTGGGCCTGTGACATCCCGATCTCTGCCCGCCTGGCCTTTAAGACGTCCTTGATGTCCATCACGTCAGTCTGCTCAACCGATCCACCCCGAACAACGGACATGACAGTCATGATAGGCGACATACTTGACATGCGCCGTGTTGGTCGTTCAACATGACACAAACGTCAGCATCGCCTAGATGGAAGGGGCACCCGATGGCAAACGTCAGCCACCAGCCCGGAGGCAGCGACCAATGAACCCGCAGCCTTCGATCGAACACCCAGCACTCGTCAAGCGACTCCTGCGGCACGCATCGGGCAATCGTTGCACCGAGGCGGCCGTCATGGTTCTCGCCAGACCGCGAGGCCAGCTCCTCGACAGCGTCGCCGGGTACGTCGTCGACCTTCCCGACGACGGGGTGGCGTTCATCGACTGGGACGTCCTCGCCGTCGCGTCCCTGCCCCTCTCTGGTGGTGAACGTCGAATGGTCGACGCAGCGCTCTCCCTCGCTCTCGGCACCCCGGTCGATCTGCAAGACATCGCAACCGGCGTCGACCAGGCCAGCGTGCGGGTGCTCGTCGATGCGATCAGCCACGCTGCGGGCCTGCCCCTCCCGGGGGCGTCGTCGTGAATCCGTTGCAGGTGTTCTGCTGGCGGGTCCTCGGCGACCTCCGTCCTATTGTTCGGTACAGCGCGGAGCGGTTCCCGTCGTGGGCGCCAAGAGGGCTCCGAGCCCGGACCCTCGCCCACCTCGCCGCCGGCAACCCGGTCCACACCCTGGCCGTGATCGATGCCATCTGGGCCTGCCTACTGTTCGAACTCCCGGTCCGGTGGCTCGCCCTCGCCGTGGTCGTCGCCTGGGCTCTGGCCGAGGCGCACTTCTGGCTACAACGCGGCTCCGGTGACCGACTCTCGGTGTGGCGGGAGGCGTGGCGGTTCCGGCGCCGCTGGCCCGCCATCTGGGCCGAAGTCGCCGCGAAGACCGCGAGCGTCCAGGCCGAGGTCGGCACCGCTAACGAACCCACGTCCCCGGCCGCGCTCCGCCCTATCGCTGATCACCCGAAGCTCGGGTGGTGGCCAAAGAACGAGTGGCCGGTCGTGTGGTGGTGGGTCGGCCCACCCCCAGGCCGTTCCCTCGACTCGCTCGCCGAACTCGCCGAGATCCTCACCGCAAACATCACCCGCGTCGCCGGCATCCACCTCGACTACGACTCCCCAGGAGCGTCATGGGGACGGCTCATCGTCATCTTCGAACCCGTCCTCAACGACACCACCCAACCGGCCTGGGCCACCGCGCTCCCACCAGCTGCCGTACCGCTCCCACCGGCGCCAGCACCGGCGGTCCGACCCCAACTTGGGTCCGGCGACGGCAGTGAAGCCACGGTCCCGATCGAGCCCGACAGCGACCCGACCAGACCTGCAATCCCAGCCGCCGCAACCGCCGGCCGGCCCGCGCTGCGGGTGATCCAAGGAGGTAAGGCCGGATGACCGGAATCGAGATCGGCCGCCGCTACGACGCAACGCCACTTGCGTTGCCGTGGCCGCGCTGCCCGCACGTGTTGATCGGTGGGGAGACCGGGGCCGGGAAGTCCGGGGTGATCAACATGACCCTCGGTGCCCTCGCCGACCAACCCGACGTCGCGCTCTGCGGCGTCGACCTCAAACTCGTTGAACTCTCCCCCTGGCGGCCGAGGCTCACGACACTCGCCACGACACCCGGTGACGCGGATCGGCTCCTCGTCGATCTCCGGAACCTGATCCAGTACCGGGCCTCGTTGCTCGAGCAACTTGGGCTCCGAGCCTGGAACCCGGCGTTGGGGCCGTGGGTGGTCGTGGTCGTCGATGAGCTCGCCGAACTCCAGGCCCTTGACGCCGCCACGCTCGTCGCCGCCGTCGACAAGCCCGACGACGCCCAGAAGGCACTCCGCACCGGAAAGACCGGCCAACAGATACGCACCGCACTCCTCGGCTCCCTCGCACGGCTCTCCAGATTCTGCGGCGTCACCATCGTCGCGGCGACCCAGTACCCGTCGGCTGAGGTGATCGATCAGCAGATCCGCACCCAGATGACGATCAGGATCATGCTGCGGGTCAACTCGGGTGAGCAGGTCAACGTCGTACTCGGCCAGGGCTACGCCACCACCGTCGCCCCGAACTCGATCCCCGTGACCGAGCGGGGCGGGTGCTGGATCGTCGGGCTGCCTGAGTCACCAGGACCGGTTCGTGGCCGGGCGCACTGGGCCAGCGATGACGACATCACCACCCGCGCCACATCCACAGCCCACCTGACGCCGCACCCGGCGGTCGTGTTCAACCCCAGCCACCTCACCGTCGCCGCTGGGATGGAGGTCCCGTTCTGATGGCACGCGTTTCTGCCGGGGCACACCGCGCCCGGGTCGCCCACCCCCAATCGAGGTCCATCCCAGGAGGGGACGGACCAAGGTCCATCCCCTCCTGGGATGTGCTGGCTTCCACGCACACAGAACCCAACCCGCGCCACGACCGGAAGGTGGCCAACGACACCAAGAGAACAGCCCCGCTCTCCGTAGCCCGCCAACGCCCCTGGCCCGAACTGGCCTGGACCGCACTGCTCACCACGATTGCCGTCACGCTCGGCGCTCTCCCCACGGCCCTGATCGCCGGACCCCACATCGCAGCGCTTGTCGGAGGGCTTCTCGGTGCATGGGCGCTCGTCGTGTGCCTGCCGGCTGTGACCGGTCGCGACTGCGTGTTCCGACGTCACCTCGATCGCCGGCAAGGCCATGAGGGCCAGGAGCTGGACCAATGACCGACCTGCGCACGGACGACGAGCTGGAGCAGTTGGTGCTGCTGCCGTACTTCCCCAGAGATGGGCGGTCTGCGCCCCGTAGGGCCGAGGCCGGAGGCGGGAGCGTTAAGCGGGAGCCGCAGGCCGAAGGCGCCGCCGCAGGCGGCGGCGCAGGCCGCCCCTTGGTAACTACTGCGAATAGCTCTTCAAGGACCCAGCGCCGGTCAGAGGCCCGGCGGCTTCGCCGGTCGATGGACCAGTCCCAGGCGCTGATCCGGGACACCTGCGGTGATCTGGCGGAGGCGAAGCGGATCGTGGCGTGTGGTCGTCGCCCGATCGGTAGCGGTAACCCGACGATCTCCCGGCTCGACGGGAGGGCCTACGCCTCCGGGCTCCAAACGTGCGGCTCGGTGTGGGTGTGCCCGGCGTGCTCGTTCAAGATCCGGGCCAAACGAGCAGCCGAGATCAGCACCGCAGTAGCGGAACACGTTCGGGCTGGTGGCGGGGTGCTCCACGTCGTGGTGACGATGCCCCACCGAGCCGAGGAGCTGCTTCGGGACACCTGGAAGGTGATCTCGGACTGCTGGGCGCACGTCACGTCCGGCGGTGGGTGGAAGACGTTCAAGGAACGCCACGGCGTCGTCGGGTTCATCCGCTCCGCCGAGGTCACCCACTCCTTCGCCTCAGGTTGGCATCCGCACTGCCACATCCTGCTGTTCGTCGACCAGCCAATGTCACCGGTCGAGAACGACACTGCGTTCTACCAGGTCAGGGCGGCGATCCGGCACCGATGGTGCCACCGGATGGCGACCAAGCACGGCCGCACGATGTCGGAAGAGTTCGGCATCCGGGTCGACCCCGTCAAGCCAGACGACGCCGACGGCTCCGGGCAGTACTTGACCAAGGCCGGGTACGAGATGGCCATGCTCGACACCAAACTCGGCCGTACCGACGGGCACCGCACCCCGTTCGCTGTCGCCCGTGACGCGTCCGAAACCGGTGACATGGCCGACATCCACCTCGTGCGGGAATGGGTTCGAGCCTCACACGGCAAACGCTCGATCACCTGGTCCCACGGCCTACGCCACCACTTCGGCCTCGGCACCGACCGAACCGACGAAGACCTCGCCTCAGAAGAAGCCGGCGGCGAAACCATCACCCAAATCGACCGCGAACTCTGGCGCCAGATCGTCGCCCGCCGCGACGGCGCCCGAGCCCGGTTCATCGGCTGCTTCGACCACGAATCGACCGACGACGGCCTCAAACGAGCCGTCGAGTTCTTGTCCAGCCTCGGCCTAGCGGCCGTGGTTGACAGATCCAGCCCGACACCCCTGCTCGGGCTCCAACCCACCCAACAGGAGACACAACAATGCTGAGCACCAAACCCATCGACACCAACCAGTTGACGTTCCGATACTCCGGTGCCGCCGAACACTACGAATACGACCGCGCGACCGAACGACGAGCCACCGAACAGACGAGAGACGAAGACACCGGCTACCCCCTCTGGAAAGTCCGCTGCGTCGCCGTCTACAGGACGGGCGGGGAGCACGGTGAAATCACCGTGACCGTCCCGCATTCGGAGCCACCGGCGGCCGAGTTCGACTCCGAGATCGCCTTCACTGGCCTCACGGTCAAGGACTGGTCGATCAACGGCAACCAGGGCCAGACCTGGCACGCAGCCAGCTTCAAGTCCGCAAGGCCCACAGTCCCGCCATCGGAAGCGGCCGGCAAGAAGACGGCGAGCAACGGCGCTGCGGCCTGACCGGTACGCCACAGACCAGCACGAACGGCGCATCCCATCGGCGAAGTGGGAGCCGGGTTCGAGCCCCGGGCTGGTCACGAGATCACCACCACCAGGAGGACTGAGCGATGGACGTCAAGCTTGTGTACACCGTGCGCGAAGCCGCTGAGCTGCTCTGTATCGGCTACAGCACTGCTCGGGAGCGGATCGCTTCCGGGGAGCTTCGATCGTTCAAGGACGGGAGCCGCCGGCTGATCACCGGAGAAGACCTCGTCGCCTACGTGAAGGCCCGACAGCGAGAGACGGCGGCCTGATGGCCAGGCGGTCGGCCCAGGACGGCACGATCTTCCAGGACAAGAACGGCCGCTGGAACGCGATGATCGAGTTGCCCCGTGGTCCGAACGGCAAACGCCAACGGCGCCTCCGACGAGCGCGAACCAAGGCGGAAGCCAAAGCCAGGCTCGACGAGCTTCGGGAAGAGCTGCGACTGACCGGCACCGTCTCCGACGCCAATCGCACCATGGCCAAAGCCGTCGACGCCTTCCGCGACGGCCGACCGCCCTCACCGAACGACGATTGGCTCCTGGGACTCGTCGTCACCGGCATCGGCGGCCGCAAGGTCAAGCGCCTGACGGTCGACGACTGCGACCGCTTCCTGGCAGAGTGCGCCGACGGCTCCTACGGCAACCGCCCAATCGGCGCCAGCCATCTCCGGCGGGTGAAGCAGCGGCTGACTGCCGTGCTCCGCAATGAACAGCGCCTCGGCCTCGTCCTGCAGAACGTAGCCGAAGTGGCCAAGCTCCCTGCCACGAACGTCGAGCCGAAACAGCGCCGCTCACTCACGATCGACGAACTACAGCGCCTCCTCCTGGTCGCCGACGGCGCCATTGGGGTCCTCATCGATCTCTGCGGCAGAAACGCCCTACGACCAGCCGAAGCTCGGGCCCTCCGATGGCAGGATCTCGACCTCGACCGAGGCGAACTACAGGTGTCTGGCCAGATGGACCGCGCCAACACCCGAGGCCCCGTCAAGCGAGCGGCCAACGCCGCTCGAGCCATAGGCATTGACGGCTCGACCATCGACCGTCTCAAGCTCTGGCGGGACGGCCGGTCCGCCCTTCAAGCCGAAGCCCGCTCTGCGTGGATCGAACACGACTTCGTCGCCGTCGGAGGCACCGGCCAACCGATCGGCCGAGAGGCCTTCGCCATCGCCATGCGACGGCTCTGTTCGGAAGCCGACATCGAACCCCACGCCACTCCGTACGAACTCCGCCACACCGCTATCAGCCTTCAGGCCGACGCTGGCCGCACCAGTTGGGAGATCGCCGACTGGGCGGGCACGAGCGAAGCCATGATCAGCTCGCGGTACCGGCACCGACTCCGACGTGTCTCGAAGATGCGCCCAGTGTCGTAGGTCCATCCGCCATCTAATCCCGAAACGATATTTCAAATACAGCTCTCCACAAAGAGAGGAGAAAACTGTCTCAAAAACTATCAAGGATACAAGAAACTCGACAACCACCACCGCCACGACGAACCCAACGGCCGTGAACGGCCTAGAAGCCAGCCTTTTCACCAGCAAGGGCGAAACTGCGGCAATCAAGACGCCAAGCAAAGCCGCCCCCGTGACTACGTCATAAATAACACAAGATCGCCCACCTCGGGAGCCCTCGGTGCAACCGAACTTGAATGAGAATCCGATCCCATAGGCCACAAAGATCCCCCAAGAAAGAGGACCGCCCCGAGAATCCACGCACCGCGAGTTGTCGTCTCAGTAGTCATAGGGACCAGCTATCACGTCCAGACCAAGAACTCCGACTCAGGATGACTGAAAGCTGAAGGTACCGAGAATCGCAGTCGATGTCGAGAGCCCTGCACGATCTAAACCAGATTAAGGCGACCCTCAGGCAAAGGTGCGATCACGGGTGAGGGGGATCGCACTTGGCCGTTGGAACCTTCGCAGCCAACAGATCCGGGTCTACCGACGAACCTCGACTGCGAAGACGGGCCACGCCCAAGCGGTGCGAAGCCGATGCATCAATCGCAACCCTGGCAACGAGTGATCGATCGAGTTCGCCATTCAAACGCCCCGACGAACTGCCGATCATGCTTCACCAGCTACGGGCTGTGTCGGCCCCAGGTGCAAACCACTCGGCGAAGCCTCCGGGGGCTATCAAAATGGCTATCACCCGCCCCGAGCCCTCAGAGGGCATGAACCCGCCGCAGCGCTCTGGCTAGGCATTTCTTGGCGGAGGAGGTGGGATTCGAACCCACGGACCCTTGCGAGTCACACGCTTTCCAAGCGTGCCGATTCGGCCGCTCTCGCACTCCTCCCGAATTGCCCGGCGCCGAGGTCGAACCGGACAGGACCGACCAACCCAGGCACCGAAGGCGATAGGATAGCGGACGTCGCATCTGCTCTGGCAGGTGATGGTCGGGTCCTGTGCAACGGTAGCTCGTGAACCGAGTCAGGGCCGGAAGGCAGCAGCTCTCAGCGATTCCCATCGTGTGCCGCAGGTCGCCTGGCCATCACTTGCGAGGGCAGATGCCGTTTTGCCGCCCCCCGGATCCCGGATTGGCCGTCCGGGGGTGGCCGAGGACGGAAGATAGGCTCGGACCGTGGCCTACCAATCGCTCTACCGGCGCTACCGATCGCGCACGTTCGCCGAGGTTCTGGGCCAACCCCACGTCACCATGGCCCTGCGGACCGCGGTGGCCGAGGGCCGCCACGGCCACGCCTATCTGTTCAGCGGCCCCCGGGGCACAGGCAAGACGTCCACGGCCCGGGTCCTGGCCAAGGCCCTGAACTGCGAGAACCTCCAGGGCGGGGAACCGTGTTGTGCCTGCGCCAGCTGCCGGGCCATCGAGGACGGCACCTCGTTCGACCTGCACGAGTTGGACGCCGCCTCCCACAACAAGGTCGACGACATCCGCGATCTGATCTCCAAGGTCCACCTCGGGTCCCCCGGTCGCACCAAGGTGTACATCCTCGACGAGGTCCACATGTTGAGTTCCGGGGCGGAGAACGCCCTGCTCAAGACCCTGGAGGAGCCACCACCCCACGTGGTGTTCGTGCTGGCCACCACCGAGCCGCAGAAAGTGGTGCCCACCATCCGCAGCCGGTCCCAGCACTTCGAGTTCCATCTCCTCCCGGCCGAGGTGCTGGCCGACCATGTGCGGTTCGTCATCGCCGATGCCGGCCTCGAGGTGGATGACGACGCCATCGACTACGTCCTCCGGCAGGGCGGCGGCTCGGCTCGTGACACCCTGTCGGCCCTCGACCTGGTGGCCGCGGCCGGTGGCGTCCCTCGGGGCGACGATGTGGCCGCCTCGGTCCTCCAGGCCGTGGCCGATCGTGACCCGGGCGCGGCCATCGCCGCCGTCCAGGAGGGCCTGGAGATCGGTCGGGAGCCCCGCACCATCGGCGAGGACACCCTCGGTCTGCTGCGCAACGCCTTTCTCGCCTCGATGGGGGCCTCTCTCGCCCACCTCAACGACCGAGGCCAGGAGCTGGCCCAACAGGTCGGCTCCACCCTGGGTCCCGCCGCCGTCACCCGGTCCCTCGAGCTGATTGGCACCGCCCTGGTGGAAATGCGGCAGGCACCCGACCCCCGGGTGCCCCTCGAGGTCGCCCTGCTCCGCCTGACCCGGGCCGAGCTGGACCGGTCACCCGGCGCCTTGGTGGCCCGCATCGACCAGTTGGAACGTCAGGTCGCCGAGCTGCTGGCCCGGGGCCCGGCATCGGCGCCGGCCGAGGCCTCCGCCCCTTCCCACCTGGCTCCACCGGCCCCGGCCGCCCCCACCCCCCAGGACCCGGCGGCATCGTCGGCCCCACCCGCCCCGGGCGCCCGGGGTCCGGCGACATCGCCGGCAGCGTCACCCGGCCCCGACACCGGCCCGGCCACCGGGGCCCCGGCCGGCCCCGACACTGAACCGGCCGCACCCAGCCAGGGCCGCCGGACCGGCTCGGCCGAAACCGCCGCTCGCCCCACCCCACCGGCCGAGGCGCCCGCCCCACCCCCTCGCCGCCGCCCGCCCGAGGGGAGCGGCCGCCGACCGGCGCCCCCCGACGGCCCCGGTCCCGCCGTCACGAACGGTCGCCGCGCCCGGACACCAGCCGAGACGAGTTCGAGCCCCGTCCCCGACGGGCCGACGCCGGCCCAGGCGGCCCCGGTCGTCATCGACCTGACGTCGGCCACGGCCGCCCTGGCCGACCAGCTCGACGATCTGTCCCAGCGGGCCCGGGTCCGCTTCAAGGGAGGCCGGGTTCTCGACGTCACCGACTCGACGATCCGTTTCGGGGTACCGAACAGCATCCACCGCGACCGTTGCCGGGAGGTGACCGGTGAGGTCGAACAGGCACTGTCGGCCCATTTCGGCGGTCCGGTCAACGTCGACGTGGTGGTGGACGACGAGTCGACGGCCCCGCCCGATCCGGCCAAACCCCGTCCCCAGGCGCCGCCGCCCTCCGATCACGACGAGGCCGACGACATCGGCCCGATCGACCAGCTCGACGACGCCACCGACCACACTGGCACCGGAGTCGACCGGCTGACCCGGGCGTTCCCCGGTTCACAGGTCATCGACAACCCGACCGACTGACCGAACGACAGGAGATCACCGTGAGCGACGGCGGATTCGACCTCAACCAGCTGCTGGCCCAGGCCGAGGCCATGCAACAGCAGCTGGCCAACGCCCAGGCCGAGCAGGCCACGAAGAGCCTCACCGGCACCGCCGGCGGCGGCAAGGTAACAGTGGAGATCACCGGGGCCGGCGAGTTCCGGCGGATCACCATCGCCCCCGACGTGGTCGACCCCGACGACGTCGAGATGCTCGAGGAACTGGTGCTGGCCGCGGTACGCGACGCGGCCAATCAGGTGAGCGCCCTGCAGGCCGGCGCCATGGAGAACCTCCAGGTGCCCGGCATGGGCGGTCTCGGCGGCCTCCTCGGCGGCGGATCCTGACCGGTCCGGGCCACCCCCAGTGAGCGCCTACGCCCGCCCGGTCGAGGTTCTGATCGACGAACTGGGTCGCCTCCCCGGGATCGGGCCCAAGTCGGCCCAACGCATCGCCTTCCACCTCCTGAAGGCCGACACCGTCGACGCCACCCGGCTGGCCGACGCCATCGTGACGATGAAGCGGACCGTGGCCTTCTGCGAACGGTGCTTCAACGTTTCGGAGGGCAGCGAGTGCCGGATCTGCGCCGACCCCGACCGGGACGACACCGTCCTGTGCGTGGTCGAGGAACCGACCGACATCGCCGCCATCGAGAAGACGGGAGCGTTCAGGGGCCGCTACCACGTCCTTCTGGGCGCCATCAACCCCCTCGAAGGCATCGGCCCGGAACGGCTCAAGATCAGGGAGCTGGCCCTGCGGATCGCCCAGGAGCCGATCACCGAGGTGATCCTGTGCACCAACCCGAACCTCGAGGGTGAGACCACGGCGGCCTTCATCGCCAGCAAGGTGCTGGAGCCCTTCGAGGTGACCGTGAGCCGCCTCGCCTCCGGTCTGCCCGTGGGGGGCGACCTGGAGTACGCCGACGAGCTGACGCTGGGTCGGGCCCTGCAGGGCCGGCAGGCGCTCACCTGATCGGCCGCATCGGGGCGGGCTCCCGCGCTGATCATCCGGGCCCACCGCCGGATCCGAACACAGCGGACCCCGGACGCGGCGACCGGGCCGGTGGGGAGAGGAGTCACCGGCCCGGACGCTACTCGCTACGACGCCCCAGTGACCGTGGCGCGGGCGGTATGGGTAAACCGGCCACTGGGACGTCGTAACGATGTTGCCCTTAAGTTACAGGAGTTTCGATCGGATGACAAGCCCCAAGGCCGAAAAATCCAGCTTATTTCCGCTGATCAGAAGGGATCTGGGGCAACATCCGGCCTGACCGGTCGACCTGCTACGACACCCATTTGCAACATAATTCCCGGTGGGCCACCCCCTGAGCGCGGGAACCACAGCGTCTCCGGAACCACAGCGTCTCCGGAACCACAGCACCCCCGGAAACACAGCGTCTCCGGAACCACAGCACCCCCGGCACTAGGCCGGGGGTGCTGTCGACGGGGCACTTGGATCGGTCGAGTATTTGACTGGCCGTTGGGGGCCGGGCCCTGCTCACCCCTGTTCGCTACTCCGGGCGCTCTCCACGGCCCGCTGCATGGCCTCGCGGACCAGACGGGACAAGGCGTCCTCGTCCTGGGGCGGGACGGGCGGCTCGTCGACGGTGTCGACCTCGTCCACCTCGAGGGTGTCGACGATGAGCGAACTGTCCGACATCGAACCGACGGGCTGAGGTTCGACCTCAAGGTCGATGACGTCATCCTCCTCCTCGACCACGACCGTGTCGACGATCTCGGCGGTGACGATGCCGAAGGACCCGGTCTCCAGCTCGGCGTCCCGCGGGTAGTCGGCCCCCGGCCGGAGATCGAGCTCGGCCTGGGGCTCCAGGTCGCGCTGGAGGTCGACGTCACGGGGCAGCTCGACCCCGCCTTGGAACCCCTCCTCGACGGCCGGCTCTGCCGCCCGCTCCAACTCGAGGTCACGCTGCCGCTGCTCGTCGGCCCGCAGCACCCGCTGCTCGGCCTCGGTGATGACCAGCTCGGCGGTGGCCTCCCCCAGCTCGTCGGGCGGTTCGGCGTCGAGACGACCGATGGCGCTCTGGAGCTCGTTCTGGGCCGCGATGATCCGCTCCCGGGACGCCTGCTCGGTGATCCGGAGGCGGGAGATCCGCCCCTCGGCCTGGGCGATGTTGGCCCGCACCTTGGCCCGGATCACCTCCTCGGCCTCCTGGCGGATGAACTCGCTCTGGGCTCGGGCCTGCTCGAGCAGCTGCTTCACCTGGTCCCGGGCGTCGGCGATACCGGCCAGGGCCCGGTCGCGCTCCCGTTCGGCCTCGGCCGCGTTCTTGTAGACCTCACCCTGACGGGCGGCCACGTACTCGTCGGCCTCCCGGCTCCGGCGGGACACGTAGGCCTCGGCCTCGCCCTCCTTCTCCCGGTAGTACTGCTCGCCCTCGGCCCGTCGGGAGTCGACGAAGGTGTTGGCATCGGCCCGCATCTGGTCGGCGGACACCTCCCCCTCGGTGCGGATCCGCTCCCCCTCGGTCTCGGCCTCGGAGGTGATCCGGGCCGCATCGGCCTCGGCCTGCTGCACCAGTTCCTCGGCCTGGTTGCGGCCGTTCTCCAGCACCCGCTCCGCTTCCTCGCGCAACGATCGGGCCTCGGTGTCGGCCTCGTTGCGGATCAGCTCACAGTCGGACTCGGTGGTGCGCCGCAGCTCGGCCATGTCGCCCTCGGTCCGGGAGCGCAGCTCGGCCACCTCGGCGTCGACGGCGGCCCGCAGGGTGGCCACGTCACGATCGGCGGTGTCACGGTGGTCGGTTGCTTCGGTGACGGCCAGCTGGCGGATCTGATCGGCCTCGGCCCGGCCGTCCTCCCGCAGCTTGAACGCCTCGGACTCGGCTGAAGCCCACAGCTCGTCGGCCCGGGTCTGGCTGTCGGCCAGGACCGACGTGGCCCGCTGCCGGAGCTCGTTGGCCTCGCTCTCGGCGTTGGCCAGCAGCTGCTCGGCCTCGGCCCCGGCCGCGGCCCGCAGGGCCTCGGCGTCGGCCTGGGCCGAAGACCGCAGCGACGCCGCCGCGCTCTCGGCGGTCGACACGGTGGTCTCGGCCTCCAGCCGGGCCTCGCTGAGCAGGGTCTCGGCTTCGGACCGGGCGTCGGTGAGGAGGGTGTCGGACTGGGTCCGGGCCGACAGGAGGGTGGCTTCGGCCTCGGTGGTCATCTCCTCGGCCTCGGACCGTGACCTCGTCAACAGCTCGTCGGCCTCCTGTTCGGCCCGGGCTCGCAACTCGGCCGCCGCGTCGTGACCGGAACGGAGCAGTTCCGCCACCCGGTCGCCGATGGCCGCGAACTGATCGGCGGCCGGGTCCGGCTTGGGTTCCGGGGCCGGGCTGGCGGCGACCTGCATCTCCTCGGCGGCAGGAGCGGCCACCGGGCCGATGGCTCGGGCATCGTCGATCTCGTTCTGCATATCCCGCACTTGACGGGCGACCGTCCGCAAGAAGGTTCGCACCTCGTCGCGGTCGTAACCGCGGAGCGTTGGAGCGAAATCCCGCCGCTCGATCTCTTCAGGGGTCAATCCCACTGGGAACTCCTCGGTCACGCCACAGCGCGGCATCCAAACCCAATGTTGGCGCCCGCCCACTTCCGTATCCGCCGGGAAGTGGGCCCGATCGCCAGGTTACCGCCGGGCCGAGAGCAGATCCTAGGTGACCATCACTCAGGCTCCAAGGTCTCTCTCGCTTCGATCGGCCTACCTACCGACGGGTATCCTCACCCCCCATGCACGCCTTCAGAGAAGCCATCATTTCTGGTGCGTCCGGGGATGACCTGGCCGCGATCCCCCTCCCTGAGACGTACCGGGCCGCCTTCATCAGGGCGGAGGACGTCGACATGTTCGAGGGGATGGACTCCTCTGACAAGGACCCCCGCCAGTCCCTGCACGTCGACGAGGTCCCGGTTCCCGAGTTGGCACCCGACGAGGCGCTAGTGGCCGTCATGGCCAGTTCGATCAACTTCAACACGGTGTGGACCTCGATCTTCGAGCCCCTGCCGACGTTCGGCTTCCTGAAGCGCCTCGGCCGCGAAAGCCGGTGGGGGGCCCGCCACGACCTCGATTATCACGTGGTCGGCTCCGACGGGGCCGGGGTGGTCCTCCGGACCGGCTCGGCGGTCCGGAACTGGAAACCGGGCGACCACGTCGCCATCCACTGCAACTACGTCGACGATCAGGACCCGTCGTCCCACAATGATTCGATGCTGGCCGCCAACCAGCGGATCTGGGGCTTCGAAACCAACTTCGGTGGTCTGGCCGACCTCACCGTGGTCAAGGCCAACCAGCTGATGCCGAAACCCGCCCACCTGACCTGGGAGGAATCGGCCGTCAACGCCCTGTGCGGTTCCACCAGCTACCGGATGCTGGTCTCGGACAACGCGGCCTCGATGAAGCAGGGCGACACCGTCCTGATCTGGGGGGCCACCGGCGGGCTCGGCTCCTACGCCGTCCAGCTGGTGCTGAACGGCGGCGGCACCCCGGTCGGAGTGGTTTCCTCCCCCGACAAGGTCGACCTGCTCAACGAGCTCGGTTGCCACGCGGCCATCGACCGCCGGGCCGAGAAATTCACCTTCTGGAAGGACGAGCGGACCCAGGACGAGTCCGAATGGCGCCGCTTCGGCGGTCGCATCCGAGAGCTGGCGGGCGAAGACCCCGACATCGTGTTCGAGCACCCGGGCCGCCAGACCATGGGGGCGTCGGTGTTCGTGGCCAAACGGGGCGGCACCATCGTCACCTGCGCCGCCACCTCCGGCTACATGATCGAGTACGACAACCGCCATCTGTGGATGCGGCTCAAGGAGATCGTGTCCAGCCACTTCGCCAACTACGACGAGGCGTGGCGGATGAACCGCCTCATCGACCGGGGGGCGATCCAACCCACCCTTTCGAAGACCTACGAGCTGGCCGACATCGGCGAGGCCACCTACCAGGTGCACCACAACCTGCACGAGGGCAAGATCGGGGTCCGGTGCCTGTCACCGACGGACGGTCTCGGCATCACCGACCGGGAGAAGCGGGAACGGATCGGGGAGGACCGGATCACCCGGTTCCAGCGCCACGCCGAGGCCCGGGCCGCTTCCTGACCCCGGCGGCTGGACCGACGGCGGCCGCGGCCGGTAGACCAACGCCTACGGGCCGGCCGGGGTTCGCCCCGACCGGCCCGAGACGTTCTGCCCACCCCGGGCCGGCCGGGGTGAACCGATCGGAGAGAGCCCCATGAGCCAGCCCCGCCCCGCCCAGCCCCGCATCCAACCGGTGGACGAGTTCACCGGTGAGGCGGCCGAGATCGTCTCGTCGGCCATCACCGGACCCGACGACCAGCCGCTCAACATCTTCGGCACCCTGGCCCATCACCCGAAGCTGATGAAACGGTTCAACCTGTTCGGCGGCTACCTGCTGACCAAGGGTCTCGTCCCGGCCCGGGAACGGGAGATCGTGATCCTCCGGATCGGGTGGAACGCCCGCTCGGTGTACGAGTTCGGCCAGCACACCGTGATCGGCGGGGCGGCCGGCCTGACCGACGACGAGATCGCCGCCCTCGGCTCAGACGACCCGGCCGCCCCAGGCACCTGGTCAGAGGACGACCTCCTGCTCATCGCCCTGGCCGATGAGCTCCACGCCGACGACTGTGTGGGCGAGGACACCTACGCCGGCCTGGCCAAACGCTGGACCGAGGCCGAACTGATCGAGCTGGTGGTGTGCGCCGGCTTCTACCGGCTGGTCTCCGGGTTCCTGAACACGATGGGGGTCCAGCTCGACGACGGGGTGCCAGGCTGGCCGTCGTCCAGCACCGCCTGAGGGTCGAACATCCGGCCCCGCTCCCACCGGTCCATCACCTCGTCCAGGGGCATGGCCGCCCCCATGGCGTAGCCCTGGGCGAAGTCACAACCGAGTTCGATCAGCATCCGCAGCTGGAGGGCGTTCTCCACTCCTTCGGCCACCACCTTGAGCCCGAGCGCACCGGCGAGGGCCAGGGTAGCCGACACGATGGCGGTGTCCTCCCGTGACTGGCCGAGGCCCCCGACGAACGACCGGTCGACCTTGATGGCGTACGCCATGGAGAACCGCCGCAGGTAGTCCAGGGTGGCGTGACCGATCCCGAAGTCGTCCACGGCGATGCGGCAACCGAGGGCCACCAGGGCGTCCAGGGTGGACACGGCCGCTTCGACGTCGTCGATCCCCATGGACTCGGTGACCTCGAACCCGAGCCGGAACGGGGCCAGCCGGTGGCGCCGCAGGGCGTCGGTCACCGTGGCCACCAGGTTGGGTTCGGTCAGCTGGCGGGCCGACAGGTTGACGGTGACGACGGGTGCGTACCCGTCGGAGCGGGGCCATCGGGCCACCTCGGAGGCCACCCGGTCGATCAGCCACTCCCCGATGGGCACGATCAGGCCGGTCTCCTCAGCCAGTTCGATGAACTCGCCGGGGCCGACGAGGCCGTGGCCGGGCCGGTCCCAACGGATCAGGGCCTCGGCCCCCACCATCCGCCCGGAGGCGAGCTCGCACACCGGCTGGTAGTGGACCACCAACTCCCCATTGGCCAGGGCCGCGTGGAGCGCCTGCTCCTTCTCCTGACGGGCCATGGCCCGGCGCTGATGGTCGACGTCGAACAGGGCGTAGCCACCGCGGCCCTGCTCCACGGCGGAGGCAAGAGCCGATTCGGCCTTGCTGATCACGGTGGTGGCCGCGGCATCGGGGCCGGTCACCGCCACCGCCCCGACCGAGGCGGTGATGTGGATGTCGGCCCCCGACGGGACCCGGACGGGGTCCTCGATCGAATCGATGACCCGGCGGGCCAGGACCGAGGCGTCCAGTTCGGCGTTGGCCACACATATCATCAGGAACCGGTCGCTGGCGATCCGGCCCACGGTGTCGCCCAACCGGACCGAGGCCAGCAACCGGGACGCCACCTCGACCAGGACCCGGTCACCCACCTCGGGCCCCCAGGTGTCGTTGACCGCCTTGAACCGGTCGATGTCGACCAGCAGCACCGAGAGCGACGAGGGCTCCCGGTCGAGGCGGGCGATGGCCTGACCGAGCCGGTCGATGAGCAGGGTCCGGGTGGGGAGACCGGTAAGGCCGTCGTGGAGGGAGCGGTGAACGGCGGTCTCCTCCGCCGTGGAACGCAAGATGGCCCCGGCCACCACCCGGGACAGCTGCTCGAGGAAGCGGACCTCGTCGTCGGAGGGCACCCCGTCGGCGGTGTGGGCCACCACCAGGGCGCCCCGCTGACGGCGTTCGGTGTCGAGACAGGGGAAGGCCCATAGGGCCCGCACGTCGTCGCGGCGGAGCGGTTCGGCCAATCGGTCGGGCAGGTGGGCCACCAGGACGCTGCGGGGACGGGTGGGATCGCCCGAACCCATCACGGTGCGGAGCACGTCGCCGACCAGGTGTTCGTCGTGCTCACCGGTGGCCACCGCCTCCAGGCGGCGGTGGATGTCGGTGACCCCGACCCAGCACCGTCCCGCCCCCTGCAGGCGGGCCTCCACCACCGAGGCCACCTGGTGGCACAGGGTGGTCAGGTCGTTGCTGAGCGACAGGGTTTCGACCGGGCCGAGGGCGGGGGGCGGGCCGCTCGGCGCCGGATGGCCTCCCGAATCGGCCGTCGGATCCGCTCCGACCGGGGCTCCCCGGACCGGATCGGCCGTCGACCCCGCCCCCACCGGTCGGGACCGGGCCGGGCCGTCGTGCCGCAACGACCCGGGACCAGACGAGTGGGACGATGGCCCGGACGTACCCGGGCCGGGGCCGGGGTGAAGGTGGAGATGGGGGCGGAGGTGGGGGGTGTCCGAACCGGGCGGCGCCGGGCGGGCGCGGCGGCCGTCACCGGGGGCGGGGGGCAGGGGGGACGGAGAGGGGGCCGACCGGACCGGCGGCCGGTTCCGGCGGGACCGGGCGGGCCCGGAGCCGGGGCCCACGTCGAGCCGACGGAACACCACGATCCGCTGGCGGGGCCGGACCCCGAAGGCGGGTAGGGCGGTGTGGGTGGCTTGAACCGCGATGAGGCGACCCGACCGGTGGCGCAGCAGGTGGGACGCCTCGACGGGGCCACCGTCGAGGGTGGCCCCGGCGTTGGTGGCCGCCAGCTCGCCGGGGGGCAGGTCGCCACCGGCCAGGGAGTCAAGGCTCCGGCCCACCAGGTCATCGGTCGACCAACCCAGGAGCTCGGCCAGATTATCACTGGCGTGGATCATGACGGGCCGGCCGGTGGTCCCGTCCTCGACGGTCACCACCACCCCGTCGATCCCGCCGTCCTCCTCGCGGCCTGGACAGTCGTCCTCGACCGTGACCCCGTCCTCGACCGTCACCCCGGCCTCGCCGGCCACCCCGTCGTCGACCGTGACCCCGTGGGGGACCGGCCGGGCTTCCTGGCGGAGGTCGAGCTCTCCGTGGGACCGGGCGTGCCCCGGGGGTGGCGGGCCGGGGACCTCGGTCGGGGGCCGGCGGTCGGCGGAGAGCGGGGGGACCCGACCGGTGGCGCCCGCCCGGTCCGGCCCGGACGGTTCGATGAGGCTGACCGACCCGCCGGGCCCGACCGGCACCCCCCGGACCGGGACATCGGACCGGCGGGGCGGGGTCACGGGCCGGGGCACCACGGGCCGGACCGGCGGGTCGGCGGTGATCTCGGTGTTGAGGCGACGGGACGAGCGGAGCAGCTCGGTCAACGAGTCCGGTGCCCGAGCCGTGCCGCGGCCCCCGGTGACCGCAGCGGGTTCCTGCGGTCCCCCGTCATCCCCCTGATCCGGACCCCCACCCACGGTCGGCTCCAACCCCGGGGTCCCGCCGGGTCCCGACGGAGCGGTCCTGTATGCGGGTGTCGGCGCCGCGTCGATCTTGGCCGGCGGAAGCCAGGCGTCAGCGAACACGTCGAGAAGGGCTTCGCCCAGAGGCGCCATACTGCGGTCTGTCACCTGCTCGCTTCCTGGTCAGCCCGCCGGCCTCATCGAGGAACCCGGCGCCACCCTAGCCAACCGGTGGGGTCGACGACAGGGATCCGGCCCACGAATCTTGACCCGGATGTCCCCTGTTCCAGCGACAAGAGCCGTGCTCCGGTGTCATAGCCGCTGGACACGGTGGACGATCGGTACCGTGAACGCCTGTGTCGGCCACGCTGACCGTGGAAGCCCTGTGCGCCGCGGTGACCGATGCCACCACCACGGCGTTCCCGGACGAGGTGTGGGTGAGTGGTGCCATCTCGGGTCTGTCCCGCGCCCCCAACGGGCACGTGTACTTCGATCTCGTCGACCCGGCCGGCCCGGCGGGCGAGTCACGGCGGCGCCTCGTGCCCGTGGTCCTGTTCGCCACCAACCGGGAGCGGGTGAACCTGATCATCCGCAAGTCAGGCGGGGCCCGGATGGGCGACGGCATGGAGATCCGGATCCGGGGCCGGGTGCGCTACTACCCACCCCAGGCACGGATCCAGCTCGACATGTCGCTGATCGACCCGGTGTACACCATCGGTCGGATAACGGAGGCCCGCGACGAGCTCCTGAAACGCCTGGCCGCGGAGGGTGTCCTGGGCCGTAATGCGGCCCGTCCCCTGGCCGACCTGCCCCTGCGGGTCGCCCTGGTCACCAGTGAGGGCAGCGCCGCCCACCACGACGTGGCCCACGAACTGGCCACCAGCGGTTTCCGTTTCGTGGTCGACGTCCACGACACCCGGGTCCAGGGAGCGGACGCCGTCCCCGGCCTGGTCGCCGCGATCACGGCCGCCGGTCGGACCGGGGCGGACGTGGTGGTCGTGGCCCGGGGAGGCGGGGCCAAGGGTGACCTGCTGGCTTTCGACCACGAGGACGTGGCCCGGGCCATCGTCGCCTGCCCCGTCCCGGTCGTGGTCGGGGTGGGCCACGAAACCGACCGATCGGTAGCCGACGAGGTGGCGCACACTTCGGCCAAGACCCCCACGGCCACCGCCGGCGTCCTCATCGGGGCGGCCCGGGCCTTCGAGCAGAGGGTTGACCGGGCGTCGGCCCGCCTCACCCACCGGGTGATCGAGCTGATCGACCGGGCATCGCTGACCCTCCGCACTGACGCCCGCCGCCTGATCCAGGCCACCGAACGGGCCGTGGAACGGGGCGGGGCCAGGCTGGACGCCGACACCCGGCTACTCACCGACCGGGCGGGCCGGTTGCTCGACCGCGGTGACGACCGGGTGGACCGGGCCACCCTCGTGGTCCGCAGCCTCGACCCCCGCCGCCAGCTAGACCGGGGCTGGGCGGTGGCCACCACCGCCGACGGCACCCTGCTCCGGTCCGTCCACGAGATCCAACCGGGAGAGACGTTGATCACCCGACTGGCTTCCGGCACGATCCACAGCACGATCGACGCCATCGTCCCCACGGACACCGGGCCGGACCCGGTTCCCGGGGAACCCGGACCGCCCGACCACCCCAGTGGAGCCTGGGCACGCCACACTGGGAGCCAGCCATGACGCCTCCACCCAACGCCCCCACGACCGGGCTCGCCGAACCGGCCGGAACCGGCCCCGTCTCCCCCGCCCCGCAGGACCCCGGCCGCGCCACCAACGGTGACACTGACCAGAGCCGAACCGGCGGACCCAACGGCACCACCGGCACCGACCAGAGCCGGGCCGTCGCACCCGGCGGCAGCGCCAACGGCGACACCGGGCCCGTCCGGCCGGAGGCGGCGGGCCGCCCCGGCTACGGCGCTGCGATCGAGGAGCTCGAATCGATCCTGGCCGAGCTCGAGGGCCGGGACGTCGACGTCGACGTGCTGGCCGACCGGGTGGCCCGGGGGGCCGAGCTGGTCCGGGTGTGCCGCCAGCACCTGCGGGCGGCCCGGGTCGAGGTCGACGCGGTGATCGAGGAGCTGCTCGACGAGACCGCCGACGGACCCAGCCGGTAGGGGTCCGACCTCGATGACCTCACCTCTGGCGGCGGAGATCCCACCACCGGGCCCGGCCGCGCCCGTCCAGCTGACCGCGGTGGCCGCCGCCGTCGACGCCCGGCTCGACCGGGTCCTGGCCGACGAGTCCGGCCGGTGGAAGGCCGTCGATCCCCGGCTCGGCGAGGCGGTGGACGAGCTGAGGGCCGTGGTCGGCAGCGGCGGCAAGCGGTTCCGGGCCGCCTTCTGCTACTGGGCGTGGCGGGGACGGTCGCGGTGCCGGCCGTGGGGCGACGATCCGCCCGCCGCCCTGGCCGCCGACCCGGGTGCCTCCGTGGCCCTCGACGCCGCGGCTGGGTTCGAGCTCCTCCAGGCGTTCGCCCTCATCCACGACGACATCATGGACGACTCCGCCACCCGGCGGGGGCGGCCCACCGTCCACCTGGCCCAGGCCGGACGGTTGGCCGAGAACGGCTGGCGGGGCGAGTCCCGCCGGTTCGGCGAGGGGGTGGCCATCCTCATCGGCGACCTGAGCCACGCCTACGCCGACCGGATGATGGCCGGGGTCTCCCCGGCCGGTCGGACCATCTGGGACGACCTCCGGATCGAGCTCAACCTCGGCCAGTACCTGGATCTCCGTTCGGCTGCCTCGGCCGAGCTCGACGCCGTCACCGCCCACCGGGTGTCCACCTTCAAGTCGGCGATGTACACCATCGTCCGGCCACTCCAGCTCGGGGCCAGCGTCGAAGGCCCCGCCGACCCGGCCCTGCTGGCCGCCCTCGACCGGTTCGGCCGCCCCCTGGGCCGGGCCTTCCAGCTCAAGGACGACCTGCTCGGGGTGCTCGGCAACGAGGCCCGGCTGGGCAAGCCGGTAGGCGACGACCTCCGCGAGGGCAAGCCCACCGAGCTGCTGGCCCTCGCCCTGGAACGGGCCACCCCGACCCAACGGTCGGTGCTGGCCGAGGTGGGCCGCCGTGACCTGTCGGCCGACGACGTGGCCGCCATCGTCGAGGTCTTCACCGCCACCGGGGCGGTCGCCGACATCGACGCCCGGATGACCGAGCTCGTGGCCGAATCGGTGGCCGTGGTGGAGGATCTCCCCTACCCGGCCGACACCCGGGCCGCCCTCGTTGCCCTAGCCGGCTACGTGGCGTCGAGAACCTCCTGATCCTGGAGGTACCCTCATAGGGCGGGCAGAACCTCGTCGTCGACGCGCCGATGGGGGAGACACATGGTGATCAGTCGACAACCGGGCGAGGTGCCGCCCCTCACTGGCAACCCGGCCAACGCCGTGCCCGAAGCCGGCCCGGCGCCGCCCGTGGAGCGAGCCCACCCGGTCGAACGCGCCCGTCCCGTCGAGGTGGTGAACCACTGGTGGCGCAACCTGGCCGACGGGGCCGGCCCGGCCACCGAGCTGTCCGAGGGGGTCAACAACTCCCTGATCGCCGTGCTGGGGGTGCTGCGCTGGTCGACGGTGGTGATCGGCCTGGCCTGGGCGGCCAACGAAGCCACCCAGGGCAACGTGCCGGTGGTGATCACCCTGGCCGTCGCCATCTTCATCTCGTCGTGGCGGACCGTATCACCCATCCGCCTGGGGGCGCCCGGGCCGATACCCCTGATCAAATCGGTGGGCGACGTGGCCGTACTGGCCCTCGCCATCGGGGTGTCGGAGGGGATGAGCAGCCCGTTCTTCGGCACCCTGCTGGTGGCGATCACTATCGTCGGCCTCGGCTGGGGCCTGGCCGCCGGGGTGGTGGCCGCCGGGGTGGCCGTGCTGCTCTCGCCGGTGGCGTCGGCCATCAACCCGACCCAGGAACTGAACTTCCCCGGCCCGCTGGCCTTCACCGCCCTGGTGGCCGCGGCCGCCCTGCCCGGCATCGCCATGGAGCGGGTGGCCGAGATCGAACGCCGCCGCCGGGCCCTGGCTGCCCAACGTGACCGTCTGGCCGAGGCCAACCACCTGCTCGGCACCCTCAGTGAGCTGGCCACCACCCTCCCGTCGTCGCTCGACCTGAACGACGTTCTGGACGCCACCCGGCGCCAGCTGATCGACAGCCTCGAGGCGGAGCGGGTGGCCATCGTGGCCTACGAGGACGGGGCCTGGTCGCCCCTGTACCTCGACGGGATCGACCTGGCCCCCCGGGTCTCCACCGATGAGCTCCCGGCCCCCCTGTTCCAGGCGGCCACCTCGCTCGAACTGTTACGCATCCCCGACTTGTCCATGGTGTGCGACCGCACCGGCAGCGGCCTCTACACCCGGCTGGTGGTGGGCAACACCGACGTCGGCCTCCTCGGGGTGGAGAACCACGACCCGGACCGCTACCAGGACACCGACGCTGAGCTGCTGGTCGGCATGTCCGAGGTGATGGGCCTGACCCTGGCCAACGCCCGTTCGTTCCGGCGGCTCCGGTCCCTGGCCGCGGCGGAGGAACGGTCACGCATCGCCCGGGACCTCCACGACCGGCTGGGCCAGTACCTCACCTACATCGCCCTGGAGCTGGAGCGGATCAACTCGACCCGGGACACCCCCTCGGACGATCTCAAGGAACTCCACGAGGACGTTCAGGGCGCCATCCGAGAGTTCCGGGACTCGTTGCTGGAGCTGAGGGCGTCGGTGACCACGGACCGCCCCCTGAGCGTGGTGCTCACCGAGGTGGTCGACCGGTTCCGGCGTCGCAGCCTGGTGGAGGTGGAGCTTCACGCCCCGGCCAGCCAGGAGCACCTCCCCGCCCTGGTGGAGAACGAACTCCTCCGCATCGCCCAGGAGGCCCTGGTCAACGTGGAGAAACACGCGTCCGCCACCCAGGTACGGATGGCGTGGACCATCGTGAACGGCCAGGGAACGCTCGTCGTCCAGGACGACGGTCGGGGATTCAACCCCACCAAGGGCATCCGGGGTAGTGCTTACGGTCTCGTGGGAATGCGGGAACGGGCGGCGTCGGTCGGAGCGACACTCGAGATATCGAGTGAGCCAGGAGAGGGAACGACCATTACCGTACAAACCAGTCAAATGATGTGAACAGGTGAAACAACCATGATCAAGATTCTGCTGGCCGACGACCACGCCCTCCTCCGGGAGGGGCTGAAGAAATCGTTCGAGTCAGCTGGTGATGAGGTCGTCGGCGAGGCCGCCACCGGCGAGGAGGCCGTGGCCCTGGCCCGCGTCCTCCAGCCGCAGGTGGTCCTGATGGACCTGTCGATGCCGGTGATGGACGGGATCGAGGCCACCCGTCAGATCCGGGGGGAGCTGCCCGACACCAGGGTGGCGGTGCTGACCATGCACGACGACATCGACAAGACCCGTGACGCCATCGCCGCGGGCGCCAGTGCGTACCTTTCCAAGGGAACCTCGTTCGCCGAGGTGCGGGAGACGGTGCTACGGGTGGCCCAGGGCGATACGGTCCTGTCCCCGGCGGTGGCCGGGGCGATGCTCACCACCGCCCAGGAACAGCAGGACCACCAGGATCTGCTGTCCGACCGGCAGGTCGAGATCCTCCAGGCGATCGCGGATGGCATGAGCACCAAGCAGGCCGGCCGCTACCTGGGGATCACCACGAAGACGGTGCACAACCACTTGAACGCCATTTACCGAAAACTGGACGCCCAGTCGTTGACCCATGCCGTGCTGAGCGCGGTCCGCATGGGGATCATCAACCTCGACTCGGCCGAGAACGAGACCGTCTGATCCCCGGTGGCTGACCCGAAGGCCGAGGCAGCGAGGCGGCGCACCTTCGCCATCATCTCCCACCCCGACGCCGGCAAGACGACGCTGACCGAGAAGTTCCTGCTGTACGGCGGGGCCCTCAGCGTCGAGGCCGGCGCGGTGAAGGCCCGGGGGGGTCGGAGGTCGGCCACCTCGGACTGGATGGACCTGGAACAGCAGCGGGGCATCTCGATCACCTCGACGGTGCTCCAGTTCCCCTACCGGGACCATGTGCTGAATCTGCTCGACACCCCGGGCCACCGTGACTTCTCCGAAGACACCTACCGGGTGCTGGCCGCAGCCGACGCGGCCGTCATGGTGCTGGACGCGGCCAAGGGCATCGAACCGCAGACCCTGAAGCTATTCGAGGTGTGCCGGGAACGGGAGATCCCGTTCCTGACCCTGATCAACAAGTGGGACCGGCCCGGCAAGGGCGCCCTAGAGCTGTTGGACGAGATCGAGGAAACCCTCGTGGTGGAGCCGACCCCGGCCACCTGGCCGGTCGGATACGCCGGCGACTTCCGGGGGGTGATCGACCGGACGACCGGTCGCTACACCCGGTTCGAGCGGACCTCGCGGGGCTCCACGATCGCTCCGGAAACCGACCTCGACCCCGAAGCCGCTCTCGCGGCGGAGGGGGAGTCGTGGACCACGGCGGCCGAGGAGGCCGAACTGCTCGACATGGTGGGCCGCACCGTCGACCAGAAGACGTTCCTGGCCGGTGAGTCCACCCCGGTGTTCTTCGGCTCGGCCCTCACCAACTTCGGGATCCGGTACCTGCTGGACGGTGTGGCGGCCCTGGTGCCCCCACCGGCCCCCCGGCCGATGGCCGACGGCAATCGCCGGGCGTTGGACGCCCCCTTCTCCGGCCTGGTGTTCAAGGTGCAGGCGGGGATGGACAAGGCGCACCGCGACCGGATCGCCTTCGTCCGGGTCTGCTCCGGCACCTTCGAGCGGGGAATGATGGTGACGTCGGGCCGGTCCGGCCGGCAGTTCTCCACCAAGTACGCCCAGACCGTGTTCGGGCAGGACCGGGAGACGATCGACGTCGCCTACCCGGGCGATGTGCTCGGACTGGTCAACGCCAACGAGCTGAGGGTGGGCGACGCCATCTACACCGGGCCGGTGGCCGAGTTCCCGGCCCTGCCGGCGTTCGCCCCCGAGCACTTCATGCGGGCCCGGGTGCGGGACGTGTCGAAGTTCAAGCAGTTCCGCAAGGGGATCACCCAGCTCGACGAGGAGGGGGCCATCCAGGTGCTGCGCGACCGCGACCTCGGTGATCAGGCCCCGATCCTGGCCGCGGTGGGACCCATGCAGTTCGAGGTGGCCGGCTACCGGTTGGAGCACGAGTTCGGGGCCACCGCGGAGCTGACCACCACCCCGTTCACCATCGCCCGCCGTACCGACGAGGCCTCAGCCGATCGCCTGCGGGCCCTGCCCGGCTGCGACGTCCTCTCCCGTGACGACGGCACCCTGCTGGCCCTGTTCGAGTCCAAGTACTGGATGGACCGGGTCATGGCCGATCATCCCGACCTGACTCTCGAGCGCATGGTCGCCGAGGGTGGCCTCTAGGCGCCTCCAGGAGCGAACCTTCGACCCGCACCGCCGACGTGCCCGGACTTCCGGATCGGGGGATCGGGCCTCCGGACTGCCGGGTTGTTCAGCTTCCCCGGTGACCGAGGGCCGGGTGGGGTTCAGAAGTCGATGATGGGCCAGCGACGCTCGTAGGCCAGGGTGCGAAGCTTGCGTTCCGGGGCCACCACGATGGGGGCGTCGACGGCTTCGAGGAGGGGCAGGTCCGACATGGAGTCGGCGTAGGCGTAGGTGGTGGTGGGCTCGGCCCCGGCGTCGGGCCAGCCGATGACGCTCTGGAGCCGGTCGAGCTTGCCGTGACCGTAGGCCATCGGTGGGATGATCCGGCCGGTGAGGGTGCCGTTGCGCTCCTCGATCCGGGTGCCCACCGAGCAGGGCACGTCGAGGATCTCCCCGATCCGTTCCACCAGCAGTTGGGGACTGGCCGACAACACCACGCAGTAGTGACCGGCGGCCTGGTGGCGGCGGAGCAGGTCGAGCACCGACGGGCGGACGGTGGAGGCGATCTGCTGGGCGGTGGCCTCCACCACGGGGGCGAGCTCGGCGAGGGTGGTTCCCCCGGCCATGTCGAGGGCGAGTTCGGCGATGGTGTTGGTGTGGTCGTCCGTGGAGCCCCGGCGCCGGAACACCAGATCGTGAACGAACGAACGGGCCATGCGTTCCGGGCCGATCAGGCGATGCCGGAAGGCGTGGCGGGCGAGCACCCCGAGTCCGGAGCCGGCGTGGAGGGTGCGGTCCAGGTCGAACACGGCGAGGGGGGCGCCGGTCACCTCGGCCACCACCTCGGGACGCGCCGTGTCATCGGGGAACAACGTGTCATCGGGGAACAACGTGTCATCGGGGAACAACGTGTCATCGGGGATCAACGGGGCCACCGATGTGGTTGGATCGATGTCGGGGGAGGTCATGGCCACACTCACTGGCCCGCCCGACGGGGCGGCGCGATACCCGGCCTGGATGCAGACCGGGTGTCCACGCTACCCCGTCCGGTCCGGGTGCGAACCCGCGCCTGCCTGTGCATGGCTGACGATCCACGGGCAGACTTGTCCCCGATGCGCCGGGGACCGCTTCCGTCATGGCTCGTTCCGGCCGGGTTCTGTTTCGTGGCGGCTCTGGGCTGGCTGCTCCTGATCCGCCAGTTCGGCCTGGACGGTGGGGGGCGGCCGCAGGCAAACCTGGCCAGCGCCCCGCTCGGCCCGACCACGGTCCGGCCGCCGTTGCGGAGCGAGACGATCGAGCTGACCAGCGGGGTGGACGACGTCCTGGCCCCCACCCTTCGGGTTCCCTCGGGGCAGGTGGAGCTGATCACCGACGGGTCGGTGTGGGTCGATCCCCGCTCGGCGGGCCGGCCGTGGAGCGACCTGGGGGCCGTCCCGGGCCTGCTCACGTTCCGGGGCAACCCGACCCGGACCTTCCACGGGGCCGGCCCGGTACCTACCAACCCCCGGATCCGGTGGACGGTGGAGTTGGGGTGTTCGAACTCGGCGGTGGGTAGCGAGAACCGGTTGTGGTGCGGGACGGGCTGGACGGGCCAGCCGGCGGTGTTCGCCGGACCGGACGGGGCGTGGTGGTTAGCCGTCGGGGCCTACAACCGGGCGGTCAACTTCCTGGATCCGACCACGGGGGGCCAGACCTACCCGCCGTACACGACCGGCGACATCATCAAGGGTTCGGTCACCGTCGATCCCGATGGGTATCCGTTGGTCTACTCGGGGAGCCGGGACAACAAGTTCCATGTGCTCGCCATCGATGGCGACGGGCCCCGGGAGCTGTGGAGCCTGTCGGCCGACGCCGTCCAGCCGACCCTGTGGAACGACGACTGGGACGGCTCGGCCCTGGTGGTGCAGGGCCGACTGATCGTGGGCGGGGAGAACGGCCGGTTCTACGTGTACGAGCTCAACCGCGGGTACGGGGCGGACGGAAAGGTCACCGTTGATCCGGAGCTGGCGTTCACCACCGAAACCTGGGATCAGCCCCTGCTCGACGCCCTGGGTGATCTCGACGTGTCGGTGGAGGGCTCGGTGGCCATGTCGGGTGATGTGGTGTACTTCGCCAACTCGGGGGGCCTGGTGCAGGGCTGGGACCTCGGCGCCCTCGACGATGGGGACACCCCCGGGCGAGTGTTCCGCTTCTGGACCGGCGACGACACCGACGCCACCGTGGTGGTCGACGGGGACGGGATGCTGTACGTGGCGTCTGAGTTCGAACGGTCGACGGTCCGATCCGTGGCGGTGGGCCAGATCATGAAGCTCGACCCGTCCCGGCCGACCGATCCGGTGGTGTGGAGCCGGGCCGCCCGCGCCCTGCCGGAATCCGGGGTGTGGGCCACGCCGGCGCTGCATCGTGGGGTGGTGATCGTGGCCACCAATGAGGGTGAGGTGCTCGGGTTGGAGGCGGACACGGGTGATCTGCTGTGGCAGCTGAGCCTGCCGGGGCCCTTGTGGAGCTCACCCGTGGTGGTGAACGACACCCTGATCCAGGCCGACTGTGGAGGTGGCCTCAGTGGCTTCGACCTGACGGACCCGACGGTCGAGCCGGAGCCGCTCTGGAACGTCCAGCTCGACGGCTGCATCGAGTCCACCCCGGCGGTCTGGGGAGGCTGGATCTTCGTGGGTTCCCGAAGCGGCCGCTTCTACGCCGTGGCAGACGCACCGTCGGCGAGGGCGACCGGCGACTAGCCCCCTACTGGCCCGTCGGCGAGGGGTCGGGCCTTGGTCCCCCTTGGGCCGGGCCGGACACCGGTTGGTCCTGGCAACGGGCCGGGGCCGGGCCGGGATCAGGCGGGGCCGGATCGACCGATCGGACCGCTGGTCGGTGGGTTCGGGGGTCGCATGGTGGCGAGGGTCGGGGCCGACGTCGGTTCGGCCTGCCAGATGGCCTGGGCCCGGGCGATGGGACCGGTGGCGAGGAGGCAGAGGAGACCGAGAACACTGGCGGCGCCGGCGATCATGAAGGCCACCCGATAGTCGCCGGCGTCGTGGATGAGACCGAGGGCGACCGGGCCTCCGGCGACGCCGATGGTGCCGAAGAGCTGGTTGAAGGAGTAGATGCGGGAGTATTCGGCCACCCCGAACGCCTCGGCTAGGAGGAGGGGCTGCAGCATCAGCAGGTTGCCGACACTGATGCCGAGGATGACGGCGCTGCCCAGGATGCTGAGCTCGCTGAACGAGTTGGCCAGGGCGATGAGGGAGACTCCCTGGAACAGGGTGAGCCCGGCCGACAGGGACTTGGCCGGCGTGTGGAGCACCACGACTCCGCCGATGAGGCGACCGATGACGCTGGTCAGGGCGAGCAGGGACAGGGCGGTTGCCGCCGTACCGGCGTCGGTCCGTTCGGCGGCCAGGTTGTAGAGGTGGGCGAGGCCGCCGACCTGGGCGAAGAAGATGAGGGCGTAGGCGGCGCACATCATGACGAAGAAGCGGGTGCGCCAGGCCTCGCCGAAACTGGCGCCAGCCAGGGCGACGGAGCCAACCGATTCGCCGCTGCCCGCCGCAGGCTCGGTGGCACCGTCGGGTAGGAGGCCCTTGTCGGCGGGTCGGGACCGGAGGAGGAGAACCCCGATCGGGATGACCCCGACCAGCCAGACCAGGGCGAGGACGGGCCCGGCGCCGGACATGGTTCGCTCGTCGATGAGGTTGGCGGCGATGGGGGTGATGGCGATGCCGCCGAGGGAGAGACCGGTCGACGCGATGGAGAGGGCGACCGACCGCTTCTCGTGAAACCAGCGGGTGACGAGGGTGGTGCCCGGGACGAGCCCGGCGAGAGCGAACGCGATCCCGAACAGGGCGAAGAACACGTACAGCTCGGCCACGGTGTCGACGATGCGGAGGCCGTAGAGGGATGCGGCGCCCAGCAACCCGCCGGCGACGTAGAAGACGCGGATGTCGCTGGTCTCCATACGCCGGGCGAGTAGGAAGCCGGTCACGCCGCTGATCCCGAAGAACATGGCCGTCCCCCCGGAGACCGTGCCGACGGGTACGTCGAGCTCCTTGGCCGCGGCCGAGAGGATCACCGAGGCGTTGTAGAACCCGAGGCCGGAGCTGACCATCAGGATGGTGAACACCGCGCCCACGACAACCCACCCGTAGTAGAGCCGGCCTCCCCGTTGCGGGGCGCCCGGCTGCGGCGTGGTAGAGCCGTCGGATCCGTTCAAGGAGGCCGAACTTACCGGTCAGGTATGCGACCGGGCCAAATGCCGGACCTCCGGCTGGTCGGATAAGCCGGTGACCGGGAGGTGGAGGCGTCCGTTTTGCCGACCGACTGCCCGGCCGGCGGCCGATATTCGGTTGTCAAGGTACGAGCTGGCTCACGAAGGAGCGGAACGGATCGATGGCACCGGGCTACCGACCACCGGCCGGGATCGAGAACCGGTGAGGGCGAGGTGCCCCGGGTGATAGAGGGCCGACCCTCAACCGGACTCGAACGGCCGGGGAGGGGGACGACTGCGTTGTTCCGTTCTTCCTGCGCGTGGCCATCATTCGGGGTGGGACCCTTTATTCGGGGTGGGACCTTCGCCTACCCGACGGCGACCGGCTCAGGACGACCTGGCCTGGCCCGACGACGCGAGGAGCGGGCCCCGGCTCGAGTTAGCCGCGCCGATCGCCCGGGGGATGACCTGAGCCTGGGGCCGTCCGGGTCGGAGGCACCCCAGTACCGGCCCTTGGGGGTGAAGGCTTTCACTCGCCGATCGGCCAGGAGCTCGATCCGCCACCCACCTTCGTGGACGAGGTGGTGGTGACGGGAGCAGAGCGGCGTCAGGTTCTCGGGGTCGGTCGGACCCCCCTGTTGCCAGGGGAGGACGTGGTGGATCTGGCACCAATCGAACGGGCGGTCGCAATCGGGGAACGAGCACGTGGTGTGCCACGCTCGGAGGAGCATCCGTTGTTCCGGGCTCGGCAGCCGAGCGGTGCGCCCGAGCTGGATCGGCGAGGTGGGCCCGTTGAACACGATGCCGGCCAGATCCGCCCCACACCAGAGGCGCTGGAGCGTCTCGGGCGGGACCGGTTCGCCCCTGAACGTCTCGGTGGTGGGCCGCCGCGTCCCACGGCCGGGGGCGTCGTCGCCGGTTGCGCCCGGGGGATCGACGTCGATCATGATCCCGATTAGGGGCCGCGCTGTGGTCGCGCCCGGCTGGAACGCCCGCAGGAGACACTCCCGGAGGGCTTCGACCCGGAGGTGGTCGTCGAGCCGGCGGGCTCTCTCATCGTGGCCGCCGTCGCCAGACGGATCGGCGGCGCCGTGATCGTCATCGTCAACCCGGCGGGTCGGGTCATGGGCCAGGGAGAGCATCTCCCGTTCCAGGGCGTTGCGGATGATCTCACCGGACTCAGGATCGAGCACGCCGCTGATCCGATCGAGCCCGTCGTATCCCCGCCACAGCCGGAGTTCGGTCTGGCGGCGCTTCCGCTCACTCGGCGACCGGCCGGAGTCCCGAGCGATCCGACCGACCAGATCGTTCACCCGACGGGCGAAGACTCGGGGAGAGAACTCGACCACCCAATCGGCGATCTCCTCGTCGTGAGCGGCGAAGGCCGCGAGTTCGACCGAACCCTCCAGATCCTTGCGGGCGGCGGCGAGACGATCCAGGCACTCCGGATTGGCCCGTCCGGAACGGACCGCGCCGCTGGTGGCGGCGAGGCCTTCGGTGGCCCGGTGACGGTTGACCCGACGGCCGGCCTCGGAACCGGACACCCCACGGCGCGCCAGCACATCCTCCGGCTGGACACCGGGACCGCCCCGAGCAGCCAATCCATCGGCCTCCACCACCAGAACGTGTTCCCATCCCGCCAGCTCCCTGCGTAGCTGCTCACAGCATCCCAGCAGCCCCTCGACCCGTTCGGCCCGCTCCGCAGTATCGGTATCACCGAGCCCGGAGACCGCCGGCACGGCGCCAGGTGGACCGGAACGCGAGGGCGGACCGGCCCTCCGCAGCCACGCCATCCCCTCCGCCACAACCATCGCCAGATCCACGAATTCCGCCATACCCCCATCATGATGATGGCCTGTGACAGCGAAGGGGGGAACGGGCCGACGAACCCCGGATTTCTGACGGAGTCCGTCCGCTGACGCCCGAACCGGTAATCTTCTACCGTGGAGCTGAAGAAATCCGGGCGTCATGGGTAGCGGCCAGCCCGGACCGCACCGGGGGCGGGACCTCGACGACCGCAGCGAGGTGGCCGAGTTCGTCATCCGCTTCTACCGGGACATCGCCCAGGACGAGCGATTCCACGTGTGGTTTCACACCATCGCCCGGGTCGACTGGCACGCTCACACCCGGCTGCTGACCGCCTTCTGGGCCGGGGTGGTGCTGGGCGACCCGCACCAGTCGGGCGACGACGTCATCGCAGCCCACCGTTGGCTACACGAGGCCGAGCCCTTCGACGAGGCCTTGTTCGATCGGTGGCTCGAGATCCTCGATACCACGCTGGACAGTGGTTGGACCGGCCCCAACACCGAGCTCGTCCGGCGTCGAGGGCGGGGCCTGGCGTGGGCCATGTGCAAACGCCTCACCGGCCGGGCCGAGCGACGACCAGTCTGATCCACACCCACAGGGTTCGTCCTCCGAGCAGGCGGGCATCGTCGGGGCCAGCGGCCTGCCGGCACCGATACGCTGGGCGGCTCCGGGGCTGTAGCTCAGTTGGCTAGAGCACCTGCTTTGCAAGCAGGGGGTCGTGGGTTCGATTCCCATCAGCTCCACGTAAGTAGAGAAATTCGAAACCTGCCCCGCGTGATCGCGGGGCAGGTTTGTTTCTGCAGTGAGGGTGTCTGGGACTTCCGTGTTGAGGTGTGCGAAGACCCCTGCAACGACGTCTGTGGGCTCGTAGCTGACGTGTTCCTCTTCGTCGATGGTGATGCGCTTGAAGAGTGCGTGGTTGAGGATGCGGCGTTCAGCGGGTTCGGCTTTGGCGTAGAGGTCGTCGAGGTCGGTGAGGATGTCGATGATCTGGTCCAGGCCGGTTCGGGCATCGGCGTAGGTGCTGGTGAGGTTGTCGAGCCGGTGGGTGATGGCTTCGAGACTGGCGCGGATGCGGTCTTGCTCGGTTTTGAGGAGGTCGAGCGGGATCGCGTCGGCGTAGTGGGCTTGGACGAGTTTGAGGCGTTCGGCGTCGAGCTTGCCCTTCTGCGTTTCCAGCAGTGAGCGTTCGTCGCTGCTGGATGCTTCGAGCTTGTCGAACACCAGGTGCAACACCTGGCGGACCCGTTCGGCTTGGTGGCTGGTGAGGGCGTTGGTGCCGTAGGTCGCTTCGATCTGTTGCTCGATGCGTGGGGCGTGGACGGCGGTGCGCGTGCAGCCCTTCTTCCTGCGCCGTCCGCTGCAAGTGAAGTATTCGTACCGGTCGCCAGTCTTGTCGCGGGGGCGTTCGATCATGAGCTTGGCTCCGCACGAGCAGTAGAGGCTGCCTTTGAGGTAGTGGTCGTACTTCTGTGGCCGGTCGCCTCGCTTGTTCTTCTCGTCGAGGTTGGTTTGGACGCGCAGCCAGGTTTCGGAGTCGATGAGGGGCTGGTGGGCGCCGTCGTAGGTGATGCCTCGGAAGGTGACGGTGCCTTGGTAGTAGGGGTTGGTGAGGATCTTGTGCAGCCCGGTCGTGGTCAGTGGTTTCGCGGGCCGGTTCGGAGTCTGCCTCGTGGTCAGCCCCCGCGCTTCCAACTCCTTGACCAGGGAGGAGAGGGTCCAGTCGCCGCCGGCGTAGGAGGTGAACGCGAACTTGATGAGGTCGGCCCGGTCGGGGTCGATCTCGACGTCTCGGATCTCGTGGCCTTTGGCGTCGGTGGTGCGGACGTTGAGGTAGCCGAGCGGTGCCTTGGTGGGGGTGCCGCCGATGGTGGCTTTCTGCGTCATGCCTTTGAGGACTTCTTGGGCGAGGTTGAGAGAGTAGAACTCGGCCATCGAGGCGAGGATGCCATGCATGAGCATCCCCGAGGGGGTCTCGTCGATGTTCTCCGTGACCGAGACGAGCTGCGTGTTCGCCCCGCGCAGGGTGGAGTGGATGATCGCGTCATCGAGGCGGTTACGGGCGAGCCGGTCGACCTTGTTGATGATGCAGAACTGCACCGGGTTGGTGGCGATGTAGTCGAGCATTTCCTGCAACGCCCGACGCCTGGCGGTCTTGGCGGACTCGCCGGGCTCGATGAACTCTTTGACGATCACCGCCCCGAGCTGGTCGGCTTTGCGTTGCGCGGCTTCACGCTGGGCGGGGATCGAGAGTCCTTCTTCGAGGCCGTTGCGGGTGGCCTGGTCCTTGGTCGAGACCCGCAGGTAGGCGATCGCCGGCAGCAACCCACCGTCAGTGGCATGCTCGGGACCTTTGGTCTTGCGGGGCTTCGCGCCGGAGGCGAGGGCTGTTGAGCGCCACCCTGAATGAGCACGAGCGACGGGGATGGCGACATGTTCGTTGAGCACGATCACGTCCTCACTGTGATGGCGCCTTGCTGGGCGTGGCTGATGCCGTTGGCGGTGGAACTGGACCGGTTGGGGGTGACGAGGCGAGGCTCCAACACGGACTCGCCCTTCCCATCGACGGCGAGCCGATGGACCATGTCGAGGTGGCCGCGCTGCGATGCTTCTATTCCCTGATCTCCAGGCTGGTGAG
>JBKECK010000060.1:0-39757 GCA_047974625.1 Acidimicrobiales bacterium
CGGCCCACCGCCATCGCCCGGACCCTGCGGGCCCTGGACGAGATGGAGGTCGGCGGGATCGCCACCACCATCCCCGCCGACGTGGCCATCCTGGCCGCTGACGACTTCGCCAACGTGGAGCACTCCACCAAGTGGGTGGAGGAGGTGCTCGACCTGTCAGGGGTGGAGGCGCCCACCGAGGCCGCGGCCGAGGACGGGGAGGAGCCGGAGCCGAAGGTCAAGCGGGACGTCGACGTCGAGGTCAACGGCAAGCGGTTTGCCGTGAGCATGTGGGTGCCAGAATCCCAGCTTGCCGCGCCCTCCGGGCGGGGTGGCGGGGCACGCCGGCCCAAGCGGCGGACCTCGGCGGCGGGTGCCGTGGCCGGCAGTGGTTCGGGCAACGTGGTGGTTCCCATGCAGGGCACCGTGGTCAAGATCGTCGCCTCCGAGGGCGACGAGGTGGCCGCCGGCGACACCATCCTCGTGCTCGAGGCCATGAAGATGGAGAACAACGTGGTGGCCGAGAAGGCGGGCACGGTGTCTGAGATCAAGGTTTCGGCCGGCGACTCGGTGAGTGGCGGCGATATCGTCGCCGTGATCACCTGACCGTGGCGCCCGGCCCGATATGACGGTCCTGGCCCTGGTGGCCGGGGTCGCCCTGGTCGGCTTCGCCGTCGCCGATCTGCTCAACACCCTCGTCACCACATCGGTGTCGGCAGCGAAGTGGTGGCCGTCCCAGATGATCGGGCTCAGCCTGTTCCAGGTGGTGCGGCACGTGGCCCGGCGGATGTCGGAAACATCGGCCGGTAGGGAGCGGGTGCTGGCCTCCTTCGGGCCCCTGCTGGTGCTGATCTGGCTGGCGATGTGGTCGGCGCTCCAGATCGTCGGGTTCGGCCTGATCTGGTGGGCGGTCGGGGACGTGGCCGGTGCTTCGAGCCTGTCGACCGCCCTGTACTACTCGGGCGTCGTGTACTTCACCGTCGGGTTCGGGGAGGTGCTCCCCTCGGCCGAGCTGCCGAGGATCGGCGCCGTCATGGAGGCGTTCTCCGGGGTCGTGACCGTGGCCCTCGTGATCGGCTACCTGCCCACCATGTACGGGGAGTACTCGGCCCGGGAACGGAAGCTGATGACCTTGGACGACGGTTCCGACGACCGGATCACGCCCACCCATCTGGTCATGGCCTGGGCACCCGACGCGGATCCGGCCCGGGTCAACGCCCGGATGGCCGAATGGGAGGAGTGGGTGGCCGGAATCCTCGAGACCCATTCGACCATGCCACTGCTCCAACTGTTCCGCTCCCACGACCGCCGCCAGAACTGGGTCACCGCGCTCGGGCTGCTTTGCGACGCCGCCGTCCACGCCCAGATCATCGTCGGGGCGTCCGGTCGCCACGAGTCGTACTGGTTCCTACGCCGCGCCATCGCCCTGTTCGAGGAGCTCACCGACGGCGTCGACCTGACCGCCTTCCGGTCGGCGGCCGCCGACCGGAAACCCCGACCGGACGGCACCGACCTGTTCGACGACCTATACCGGGAGCTCGCCGACCACGGCTTCGAACTCCTCCCGATTGAGGAGGCGCGGAACAGGGCCCTGGCGATCCGGGCCCGCTGGGCCCCCCAGATGGAGTATCTGATCGACTACCTGGTGGCCCCCCGTGGTTTCTGGTCGACCGACGTGGGCCTCCAACTGCCGGAGCCGAGCCGTTCCACCTGACCGCGGGCGGCCCGGCCGGTGGAGCTCGAGGCCCATTGGCGGGTCGCGGGTCGCCGCCATCACCGGCCGCTGCCGGCCCCTCGGTCGCTATCACCGACCACGCCCGCGCCGCGGGCGGCCCCGAGGGTCACTCGGCTGCTTCGCCCAGTACCTCGGCCAGAGCCGGGTGGACGAACAAGGACTCGACCAGGTCGGTCACGGTCAGTCCGGCCGAGACGGCCAGCGCTAGCACCGAGATGAGCTCGGCGGCGTGGCGGCCGACGATCGAGCCGCCGAGCACCACCCCGGTGGCCGGGTCGGACACGATCTTCACGAACCCCCGAGAGTCGTTGTTGATCAGGGCCTTGGCCGACACCGAGAACGGCACCTTGGTGACCCGGATCTTGCGGCCCTCGGCGAAGGCGTCAGCCTCCGCCAAGCCGACGTCGGCGATCTCCGGGTCGGTGAAGATGGCCGAGGCGGCCTTGTCGTAGTCGAGATGTCGGTGGGGACCGACATGGAGCCCCATGGCGTGCTCGGCGATCTTGCGGCCCTGGGTGGAGGCGACCGAGGACAGGGGCAGCTTGCCCGAAAGGTCACCGGCGGCGTAGATGTGCGGCACGCTGGACCGGCAGTTGTGGTCGATCACCACGTATCCGCCGTCGAGCTTGACCCCGGCGTTCTCCAGACCCAGGTGCTCGGAGTTGGGGATGGAACCGATGGCCAGCAGAACATGGCTGCCGGTGACCCGACGACCATCGTCACAATCGACGGTCACCCCGTCGTCGGTGGCGGTGATGGCGGTGGCCCGGGCCCCCATCAGCAGTTTGACGCCCCGGTCGAGGAAGCTCTGCTCCAACACAGCGGCCACTTCAGGGTCCTTGCCCGGCAGGACCTGCTGGCGGCTTACGATGAGCGACACAGCGGAACCGAACGAGTTGAACATGTGGACGAACTCCACGCCGGTGACCCCGGAGCCGACCACGATCAGGTGGGTGGGCAGCTCCGGGGGTGGGTAGGCGTCACGGGTGGTCAACACCCGCACGCCGTCGATCGGGGCCCAGTCCGGGATACGGGGCCGGCTGCCGGTGGAGAGCACGATCACGTCCGCATCGAGCACCTCGACGGTGCCGTCCGCGTGGGTGGCCTCCACCTGGTGGGGTCCGAGGAGGCGACCGGTCCCCCCGATGAGGCGTACGCGCTGGCTGGCCAGCAGATCGGTGACGGTGCTCTCGAGGCGACCCTCGATGTCGGAGATCCGGGCCCGGAGAGCATCGAAGTCGACCTCGACGTCGACGCGGGCCAGGCCCATCTCGGTGGCGTGCATCATCTGGGAGATGGCACCACCGGTAGCGATCATGGCCTTGGACGGGATGCAGTCGAGCAGGTGGGCGGCCCCACCGATCACGTCGCGCTCGATCAGGGTCACCTCGGCCCCGAACCTCGCCGCGTAGGTGGCACACGATGTCCCGCCCGGTCCGCCGCCGATGATGACCAGCCGCTTGGTGGACCCCTGTTGGGCGTGCATGATCTGAGCCATGGCCCGACCCTATCGGCGGTCCCCCCGGCGACTGGAGTGGGGACCGGGCGTTCACATGCTGGTCATGCGCCGGGGCGGCGACCGACGGCGACCGCTCGGCCCCGGGCGCGGCGGGGATGTCCCGGCCGGAGTCGGACCCAGACGGGCACGGGTTGGCGACCCCCCTTCCGGGCCGGGCCGACGCCTCGATCTGGCTCTGGGCCTGTGCGGCGAGAGGAACGCCCGCCTACCCGCCTGGTCGGGGGCCGGGTTTCGGACCGTGGTCGTCGGGGTCATGCTCGGTCGGGGCGGTGTAGGTGTGGTGGTGAGGCGTGGTCCAGGTGTGGCCGTCCGGAGTGGCGGTCATCGTCCAGCCGGGGGCGTGTTTGACCTGATGGTCGTGGCGGCAGAGGGGCATGAGGTTGTGGGTGAGGGTGGGGCCGCCGTCGGCGTAGGGGTAGATGTGGTCGATGTCGGATGCGGTGGCGGGCGCTTGGCAGCCGGGGAAGCGACAGGTGGGCTGGCTACTGGTGACGTGACGGGCCTGACGGGCGTTGGGGCGGCGTCTGGTGGTGCCGGTGCCGAGGACGACGCCGGTGTCGGGGTGGGTGATGGTGTAGACCCACCGCTGGTCAGCGGTGGGGGCAAGGGCGATCTGGCGGGCGATGTCGGCGAGGACGGGGCCCCAGCCGATGATGTGGGCGGGTCGGTCGGTGAGGCCGATGAGGGTGGCGAGATCGATGCGGATGTCGATCCGCCCCCGCCGTCCGGCGAGCCCAGCCCCCGGGGCCTCACTATCGGGTGCGGCATCGTCGGGTGCGGCATCGTCGGGTGCGGCACCGTCGGGTGCCGGGCAGGCCGGATCGCCCGGGCAGGCCGGTCCGCCGGGCGAACTCGATGGGCCGGGGCGGCCACGCAGATCATCGGGTCCGCCGGGCGAAGTCGATGGGCCGCTACGAGAGCCCCGCCCACCGGCGCCGCCGGACCCGGTCGAAACGCCAGGCCCGCCACGAGGGCCCTGACCACCGAGCCCGGCGGACCTACGCGAGCCGGCCGGGCCACGACCCCCGATGGAGCCACGCGACGTGCCCGAGTCGCCAAGATCACGGGCCCGTTCGGAACCATCGGGCCCACGGGCACCGGTGGTACGGACGGGCGCGTCGGGGCCGGACCAGTCGGTGTCGGGGCTGACGGTGTGGTGTTGGCCAGGGTGGGCGGGGTCGAGGAGTTGGAGGAGGGCATCGGCCCGGATCTGGTCGATACCGCGGGTATCGCCCTCGGCCCGGGTTTGCTGGCGAGCCAGTTCGGTCAGGCGCCTCATGATCGCGGCCACCCGCTCCCCCGGCAGGTTCGCACCCACCAGGTTCCCCGTGCCATCCGGATTCGGCCGGCCGGTGACCCGGCGTTCGGCCAGGCCCTCCCGCCGACGACGAGCCGCGCCCTCGGGGTCGGCCTTGATCACCATCCGAGCCAGACGAGAACGAAGCTCTCCCGTGGTCAGCCCCGACGCACGACCCAACACCTGATCGACCACGGAGCGGGCCGTATCCGCATCCAACTCCCGGGTGGTGTCGACCATCACCCGGACCCGGGCCCAATCGACCCGACCCTCCCGCAGCAGATCCCCCACCCCGGGCAGCCGTTCATCCAGCGCCAGCGCCACGTCGACCAGGACCCCGGCCGCGTGTCTGGTCATGGTCAACGCCAGACGAAGCTCGTCGACCGTCGTATCCGGAGCATCGAGCCCCCCACGGACGGCCGGCGCGTCCGGCCCACCGGCCGGACAATGGGCCAAATCGACCACATCAGCGGCCAGCTCCGCGTGCTGATGGGCGATCAACCGCCACCGGGCCCCGGCCACCGCCACCAGCTCGTGGCCGTTCAAGTCGCCACGTTCCAGGCCGGCCAACGCCGTGGCCAACTCCGGGCCCGGCGGTACCGACGCCAACCACTCCACCAATGCCGAGCCCCGAACCGCCCCCGCCCCAGACGGAGAAGGGACGCAGCCCCGCCCCTCACCGCCGCCAGCGAGATCACGACCACCAGCGAGATCACCGCTGCCAGCGAGATCGCCGCCATCGCCGTCACCGCCAACAGGGCCTCCACCGCCGTCGGTACCGGACTCCCCAGAATGAGCTGTATCGAACATGCGTTCGACCCTAGACATTCTGTGTGACATCCAGGTGGATGAATCCACAAACACCCACCCCACGGGCTCCGACCGACCGATCCCGGACGTGCCCGACCCCCCCGGGAGCCGGCCGGTGGTCGGGTTACCGATCGGCGGCGAGCCGGTGGTACAGCGCGGCCAGTCGGGCCGCGCTGTCGTCCCAGGAGAACTGGGTGATCCGGTCCCGGCCCGCCGCCACCAGAGTGTCGGCGCGCTCCCGGTCGTCGATGACGGCGACGATGGCAGCGGCGAACCCGGCCGCATCACCTGGGGGCACGAGGAGGGCGGCGTCGCCGCACACCTCGGGCAGGGCCCCGGCGGTGCTGGCCACAACGGGAATCCCGGCCGCCATGGCCTCCAGCGGGGGCAGCCCGAACCCTTCGTAGATCGACGGGAAGGCCAGACAGGCGGCTCCGGCGAGCAGATCGGCCCGGTCCCGGTCGCCGACGTACCCGAGCTTGAGCACCTGCTCGGGCCGGGCGCAGCGGGCCACGGCGGCGTCGAACACCTCGATTCCCCAGCCCGCTCCCCCGGCCACGGCCAGTCGTAGCCCGGGATAGACCGACCACACGTCGTCCATGGCTGCCACCAGGGTGGGCAGGTCCTTCCTGGGCTCGATGGTGCCCATGGCCAGCACGTACGGGCCGCCGACCCGGACCCGTCCCCGTTGGCCGTCACCGCCGGCGGGAAGATCGAATCCGTTGGGGACGAGATGGATCCGTTCGGCGGGCACTCCGATGAGGCTGCGGACCTCCTCGGCCACGAACCGGGACACCACGTGCACGTGAGCGCCCCGCTCGAGAGCCGCGGCGAGCAGGCGGGGGTAAGCGGCGGAGTGCCGGTCGACCAGTTCGGGGAACCGCCACGGACCGAGGTCGTGCACGGTGACCAGCTCGGCGGCCCCTGGCGCCGGGGGCACCACGAAGTTCGGGCCGTGGACGACGTCGAACCCGGTGACCCGGGGCCGGTCGAGACGGGTCCACGCCCGGTGGGCCAGCCGGGCCGGGAAGGCCAGGGCCTGCTCGGCCACCACCACGTCCGGGCCGACGGCGTCGGACAGTGCTCCGCGCCCCCGCCACGACACAACGATCCCGGTGACCTCCAGATCGGGTCGGACGGCCAGGCGCTCGAGTACGGCGGTGGCCATCATCCCCACCCCGGAGCGGGCGCCGAGCAAGGACGTGGCCTCGAATCCGAGTCGGAGCGGGGCGGATCGTCCGGGCACGGTAGCGACCCTACCGGCCCCGCCGGAGCGCCCGATGACGACACCTGACCGGGGTCGCCCACTTGCCCCGGCCGGAACCCGGACGGCCGCCCGTGATCCCGGATCGACGGCCGCCTGGCGGCGCCACGACACCGGCCCCGACCTTCGCTCTCGCCCATTTCGAGGCGGTTCCCTACAATCAGGGCCCGTGAGCAGCGAGCAGTCCAACGGACACACCGCCCCCCAGCTCGACCCCCAGTGGGCCGAGGACGCCCGAGCCGAGCTCAAGGGCCGTGATCCGGCCGACCTGATCGTCGACACGCCCGAGGGCATCCCGGTCAAGCCGTACTACGACGGCGACGACCTGGCCGGGATGGACCACCTCGGATCCCAACCCGGGAAACCGCCCTACGTGCGGGGCCCCCGCACCACGATGTACACAAACCGGCCGTGGACGATCCGCCAGTACGCCGGATTCTCCACCGCGGAGGAGTCCAACGCCTTCTACCGCCGCAACCTGGCCGCCGGCCAGATGGGCCTTTCGGTGGCGTTCGACCTGGCCACTCACCGTGGCTACGACTCCGACCACGAACGGGTCACCGGGGACGTGGGCAAGGCGGGCGTGGCTATTGACTCCGTCGAGGACATGAAGATCCTGTTCGACGGGATCCCGCTCGACAAGATGACGGTGTCCATGACCATGAACGGCGCCGTGCTGCCCATCATGGCCTGCTACATCGTGGCCGGCGAGGAGCAGGGGGTGGCCACCAAGGACCTGGCGGGGACCATCCAGAACGACATCCTCAAGGAGTTCATGGTCCGCAACACCTACATCTACCCGCCCGAGCCGAGCATGCGGATCGTGGCCGACATCATCGCCTACACCGCGGAGAACATGCCGCGGTTCAACTCGATCTCGATCTCCGGTTACCACATGCTCGAGGCCGGTGCTCCCGCCGACGTCGAACTGGCCTTCACCCTGGCCGACGGGGTGGAGTACGTGCGGGCGGCGATGGCCCAGGGGCTAGGGGTGGACGCCTTCGCCGGGCGGCTGTCGTTCTTCTTCGGGATCGGCATGGACTTCTTCATGGAGGTGGCCAAGCTGCGGGCCGCCCGCCTGTTGTGGTCGGAGCTGATGGCCCAGTTCGATCCGCAGGATCCCCGCTCGTCGATGTTGCGCACCCACTGCCAGACCTCGGGGGTGTCGCTCACCGAGCAGGACCCCTACAACAACGTGATCCGCACCACGGTCGAGGCCATGGCGGCCGTGCTCGGGGGCACCCAGAGCCTGCACACCAACTCCTTCGACGAGGCGCTCGGCCTGCCCACCGAGTTCAGCGCCCGAATCGCCCGCAACACCCAGCTGATCCTGGCCGACGAGTCCGGTATCACCCGGACCGTGGATCCCCTGGCCGGCAGCTATTACGTGGAGTCGCTCACCGCCGCCCTGGCCGACCGGGCCAGGGCCCTGATCGCCGAGGTGGAGGACCTGGGCGGCATGACCAAGGCCATCGCCTCCGGGATGCCGAAGCTGCGCATCGAGGAGGCGGCCGCCCGCCGCCAGGCCCGGATCGACCGGGGCGAGGAGGTGGTGGTGGGCGTCAACCGGTACGCGGTGGACGACGCCGAGCAGGTCGACGTGCTCGACATCGACAACACCGCGGTGCGCGAGGCCCAGATCGCCCGCCTCACCCGGGTGCGGGCCGAGCGCGACGAGCAGGCCTGCGCCGACGCCCTGGCCGCGTTGACCGAGGCGGCCAAGGGCTCCGGCAACCTCCTGGCCGCCTGTGTGGCGGCCGCCCGGGCCCGGGCCACCGTGGGCGAGATGTCGGCCGCCATGGAGGCGGTGTTCGGGCGCTACGTGGCCGAGACCCGTACCATCTCCGGGGTGTACGGATCCGCCTACGATGGCGACGAGGACTTCGCCGCCATCGTGGCCAAGATCGAGGAGTTCGCCACCGACCAGGGCCGCCGACCCCGGATCCTGGTGGCCAAGATGGGCCAGGACGGCCACGACCGTGGGGCCAAGGTGATCGCCACCGCCTTCGCCGACCTCGGCTTCGACGTGGACATCGGCCCCCTGTTCCAGACCCCGGCCGAGGTGGCCCGCGACGCGGTCGACAACGACGTGCACGTGGTCGGTGTGTCGTCCCAGGCGGCCGGGCACAAGACCCTCGTCCCGGAGCTGATCGCCGAGCTGGCCAAGGCGGGCGCCCCGGACGTGGTGGTGGTCGTGGGCGGGGTGATTCCCCCCCAGGACTACGACATGCTGAACGCCGCCGGGGTGGGCGCCGTGTTCGGCCCGGGCACCAACATCCCGGCCGCGGCCGCCGACGTCCTCGACCTCATCCCGCGGTCCTGACCGGCGGTATGACCGGCTCCGCCGAAGCGAACGCGGCCCGACGGATCGTGGCCGGGGAGCGCCGCGCCCTGGCCCGGGGCATCACCCTGGTGGAGTCCACCCGACCCCGGGACCGGGCCGCCGCAGCCGACCTGGTGGACGGGGTACTCGACCACACCGGCGGTGCCGTGCGCATCGGGTTCACCGGCACGCCCGGGGTGGGCAAGAGCACCCTGATCGACGCCTTCGGGCTGCGGCTGGTGGAGCAGGGCCTGCGCTTGGCCGTGCTGGCCGTCGACCCGTCCAGCAACCGGACCGGCGGGTCGATCCTGGGCGACAAGACTCGGATGGGGGCCTTGTCGAACCGGCCCGAGGTGTTCATCCGCCCGTCCCCGTCGGGGGGTCTCACCGGGGGGATCGCCCGCCGCACCCGAGACGCCATGCTCTTGTGCGAGGCGGCCGGGTTCGACGTGATCATCATCGAGACGATGGGGGTGGGTCAGGCCGAGACGGCGGTGGCCGACATCTCCGACGTGTTCGTCCTGCTGGTGGCCCCGGGCGGGGGCGACGAACTGCAGGGGATCAAGCGAGGGGTGATGGAGCTGGCCGACGTGGTGGCGGTCAACAAGTGTGACGGCGCCCTGGCCGACCAGGCCCGCCACACTGCCGCCGACTATCGGCACGCCCTCGGCCTGGTGCGGCCCAAGTGGCCGGGCCTCGAGCCGGCCGTGCTTACCTGCTCGGCCTACACCGGGGCCGGCCTCGACGAGCTGTGGGAGGCGATCACCTCGTTCCACCGGCGGCTCCGGGCCGACGGCCGGCTGGCCGGGCTCCGGGCCGACCAGGCCGTCCGCCAGTTCGAGGCCGAGTTCGACCACACCCTGCGGACCCGGGCTCGGCAGGTCCCCGGGATCGAAGCCCGTCGCCGGGAACTGGTGGCCGCCATCGGCTCGGGAGACCGGTCACCGTCCAGCGCCGCCGAGGAGCTGACCAACGCCCTATGGGCGGCCGCCCCCACTCCCGGGGAACCGGCCCGCCCCTGACCGGGCCCACTCTTGCGGGACAACCCGCCCGGCCCCAGCGGCGCAGGCCCGGGCCATGACCGGCCCGCCCGGCTCCGACCGACCCGGCGGCGTAACCCGGACCGGCCGCTCAGCCCGGTGACCAGCCGGACAGGGCGAGGGCGGCGGCCACCGTGGTGGCCAGACGGTCGATGTCGACGTCGCGGCCGTTCTGCAGCAGGACGGCCAGGCCCAGAAAGGCGGCGCCGGCCACATCGGCCATCAGTTCGGGCGGCACCACCCCGACCACGGGGCTACCCGACACCACGGGGCGCAACTCGGCGGCGATGAAACCGAGGGCGTCACCGATCACCGCCGAGATCTCGGCCTGGAGGGTGGGTGAGGTGCGGGCGCCGACGAGGAGCTCCAACACGGCCCGACCGTCGTCGCCCTCGGCCTCGGACCGGATCACCTCGGCCAGGCGGTCGGGCCATAGCCGGGTGGCGTCGTCGCCGCCGAGACCGGCCTTGATGCGGGCGGTGCCCCGTTCGGCCAGGACTCGGGCGGTGGCGGCCAGCAGGCGGTCCATCGAACCGAAGTGGTAGTAGATCAGACCGTTGGCCCCACCCGCCTCCGCCGCGATGGCCCGGGCGCTCGCGTGAGCGAAGCCGTCGCGGGCCAGGACGGTCACCGCGGCGCCGACCAGGCGTGCCCGGGCCCGGTCGGCGGCGTTCCCGCCCGGCTCATCCCCAGCCTCGGCCCCGGTGGCAGCGTCGATCGCGGAGGGTCGGGGACCGGGTTTGGCCATGGCCGGAGACTACCGCGCCCAGCCCTGAACAACTGCACTGAACAACTGCACTGAACAACTGCACTGAACAACTGCCTTGAACAATCGTTCAGTGCGGTCCACACTGGCATCCATGCGCATCAAGATGATCCTGCCGGCGCTCAGCGAGGCCACCGCCCCGGGGTACCGGCCGATCAAGTACTCCCTGGTCCCCCCGCTCGGGCTGGCCGCCCTGGCCGCCCACTGCGACCCGGCGGACGAGATCGAGCTGTGCGACGAGCACGTGGAGCCCCTCCGCCTCGAGACCGAGGCCGACGAGCGGCCCGACCTGGTGGTGATCGAGGTGTACATCACCTCGGCCCGCCGCTCCTATGAGATCGCCGACCACTACCGGCGCCTCGGGGTGCGGGTGGCGCTCGGCGGCCTGCACCCCACCTCACGGCCCGACGAGGCCGCCGCCCACGCCAACCATGTCTTCCTCGGCCCGGGGGACGACACCTGGCCCCGGTTCCTGGCCGACCTGGCCGCCGGACGTCCCGAGCCCCGCTACCAGTCCACCGAGCGCACCCTGGTAGGGGCGCCGCCGGTGCGGCGGGACCTGATCAAGCGGCACCGGTACCTGGTCCCCAACTCGCTGGTCGTGACCCGCGGCTGCCCCCACGCCTGTGACTTCTGCTACCGCGACGCCTTCTTCACCGGCGGCCGCGGCTTCTACACCCAACCGGTGGACGACGCCCTGGCCGAGATCGACCGGCTCCCCGGGCGGCACCTGTACTTCCTCGACGACCACATCCTGGGCCACCGCCGGTTCGCCCGGGAGCTGTTCGTCGGCCTGACCGGGGCCGGTCGGGTGTGGCAGGCGGCCGCCACCGTCCGGTCGGTCCTCCAGGACGATCTGATCGAGCGGGCGGCCGACGCCGGGCTGCGGTCCCTGTTCGTCGGGTTCGAGACCCTCAGCCCCGACAACCTGTCGCTCCACGCCAAGGGACACAATCTGGGCCACGACTACGCCGAGGCCATCCGCCGGCTCCACGGTCTGGGGATCATGGTCAACGCCAGCTTCGTGTTCGGTATGGACGGCGACGGGCCCGACGTGTTCGACCGCACCGTGGCGTGGGCTGTCGACCAGGGCATCGAGACGGCCACGTTCCACATCATGACCCCGTACCCGGGAACCGGGCTGTACCGCCGGATGGAGGCCGAGGGGCGTCTGCTGCACCACGACTGGGACCGTTATGACACCCGCCACGTGGTGTACCGACCCCGGGGCATGACCGCCGACGAGTTGGAGGCCGGCTACTGGGGTGCCTACGACTCGTTCTACCGGTGGGGGTCGATCCTGCGGGGCGCCGGCACCAAGCCGACCCTGGCCGGAACGGCCCGTCATGTGGCCTATTCGGCCGGATGGAAGAAGTTCGAGCCGGTCTGGGATCTCGCCATCCGGGCCCGGAGGATGCCGTTCCTGCTCCCGGTCCTGGAACGGGTGCTGGACCGCCGCGGCCAACCGTCCGAACCCGCACCCCTCACCAGGTTGGTGGTGGAACCCCGTACGGCCCGGTCACCAGTAGCCTGAAGCTCTCATGACTGCGCTGCGTCGAGACGACCTGCCACCACTACTGGAGAACGGCAACCGTCCACCCAACTTCATCGGGCGGGTCCATGACATCTGGAACTACCGGGAGTTGCTCGGCAACCTCGTCCGCCGGGAACTGAAGGTCAAGTACAAAGACAGCATCCTCGGGTTCTTCTGGACCCTGCTGAACCCGTTGCTGTACCTGGCGGTGTTCAGCGTGGTCTTCGGCCTCGTGCTGCGGTCCACGGTGCCCCGCTACGGGCTGCTGCTGTTGTCGGGGCTGCTGGCGTTCAACCTGTTCCAGGTGGGCCTCACCGCGGCCACGACGTCCATCACCGGGAACGGTCCCCTGGTGCAGAAGGTGTGGTTCCCCCGCGAGATCCTGCCCCTGGCCGCCATCGGGGCCAATCTGATCACCTTCTTCTTCCAGCTCACCATCCTCGCTGTGGGCCTGATCATCTTCCGTCAGGCGCCGGAGTGGCGGTTGCTGTGGCTCACCCTGCCCGCCCTGGCGGTCACCCTGATCCTGGCCACCGGTCTCGGTCTGCTGCTGTCCAGCCTGAACGTCTACTACCGGGACGTACAGCACTTCCTCGAGCTCGGGCTGCTCACCTGGTTCTGGTTCACCCCGATCGTGTACGCCTACGACTTCATGGGCCGGGGCCTGATCGACAAGTTCGGCCCCGGCGCGGAACGCCTGGCCATGCTCAACCCGATGATCCCGGTGGTCACCACCTTCCAACGCACCGTCTACAACCCCACCAACGTCCCGGCCACCACCCAAGAGGAGCATTTCGCCCTGCTGCTCCGGCCCACCTCGTGGTACCTGACCAACCTCGGGATCGGCGGCGCCATCGCCGTAGCCCTGCTCTATCTCGGCTTCAAGGTCTTCACCCGTCTCGAAGCCAACCTGGGAGAGGAACTGTGAGCGGCACCGTCCAGGACGCCCCCCAGACCGCCACCAACGGCGCCAGCCCCGAGGCCGCGCTCGACACCCGACCGGCCGCCATCGAGGTGGTGGACGTCACCAAGACGTTCCGCAAGCACTCCGAACCGTCCAAGACCCTCAAGGAACGGGTGCTCACCTTCCGCCGTTCCACCACCGACACCTTCGACGCCCTCAGCAACGTCCGCTTCGACGTGAAGGTGGGTGAGACCTTCGGCATCCTCGGCCACAACGGGTCGGGTAAGAGCACCCTGCTCAAGTGCGTTGCCGGCACCATCCGACCCAGCGAGGGGATAGTGCGGGTGCGGGGACGACTCTCGGCCCTCCTCGAACTGGGCGCCGGCTTCCACCCGGACCTGACCGGTCGGGAGAACGTGTATCTCAACGGCTCGATCCTCGGATTCCCCAAGGCCCGTATCGACGAAATGTTCGACGACATCGTGGCCTTCGCCGGTCTCGAGGAGTTCATCGACACCCAGGTCAAGCACTACAGCTCCGGCATGTACGCCCGGCTCGGGTTCGCCGTGGCCGTCAACGTCGAACCGGACGTCCTGCTGATCGACGAAGTCCTCGCCGTGGGCGACGAGGCCTTCCAACGCAAGTGCATCGAACGGGTGCGCGGTTTCCAGGCCGCGGGGCGGACGATCTGCCTCGTCACCCACTCCCCCGAGATGGTTCGCCACCTGTGCGACCGGGCCGTGGTCCTCGATCACGGCGAGATGATCCACCTGGGCAGCGTGAACGAGGCGGTGGCCATCTACCGGCGTTCACTGGCGGCCGCCGGCCACGAGATCCCCCACGACGCCGTGGCCGACGAGGTCGCGGCCACCGCGGTCGACCCCGACGCCCCCCCGGTGGAGATCCTCGGCGTGGGCGTCGAACCCCCTCCCCGGGGCCACCTGACCTTCGAGCCAGGCGACCAGGTGACGATCCGAGGCCACTACCGCACCACCGCTCCCCTACCGGTGCGGGCCCGCCTGATCCTGCACACCGCCGACGGTATGCAACTGCTCAACATCTCCTCCTACGACCTCAACGCCGCCGATCTCGGTCCCACCGACGGTGAGGGCACGTTCTCGTTCGTGATCGACGACCTTCCCTTCGCGGACGGCACCTACCTGATCACCCTGGTGCTGCAACGACCCGACGAGACGGCCGAGTACGCCCGCCACCAGCAGAAGATCTCCTTCGAGGTGGGCACCGGCGGGGTCGTCTACGGCCCGGTCGCCATGGACGTGTCGTTCGTCCCCGGCGACTGATTCCCTTACATTTCCCCCTATCCGCTAGGCCCCTTACATAGTCCCCTACATAGGCCCCCTACCTGAGGGGGACCGACGGCCCGGGGCGTCAGCCAGCCGCTCCACCACGGGCACCAGGCACCTTCGCCGGGCCAGCCGATCCCAGACCGGGTGGCGGTGGGAACGACCGCACGGCCAGCCCCGGGGAGCGACCGTAGCGGCCCCGAGCGTCCGGACCCCGACCGGAGCGGCCAGCCCTGACCGACCCCGTCAGGCCAGCACCGTCTTGGTCAGGATCTCGGCGGCCCCGGCGAAGGTGTGGCTGCGGGCGTAGTCCACCGATGCCTCGACCACGGCGGCCCGACGGTCGGGTTCGGTGAGCAGGGAGACCACGGCGTCGGCCAGTTCGACCGGCTCCACCAGGCCGGGCACGGCAACCACGACGTCACGGGGGTACTCGTGGGCCGGGCCGAGATCGCTGACCACGGTGGGGATCCCACGGGCCAGCAGTTCGGCCACGGCGGCGGAGGACTCCCCGTTGGTGGCCTCCCGGAGCTGGACAGCCACCGCCGTCTCCTCCTGGAGGCGGGCGAAGTCGGCGTCACCGACCGATCCGGTGAAGGACACGGCGTGGCCCACCCCGGCCGCGTCGGCCTGGTCCTGGAGGGCCCGCTGGTGGGCGGGGTCGATCAGACCCACGAAGCCGACGGTGGCCTCCGGGACCCGGGACCGGATGAGGGGCAGGGCGGCCACGATCCGTTCCGGGGCCTTGGCCGGGTCGACGATCCCGAAGGTCCGGATGGTGGGCGCCGGCACGTCGGCGCGGCCCACGGGGGTGACGTCGGGGCACGGCTGGGGGAACACCACCTCGGCCCGGGCCCCGGTGTCGATGTCAAGCAGGGAGGCGGCGTAGTGGGAGTGGACCAGGACCGAGGTGGCCGCGGCGGTCACCTCCCGGGCCATCAAGATCCCGAAGCGTTGGGCCAGGGGGGCCTCGATGGTGTCGAGCTCCTCGATCCAGGGTTGATACCGGTCCGGGTACCACTCAGCCAGATGGCCGCCCACCGTCTCGCCGGCCAGCCGGTCGGGGTCGCGGCGCCAGAGGTGGTTGTAGAGGTTGGTCAGGCGGGCCTCGTGGAACAGCACCACACCGGGGTGGCTGCGCAACAGTTCGAGGGCGCCGACATGGAACTGGCTGTTGCCCATGAAGTAGATGACCTGGTCGAACGCGCCCCCGCCCTGGGTGACGGCCTCGAACCGGTCGACGGTCTGAATCTCCACGTCGGGGATCGGGTGGGCGTCGGGTTCGCCGTCGTCGCCAGCGTCGGTGTCGGTAAATACCGTGACGTCCGCGAAGCGGGGCAGGTGGGCGAGCAGCCGGGCCGCGTAAGTGGCGATCCCCGAACCCTGGGGCGGGAGTGGGGTGACGACGGCCAGGCGGGGCCGGGGCAGGCCGGCGGGGCGGCCGACCGTCTCGGCGTAGAGCCGCTCGATGACCGGGATGGTGCGGGCGGCCGAATCGTCCCAGCTGTAGTTCGGGGGGACCTGGTCGACCAGGCGTCGCCGGAACCCCTCGTCGGTCAGGCCCCGTTCGTAGGCCGCAGCGATGGAGGCCGGGGACGACGGGTCGAACCGGGCCTCGGGGTCGGTCTGGACCTCGACCAGGGACGACGAGTCGGAACAGATGACCGGGGCCCCGCACTGCATGGCCTCGAGGACGGGGAGGCCGAACCCCTCGTACAGGGAGGTGAAGGCGACCAGGTGGGCACCCTGGTACATCGTCACCAGGTCAGCGTCGGACACGAACCCGGTGGCCAGGAGATCGTCGGTCACCCCGTACTTCTCGGCCAGATCGTCCAGGTAGTCGCGCCCGTGGTCGTCGAGGCGGCAGGTGACCACCAGCTGGTGGGCCCGCCGCAGGGCCGGGTCGAGCCGGCCGTAGGCCTCGATCGAGGCCTCGACGTTCTTGCGGGGGTCGATCCCAGTGGGCAGCAGGAGGTACCCGGGCTGCAGACCCGGCACCCGGCCCGAGGCGGCCAGGGCGGCAGCGACCTCCCCGGCGGGCCGATCCGCGGGCGCGAACCGTTCGTCGGCCCCGGCGTTGATCACCGTGATCCGGTCGGGCTCGATGTCGAGCAGCCGGGTGGCGTCGGCGGCGGTGGCCTCAGAGATGGCCAGCAGATGATCGACCGTGGCCAGGGTGGCGGTGCGGACCGGGTAGGAGTACGCGGCCAGGGGGTGGCTCAGGTACCAGTCCGGGTAAAGGGCGGGGATAAGGTCGTAGACCACCGCCACCGACCGCCAGGCCGGGGTGCGAGCCCACGCCGGATACACGTAGTCGGCCCGGTCGCCCAGCTTCTCGAACAGGGATGGGGCGATGTAGACCCCGCCGGTGGCCGGGGCCCGGCTCGCCGTCCGCCGGTCGGTCCGGACCACCTTGCCGGTGGCCACCAGGGCCTCGGCCCCGGACGGGACCGGCAGGTTGGGGTGGACCAGGTACTGGGTGATGAGCTGCGGGTCGTGACGTTCGATGGCCAGGGCCAGGTGGAGCACATAGCGGGCGATGCCCCGCTCCCCGTGATCCCGGTTCTGGAACCCGAGCAGGTCGTAGACGACGCTCACGCTGGATCGGGGTCCGGCACGGCCACCACCATGACGACCCGGCCCGGCCCGGGTGGGTCGATCAGCTCGTCCGATTCGAGGGTCCAGGTGACGGGGTCGATCCGGTGACCGACCAGGGCGTGGCGGACCGTCCAACCCGACAGCAGCTTGTCGAGCCGGGCCCGGTCATAGATCCGTTCGAGCTCGGTGACGGCGGCCGGCCCGTACGGGGTGGTCAGCACCAGGAGGCCGTTGTCGGCCGTCCAGCCCCGGATGACGGCCATGGCACTCAGGTCGGCATCGGGGTCCGGGTCGGGGCCGCCGGCGTAGCTGCCGATCCCGAAGTGCTCGATGGTGGAGAGGAGGATGACGGCGTCGAACGGGGCGACCGGCTCGAACTCCTCCAGGGGCCGCTCGATCACGGTCAGGTTGGGATGGGTGAACGGGTAGCCCTGGGGCTCGATGACGGTCACGTCGTAGCCGAGGGAGGCCAGGGAGAAGCCGACCGTGCTCTCCGCACCGCCGATGTCAAGGACCCGGGAACCGGGGGCGAGGCTGGCCACGGCGGCGAACACGAACGGCTGTTCCATGATCCGCTCGTTGACCGCACCCAGGCCCACCTGACCCCGGCGCCATTCCATGACCAGGGGGTGGTTGATCCACCAGCCGGCGTCGGCCATCGGCCCGAGGTGGGAGCCGGCGTAGTTGAGGAACCAGGCCGTGGGGTCGTCGATGTCGGCCAGTCGGGCCCCCACAGCCTCACCCGCCTGGGGTGGGGGGAGCCGGCCGGCCACCGCCTTGCGGAGCTCCACCAGCTCGACCCGGAAGGCGTCGATCTCGCCCTGCACCCGGCGCAGGGTGGCCGCCTGGAGGGCGAGATGGTCGTTGAAGGTCTGGTTGCTCGAGGTCACGGTCTGTTCGATGACCTCGAGCTGGTGACCCGAGGCGTCCAACTGCTCCCGGACGGCGCGGTCGCCCTGCACCAGGTTGTGCGCCGACACCCGACCGGCACGAACGACCCGACGGACCGGTCGGACGACCGGCCCCAACACCCGACGGACAAGGCTCATGGGCCCATGATGGCGGATCGGCGGCGAACTGCGGTGGTCCCCCGCGATTTGGTCGTGTCCCCACCCGAAGGGTCGCGCCGCGGCCACGTCCGGTACGCCGGCCCCCGTAGCCTCCAGGGATGGATCTGTCGACGATCGACATGAACGAGGTGCTGCACGCGCTCCGTACCGCCCAACTGGGCCGGTCCCGGGCCGGCGGCCCGTCGGTACTGCTCAGCGCCGGGTGCTCGGGCCGCTGGTACTTCGACTGGGTGGCCGACCATTTCGGCCCCGTCGATCACCACATCGGGGTGGAGTACTACAGCCCCGAACCCGACGATCTGCCCGGGAACGTGACCTGGATCGCCAACACGGTGGGCCGGATGGAGGCCGTCGACGACGCCTCGGTGGACGTGGTGTTCTCGGGCCAGAACATCGAACATCTCTGGCCGGCGGACATGGTGGGGTTCATGCTCGAAGCCAACCGGGTGCTCCGTCCCGGTGGGCGCCTGATCATGGACAGCCCCAACCGGGCCGTCACCCAGCGGCTGCGCTGGACCCACCCGGAGCACATCATCGAGCTCACCCCGGACGAGATGACCGAACTGGCCGGGGCGGCCGGGTTCGAGGTGGACACCCTGGTCGGGTTGTGGGACTGCCACGACGGGGGCGGCCCCGTGGCCTTCGCCCCCGCAGACGAGGCGGCCATGGCCCGCCGGGCCCTGTCCGGCCTGGACCACCCGGACACCTCGTTCATCTGGTGGGCGGAGGCGGAGCGGACCGGGCCGGCCGACGTCGATCGGCTCACCCGCGCCGTGGACCGGATCGGCCGCCTGGCCTGGCACGACCGGACCCAGCGCCTGGTTCCCCTCACCGGCGAGCTCAACGCCGACGAGACCGCGATCATGGTCCCGGCGGGGACGCCGGGGATCATGTTCTTCGGGCCCTACGTGCCCCTACCCGCCGGCCGGTACCGGGCCCGGTTCGAGGTGACGGTGCTCGACCGCGCCGGGAAACCGCCCGCCTGGTGCGACGTGACCGCGGCCGGCAGGGAGCTGGGCCGGGCGGCCGTTCACGGTGGCCTGGTCGACCTGCCCCAACTGGTGGAGGTGCCTTTCGAGCTCGACGAGCTGACCTTCGGGGTCGAGTTCCGATTGACCGCCGACGGGACGGCCGGTATCGATGCGGCGTTGGGGGTGGAGCTGGTGACCGAAGGCCAGTCGCCGTTGGCGGTACCCCTGTCCTAACGTGCGCTGATCGGTCCCGGTCCGCTGGGTCGGGACCGGTCCCTGACCGACGCGACCCGAGGATGGAGCCCCAACGATGATCGACGAGAAGCTGGAAGGCGTCTACGACGAGGTGATCCGGCGGAACCCGGCCGAGTCCGAGTTCCACCAGAGCGTGTTCGAGGTGCTCAGCTCCCTCGGCGCCGTGGTGGCCAAGCACCCCCAGCTCCTCGACCGCAAGATCATCGAACGGATCTGTGAGCCGGAGCGACAGGTCATCTTCCGGGTCCCGTGGCAGGACGACCAGGGCCGGGTCCACATCAACCGGGGAATGCGGGTGGAGTTCAACAGCTCCCTCGGGCCGTACAAGGGCGGGCTGCGGTTCCACCCGTCGGTCAACCTGGGGATCGTCAAATTCCTCGGGTTCGAGCAGATCTTCAAGAACGCCCTGACCGGCATGCCCCTCGGCGGCGGCAAGGGCGGGGCCGACTTCGACCCGCGCGACCGGTCCGACGACGAGGTCATGCGGTTCTGCCAGAGCTTCATGACCGAGCTGTACCGGCACCTGGGTGAGTACACCGACGTTCCCGCCGGGGACATCGGGGTGGGGACCCGGGAGATCGGCTACCTGTTCGGCCAGTACAAGCGGATCACCAATCGCTACGAGTCCGGGGTCCTCACCGGCAAGGGCACCAACTGGGGCGGGGCCCTGGTCCGTACCGAGGCGACCGGTTACGGGACCACCATGTTCGTCCAGGAGATGCTGCGCGAGCGGGGTGAGGACCTGGACGGCAAACAGGTACTGGTGTCCGGGTCGGGAAACGTGGCCATCTACGCCATCCAGAAGGTGCAGGATCTCGGGGGTCGGGTGGTGGCCTGCTCGGATTCCGACGGTGTCGTCCACGACCCGGACGGGATCGACCTGGAACTGCTGCGCCACGTCAAGGAGGAACAGCGGGGCCGGATGAAGGACTACGCGACCCGGCGACCGGGCTCCACGTACACCGCCCGCGGGATCATCTGGGAGATCCCGTGCGACGTGGCCCTGCCGTGCGCCACCCAGAACGAGCTGACCGGCCGGGACGCGGTGGCCCTGGTCAAGAACGGCTGCATCGCCGTGGCCGAGGGGGCCAACATGCCCACCACCGCCGAGGGGGTGCAGATCTTCACCGACGCCGGGGTGGCGTTCGGCCCCGGGAAGGCGGCCAACGCCGGCGGGGTGGCCACCTCGGCCCTGGAGATGCAGCAGAACGCCAGCCGGGACTCGTGGACCTTCGCCCACACCGAGGACCGCCTGGCCCAGATCATGCGCAAGATCCACGAGACCTGTCGGGACACCGCCGAGGAGTACGGCGCCCCCGGCCGGTACGTGGTGGGCGCCAACATCGCCGGCTTCCTCCGGGTGGCCAGGGCGATGGACGCCCTCGGTCTGGTCTAGGAACGGGCCAGGAGCCGGGCCCGGGGCGGCGGGGCCAGGGCGGAGCATCGACAGTGAGCGGCCAGGGCTGGGCGGCCGGGCCGGCCGGAGGCGGCCGGGCCGGCCGGTCAGGCCGCGGCCGGATCAAGCCCGGCCGAGGTGACCACCGGGCTCTGGCGGGTGTGCATAGGGGCGACCAGGAGCGAGGTGGCCACGCCGGCTACGACGATGAGCCACCAGACCCGGTCGAACACGGCCAATGGATCCGCTCCGCCCTGGCCGGTGACGAGGGCGATGGTGAGGGCGACACCGAAGGTGCCGCCGAACTGCCGGGCCGCCTGGAGGGAGGCGCCACCGACCCCCCGGCGGTTGGCCGGCAGGGCCTGGGCCACCACGCTCGACAGCTGGGGGAAGACGAAAGCCACCCCGATCCCGCTCAGCACCATCGACGGGAAGTAGTCCCGCAGGTAGTGGGATTCGGTGGTCAGGAAGACGAGCCGGAACAGACCGCTGGAGGCGAAGAACAGGCCGCCGGCCACCAGCAGGGGTCGCTGGCCGATCCGGCCGGCCAGGCGGCCGGCGAACGGGGTGATCATCCCGACCATCACCGGCCCGGCCGCCACACCCAACCCCGCCTCCAGGATGGACCAGCCCCACACCTGGGTGAGGAACAGGATCGAGCCGAAGAACAGGGCCGAGAAGGCGGTGCCGAAGACCAGCATGGCCAGCTGCCCCCAGGCCACGTTGCGGATGCGGAACAGCTCCAGGTTGAGGGCGGGGGCGGCGGTGCGGCTCTGCTGGATCAGGAACACCCCGAACAGGGCCAGGCCGGCGAGGACGGCGCCCACGGTTCGGGGCCCGCCCCAGCCGTACTCCTCGGAGGCGACCATCCCGTAGGAGACGAGGCCGGCGGCCCCGGCGATCAGGACCACCCCGGTGAGGGAGGGCACCCGGGTGTCCGGGTCCGACGACTCGTCCAGGGTCCGGCGCCCGGCCGCCACCGTGTACACCCCGACGGGAAGGTTGATGAAGAAGGCCCAGCGCCAGCCCAGGCCCTCGACGATGGCCGCACCGAGGGTCGGCCCGAGGGCCCCGGCCACCGCGCCGGCCGCCCCCCAGATGGCCACCGCCCGCGGCAGCTGGTCGTGGCTGAAGGCGTGCATGACCAGGGCCAGCGACGAGGGGATCAGGGCCGCCGCGCCCACCGCCTGCACCACCCGGAACAGGATCAGCAACTCCACCGTCGGGGCCAGGCCGCAGGCCATCGAGGCCACGGTGAACAGGGCGGAACCGGCCAGGAAGACCCGCCGGTGACCGATCCGGTCGGCCAGTTTCCCGGCCGGGATGAGCAGGGCGGCGAACACGATGGTGTAGCCGTTCAGCACCCACGACAGGGTGGCGGGGGCGGAATCGGCGAAGGTGGCCGAGATGTCGGGGAAGGCCACGAACAGGATGGTGGTGTCGAGGAAGGTGGCCAGGGTGGCCAGCGACGCGATGGTCAGGGTGCGGCGGGCGCGGCCGGGCGACTGGACGGTCACCGCCGGACCATCCGATGGCGACGGCCACGGGGGCGGCGGCCGTCGGCCCTACCGCCCCCCACCCTCCTGAGTTGTTTGACGCAATTCAGAGACATGCCTGTCATGCTGACATGCAGGGTCTCATGATGCAACTAAGAAAGAATGGTGAGGGTGCTTTCGGGGGCGGCTCCGTCGGGGTTCGGGGGGCCGGTCAGCGGCGGAGGCCGAGGGCTCCGATGGTCTCGGCCGAGGTGCCGCCCTCGAGGGCTACGTCCTCGGCCGTCGGCACATGGCTGAAGTGACCGTAGGCGGCCACGGTGGGGATCTCGTCGTCTGCGGCGGGCTCGCGCCACCGCTTGCGGGCCATGGCCGCCTCGATCACCGGGGCGAGGCGTTCCCCCTTGCGGCGCTCTCGGTCGTCCTCCCCGTCCACGAACTCCGGCATCACCTCGGTGGCGAACTTCTCCAGGGAGGCGCAGTTGGCCTCGAAGGGCATCCGGCCCCCCTGGTGCATGATGAGCACCTGGTCGACCCCGGCCGCCTGCAGGGCCCGGAGATGGGTCCGGATCTCCTCAGGGGTGCCGATCGCGCTCGTCGGACTGTCGCCCAGATCGGGCAGGTCGTCGCGGGCGGCCTCGAACTCGGCCCAGGAGCTGTCCCGACCCGGCCGTACCAGGCCGTTGAGGTAGTACTTCGAGATCGAGAACCCGAAGAACCGCAGGTTCGATCCGTGGCGACGGGCCACGTCGCCGTCGTCATGACAGTGCATCGTGGCCAGTACGCTCATCTGCGGATTGACGGCGTGACCGATCGGCACGCAGGTGGTGGCCAGGGTCTCGTAGTAACGGTCGACCATCACCTTGGCCTGGCGGCCCCCGACCACGTTGAAGCCGAGGCAGCCGATGCCGAGGCGGGCGGCCAGCTCCGGTTTCCCGGCCACCCACAGTGGGGGGTGCGGCTTCTGGACCGGCTTGGGCACGATGTTTCGGCACGGCATCGAGAAGGCGGCCCCATCGTGGCCCGGGTACGGGGTCATGGTCATCATGTCGGCGATCTGCTCGAGGGTCTCCAGGTAGGCCTCGTGTTTGGTCTCGCGGTCCACCCCGAAAGCCTCCAGCTCCATCCGGGACGAGCTCTCCCCGGTGCCGAACTCGACCCGACCCTGCGAGAGCTGGTCGAGGGTGGCGATGCGCTCGGCCAGGCGGGCGGGAGGGGTGAACTCGGGCGGGACGCAGGCGATCCCCTGACCGATCCGGATACGGCTGGTCCGGGCCGCGGCCGCGGCCAGCCAGACCTCGGGGGCCGACGATAGGGAGTGGTCCTCCAGGAAGTGGTGCTCGACCCCCCAGGCGCAGTGGAAACCGAGCCGTTCCGCCAGCTCGACGTGTTCCAGCGTCTCCTGGAACATCCTGGTCACGTCGGTGTCGACGTGCGGCGTCGGCAGCTGGATCTCGTAGAACACCCCGAACTTCATGGCATCGGTCCCCCGTGTGCGATCTGGACACCCAGGCTTTCCGACGGCCGCTGCCGCCGTCAACGTGGGCCCGGTTGGGAACCGCCCCGGGTCAGCTCTCGGGGGCGGGCAGTACGTCGTGATCGACGTAGCGCTCGCCCCGCACCTCGCTGATCAGGTTGATGGCCACCCGGGCGCCGTCGCCGGCGGTGACGATGGTGTGGACGCTCACCCCGCCGAAGGTTCCGGCCGCCCACAGCCCGGCCCGGCTGGTGCGGCCCTCGGCGTCCACCACGGCGATACTGGATACGCGCGGCTCGGTGCCGTCGGTGAGTTCGACACCGGCGTTCTTGGCGAAGGCCGGGTTCATCCCGGTGGCCAGGATCACGCGGCGGCCCTCCACCGAGGCCCCCGAGGCGGTGACCACCACGAAGGTCCCGTCGGGCCCGTCGTCGAGCCGGTCGGCGGAGTCCTCAACCCAGGTCACCCCGAACCGTTCGGCCTGGGCCCGGCCGGCGTCGACCAGTTCGGGGCCGGTGATGCCGTCGGCGAAGCCGAGATGGTTCTCGATCATGGCCCGCCGGGTGATCCCCTTGTCGGCGTCGATGACTGCGGTGGACAGATCGGCCCGGGCGGTGAAGATCGCGGCGCTGGCCCCGGTGGGGCCACCACCGATGATGATGACGTCGTACATTACCGATGCTCCTCGGTTGTCCCGGTCGCCCACCCTAGGGGCTCACGGCGAGAACGTGGGCCGCGACCAGCCGCACCGCGATGAGGCCTCGGCCGAAGAGCCAAACGACACCGCGATGAGGCCTCGGCCGAAGAGCCAAACGACACCGCGATGAGGCCTCGACCGAAGAGCCAAACGACACCGCGATGAGGCCTCGACCGAAGAGCGAAACGACACCGCGATGAGGCCTCGACCGAAGAGCCAAACAACACCGCGATGAGGCCTCGGCCGAAGAGCCGTTTCAGGCGTCGCCGGGCTGGAGGTGCTCGGCGTGGTAGACGGCGTCCTCGACCACTTCGGCGATGTGGTCGTCGGTGAGGCGGTAGTGGATGAAGTTGCCGTCACGGCGGGGGCTGACTATGCCGGCCAGGCGCAGCTTGCCGAGGTGCTGGGACACCGTAGCCGGGGACTTGTCGACCCGGCCGGCGATCTCGTTGACGCTCAGTTCGCGGCCCCGGAGGTGCCAGACGATGAGTAGGCGGGTCCGGTCGGCCAGGAGGGCGAAGGTCTGAACGGCGAGGTCGAGTCGTGTCCCGTCGGGGGATGACGGGTGGCTCCCGGCCGGACGTCGGGGGTAGGCGGCGTGCGGGTCGTGTCCGATCGATCGAGCATAGGTTCCCGGCCGGGGGACCACGAGGGTCGTGGCTCAGCCGGCAACCGGTTCTGGGCCGGCCGGGGCCGCCGCCCTGGGCGGCAGGTGGGCCTGCGGCGGTCGTCGGGGGCGCCACCGGAGGAGCCGGAGCCCGTTGAGGGCGACGATGACACTCGACCCCTCGTGGCCGACTACGCCGAGGACGAGGGGCAGGCGGCCGGCCAGGTCGAGTCCGACGAGTACCACGATGACGGTCACGGCGAAGGCCAGGTTGGCCCTCACCAGCCGCCGGGTCCGGCGGGCCAGTTGGGCCACGTCGGGTAGGCGGTGCAGGTCGTCGTCCATGAGGATCATGTCCGCCGCGTCGATGGCCAGGGCCGATCCCCCCTGGGCCAGGGACACCCCGACCGAGGCGAAGGCGAGGGCGGCGGCATCGTTCACCCCGTCGCCGACGTAGACCACCCGGCCCCCGTCGGCACCGAGACGCTGCACCGCCTCGGCCTTCTCGTGGGGCAATAGGTCGTGGGCCTGCCGGTCGACCCCGGTGGCGGCGGCCACCGTCGCCGCCGGCCGGGCCCGATCACCGGTGAGCAGCCAGGTCTCCCGCACCCCACCGTCCACCAGGCAGGTCACGGTGCAGGCGGCGTTGGCCCGAACGGCATCGTCGAGCACGAGCAGGCCTCGGAGCGCACCGTCCAACTCGACACCGACGATGCCTCCCTCCACCAGCCCCGTCTCCACCAGCCCCGTCTCCACCAGGCCCGTCTCGACAGGGCCCGTCTCGACCGGACCTGCCTGTGGGGCATCCGGCGCGGCGAGAACCCCGGCGTCGGCGGAGGTCGACCGTCCGCGGATCTCCACGTCGGCCAGTGACGGAATCAGAGCGGCGCCCCCCACCCGGACCCGGCGGTCACCGACGGTGCCGCTCACCCCGCGGGAGGGGATGATCTCTACCCCGGTGGCCGGGCCCGCGGCCAGGCCCCGTTCGTCGGCGGCCACCACGACGGCCCGGCCGATCGGATGTTCGCTCCAGCGTTCCACGGCCGCGGCCAGGCCTAGGAGCTCGTCCCCGCCGAGGGCGGGTCCCGGGCCGGGCAGGACCACGACGTCCACCACCCGAACCGAGCCCTCGGTCAGGGTGCCGGTCTTGTCGAACGCGGCCACGTCGATGTCGGCGAGGTGCTCGAGGACGGCGCCACCCCGGATCAGGACCCGGTGGCGGGCCGCCGCGGCGAGGGCGGACAGGGTGGCCGGCATGGTGGCCAGCACCACCGCGCACGGCGAGGCCACCACGAGGAAGGTCATGGTGCGAATCACGGTCTCGTCGAGCGACCATCCCCACCACCACGGCCCGATCACCACGATGGCCAGCGCGGCCACGACCACTCCAACCGAGTACCGCTGCTCGAAACGTTCGATGAACAGCTGGGTGGGCGGCTGTTGTTCGACCGCCTCGTCCACCGCGGCGGCCAGTCGGGCCAGGGTGCTGTCGGCGGCCGTCTTGGTGACCTCCACCACGACGGCCCCCTCGGCCACGGTGGATCCGGCCAGCACGCCCCGGCCGACGGTCCGGCGGGCGGGGATGGCTTCCCCGGTCAGCGACGACTCGTCGATCGCGGCCTCGCCCTCCACCACCACCCCGTCGACCGGGATACGGGCTCCGGGCCGAACCAGGATCCGGTCGCCGACCTCGAGCTGGTCGGCGGCCACCGGGGACGGTTCCCCGTGGACGTCCAACCGTTCGGCCATCTCCGGTGCCTCGACGAGCAGGGCCCGCACCCCGGCCGCGGTGCGGGCCGTGGCCATCGCCTCGAGGGCGCCGGTGGTGGCGAAGATGAGGATCAGCAACGATCCGTCTCGCCACTGGCCGAGCCCGGCGGCCGCCACCGCGGCCAGGACCATGAGCAGGTCGACGTCGAGCCGGCGTTCCCGGAGCGCCTGCAGGCCCTCCCGGCCTGGCTCCCATCCGCCGACCAGGATGCCGGCGGCGTAGGCGGCCACGGCGACCGTGGGCCAGCCGATGGCGTCGAACGCGAGGCCGGCGACGAAACCGGCGGCCGCCACCAGGGCGGCGGTGAGACCGCCGGTGAGGCGGGTCCAGATCGACCCCGGCCGGATCGGGCTCGTCTCCGGACCCCCGTACCCCACCGGTTCCCCGCCCGCGGACCCGGATGCCCCAGGCCGGCGGATGGGGGCGGGATGATCGCCGGTCGTCACGACGGCAACCCTACCATCTATTTCGGTATTCACGCAGATAGTGAAGTGGTTACGGATCCGCCGGACCTGTCGACGACGGGCGGTCCAGGAACTCGACGACGGCGGGCCAGGCGGACCGGTCCTGGGCCAGGAACAGGTGCCCTCCGTCGAACATGGCCAGCTCAGCACCCGGGATCCGAGCGGCCAGGCGTTCGACGTTGACTGGTGGGGCCTGGGCATCGAACCGGCCCCCGATGACGAGGGTGGGGGCGGTGATCCGGGGCAGGCCGTCCCAGGCGTCGTGGCCGGCCCGGGCCAGGAGCTGGAGACGGGCCCCCTCCGCCGCCCCCGGTTCCCCGGCGTTGGGGCGCTCACCCCCCACCCCGGCCACGAAGGGCTCGAACCCGGGGGCCAGGGTCGGTGGGTTGGTGCCGGGGTCGTTGCGGGTGTCCATGATCGGGAGCAGGGTGCGCAGACGTTCCTCCGGGGCCAGGCCCTCCAGGGCGCGCAGGTCGAACGATGCTCCGCCGGCCCCGCCGGACGAGGTGCAGGCGAGGACGAGGCGCTCCACCCGGCCGGGGTGGCGGATGGCGAGGTGTTGGGCGACCATGCCCCCGAAGCTGATCCCCACCACGTGCGCCCCCTCCCACCCCAGGTGCCCCAACAACGCCGCCGCGTCGTCGGCATAGTCGGCCATCGCGGGCGGCTCAGCAGCAGAGCCGGCCCCATTAGCAGAGCCGGCCCCATCGACAGAGCCGGCCATCGTGGGCGGCCCACCAGCACCATCGGGGGTCGGTTTGGTGGTCCGGCCGAGGCCCCGCTGGTCGTACATGAGCACCCGGTGCCCGGCGGTGAGGGGATGCCGGTGCCGGGCGGGGTTCTGGCGGAGATCGCCACCGGTGCCGCTGATGAGCACCACCCGGGGCCCGTCACCGTGGATCTCGTAGCAGATGTCGATGCCGTTGACGGGGGCGAAGGCCATGGGGGCCGACGCTAGTTCACCTCCGGCGCCGTGACCCCGGCCCCGCCGGGGGCGAGCACAGCCACCAGGAAGTCGGAGTCGGGGGTGAACGGCCGCAGATCCCAGGTGGACAACCGCAGGTCCTCGGCGAGGCCGACGCGGGCGACGTCGGCGAAGAACTCGTCGTGGTCGTAACCCCGACCGGACCCGAAGCCCACCACCAGCCGGCCGTCGGCGGCCAGGTGGGCGCCGAGGCGGTGGAGGACGGTGACCCGGGTGGCGGGGGCCAGGAAGGCCATGACGTTGCCGGCCGACACGATGACGTCGAACGGTTCGGTGATCCCGTCGGCGGGCAGGTCGAGCTGGGCCAGATCCCGTACGAGCCAGGTGGGCCCGGGGTGGTCGGCCTCGGCTGCGGCGATCAGTTCGGGGTCGAGGTCCACCCCGACGACCTCGTGGCCGAGGTGGGCCAGGCGGCCCCCGACCCGGCCGGGACCGCACCCGGCGTCGAGGATCCGAGCGTTCCGTCCGACGAGGGCGTCGACGAATCGGGCTTCACCGTCGAGGTCCTTTCCCTCGGCGGCCATCGACCGGAACCGTTCGATGTACCAGGCCGAGTGTCCCGGGTTCTCTTCGAGCAGTTGCAGCCACCGATTGTCGTTCACCTCCCGAACCGTACCCATTTCCGTCGTTTCGCCGACCTGGGGGCCGCCTCACTACCTTGGACCGGATGCCAGACGCCTCCTCCCCTCCCGACCCGACGACCTTCCCCCTCAAGGAGCACCTCGGTTTCACCATCCAGCGGGGCGAGGGCCGGGCCACGGCCAGCCTGGAGCTCGACGAGCGGCACATGAACCCGAACGACGTGGCCCACGGCGCGGTCACCTTCGCCCTGATGGACACGGCCATGGGGGCGGCCGTGATGTCGGTGCTCGACGAGGGCAACGCCTGCGCCACGATCGAGATCCAGACCCGGTTCCACCGGGGCGCCACCGCCGGCGGCCTCACCGCTGAGGCCAGTGTCCTCGCCGCGGGCCGCCGGGTAATACAGCTTGAGGCCCGCACCGTGGACGACGCCGGCCGGCTGGTGGCCAGCGCCACCGGCAGTTTCGCCGTGATCACCCCCCGGGCGGCGGCGTGAGCGGGCAATCGGAATCCGGCAACGGGGTGCTCCGGGTCGACACCGACGGGGCCCTGCGGATCCTCGGTCTCAACCGCCCCGACAAGGGCAACGCCCTGTCGGCCGCCCTCCGGGCCGACCTGGTGGCCGCCCTCGACAACGCGGCCGGCGACGACGACATCGGGGCCGTCCTGCTCACCGCCGCCGGGGAGACCTTCTGCGCCGGGTTCGACCTGGCCGAACTGTCCCAGGCCCCGGACCCGGCCAAGGTGTTCGCCGAGGCCCGCCACTACCACCACACCCTCCACACCTTCCCCAAGCCCCTGGTGGCGGCGATCGGGGGCCCCGCCCTGGCCGGCGGGTTCGACCTGGCCCTGTTGTGCGACGTGCGGATCGCCTCACCGGCGGCCAGGTTCGGTCAGCCCCAGGTGCGGCGGGGGATCCCGGCCAGCTACGAGCTGATGGCCCACATCGCCGGGGTCCCCGCCGCCCGGGAGCTGTGTCTGAGCGGTCGCATCGTCGAGGCGGATGAGGCCCGGCAGCTGGGCCTGGTCACCGAGCTGGTCGAGGCCGACGACCTCGCCGGCCGGGCCGCCGGGACGGCTCACGCCATCGCCGACAACCCGGCCGGTCGGGCCGCCAAGGCCCAGTTCGTCGCCCACCAACCGCCCCTGTTCGCCCCGAAGCCGGGGTGACGGGCCCCCGGCCGGTAGGGCGTCAGGTGGGGTCGGCGATGGCGTCCAGGACGTTGAGCCGTGACGCCCGCCGGGCCGGAATGGTGGCGGCCAGGACCCCGAACCCGATACAGATCGCGGTGTAGACCGCCAGGGACCTGAACGGGATCTCGCGGGTGCCGACGAGGGTGTCGGGCAGCAGGGGGATGGCCGCCAGGGCGATCCCGACGCCGACCAGGACGCCGATCACGGCCCCGAAGGTGGACAGGGTGAAGGCCTCGTAGCGGACCATCCGTCGGAGCTGGCGCCGGGACATTCCGACCGCCCGCAGCAGACCCAGTTCGGAGCGGCGCTCCAGCAGGCTCAGGGCCACGGTGTTGGCGATCCCGGTGAGGGCAACAGCGATGGTCAGGGCGAGCAGACCGTTGGCCACGGTCAGCAACTGCTGGGCGTCTGCCTCCAGGTCGGCCACGTAGTCGGCGACCGTGTCCACCACCAGCTGGGGCTGCTCGGCCAGGGCGGCGGTGACCGCGGCCATCCCGTCGGCGCCGGACACCCCGCCGGTGAAGCGGGCCACGGCGATCCCGGCGTCGGTGTTGCGGGCGTGGGCGGCCACCAGGGCGGCGTCGACCATCACCGGTGCGTCGACCAGGGGGGAGCGGTCCACGACGGCCCGGATGGTCAGGTCGGCCACGAAACCGTCGCTGAACTCGACGAGGGTGGTGTCGCCCACCCCGACCCCGTTGGCCTCGGCGTAGTCGTCGGAGACGTACGCCTCACCGGTCGACAGCGGACCCGCCGTTCCCTCGACGGGGTCGAACACGACCACGCCGTCGGCGGCCGCCGACTGGAATCCGGCGATCCGGGTCACCTCACCGTCGTGGAGGACCTCGGTGATCCCGTATCCGGATGCGGCCGATACCTCGGGTCGGGCCAGCAGTTCGTCGATGGCGGCGTAGGGCACCGGCCCGCCGTCCTCCTCGGTGATCACCACATCGCCGTCAACGCCGCCGCTGGCGGCCTCCCGGACGGTGCCGCCGTACGACGAGGCCAGCACGGCCATGGCCGCGATGAGGGCCAGGCCCACAATCATCGACATCGAGGTGCTGAGGACCCGGCGGGGGTTGCGGGCCACCCCGGTGGCGGCCACCTGACCGGCCGGGCCGAGCCGTCCCAGGGTGGCGCCCAGGGCCCGGTGGGCGAGGACGGCGACCCGTCCGCTCTCCCCGGTCACCTCGCCGGTGTCGGCGTCGGAGCGCATGGCGACCAGTGGGGCCACCGAACCGGCCCGGCGGGCCGGGAGGAGGGCAGCGACCACGGTCACCCCCACCCCCACCACCAGGGCGGCGATCACGGTGCGGGGCAGGAGTTGGGTGGGTCCGTCGGGGAAGCCGCCGTTGGAGACCGATTCGACGATGGCCGTGATCCCCGCGGCCAGGCCGGCCCCGCCGGCCAGGCCGAGCAGGGAGGCGATCAGGCCGACCACGCCGGCTTCGGCCACGACGAGGGTGGTGGCCTGGCCGCGGCGGGCGCCGACCGCCCGTAGCAAGCCGATCTGCCGCCGGTCCTGGCCGACGATGACGGCGAAGGTGTTGGCGATGACGAAGGTGGACACGAACAGGGTGATGCCGGCGAAGACCAGCAGGGCGGTGCCCAGCAGGTCGATCACCCCGCCGAACTGGGAGTTCTGCTCGGCCACGAGGGTGGCCTGGTCGACGAGAACCAAACCGGCGGGCAGGGCGGCCTCGACCGCGGGGCGGACCTCCTCGAAGGTGACCCCGTCGTCGAACACCACCGACGCCGCGTCCAATTGGTCAGGGGCGTCGAGCAGTCGTTGGGTGGTGGGCAGGTCGAACAGGATGAAGTACGGCGACACCGCCCCCGCCCCCGAATCGCCGAACCGGACGGTGCCCGAGAGGGTGAAGGTCTCACGGCCCGCGGGGCCGGCCACCTCCACCGGGTCGCCGACGGTGGCGCCGATGGTGTCGGCCTGGGCGGTGTCGAGCATGACCTGTCCCGGGCCGGGGGTGTCGCCGGACGCCACCGTGAACGGGGACGTGGCCGGGTCGCCGACCATGGAGAACACCAGGGTGGGTGGTCCAGTCTGGCGGACGACCTCGCCGTCGTCACCGACGACGAGCACCACGTTGGAGCCGCCGAGCGACGGGGTCACCGAGGCGACCCCGTCGATGGCGGCGATCCCGTCCAGGTCGGTCTGGGCGAACCGGTCGCCGGAGGCGATCGAGTCGAAGGTGCCTTCACCGGCCCGGATCTCGGCGTCGACGCTGTCGTAGATGTTGTCGGATAGGTCACCGAACACCGACCTGAGGGAGTCGGCGAGGACGAAGCTGGCGGTGACGAAGCTGACCGCCGCCGTCACGGCGACGACGGTGAGGGTGAGGCGGGAGCGGTGGGCCCGCAGTGATCGCAGGATCAGGGAGATCATGACGGTTCAGGCCTCCATCTGTTTCATGGCGTCGAGGATCGATTCGACCGTCGGGTCGGCCATGTCGGCCTCCACCCGGCCGTCGGCCAGGAACACAACTCGTTCGGCGTAGGCGGCGGCCCCGGGGTCGTGGGTGACCATGGCGATGGTCTGACCCCCGTCTACGGCGGCCAGGCGGAGCAGGCCGAGGACGTCGGCGGCGGCCCGGCGGTCGAGGGCACCGGTGGGTTCGTCGGCGAAGACGATGTCGGGGCGGGAGGCGAGGGCCCGGGCCACGGCGACCCGTTGGCGCTGGCCCCCGGACAGTTCCGCCGGGCGGTGGAGGCGCCGGTCGGTTAGGCCCACCCGCTCGAGCACATGATCGAGCCAGGCCGTGTCGGGTGACCGGCGGGCCAGGGTGAGGGGCAGGCGGACGTTCTCGTCCACGGTCAGCATCGGAACCAGGTTGAAGGACTGGAACACGAAGCCGATCCGGTCCCGGCGCAGCTCGGTGAGCCGGCGTTCGTCGAGCTGGCTGAGGTCGGTGTCGCCGATGTACACCGACCCCTCCGTGAGCCGGTCGAGGCCGGCCATGATGTGCAGCAGGGTGGACTTGCCCGAACCGGACGGGCCCATGATGGCGGTGAGGGCGCCGGCCTTCAGGTCGAGGTCGATCCGATCCAAGGCGGTGACGGCCAGGGCGCCGGTGCCGAAGATCTTCGTGGCCGCCCGGGCCCGGGCGGCCACCGGTGTGCCCTCGGGCAGGCCGGTGGGACCAGGCCGGTCACGGCCGGGTGACGGTTGGGACGGGCTGGACGCAACGGTGAGGATCCGGGTCACGGGTGGGATCTCCTTCGGGGCCCCGGACCGCCGGTTGCGGCCCGGGAGGGTTGCCGTGACCGTACGAAACGGGGCCCCACCCCCGGATCGCCCGTGGGTCCCGATCGGGTCATCCGAAGGTAGGACCGTGCGGATCAGGCGACGTCGTCGGGGCGGATCAGGCGACGTCGTCGGGGCGGATCAGGCGACGTCGTCGGGGTTGGCCACTCCGGCCCGGAACGCGGCGATGACCGCCTGGACCCGGTCGCGCACACCGAGCTTGGTGAGCACCCGCCCGACGTGGGTTTTGACCGTGGCCTCGCTGAGGTAGAGGGCGTCGGCGATCTCGGCGTTGGAGCGGCCGAGAGCGAGCTGTTCCAGCACCTCGCGTTCCCGGTCGGTGAGGTCGCCGATGCCAGGCACCTCGGCCGGAGCGGCCGGGGAACCACCCCGGCGGGCCTGTTCGACGACGAGGCGGGTCACCGCCGGGGCCAGGACGTTGTCTCCGGCGGCCACCGACCGGACCGCGTCGACCAGGGTGTCGGCCGAGGCGTCCTTCAGGAGGAAGCCGGACGCACCCACCTCGACAGCGCGGCTGACGTACTCGTCGAGCCCGAAGGTGGTGAGCACCACGACCCGGGGCGGTTCGGGCTGGGACAGGATCTGCTCCGTCGCTCCCAGACCGTCGAGGTCCGGCATCCGGATGTCCATGAGGACGACGTCGACCCGCCGGGTCCGGCACACCTCGACGGCCTCGACCCCGGTAGCGGCCTCACCGACGACAGTCAGATCGGGCTCGTGGTCGAGGATCAACCGGAACCCGGTACGTATCATCTCGGAATCATCGGCCAGGACGACACGGATCATTGCAGGCTCCCGGGTGAGGTCGGAGAGGTGTGAAGGGGGATCGTGGCCCGGACCCGGAACCCGCCGCCCGGGTTGGCCCCGGTGGTGAGCGTGCCCCCCAGGAAACGGGCCCGTTCGGTCATGCCGGCCAGGCCCATCCCGGTGGGGTGGTCACCGGCGTCGTCGAGGGCGGGGCCCCGGCCGTCGTCGACCACCTCAAGCTGTACCTTGTCGGGTCCGACGACCACGCGGACCCGGGCCCGGGACCGAGGGCCGGCGTGTTTGATCACGTTGGTGAGGGCTTCCTGCACGATCCGGTACACCCCGGCTCCGGTGGCCGCGTTCACCTCAGTGGGCGCCACCGGTCCGGCCAGGCGGAGCTCCACCGCCACCCCGGACGCCGCCACCCGTTCCACCAGTTCGGGCAGGTCGGCCAGGGTCGAGCTGGGCCTCAGCCGGGCCTCGGCGTCGAGCTGGTGGTCATGGTCGGCCCCGGAATCGGTGGCCCCGAAACCGGCGTGGAGGACCCGGCGCACCTCGGTGAGCGACTCCCGGGCCGTGGACCCGATGGTGCCGACGATCTCCCCGGCCGCCTCGGGGCTGTCCAGGCCGAGACGTTGGGCCGCCTCGGCCTGGACCGCGATCACGGCCAGGGAGTGGCCTACGAGGTCGTGGAGCTCGCGGGCTATGCGCTCCCGTTCCCGGGCCACCGCCCATTCCTGGGCCGATTCCTGTTCGAGCTCGGCCACAGCCAGATCGGCGGCCAGCCGGGCCGACTCGCCCTGCTGGTTGGCGGCGTTGATCCCCAGGGTGACGGCCACAGCCGATGACAACGCCATCAGCGCCACCAGGTCGGCGCCGACGTCGGGGGCGTTGGCCAGCCCGATGGCGGTCATGGCCGTCATGGCCACCCCGGCCGCCACCGCGACCCGCAAGCCGCGGCGTCCCCCGAGGGCGGAGGCCGAGTACATGAGGACGAGGGGGGCGACGAACACCTCGGTCAGGTCGAGACCCCAGATCAACATCTGACCCGCGACCGCCACCACGGTGGCACCCACCGGGGCCGTTCGCCGGAAGGCAACCGCGGCCGAGGGGATGACGGTGAGCGTCCACGCCCACCAGGTGGTCGGAGCCTCGGCCCCCGGCTGCCCCTGCCCCTGGGCCTGGACGGCCACCAGCAGAGAGATGGCGGCCAACCCCACCGCCAGGGCCACGTCGACCGGCGCCGGCCAGCGGAACCGGTCCAGGGGTGGATCGTCAACCATCGGACCATCGTAGGGAACCGCCGACCGGCGGGGGTCGCCCGGGTGGCCGATCCAGGTCGTCCGATCGGATGATCCCCGTCCCCGGGTTGGGGGCGTCCACCCCCCGAGGCCGGTGTCGTCCACATCCCGATCAACCCGGGCCTGATCGCGGCCGATCGTAGGGTGTGAGTATGGAGGTCATCGGCACCGGTTTCGGGCGCACCGGCACCTTGTCGGCCAAGCAGGCCCTGGAGCGTTTGGGTTTTGGGCCGTGCCACCACATGTACGAGGCGATCAAGCACCCGGGCCAGTTCTCCCACTACGCCGCCTATCTACGGGGCGAACCCGTCGACTGGGTCGAGGCGTTCGCCGGCTACCGCAGCCAGGTGGACTTCCCCGGGGCGACGATCTGGCGGGAACTGTGGTCGGCGTTCCCCGACGCCAAGATCCTCCACACCGTGCGCGACCCGGAACGCTGGTACGAGAGCACCCGGGCCACCATCTACCCCCTGCGAACGATGATCGCCCCCTGGGTCCGGCGGGCGTCACCCTTCGTCGACCAGGCGGTCTCGGTGACCGAGGGCCTGATCTGGGATGGCCTGTTCGAGGGCCGGTTCGAGGACCGGGACCGGGCCATCGAGATCTTCGAGGCCCGCACCGCCGAGGTGGTGGCCACCGTCCCCCCGGACCGGCTCCTGGTGTTCGACGTGGCCGACGGGTGGGAACCCCTGTGCGCCTTCCTCGACGTTCCCGTCCCCGACGAGCCCTTCCCCCACGTCAACGACCGGACCACGATCCTGCGCCGTTTCGGACTGGTCCGGGCCGTCACCTACGGGGCTCCCTGGGCGGCCGCCGCCGGTCTGGGGGCGGCCACCCTGCTCGGGGCCCGGCGGCTCGGACGCTGACCGCCGGCCTCGGGACCGGCGGTCTGGGAACGCGACCGGCCGTCACCAGACGTCGACTCGACGGGGGTGGTCGTCCCGGGGCCGGTTGGCCACCGAACGGAGACCGTTGAGCAGCCAGTGGCGGGTGTCGGCGGGGTCGATCACGTCGTCGACCCCGAACACGACCCCCTGGTGGATGGCCTTGCTCCGCTCGTAGGCCCCGGCCACCAGGTGGTCGAACCGGGCCTTGCGCTCCACCGGATCCTCGATCCGCTGGAGCTCGTTGCGGTAGCCGAGCTTGATCTGACCCTCCAGGCCCATGCCGGCGAACTCACCGGAGGGCCAGGCCACGCAGAACATGGGCTCATTCACCGACCCGCCGGCCATGGCCAGGGCGCCCAGGCCGTAGGCCTTGCGGGTCACCACCATGAACATCGGCACCCGGAGGTTGGCCCCGGTGATGAACAACCGGTTGCAGTGGCGCACCAGCCCGGTCTTCTCCACCTCAGGGCCGACCATGATCCCCGGGGTGTCGCACAGGACCAGGACCGGGAGGTCGAACGCGTCGCACAGCTGGAGGAACCGGGCCGCCTTGTCGGAGCCTTCGGAGTCGATGGCGCCGGCCAGGTGGTTCGGGTCGTTGGCCACCACCCCGATCGGGCGGCCCTCCACCCGAGCCAGGGCGGTCACCATGCCGAGGCCGAACCCGCGGCGCAGCTCCAGCACCGTGCCGGTGTCGGCCAGGCCGTGGATCACGTCTCGGATCTCGTAGGTCCGCAGCCGGTTCTCGGGCACGATCGACCGGAGGGTCCGCTGGTCGGCCTGGTCCCAGGTGTCGACGGGGCCCTGGAAGAACGACAGGTACCGTTTGGCCACCGCCACCGCTTCGGCCTCGTCGGCCACCCGGACGTCCACCACCCCGCTCCTCACCTGGACGTCGATGGGGCCGACCTCGTCGGGGGAGAACACCCCGAGCCCCCCACCCTCGATCATGGCCGGGCCACCCATCCCGATATTGGAGTCGGCGGTGGCGATGACCACGTCGCAGGCCCCGAGGAGGGCGGCGTTGCCGGCGAAGCAGTACCCGGAGTTGATGGCCACCGTGGGGACCAGCCCGTTCAGGCGGGCCATCGAGGTGAACGTGGGGGTGACCAGGGGGCGGGACAGGAACCCCCCGGACGACGGTTCGGACCCCTTCTCCCCGGTACGGTTCCCGCCGGTGCCGGCCCGACCCCCGCCGCCCTCGGTGAAGAACACCAGGGGGAGGCGCCAGGCCCTGGCGATCTCCAGCATCCGGTCGGTCTTGGGGTGGTTGAGGGCCCCCTGGGTGCCGGCCAGGACGGTGTAGTCGTAGGCGCACACCACGGTGCGTGACCGGTCCGGTCCGAACTCGGCGGCGTTGACGCTTCCGACCCCGCTGATCATCCCGTCGGTGGGGAACTTGCGGATGACCTCCTCCATGGGGAGGCCGGTGCCGGGGGTGAGGACCAGGCTGCCGTGTTCGACGAAGGTGTCGTCGTCGCACAGGTCATCGATGTTCTCCCGGGCGGTCCGCTGACCGGTGCGCCGCCGCTTGGCCACCGCCTCGGGCCTGGCCTCGTCCAGGGCGAGGCGGTGCCGTTCGACGATCTGTTCCAGGTCGGGGCGGATCCGGTCCAGGTCCACCGCGTCGGCGGTGCTGGTGTCGACCAGGTCGTCGACATCGGCCGGCTCGACGAACACCAGGGGGTGCCGTTCGAAGATGGTGTCGCCCACCTCCACGTTGACCGACCGGACGAACCCGGCCTCGGTGGCCGTGATCACGTGCTCCATCTTCATGGCCTCGAGCACCACCAGTTCCTGGCCGGCGGCCACCGGGTCACCGGTGGCCACGGCTACGGCCACGACCGTGCCCTGCATCGGGGCGGGCACCGGCACCGTCCCGTCCGGCCCGCGGCCGCCGGCGGCGTCGTCCCCGTCGGCGGGGCGCCCGGTCCGGGCCCGGCCGTAGTCGAGGACGGCGAGGGGGTCGACGGCGTCCACCTTCGCCCCGGCCAGGCCCGGGCCGCCCGAAGGGCCGTCGGCCTCGGCCGCCCCGGGTTCCGGCCAGGCCGGCGCCATGGCGTCGGCCGCGGCCACCAGGTCGGCCACATGGTCGTCGACGAAGCGGGTGGTGGCCCGGCCGCCGACGACGTCGGGGTGGCCCACGATGGCCCGCAGGAAGCTGAGGTTGGTGGCGACGCCCCCGATGCGGGTCTCGCCCAGGGCCCGGTCAGCCTTGGTGAGGGCATCGGCCAGTTCGGTGGACGGGGTCTGGACGATCACCTTGGCCAGCAGGGAATCGAAGCTGGGGCTGGTCCGGTACCCGACGTAGCCGAAGGTGTCGGTGCGGTAACCCCGACCCGAGGGGACGTCGAACGCGCTCAGCACCCCACCCCCGGGGCGGGCGGTCCCGTCGGCGGCCATGGTCTCCATGTTGACCCGGCACTGGACGGCCATACCCCGGGGCTCGGGCACCGAAGCCTGGTGGAAACCGACCTCGTCGAGGGTGGCCCCGGCGGCCAGCTGGAGCTGGGCCCGGACCAGATCCAGGTCGAGGACCTCCTCGGTGACGGTGTGCTCCACCTGGAGCCGGGGGTTGGCTTCGAGGAAGACGCGACGGCCGGTGTCGGCGTCGACCAGGAACTCGAAGGTGCCCAGGCTGTCGTAGCGGACCTCGGCCGCCATCCGGACCGCGTCGGCGATGATGACGTCGCGCACGGCCCGGTCCAGGCCGGGCGCGGGGGCGATCTCCACCAGCTTCTGGTGGCGTCGCTGGAGGCTGCACTCCCGCTCCCAGAGGTGGGAGACCCGGCCGTGGCCGTCGCCCACGATCTGGACCTCGATGTGGCGGGCGTGGGTGATCAGCTCCTCGGCGAACAGGGAACCGTCGCCGAAGGCGGACGCGGCTTCCGACCGGCACCGCTCGAACAGGCCCGGGAGCTGGCCGGGCTCGGTGACCATCCGGCTGCCCCGCCCCCCGCCGCCGGCCACCGCCTTGAGCATGATCGCCGCGTCGGGGCCGAGACTGGCCATGAACGCGGCCGCGTCGTCCAGGGTGATCCCACCCGGGGTGCCGGGCAGGACGGGGACCCCGAGCCGCTGGGCCAGGTCCCGGGCCGTGGCCTTGTCGCCGAACAGGCCGAGGACCTCGGGGCTGGGACCCACGAAGGTCACCCCGGCCTGGGCGCACCGGGCGGCGAAACCGGCGTTCTCGCTGAGGAACCCGTACCCGGGGTGGATGGCGTCCGCCCCCGCCGTCGCCGCGATCTCCAACACCCGGTCGATGTCCAGGTAGGCGGCGGCCCCGGAAGCCCCGAGGGGGTGGGCGGCGTCGGCGATCCGGACGGGCAACGAGTCGGCGTCGTCGTCGGCGAACACGGCCACGGTCTGCAAACCGAGCTCTCCTGCGGCCCGGATCACCCGGATGGCGATCTCACCCCGGTTGGCGATGAGCACGGTCTTCATACAGGGACACCCTTCACTCGTTCGTACGGTCACTCGGTCGCACGGTCACTCGGTCGCACGGTC
>JBKECK010000061.1:0-29177 GCA_047974625.1 Acidimicrobiales bacterium
ACCTGGGGCCTTGGCGGAGGGCCACCACCGCCCCCGCGTAGGCCCCGTCGTCGGTGGTGAAGGAACCGTTGCGGGGGATCAGGGCCAGGGTTGCCGCCCGGACTAGGGCCAGGGCGGCGGCGTGGCCGGCGAGACGCGCCGGCGGGCCGGGGGGCCGGGGCGGCCCGCCCGGTGCGGGGGTGGCAGCGGGGTCGGGCCGGGGGGCGGGGTCGGAGGAGGTGAGCACCAGGGTTCCGATCGGGACGGGGCACCCCAACCATGAGCGAACACCACCTCCGGGCCCCCGACCCGGGTGCGAACGTGTGTTCGTCGGGGGGCGTCGCCGATAGGCTGATCTGGTGGCCGACACGATCGTGATTCGCGGGGCCCGCGAGCACAACCTCCGCCAGGTCGACCTGGAGCTCCCCCGGGACAAACTGATCGTTTTCACCGGGTTGTCGGGATCGGGCAAGTCGTCGCTGGCGTTCGACACCATCTACGCCGAAGGTCAGCGCCGTTACGTCGAGTCGCTGTCCGCCTACGCCCGCCAGTTCCTGGGCCAGCTGGACAAACCCGACGTCGACTTCATCGAGGGCCTGTCACCGGCCATCTCGATCGATCAGAAGTCGGCCAGCCGGAACCCCCGGTCAACGGTGGGCACCATCACCGAGATCTACGACTACCTCCGGCTGTTGTACGCCCGGGTCGGGGTCCCCCACGATCCGGAGACCGGCGAGCGACTTGTCCGTCAGACCCCCCAGCAGATCGTCGACCGGGTCCTGGAGCTCCCGGAACGAACCCGGTTCCAGGTGCTGGCCCCGGTGGTGCGGGGCCGCAAGGGAACCTACGACACCCTCCTCACCGACCTGGCCGGCCAGGGTTTTGCCCGGGCCGTGGTCGACGGCGAGCTCATCGAGCTCGGTGGTGACCTACCCGACCTGGCCCGTTACGAGACCCACGACATCTCCGTGGTGGTTGACCGTCTGGTCAAGCGGGACGGGATCGAGCGCCGCCTCACCGACTCCCTGGAGACGGCGCTGAAACTGGCCGACGGGGTGGCCGAGGTCCAGATCGTCCCCGGCTCCGACGCCGGGGAGGGGGCTGGGCCGGAGACCCTGGTCTTCAGTCAGCACCTGTCACGGCCCAGTGACGGCAAGAGTTTCGAGGAGCTGGCCCCCCGGAACTTCTCGTTCAACTCGCCCTACGGGGCCTGTGAGGCTTGCGACGGTCTCGGTACCACCTTCGAGGTGGACGCCGAGCTCGTCGTGCCCGACCCGGACCTGACCGTGGCCGACGGGGCGATCCACCCCTGGTCGAGCGGGCGGAGCCGGTACTTCGGCCGCCTGGTCGAGGCGGTCTGCGACGACGCTGGCATCCCCACCGACGTGCCGTGGAAGGAGCTGTCGGCCCGGCACCGGGCCGTCCTGCTGAAGGGGGGGTCGGGGGCCAACCCGAAGCCCCGCACCGTCACCGTCCGCTACAAGAACCGGTACGGGCGCAACCGCACCTACAACGCCACCTTCGAAGGCGTGGTCACCTACCTCCGGCGCCGCCACCGCGACGCCGACTCCGACGCCCAACGCGAACAGGTGGAGGGCTACATGCGGGAGGTGCCGTGCCCGGTCTGCGGCGGCGCCCGCCTCAACCCCCTGTCCCTGGCCTGTCTGATCGACGGCCGCTCCATCTTCGACCTGTGCTCGTTGTCGATCGGCGAGGCGGCCAAGGCCATCACCGGGCTCGAACTATCCGAGCGCGACCACCTGATCGCCGATCGGGTGTTGCGGGAGATCGGAGCCCGCCTCAGCTTCCTGCTCGACGTCGGGCTCGACTATCTCAGTCTGAGCCGTTCGGCGGCCACCCTCTCCGGCGGTGAGGCCCAACGGATCCGCCTGGCCAGCCAGGTCGGCTCCGGCCTGGTCGGGGTGTTGTACGTCCTCGACGAACCGTCGATCGGTCTTCACCAGCGCGACAACGCCAAGCTGATCACGACCCTGTCCCGGCTCCGGGACCTGGGCAACACGGTGCTCGTGGTTGAGCACGACGAGGACACCATCCGGGTAGCCGACCATGTGGTCGACATCGGGCCGGGGGCCGGTGAGCACGGGGGGTCGGTGGTGTACGCCGGTGCCGTGGATGGCCTGCTGGAGGCCGCCGACTCGGTCACCGGCCAGTACCTGTCCGGGCGGCGGAGCATCCCGGTGCCCGAGCAGCGCCGAACCCCTGGTGACGACTGGTTGACGGTGCGCGGCGCCCGAGAGAACAACCTCAACGACCTCGACGTCGCCTTCCCGCTCGGTTGCCTGGTGGCCGTCACCGGGGTGTCCGGCTCGGGTAAGTCGACGCTCGTCAACTCGATCCTGCTCCGGGCCCTAATGCAGAAGATCTACCGGTCCAAGGTGCCGCCGGGCCTCCACAAACGGATCGACGGTCTCGACCATCTCGACAAGGTGATCGACATCGACCAGTCACCGATCGGGCGGACGCCCCGGTCGAACCCGGCCACTTACACCGGGGTGTTCGACCGGATCCGGAAGCTGTTCGCCCAGACCAACGAGGCCAAGGTGCGGGGCTACCAGCCGGGCCGGTTCTCCTTCAACGTGGCCGGGGGGCGGTGCGAGGCTTGTTCGGGCGATGGCACCATCAAGATCGAGATGCACTTCCTGCCCGACGTGTACGTGCCGTGCGAGGTGTGCAAGGGGGCGCGCTACAACCGCGACACCCTCGACGTGCTGTTCAAGGGCCGCAACATCGCCGAGGTGCTCGACATGCCGATCGCCGAGGCCCTCGAGTTCTTCGCCAACCAGCCCCCGATCGCCCGGCATCTCCAGACGCTGGTCGACGTCGGCCTCGGCTACGTCCGCTTGGGCCAGCCCGCCCCCACCCTCTCGGGGGGTGAGGCCCAGCGGGTCAAGCTGGCCACCGAGCTGGCCAAGCGATCCACCGGCCACACCATCTACCTGCTCGACGAGCCCACCACCGGCCTCCACTTCGAGGACATCCGCCGATTGCTTACGGTCCTGTCCCGTCTGGTCGATCAGGGAAATACTGTGCTGGTCATCGAACACAACCTGGACGTCATCAAGACGGCCGACTGGATCGTCGATCTCGGTCCCGACGGCGGGTCCGGGGGCGGCCGCGTGGTGGCCGTCGGCACCCCGGAGGACCTGGCCGCCGAGCCGTCCAGCCACACCGGACGGTTCCTGGCTCCGATCCTGACCGGTCGGGGAACTTAGCGAGATGACCGGCGAACCCGGCACCGTGCCGTTGCCCGCCCCCGCCTCCCCGCCCGCCGCCGCCTCCCCGCCCGCCGACGCCCCCCGGACCGGTTCCGGCCGCGGCCTGGTGGGGGCCGTCGTCGGAGTGGTGGGCGAACTGCTGATCACCGCCGGGGTGCTGGTACTGCTGTTCGCGGTCTGGCAGCTCTGGTGGACCGACGTGGTGGCCAACCGCGACCAGCGGGACACGGTAATCGACCTCCGGGAGCAGTGGGCGATCAGCACCCCGTCGAACGTGCCCGTTGACCCGTCGCTCCCGATCCCCCCGGTGGCCGAACCGGTACCGATCACCGGTGACGTGTTCGCCGTGCTCTACGTACCCCGGTTCGGCCCGGAAGGTCGGCCTGTCGTGGAGGGAACCAACATCGACGATCTCCAGCGGGGGGTGGGACACTACGAGGGCTCGGCCATGCCGGGCGAGGTCGGCAACCTGGCCGTCGCCGGCCACCGGGTCACCTACGGTCGGCCGTTTAACCGGATCGCCGAACTCGAGCCCGGCGACCCCCTGGTGGTCGAGACCGCGGCGGGGTGGTATCTGTACCGAGTCACCGCCCACGAGATCGTGTCCCCGTCCCGGGTCGACGTCGTTGCCCCCGTTCCCGGCCGGCCCGAGGCGGCCCCCACCGGCCGGATGATCACCCTGACCAGCTGCCACCCCGAGTACTCGGCCCGGGAGCGCTACATCGTGCACGGCGAGTTCGAGGAGTGGCGACCGGCCGGGGCCGGGCCCCCCGACGTGTTCGGTGACCAGCCACCCCCGGCCCGGGACGAGAAGGGCTGACCCTGATGTACGCTGCCATCTGGCGCCACCTGCCCGGGCCGTTCCCGGTGCGTATCCTGACCGTCGCCATGGTGGTAGCGGTTGTGGTGGCCGTCCTGTTCCAGTTCGTGTTCCCCGCCGTCGCCCCCCACGTCCCCTTCAACGACACCACCGTCAGTTGATTGTTCGGGTGAACTGGCTGGTCGTTGGGCCCGCGGTTCGCTGAACCGACTATTCGGTGAACCAGCCGCCGTCGGGGTGGATGATCTCCCCGGTGAGATAGCTGGAATCGTCGCCGGCCAGGAACACGGCCACCTTGGCGATCTCGTCGGGTTCGCCGAGCCGGCCCATCGGCACCGCGGCCAGGATCTCCTGCTGCCGGTCGCCGATCGTGCCGATGACGGCGGTCATGTTGGTGGCGATGAAGCCTGGGCCGATGGCGTTGACCCGGATTCGGGCCGGGGCGAGCTCTCGGGCCGCCTTCTTGGTCAGCATCCACACCCCGGCCTTCGAGGCCGTGTACGGCACGGGGCCGGCGTCCGGATGCTTGGCCGCGATCGAGGCGATGGTGATGATCCGGCCGCCCTGGCCGGATTCGATCATGGGGCGGGCGCAGGCCTGCATGGCCAGGAACGTGCCGGTCAGGTTGACGTCGAGCACCCGCTGCCAGTCGTCGAGCCCGATGTTGCAGAAGGCCATGGCCGGGTTGTCGGCGTAGGCCATCTGTTGCTCGACCCGGGCCATCTCGGCGTTCATGTTGCCGCTGTCGTAGCCGCCGTGGCTTATCCCGGCCGCGGTGACGAGCACGTCGATCCGGCCGAACCGGTCGAGGGCTGCCCTGGCCATGGCCTGGTTGGCGCCGGGGTCGGCGGTGTCGAGCTCGACGGCTAGCCCCTTCCGACCCTCGGCCTCGACGGCGGCCACGGTCTCGGCGGCCCGGCCGGCCTGGAGGTCGGCGACCACCACGTCTGCGCCTTCGCGTGCGTACCGTACCGCGATGGCCCGGCCGATGCCGTTGGCCCCTCCGGTGATGACGGCGATCTGATCCTGCATCCGCATGACGCGGGAGCCTACGGGGAGCGGGTCGGCCGGCGCCAGCGCACCGCCCGGTCCCGCGGCCGGGCCGGCCTCACCCGGCGCCGGCGGCCAGGGAACCCACCCGGTCGGTCAGGCGCAGCCAGTGGGAGGCTAGGACGTCGAAACGGTCGGTGAGGAGCTCCCAGTACCGGTCGGGGTCGGTGGCGAGGTCGAGTGCCCGGTCGGCCAGATCTTCGGGGGTGCCGGTCCAGGCGTCGACCACCCAATCGGCCAGACCGAGGTCGGTGAACGCCCCCACCGATTTCCGCTCGTAGCCGATGTGGATCGTGGGGATCCCCGAGGCGATGGCGGCCAGGGCCGCGTGGAGCCGACCGGCGACGACCACTGTCGGCGGTTCCGGCCCCGAGATGAGAGCCCCGAAATCGACGGGCTCGTCCGGGACTCCCTGGTCTCGGTAGAGGGAGCGGTCGTCATTGGTCCGGCCCTTGCTGCTCTGGAGTCCGTAGTGGACGGTCAGACCCAGCCGTTCGAGCCGGGCGGCGGCGTCGAAGCCCAGGTTGGTGCCGGGCAGTGCCCGCAGGGTGATGCCGACCGCCCCGTCGGCCCGGGCGGCCATCCCGGGCCGGTCGACCCCGATCGAACAGGCGGCCAGGTCCGGGTGGCGTAACGGTCGACCCCGGCCGCTCAGGTAGCGGGTGGAACGGTCGTCGCGCACCGCCACCCAGGCGGTGGCGGCCAGGCTCCGGCGGACCGTGCGGCCCAGACCCCGCCGGAACGGGCCCACCGAGACCGGCAGGTAGGCCGAACGGGGCCCGAGCCGGGCCATGAGCCGGAGCTGGGGCAGGTGGTGGGCCCGGAAGACGGCCTCGTGGACGGGATCGGTGCAGCGCAGATAGCCACCCCCGATACCGATGGCCGCGGCGAGTTCGTCGGCATCGGGCAGTTCGATCGGGGCCAGGCCGGTGGTCGCCCCGGTGGCGGAGAGGAGGGCGGTGGCGGCGGCCCGGACCGGGAGCGGGTCGGCGAACACCGGGCGGGCTCGCGGGCCCACGCCCTGCGGATCGAGGGCGAACACCGTGGGCTCTATCCCAGTGGCCTCCAGGACGAGCCGGCGCGACAGGGCCACCAGCCAGCCGTCGCCCCGGTTGGCGGCGCGGTAGGCGTGGAGCAGGGCGATGGTCATCGCGGCCGACGATCTGACGGGTGACTGACGGGGATCCAGCGCATCGTGAACGCGTATCGGCTGGCCCCAGGCGGTGTCTGAGGGTTCATGTATCAGGATCACCCGTGTGGGGGACCAGATTTCTGGGCGGTCAATCGGGCCGTCGGGGCCTCAATAACCCCGGGTCGGGGTCGACGGGAACCTGATGACGATGAACCGTGGCGAAGGGGCGGGATGACCGCTCGGGCCGGGAGCGCCTACCGGGTGGGTACCGCGGCCACCGTGGTCGGGTTGGCCGTGCTCCACGCCACGGTGGTCGACCCGGACTACGACCTGCTCCTGCTGTCCCGGATCGCCTTTTGGTCGGTGCTCGGGGTCGCCGTCATCGCGGCCGGGTACGGGTTGGGACTGCCCGATCTGCCGGTGCGCCGGCGGGATGCGGCCGGGCGGGCCGTCGCCGCCGCGGCCCTCGGCGTCATCGCGGTGTCAATCCTCCAGGTGGCGGCGGCCCAGCCCCTCCTGCCCAGGTCTTCACTCCTGCTGCTGGCCGTGATCTCACCGGTGTGGGCGGTTATCGGATGGAACCTCGACCGGGACGAGAACACCCGGCGGACCCGGCGGGACCGGGTCCTGGTGGTGGCCGAGCAGAGCTCCGAGCCGGCGTCGCTGAGATTCGAGCTGACCGGCCAGCCGGAGGCCCCTGCCTCGCTGGTCGGGGAGCTCACCACCGCCGAGGCCCGACTCCGCCCTGACGGCTCGACCCCGCTGATCGAACGGGTGGACGGTTCGGGGGCGACGGTCCTGGTGCTCGACACCGCCGCCCAGTCCGACGACGGGATCGTGGCCCAGGCGGCCGAGCTTCACCGGCGCGGGATCCGGATCCGGACCCTCGCCCTGTTCTACGAGGAATGGCTGGGGAAGCTGCCGGTGGCCGAACTGGCCCGGGTGGCGTTGCTGTTCGACATCGGGGAACTGCACCGGCTCCGCTACGTCCGGACCCGTCGGGTGATCGACCTGTTGGTGGGCCTGGTCGGCCTGGCGCTGGTGGTCCCGGTGGCCGCGGTGGTGTGGCTGGGGAACCGGGTGGCCAACCGGGGCCCGCTCCTGTTCGCCCAGCACCGGGTAGGCAAGGACGGCGAGGTCATCACCATCCACAAGTTCCGGACGATGCTCCCCACCGGGGACGACCCCGGGCTGCCGTCGGCCTGGACGACCACCGACGATCCGAGGGTCACCCCCTGGGGGCGGCTACTGCGCCGCAGTCATGTCGACGAGCTGCCCCAGATGCTCGGTCTGGTTCGGGGCGAGCTGTCCCTCATCGGGCCCCGCCCCGAACAGATCCACTATGTGGAGGAGCTGAGGGAGAAGATCCCGTTCTACGACGTCCGGCACCTGGTCCGCCCCGGCTTGACCGGCTGGGCCCAGGTCAAGCAGGGCTACGCGGCCGACGAGGCCGACGCCTACGAGAAGCTCCAGTACGACGTCTACTACCTGCGGCGTCAGAGCCTGGCCCTCGACACCCGCATCGCCTGGCGGACCGTCCGCGGCGTCATGATCGGCACCGGCCGGTGACGGGGCCGGACGACCGGCCGATCCGGGTGGCCCAGATCGTCACCACCCTCGCCCGGGGCGGGGCCCAGGCGACGGTCATGGCTTCGGTCGACATGGCTGACCGGGGTATCGAAGTGACTGTGGTGAGCGGTCCCGACGTCCCGCCGGAGGGGGTGTTCGACCTGTCCGGCCACCCGCTGGTGACCGTCCCGGACCTCCACCGGGCGATCCACCCCGTTTCGGACGCCGCCGCCCTCTGGTGGCTGACTCGGTGGCTGCGGACGGCCCGGCCCGACCTGGTCCACACCCACTCCAGCAAGGCCGGCCTCATCGGCCGTGTGGCCGCCCGCTGGGCCGGAATCCCAGTCGTCCACACCGTCCACGGTTGGAGCTTCTCGCCCCACGCGGAGCCCGGCCTGCGTTCCCGCACGGTACGGGCCGGTGCGATCGCCCTCGAGCGGTGGGCGGCCGGTTGGACCCGGACCCTGGTGGTGGTGACCCCGCTCGACGCCGAGGTCGGGGTGGCGGCCGGGATCGGTGACCCCACCCGGTACCGGCTGGTGCGTAGCGGTGTCGACCTGACCGTTCCTCGGGCGGGTCGGGCGGCTCGGGAGGCGACGCGGGCCGAGTTGGGCCTGACCGGGCGGTTCGTGGTCGGGACCGTGGGCCGCCTGGCCGCCCAGAAGGACCCGGCCACCCTGGTGATCGGGTTCGCCCGGGCCGCCGTGGCCGATTCGGTGCTGGTGATCGTGGGCGACGGACCGATGCGGGCCGAGGTGACGGCCGTGGCCGAGGCGGCCGGGGTGGCCGACCGCACCCTGTTCCTCGGTCACCGGGACGACGCCGCCGGTATCGTTGGCACCTTCGATCTGTTCGTCTCGACGGCCCGGTGGGAAGGCCTGCCCCGGGCCCTGATCGAGGCCATCGCCGCCCAGGTGCCTGTGGCGGTGACCCCGGTCGGTGGGGTTACTGAGGTGGTGGAGCCCGGCCGGACCGGCCGCCTCGTCCCCGTCGGCTCGGCCGACGCGGTGGCCGCCGCCATCGTCGACGTCCACCGGCGGCCTGGGCCGGCCCTGCGGATGGCGGCCCAGGCCGCCGGTGGGGTGGCCCGGTTCGACCAGGAGCAGATGCGGTCCGACCTGGCCCATCTGTGGCGGTCGACCGTAGCCGGCACGGCTGGGGCTGACATCGGTACGGTCGACGTCGGTACGGCTGGGGCCGACCTCGGCTCGGTCGACGTCGGCACGGCCGGCACGGTCGACGTCGCCGGGCGCCGGTGACCACGGCCGGCCGGGAGCGCGGGACGGGCCGGATCGACCAGGGGCGGCGCCTCGGGTGGTCGGTGGCCGCCCAGGGCCTGTCGAGCGGTTCGAACATGGCGCTCCAGTACGGGATGCTGGTCGCCCTGCCCGTCGACCGGTTCGGGATCTTCGTGGTCGGGGCGTCCGGCTACTACCTGGCCCTGGCCCTGGGGCGGGCCTGGATCGGGGACCCGCTCGCCGCCCTCGGTGACCGGGGCCGGGGTGGCACCCTCCCCGCCGGGCGGTGGGCCTGGCCGGCGGTCCGTCGTCGGGCCGCCGGCCTGGGCATGGTGGCCTCGGCCCTGCTGGGCGTGTTCACGGCGGGCGTCGCCGCGACGGCCGGGGTCGGCTGGCTGGAGCTCGCCTCCCTGGGCGTCGGGTTGCCGGTGCTGCTGGTCCAGGACGCGGGCCGCTACCAGCTCTGGGCGACCCATCGGCCCCGGCAGGTGGCCCTGGCCGACGGGTTGTGGCTGGTGGTGGAGGGGGTGACGGGGGTCGCCTGGTTGGCGGCGTGGTGGATCACCGGGGCGGTCCCGGCCGGGCTGGCCGTGATGTGGTCGTGGCTGGCCGGAGGGCTGGTGTCGGCCGTCGTGGTCGACCGGTGGGCCGGCCGGGATTGGACGTTCCCACGGTCGGAACGACAACGATCGCGATCGGACCCGGGGGAGGTCGGGGACCGGCCGCTGGCCGGATCCGCCACCCCTGCCGGCGTCGGCGCCGGCAACCCCGGTCACCGCCCGGAAGGTCCCGCCACCGCGGACGAGGAGCGCCTGGTCACGCGGTCGATGGGGTTGAGCCAGACGGTGCTGGCCGTGGACGCCAACCTGTGGCCCTCGGTGGTGGCCGCGGTGACGGCACCGTCGGTCACCGCCACCATGCGGACCGCCCAGGTGCCGTTCGTCCCGGTCGGCTCGGTGCTGGGCGCCATGCGGGTGCTGACCCTGCCCGGTCTGCGGCGAGCCGTGGTGGGCGGCCATGTGCGGGCCACGGTGGCCCGGGTGGTGGCCCTCGACGGTGCGGTGGCCCTGGCCCTGGTGGCGGCCACCCTGGTCGGCGTCCGTCTCCTGCCCCCGGCGCTGCTGGGAGAGGCCGGCCGGCTGGCTCGGCCGTGGTACCCCCTCGCCGGGGTGATCCTCACCGCCCGCATGCTCACCATGCCCCTGACCGACGTCCTGTCGCTGGGGGCGGGCCGGGCCGGGGTGATGCGCCAACGCCTCCTGTCCACCGGCGTGGACCTGGCCGCCACCGTCGCCGGGGCGGCCCTGTGGGGGCCGGGCGGGGCGCTGGCGGCCAAGGCGACCGCCGGCGTCGTCACCCTCCTCGGGTGGGGGACCGCGGTGGCGGTCGCCACCTCCGGGTCGGGCCCGGACCGGCCAGTAGGCTCGGATTCGTGGTCAGCCGCCCTCCCGCCGGATCCATCCCCGACACCCCCGGTTCCTACCAGTTCAAGGACGCCCACGGTCGGGTGATCTATGTCGGCAAGGCGCGGTCGTTGCGGTCCCGCCTGTCGAACTACTTCCAGAACCCGGCCGGCCTCCATCCCCGGACGGCCCAGATGGTGGCCACCGCCGAGTCGGTGGAGTGGATCCAGGTCAACAACGACGTCGAAGCCCTGATGCTGGAGTACAACCTCATCAAGGAGCACCGGCCCCGGTTCAACGTCCGCCTGGTGGACGACAAGAGCTACCCGTACCTGGCGGTGACCACGAGCGACCGGTGGCCCCGGGCCCGGGTGATGCGAGGGGCGAAACGCTCCGACGTCACCTACTTCGGGCCCTACGCCCACGCGTACGCCATCCGCGAGACCCTGGACCAGTTACTGCGGACCTTCCCGATCCGGACCTGTTCGGACAACAAGCTCGACCGGCACACGAAGCTCGGTCGACCCTGCCTGTTGTTCCACATTGAGAAGTGCTCGGCTCCCTGCGTCGGCAACGTGACCTACGAGGACTACCGGTTGATGGTGGGGGAGCTGTGCGCCTTCCTCGACGGGGAGACCCAGCCCGTGATCGACAAGCTCGAAGCGGGGATGGCGGCTGCCGCCGATGAGCTCGAGTTCGAGAAGGCGGCCCGGATCCGCGACCGTCTGGCCACGGTCCGCAAGGCGGTCGAACGCCAGCAGATGGTGGCCGAGACGGACGAGGACCTCGACGTGGTCGGCATCGCCCAGGACGATCTCGAAGCGGCCGTGTTTGTCTTCTTCGTCCGGCGGGGTCGGGTCATGGGTCGCCGCTCGTTCGTGATCGACAAGGTCGAACCCCTCGACGAGCACGAGGTGGTCGACAAGGTCCTCGAGGGGCTCTACGACGACGATCCCGTCCAGGGCCTGCCGCGCACGGTGCTGGTTCCCGTTGACCCGTCGGACCCCGACCTGTACCGGGACTACCTCTCCCTGAGGCGGGGGTCGAAGGTGGAGATCCGGGTGCCGCGGCGGGGCCCGAAGACCGACCTGTTGGCCACGGTGACCCGCAATGCCGAGGAGGAGCTGACCCGGCACCGGATGAAACGGGCCACCGACCACAACAGCCGGGCCCGGGCCCTCAACGAGCTGCAGCAGTGGCTGGACCTGCCGGTGCCCCCCCTGCGGATCGAATGCTACGACATGAGTCACCTCCAGGGCACCGACTATGTGGGGTCGATGGTGGTGGTGGAGGACGGCCTGGCGGCCAAGAACCAGTACCGCCGGTTCAAGGTCCGGACCGTGGAGCAGAACGATGACTTCGCGGCCATGGAGGAGGTCCTGACCCGCCGGTTGACCAACTACCTGAACGACCGGGCCAAGCCGGTGGCCGAGCGGGGTAGGTTCCAATATCCGCCCCAGCTCCTCGTCGTGGACGGGGGCAAGGGCCAGCTCGGGGTGGCGGTACGGGTGCTGGAACGCCTCGGGTTGAGCGACGAGATCCCGGTGTGCTCGCTGGCCAAACGGTTCGAGGAGGTCTACCGGCCGGGCCGGAGCGAGCCGGTGATCATCCCCCGGCAGTCCGAGGCCCTCTACCTGCTCCAGCGGATCCGGGACGAATCCCACCGTTTCGCCATCTCCTACCACCGGACCCTGCGCAACCGGCGGATGACCACCTCGGTGCTCGACGGGATCCCCGGTCTCGGCCCCACCCGCCGCAAGCGCCTGGTGGATCAGTTCGGCGGGGTGACCAAGGTCAGGCGGGCGGAACGGGACGAGTTGCGGGCGCTCAGCTGGCTCCCCGACGCCGTGGCCGACGCCGTCTACGACCGCACCCACGGCCTCGACTGAGCGGCCCGGCCCGATCCGGCCAGGTCCTCACCGGGCGGGAAGCATGACCCCGGGGTTCATCCGGTCCGTGGGGTCGAGGGCGGCCTTCACCGCCGCCATCAGGTCGAGCTCCACCTCGGATTTCTGGCGGCTGATCCGGTCGATCAGTTCCCGGCCCACACCGTGCTCACCGGAGATGGTGCCACCCAGGTCGACGACCAGCTGGTCGACGGCGCCGGTGATCTCGGCCCGGGCGCCGTCGACCTGATCGCGGCCGGCCCGGTCGACGGGCAGGACGTACAGGTGGAGGTTGCCGTCGCCGACATGGCCGAAGGCGTAGGTCACCGCGGCCGGGGCCAGGCGGGCCTGGATCGCCTCGGCCCCGGCAACCAGATCGGGCAGGCGCTGGACGGGTACGGCCAGGTCCCCCTTCACCGCGTGCGCCTGAAGGGGGTAGAGCACCGAGGGGCTGAGTTCGTGACGGATGGCCCACAGGCGCCCCTGCCGGGCCGCGGTGTCGGCGGTGACCACGTCGCCCACCAGGCCGGTGGCGGTGGCAGCGGTGAGGGCGGCCACCAGGAGGTCGTCGACCGGAGCGGCCGCGGCCAGGCGGATCAGGACCTGCCAGGGGGCGGGTGGCGCCGGGGGACCCTGGTCGAGGCGGGCGCAGGCGTCGGCCACGCCGCGTCCGGGGAGCAACTCGAACGCGGTGAGGGCCGGGCCGGCGTGCCCAGCGAAGACGGCGGCCAGCTCGGGGAGTCGGCTGAGGTGGGGCAGGACGGCCCAGGCCGACACCGAATGCCTGGTCGCCGGCTGTAGGGCCAGGGTGGCGGCGGTCACCACCCCCAGGGTCCCCTCGGACCCGATGAACAGCTGCTTGAGGTCGTAACCGGACGAATCCTTGCGGAGCGACCGCAGCCCGTCCCAGGTCCGCCCGTCGGCCATGACCACCCGTAGCCCGAGCACGTGGGCCCGGAAGCTGCCGTAGCGGAGCACGTTCAGGCCACCGGCGTTGGTGGCCACGGCGCCACCGACGGTGGCCGTGCCGACCGCCCCCCAGTCGGGTCGAACAGGCGGTCCGCGGCCGCGGCCGCGTCCTGGACGGCGGCGATCGTCACCCCGGCCTCGGCGGTGATGGTGCCGCCGAGGGGGTCGATGGCCACGATTCGGCCGAGGCCGGCCGTCGACAGGGCCACCACCGGGCGGTCTCCGGCCACCGGGACCTGCCCGCTCGACATCCCGGTGTTGCCTCCATGAGGGACGACGACCACGCCGGCCTGGGCGCACCGCCGCATCACCGCGGCCACCTGGTCGTGGTCGGCGGGTCGTACCACGGCGGTGACCCGGCCGGTTACCGCGTGCCGCGGGTCGGCCACCAGCGCATCGGCGTCGGGGCCGGTTAGGACCCGGAGGGGGCCCACTTCGGATCTCAGCCCGTCGAGCCAGTCCGCCCCGGACCGGTTCGGGGACGACGGGGCGGGGCGGGTGGCACCCGGGCCGGTTCCGTCGCCGGGGGTGCTTCCGGGGGAGGGGGGTGGGGTCACGCCTCCGTTGCTAGCAGCCGGCCGGCCCGACCGTGGTCTCCTCGGCGGGAACTCGGTGGGAACTCGACGGCGGGCCGGGCAGGATGACGGCCTGTGACCGCGCCGCCTGAACCAGCCCCCGGCCCCGGAACCGCCCCCGGCGGGCCCCGCCGCGGGCCGAGCCCGATGGGCGACGACTGGGCCGCCCACGCCCGCTGGTGGCAGGACGAGTTCACCGACGGGGTCGACCCGGAGTACACCGAACAGATCCTGCCCCTCGTCACCGCGGCCCTGGGGAGTGGGGGCCGAGTGCTCGACGTGGGCTGCGGCGAGGGCCAGGTGGCCCGGGCCCTGGCGGCGGCCGGTTGCCGGGTTGTCGGGGTGGATCCGGTGGCCGACCAGGTCACCGTGGCCCGGGCTCGCGACCGGGCCGGCGACGGCCCCGACCACCGGCGGGTCGACTACGCTCGGGCGGTCGCCGACGGCCTACCCTTCGCCGACGGGTCGTTCGACGCCGTCGTTGCCTCCCTGGTCTTCGAGCACATCGACGACGTGGACGGTGCGGTGGCGGAGGTGGCCCGGGTCCTGAACGGCGCGGGCCGGTTCCTGTTCCTGCTCAACCACCCCCTGCTCCAGACCCCGGGCTCGGGCTGGATCGACGACCAGATCATCGAGCCGCCCGAACAGTACTGGCGGATCGGCCCGTACCTGACGGAGGCGTCCACCGTGGAGGAGGTGCACAAGGGGGTGTTCGTCCGGTTCGTCCACCGGCCCCTGTCCCGGTACCTGAACACCCTGGCCCGGGCCGGCCTTCGCCTGGTGCACATGGACGAGCCGGCTCCACCGCCCGGCTTCCTGGCCCTCGCCACCCCCTACCGTGACGCCGCCACCATCCCCCGACTGCTCGCCCTGCACCTGGAGAAGGGGCCTCCGGCCCCCGAGGTGAGGTCCTGGTCGCCCGACCCCGCCAGGGCCCGGGCCTCCGACAGTGCCCCCGGACGGTCGACGGGTGTGTGAAGATCGGTGCCGGTGACACGGATGGTCGTGGTGACGGGGCTCTCCGGGGCCGGAAGGTCGGTGGCGGCCGGCGCCCTCCAGGACGTCGGCTGGTTCGTCATCGACAACCTCCCGGTCGACCTGGTGCCCAGCATCGGGGAACTGGTGGCCGCCGACACCCCCGGGTACGACCGGGTGGCCCTGGTCATGGGGGGTCCCGGTCGGGCCGTGGCCGATCACGTCGAGGCCCTGTCGAAGCAGGTCGGTGCCGTGCCGCTGGTGTTCCTGGAGGCCTCGTCCGAGGTGCTGATCCAGCGGTTCGGTCTGACCCGCCGCCGCCACCCGATGAGCCAGGAGGGCACCCTGGTGGAGACGATCGAGGCGGAGCAGCAGGCGATGGAGGCGGCCCGGGCCTCCGCCGATGTGGTCATCGACACCAGCCGCCTCAACCCCCACCAGCTCCGGCAGCGGATCGTCGACCTGTTCACCGACGAGGAGCGGGCCACCGACCGGATGCAGGTGGCGGTCGAGTCCTTCGGCTTCAAGTACGGGGTCCCCCGTGACGCCGATCTGGTGTTCGACTGCCGGTTCCTGCCCAACCCCCACTGGGTGGAGGACCTCCATCCCCTCAGCGGTCTCGACGAGCCGGTTGCCGACTATGTCCTCGACCGTGACCTCGCCACCCGGTTCCTGGCCGACCTGGGGGCGATGCTCGACGACCTGCTCCCCGCCTACCAGGCTGAGGGCAAGACGTATCTCACTATCGCCTTCGGTTGTACGGGGGGCCGGCACCGCTCGGTGGCCGTGGCCGAACGGACCGCGGCCAGCCTGACCGAGCGGGGGTTGCACCCGAGGATCCACCATCGTGACATCAACCGGTGACCACGGCCGGCCGGCGGTGGTGGCGTTGGGCGGCGGTCACGGCTTGGCCGCGACCCTGGCCGCGGTCCGCGGTTACGCCGCCTCGTTGACCGCGGTCGTCTCGGTGGCCGACGACGGTGGCTCCAGCGGTCGCCTCCGGGCCGAGCTGGGTCTGGCCGCCCCGGGTGACCTGCGCCGCTGTGTGTCCGCTCTGGCCGGCCCGAACCTGCTGGCCCGGTCCCTCGAGTACCGCTTCCACGACGGCGACCTGGCCGGCCACCCGGTGGGCAACCTGTTGCTGGCCGGGCTGACCATGGCCTCGGGGGATTTCCAGGCCGCCATCGACGAGCTGTGTCGCCTGGCCGAGGTGGACGGGACGGTCGTCCCCGCCACCTCGGTGCCGGTCCGGCTCCTGGCCGACTCGGATCGTGGGGTCCTGGAGGGCCAGGTCACCATCGAGCGGGCCGGGTCGATCCGTGACCTGAGGTTCGATCCGCCGGACCCGCCGGTGTCGCCCCGGGCGGTGAAGGCCGTCCTGGCCGCCGACCAGGTGGTGATCGGTCCCGGGTCGCTGTTCACTAGCGTCCTCGCTGCGGCGGCGGTGCCCGACATGCGGCGCGCCTTGCAGGAGACCGCCGCCCAGCGGGTGTTCGTGGCCAACGTGGCCAACGAGAAGGGCCTGGAACGGGGTTTCGGCCTGGCCGAGCACCTCGACACGATGGCCGCCCACGGGATACCCATCGACGTGGTGGTGGCCAGCCTGCCCACCGGGGAGGCCCGGTCCACCGACCCCCGGGTCCGCTGGTTCGAGGTGGCCGCCCCCGACGGTTGGGGCCACGAACCCGGACGGCTGGGCACGGCCCTGCGGTCGGTGTGGGCCGACGCCGGATCGGATCCGGCCGGGCGGCGCTGACGGCGCCACGGCCGGGGTCCCGTCACCCGGGGGGCGGCCGTACCCGAACCTTCGGCCGACGACCCTTCGGGCCGGTCGGCGGGTTCCGTCGCTGACCGGCGCGACCAGCAGCGACCGGCGGCTATCGTTTGGCCCCGAACGCATGCGCAGTGGCGTTTCGGGCCGCCAGGCCCCGACGAAAAGCACCCCTCAGTCCCTCGAAACACTCCGTTCAAACACCAGAACACATCATCCAGAACACATCATCCAGAACACATCATCCAGAACACATCATCCAGAACACATCATCCAGAACACATCATCAGACCACCCCGTCAGAAGAAGACGACAGAAGACAACGAGAGGCACACTCGATCATGGCAGTACGCGTTGGCATCAATGGTTTCGGTCGGATCGGCCGCAACTTCTTCCGGGCGGCCAAGAAGGCGGGCGCCGACATCGATTTCGTCGCCGTGAACGATCTCGGTGACGTGAACACGATGGCCCACCTGCTCAAGTACGACTCGGTGCTCGGCACGCTCCCGTACGAGATCAGTGCGGTCGACGGTGGCATCTCGGTGGACGGCGACGTCCTCAAGGTCCTGAGCGAGCGGAACCCGGCCGACCTGCCGTGGGGCGATCTCGGGGTGGACGTGGTGGTGGAGTCCACCGGCGTGTTCACGAAGCGGGACGACGCGGCCAAGCACCTCGAGGGCGGCGCCCCAGTGGTGATCGTCTCGGCCCCGTCCTCCGGGGCGGACGCCACCTTCGTGGTGGGCGTCAACGAGGACACCTTCGACGTCGACGCCCACAAGGTCGTCTCCAACGCCTCGTGCACGACCAACTGCTTCGTGCCCATGGTCAAGGTCCTGGACGACGCGTTCGGCCTCAAGCAGGGCCTGATGACCACCATCCACGCCTACACCGGTGACCAGGCCATCGTCGACGGCCCCCACTCCGACCTGCGTCGGGCCCGGGCGGCGGCCATCAACATCGTCCCCACCTCCACCGGTGCGGCCCGGGCCACCGGCCTGGTGCTTCAGTCGATGCAGGGCAAGCTGGACGGCATCGCCCTGCGGGTGCCGGTGCCCACCGGCTCCATCACGGACTTCACCGCTGTGGTGGACGGCGAGCCGACGGTCGACGACGTCAACCATGTGTTCGAGGTGGCGGCCAAGAGCGGCCGCCTCGCCGGGGTGCTGCACTACTCGGACGCTCCGCTGGTGTCGAGCGACATCGTCACCTCCCCGGCGTCGTGCACCTTCGACTCGGGTCTGACCATGACCCAGGGTTCCCTGGTCAAGATCTCGGGCTGGTACGACAACGAGTGGGGCTACTCGAACCGCCTGGTCGACCTGGCCGTCCTGGTCGGCGAGGCCCAGGGGCGCTGATCAACCGATGATCGACGGGATTCCCGAACTGGAGGATCTGGGTGACGTCTCGGGCCGTTCGGTGCTGGTGCGCACCGACTTCAACGTGCCCCTCGACGGTGACCGGATTACCGACGACCTGCGGATCCGGGCGGCGCTGCCCACCCTGCGCTGGCTGGTCGAGCGGGGGGCGTCGGTGACGGCCTGCTCCCATCTGGGCCGGCCCAAGGGCCGGGTCGACCCGACCTACGACCTGGCCCCGGTTCGGGCCCGCCTCGGGGAGCTGATCCCGGAGGTGGAGCTGGCCGAGAACCTCCGGTTCGACCCGGGGGAGGAGGCCAACGACCCGGCGTTCACGGCCCGGCTGATCGAGGGGTTCGACTGTTACGTCAACGACGCCTTCGGGGCGTCGCACCGGGCCCACGCCTCGATAGTCGGCCCGCCCGAGGTGCTCCCTTCGGCGGCCGGCCGATTGTTGGCCAAGGAGATCGACGTCCTGCTCGGCATCCGGAACCGGCCCCGGCGACCCTTCGTGGCCGTGATGGGTGGGGCCAAGGTGTCGGACAAGCTCGGCGTCATCGACGCCCTGTCCCAGATCGTCGACGCCATCGTGGTGGGGGGTGGGATGGCGTACACATTCCTGGCCGCCCAGGGCCACCACGTCGGGTCGTCGCTCCTCGAGGCCGACATGGTCGACACCTGCGCCGAGATGCTGGCGTCGGGTCGCACCATCCACCTGCCCTCCGACGTCACCACCCTGGGGCCGGGCGGGAAGCTGTTCGACCCCGCGGCCGGGGGCGAGGTCCGCCAGATGGGGGTGGAGATCCCCGACGGCTGGATGGGGGTCGACATCGGCCCCGGGACGGCCGCCGAGTTCGGCGACGTCATCCTCGGGGCCGGGACGGTCCTGTGGAACGGGCCGATGGGGGTGTTCGAGGACGAGCGGTTCGCGGCCGGAACCCGGGCGGTGGCCGTGGCCATGGCCGAGACGAAGGCGTTCACCGTGGTGGGCGGGGGCGATTCGGCCGCCGCGGCCAAGGAGTTCGGCGTCGACAGCGACGTCGACCATGTGTCGACCGGTGGCGGGGCGTCCCTGGAGCTGATCGAGCAGGGTGACCTGCCCGGTCTGGCCGCCCTGCGCGAAGCCGGCCGACGGATGGCGCGCGAGAACACCACCGGCTAGGAACAGACGCACCCACGTGGCCATCGGGGCCACACAACGAACGGTCGATGGACAACGGTCGACGGAGACGAGGATTACCCATGAGCGAGCGGCGCCCGCTGATCAGCGGAAACTGGAAGATGCACCTCAACCACTTCGAGGCGCTCAAACTGGTTCAGGAGCTCAGCTACGAAGTCACGCGCGACGACGTCGACGTGGTGGACGTCTCGATCCATCCGCCCTTCACCGACCTGCGTACCGTGCAGACGGCCCTCGAATCAGACCGGATTCCGTTCTTCCTCGGAGCCCAGACCTGTCATTGGGAGGAATCGGGGGCGTTCACCGGTGAGGTTGCCCCGGGCATGCTGGCCAAGCTGAACGTGGCCTACGTGATCGCCGGGCACTCCGAGCGGCGTCAGCTGTTCGGTGAGACCGACGAGATCGTCAACGCCAAGGTCAAGGCGATCCTGGCCGCCGGGATGACCCCGATCCTGTGCTGCGGGGAGACCCTGGACCAGCGCAACGGCGGGGAGGCCGAGGCGACGGTCGAACAGCAGGTGGTGGCCGGGCTGACGGGCCTGGCCGCCGAAGCGGTGGGTGGCCTGGTCATCGCCTACGAGCCGATCTGGGCCATCGGGACGGGCATGACCGCCTCCTCCGACGACGCCCAAGCCATGGCCGCCCTCGTCCGGTCTACCGTCTCCGGGGTGTACGGGGAGGATGCGGCCGGATCGGTGCGGATCCAGTACGGAGGATCGGTGAAGCCGGTCAACGCGTCCGAACTGATGAACCAGCCCGACATCGACGGGGCCCTGGTGGGAGGGGCCAGCCTGGAGGCGGACTCGTTTGCCCGCATCATCCAGTACCGACTCGCCGGCGACTGACCGCAGGCGGGTCGGGTGAGGCAGCGCCGTGGCGGCCCGCGGCGCCGGGTCGTCGGCCTGCTGCTCGCCGCGGGTCTGGCCGTCGCCGGTTGTACCGGTGACGCGGACGGAGCCGGGGTGGCCGGGGGCTCCACCGTGGTCATCAGCCCCCCGTCGACTCTCCCCGTCGCCGCCGACGGGGACCAGATCGCCGCGGACGCGATCGGCGCCGACCCCGGTGTCGCCACCATCAGCGCCGGCGACGGGGTGGTGGTGTGGGTCCACGATCGCGAACCGCCCAGCCTGCACGTCGACGACCCCGACAACGGCACCCAGATCGCGTCCTGGATCCGTCAGGGCCTGGTCGAGGGCCTGTTCGGGATCGGCCCCGACCTGGCCATGGTGCCTGAGTTGCTGGCCGGCGAGCCGGTGGTGACCGCCAACAACAGTGGCACCGTCGACATCGCCTACGAGCTCCGGTCCGAACTGCGGTGGTCGGACGGGACCGCCCTGACCGCCAACGACGTGGCCTACACCCACCGGATCATCGTGGAGGGATGCCTGTCCGACGCCGACGGCTCGATCGTGGACGGAGCCAGCGACGGCTGTATCTACCGGATGGCCAACCGGGTGGGCTACGACCTCGTGACCGGGATCACGGTGGCTGACGAGACCCACTTCACCGTCCATCTCACCTCGTATTTCCCGGGCTGGCGGCAGATGTACACCGAGGTGTTCGCCGAGCACGCGTTCGGGGCCAACGCCGACGAGGTCAACGACAACCTGCCCCATTGGCAGAACCCGGCCGGGGTGTTGCCCTCGTCGGGTCCGTTGCTGCTCTCCCAGTGGGTGAGGGGGGAACGGATCGACCTGGTGACCAACCCCCAGTACCACGGCTCGGTGTTCCCGGGGGTGTCTGAGACGGGGCCGGCGTCGGTGGCTGGGGTCCAGATTGCCTTCGTGCCCGAGGTCGGGGATCGTCTCGCGGTCATGGAGAGCGGCCGGGCCCACCTGCTGGTCGCTGGTCTTGATCCGGCGTTCACACCGCTGGCCGGAGCGGACGGGGTGAGGGTGGCCTCGGTGGCCGGTGGGTCCTACGAGCTGCTCGGGATGAACCTGCTCAACCCCCACCTCAGGACGGCGGCGGTCCGCGAGGCGGTGGCCTACGCCGTCGACAAGCGGGCCGTCGTCGAACGGCTGTACCAACCCCTGCTCGGTGACGCCGTGGCCGCCGACGGGTTGGGCAACACCTACTGGTTGGCCAACCAGGCCGGCTACGAGGACCACCAGTCCGGTTACGCCGGCGCCAACCTGGAGGCGTCGGCGGCCGCCCTGGCCGCGGCCGGCTACACCCAGGGGGCCGACGGGGTGTTCGTGCACCCGGAGGCGGGGCGGTTGACGGTGCGACTGGTCACCACCGGCGGGATGGCCCTGCGGGAAGCCGAGGCCGGGATCCTGGCCGACCAGCTCATCGCGGCCGGTTTCGAGGTGACGGTCGAGCTGTTGCCCGGAGGACGGTTCTACGAGCAGGGCCCTTTCAGCGCCGACGCCATGGCCGCGGCCGGGAGCGCCGGGGCCGACGGCGACCCGAACCGGTGGGACCTGGCCGTGTTCGGCTGGTCGTCGGGACCGTGGCCGGGGGGTGTCTCGGGCCTCTACCGGTCGGGTTCATCGGCCAACCCGTTCGGGTTCGCCAACCCCCAGTTCGACGCCGCCGCATCCGAGTGTGACGCCAAGACCGACGACGCCGAACGGGTCGGCTGCTACAACGCCCTCGACGTGTACGCCACCACCGTCGACAACGCGGCCGACGGCCTGTTCGTCGTCCCCCTGTCCCAACGGCCGCCCCTGGTCGCCGAGGCCGGCGACCTCACCGGCCTCGGGCCCGTCGTCGACAGTCCGTGGGGCGGGCCGCTCCCGGTCATCGTCACCGCCAGTCTCTGACGGGAGTCCGACCGGCCGACCCGGCCGACCCGAACCGGGCCGCCGACGCCAGGTCACCGACCACCGCGGTGAGCCCTTAACAGTACGACCCGTTCGGCCGAAGGAGGGATCAAACGGCGTCGGTCCGCTGGGCCGGCTGACCGCAAAGCGATCCGTTCGGTTCTGTGGTTCAAATCGGAAGTTGCCCCGGGCACATAAAGCGGTTGTTACCAATCGGTAAAGATGAGGTGACACACCCAAGCCCAGCGGTGACCCCGCCGGTTAGGCTCACGTGACCCGCAGATCGTTCTCATGCTCGATCACCTGGCTCGGGGGGCCACGGTCGGGGCTCTACGGAGTGCGTTTCCTACCCAGGAGGTATCCATGCAAAGGACCCGAAAGCGCTGGTCGTTGCCGGCGCTGTTGCTCACCCTGGCGATGCTCGCCGCGGCCTGTGGAAGTGATGACGACAGCTCCACCGGCACCGATGACACCACCGGCGGCTCAACCACCGACAGCTCCGTCGAGGAGGGTGAGGCCGCCCCGATGACGGGGGGCACCATCTCCAACGGCATCATCGAGCCGACCTTCATTGACTCCTACAACGTCCAGGACAGCGAGGGCTTCGTGGCCGCTCGCCTGATCTTCGACGGGCTCACCGACCTCAACGAGGGCCTTGAAGCCGTTCCCGCCGTGGCCAGCGAATGGACCACCGAGGACAACATCACCTGGGAGTTCACCCTCCGCGACGACGTCACGTTCCACAACGGTGACCCGGTCACGGCCCAGTCGTTCGTCGACGCCTTCAACCGGGTGGCCAACCCCAACAACGTCTCCGACGTCGCCTACTACGGATCGGTCATCACCGGCATCCAGGGTTGGGCCGAAGTGGAGGCCGGCGAAGCCACCGAGGTGACCGGAGCGGTGGCGGTGGACGACACCCACCTGACCATCACCCTGACCGGGCCTTACCCGCTGCTGCCCAAGGCGATGGCCCACCCAGTGTTCTCGCCGGTCGACCTCGCCGCGGTGGAGGCCGGCGGCGACAGCTACGGCGACGCCCCGGTGGGCAACGGGCCGTACATGATGAACGGCCCGTGGGAGCACGATGTGCAGATCTCCGTGGTGCGCTACGACGGCTACTACGGCGACCCCGGCCTGGCCGACCAGATCGACTTCAAGATCTACGACAGCATCGAGACCATGTACCTGGAGGCCCAGGCGGGCAGTGTCGACATCGCCGAGGTCCCACCGGAGAACATCGCCACCGCCGAAACCGACTTCCCCGGCCGGTTTGTTCAGCTGGCCTCCGGCTCGTACAACTACCTCGGGCTGCCGATCGATCAGGCCCCGTACGACAACCCCGACATCCGCAAGGCGCTGGCCATGGCCATCGATCGGGACACCATCGCCGAGCAGATCTTCTCCGGTGGTCGGGCCCCGGCCGATCGGTTCGTGCCACCGTTGGCCCCGGGGGCCGGTGAGGCCTGCGGGAACCTGACCTACGACCCCGACGCAGCCAAGGCCATGTTCGACGCCGCCGGCGGTATCCCCGGCGGTAAGGTCACGATCTACTTCAACAGTGGTGGTGGCCACGAACAGTGGGTCCAGGCCGTGGCCAACGGTTGGCAGCAGACCTTCGGGATCGAGTCGGAGTTCGTGGCCCAGGAGTTCGCTCCCTACCTCGACCAGCTCCAGGCCGGCGACGTGGACGGACCGTTCCGGTTGGGTTGGCAGTGGGATCTGCCGTCGGCCGAGAACTTCCTGAGCCCCCTGTTCCTCACCGGGGCGACCGACAACCACAGTCACTACGGCAATCCCGACTTCGACGCCGCCATCGAGGCCTTCAAGCTGGCGCCCTCCGAAGAGGAGGGGTATCCGTCCCTGGCCACCGCCCAAGACATCGTGTGTGAGGACATGCCGGTCATCCCGATGTTCTTCGGCAACGAGCAGCGGGTGTACACCGAGGCCGTCGACAATGTGCAGCTCAGCGTGTTCGGGTACGTCGTGCTCGAAGACGTCGAGGCTGTCGGCCAGTAGTCTCCGCTCGGTGGGTGACCGCAAACCCCAGCCCGTCCGGGGCCGGGGGTGACGGTCACCCACCGTCATCTCACGATCGAGGCCCAGGTGGCGCGTTACTTCGTCCGGCGTGTGCTGCAGCTCATCCCGGTCTTCTTCATCACGACGTTCCTGATCTTCCTGGTGATCAGGATCATTCCTGGCGACCCCATCCAGGCCCAGTTCGGTGAACGGACCATGCCGGCCAACCTGCGTGAGGCGTACATCGAGCGCTACCACTTCGACGAGCCGCTCTGGCGTCAGTACGTCCTCTACATGGGTGATGTCCTCACCTTCGACCTTGGTGAGTCCGTGGCCACCCAACGGCCGATCAACGAGATCTTCAGGGAGTCGGTGCCCCGCACCCTCACCCTGGCGTCGATGTCGGTGTTCTTCATCGCCATCATCGGTATCCCGCTCGGTATCTTCTCGGCCCGACGGAAGGACTCGGCGGCCGACAACGGCTTCTTGTTCGCTTCCCTGATCATGCTGGCCACTCCGCCGTTCGTGCTCGGCCTGGTGGCCCAGCTGTTGTTGGGGGTGCGGTGGGGGATCTTCCCGGTGTCAGGGGTGGAGGAGGGGCTGTTCTCCTACGTCATGCCGTCACTGGTGATCGCCACCTCCCTACTGGCGGTGACAGCGCGGCTAATGCGCACCACCCTGATCGACACCTTCCGGGAGGACTATTTGCGTACGGCTCGGGCCAAGGGCCTAACCGACCGGCGGGTGTTCACCGTCCACGCCCTCCGCAACGCCCTCATCCCCGTGGTCACCGTGCTGGCCATCGACCTCGGTGCCCTACTGGGCGGCACCATCGTCACCGAGTCGGTGTTCAACATCCCCGGCATCGGGTTCCGGATCACCCGGGCCATCGTGCAGCGTGACACCACCATCATCACCGGGGTGTCGATCTTCCTGGTCATGGCCTACCTGGTGATCAACCTTATCGTCGACATGGCGTACGCATGGCTCGACCCGAGGATCCGCTATGAATAGCCGGGAGGGACGCGGCGGCGACGGCGATGGTGGCCCCGACCGGGCCGGCCGGAACGACCGGTTCAGGGGCCCGCTCCGACCCAGGGCCAGCCGGACCGCGAATCCGGCGGCCGACCCTGATCGGACGCCCGAACCCGACAACGCCATCGTGGACGAGTTCGTCGAGGACATCGTCGGCCCGTCGCGCACCTACTGGGGCGACGCCTGGGGGCTGCTGCGGGCCAGCTGGCTGTTCTGGCTCAGCTTCGGTCTCATCGCCGTGTTCGTGGTCATGGCCGTCGTCCCCAAGGTGTTCACCGCCCTCGAGCCGGGCCCGGACTCACCGAGCGGCCTGTACTGCGAGCTGGGTAACGCCCGCCAGCCCCCGACCGGGGAGCACTGGTTCGGCACCGACGTCCAGGGCTGCGACTACTTCGTCCAGGTGGTGAGCGGGGCGAGGGTGTCGATGATCGTGGCCATGTTCGCCACCCTGATAACCGTTGTCGTCGGGATCTTCCTCGGGGGTCTGGCCGGCTACTACGGCGGGTGGGCGGACTCGGTAATCTCCCGCCTGGCCGACGGGTTCTTCGCCCTGCCCTACCTGGTGGGTGCGATCATCGTGTTGAGCGCGCTCACCACCCAGCAGGGCCGGCAGGTGTGGCACGTCACCCTGGCCATCGGCTTCCTCGGGTGGCCGTCGGTGGTGCGGCTCTACCGGTCGACGGTGCTCCAGGTGAAGGGCCTGGAGTATGTGCAGGCGGCCCGGGCCCTCGGCGCCGGGGACGCCCGCATCCTGTACCGCCACATCCTCCCCAATGCGCTGGCCCCGACCCTGGTGTACTCCACCATCTCGATGGGTTCGGTCATCTCGGTGGAGGCCACCCTGTCCTTCCTGGGGATCGGGCTGCCCATCGACTCGATCTCGTGGGGGATCATGATCGCCGACGCCTCGACCCTGATCGTGCAGAGTCCCTACCTGCTCATCTTCCCCGGCCTCTTCCTGGTGATGGCCAGCCTGGGGTTCGTCCTGATGGGCGAGCAGCTGCGCGAGGCGTTCGATCCGAGGTTCCGATGAGCCCCACCGACCCGTCCCGGACCGTCGACGGGCTCGACGTGGGAGCGGCGCCCCAGGTGGAACCGGGTGAGCTCCTGCTCGAGGTCGACACCCTGACCGTCCGGTTCGACACCGCCGACGGGGTCGTCAACGCGGTCACCGACCTGTCGTGGCAGCTCCACGGGGGTGAGACCCTGGCCATCCTGGGGGAGTCCGGTTCGGGCAAGTCGGTGTCGGTCCAGTCGATCATGGGCCTCGTGCCCATGCCGCCGGGCCGGATCGACGGGGGCAGCATCCGCTACCGGGGAACCGAACTGGTGGGCGCCAGGGAGGATCTGATGCGGACCATCCGAGGACCCGAGATCGCCATGATCTTCCAGGATCCCCTGAGCGGGTTGAACCCCGTCTACCGGGTGGGGTGGCAGATCGCCGAGATGTTCCGGGTGCACCGCGGCATGAGCCGGCGGCAGGCCAACGGGGAGGCGATCGAACTGATGCGACGGGTGGGGATCCCTCACCCCGAGCAGCGGGCCCGGCAGTACCCGCACGAGTTCTCGGGCGGGATGAGGCAGCGGGCCATGATCGCCATGGCGCTGTCACTGGAGCCCAAGGTGCTGATCGCCGACGAGCCCACGACGGCCCTCGACGTGACCGTGCAGGCCCAGATCATGGAGTTGCTGGCCGAACTCCAGGCCGCCACCGGGATGGGTCTGGTACTCATCACGCACGACCTCGGGGTGGTGGCCTCGATGGCCGACCGGGTGATCACCATGTACGGGGGGCGGGCGGTGGAGACCGGCGAGGCCGAGGCCTTCTACGCCCAACCCGTCCACCCGTATTCCCGGGCGTTGATGGCCTCGGTTCCCCGCCTGTCCGGCGACGTGCAACGGCTCGACGCCATCCCGGGTTCGCCCCCGTCGATGGTCCGGCTGCCGCCGGGCTGCTCGTTCCACCCCCGGTGCGGGTTCGCGGTGGAGGAGTGCCGATCGGTTGTGCCGCCCCTTGAGCCGTTGGCCGACCGGGACGGTGCCGCCGCCTGTATCAGGCTCGGAGACCTCCCGTGAGCGGGCCGAACGAAGAGGTGGAGCGGCCGGTTGGGCCGGGGAGCGACGAGCTCGTTGGGATCGAGGCGACGCTCACCGACGTGCCCCTGCTCGACATAAAGGGACTGGTCAAGGAGTTCCCTGGCTCCGGTCGGCGCGGGCTGCTCACCCGGCGCACCGCCCCGGTACAGGCGGTAAGCGGGGTTGATCTCGTCGTCGGTCAGGGCCAGACCCACGGCCTGGTGGGGGAGTCCGGGTGCGGCAAGTCGACCGTGGCCCGGACCGTACTCAGGCTCGAGAAGCCGACCGCCGGGGAGGCCCGGTTCCTCGGTCACGACCTGTTCACCATGAACCGCAGCGAGTTGCGTCGGGCCCGCCGGGACATACAGATCGTGTTCCAGGACCCGTTCGCCTCCCTCAACCCCCGGATGACGGTGCGTTCCATCATCGAGGAGCCGTTCGTCGTCCACGGGGTGCTGAGCGCCAGTGACCGGAAGGCCCGGGTGGACGAGTTGCTGCGTCGAGTGGGGCTCAGCCCCGAGCACGCCAACCGCTACCCGCACCAGTTCTCCGGTGGGCAGCGGCAGCGGGTAGGGATCGCCCGGGCGCTGGCGTTGGAGCCCAAACTTATCATCGCCGACGAGCCCGTCTCCGCCCTCGACGTGTCCATCCAGGCCCAGGTGGTGAGCCTGCTCGAGGACATCCAGGACGAGCTGGGGGTCGGCTACCTGTTCATTGCCCACGACCTGGCCGTGGTGCGGCACATCTCGCACCATGTGTCGGTCATGTACCTGGGACGCATCGTCGAGACCGGCACCCGGGACGAGGTGTACGGGAACCCAACCCATCCTTACACCGTCGCCCTGCTAAGCGCCGTACCGGAACCGGACCCGGTCCGGGAACGGACCCGCCAGCGGATCATGTTGCAGGGCGACCTTCCCAGCCCCAGCGACCCACCGTCGGGCTGCCGCTTCCGGACGCGTTGCTGGAAGGCTGAGGAGATCTGCAGCACCGAGGTGCCCGACCTGACCGATAGGGGCGGCGGGCATCCGGTGGCCTGCCACTTCCCGGAGTAGCAGCTACCCGTGGCTGGGCCGTAGCGTTGTTCGGCGCCCGGGCGACGAGGCTCTCTGGATCGACCCGGGTCAGGCCGGCCGTGCGCTAGCCTGGGACGCTGGTCCCCCCGGGGGGCCAACCCGGTCGCCGAATCCACCGAAGAGCCCATGATCCTCGCACTCAGCATCGTCTACGCCATCGTCGGCGTCATCGTCGTCTCCCTCGTCCTGCTGCACAGCGGCCGAGGCGGCGGCCTCTCGGACATGTTCGGCGGCGGCATGGGCAGCGCGGCCGCCGGCTCCACCTCCATGGAGCGAAACCTCGACCGTCTCACCGTTCTGTTCGCCCTGGTCTTCGCTTTCCTCACCCTCGCGCTGGCCTTCCTCATCAATGCGTGACGCCGTTCCGGCGAATCCCGCACCCGGCCCCAAAATTGGGTCGGATCGCGTCGCCCTGGGCGCTACGATCTAGCGGTCACGTCGGAGTGGCGGAATTGGCAGACGCGCTAGCTTGAGGGGCTAGTGCCCGCAAGGGCGTGGGGGTTCAAGTCCCCCCTCCGACACAGCATGAAACCCTGGTAGCAGTGGGATGAATCACTCCCAGGGGTGTCGTTTGCAAATGGATTTGCTAATGCCGTGTCGGCCTCCGGTCCTGCTGGGCCGAGCTCGTCGTTGTTTGGTCGGCTCCGATAGTGGCGGCGTTCCTTCAGCATGCTGGCAGACTTCGCCGTTTCGTGACGACCGCTCGCTGAGGTTCTGATCCTCCATGCGTCTCGTGCTGACGAACGGCCCAACGGCGCTCGGTTGCAGTGCGACTGGTCGGCTCCCAAGTCCGGTATCGTGTGCCGCTCGAATATTCGGCGCCCGCGCGCCTCTCGTGGGTCAGCCGAGACGCCGCTGAAGTGCTGAGGCCGCGTGGTACCTGGGGTTTCTGCTCGTTGATCGCTGCTGGGGCCGACCGAGCGAGGAGCGCACCTCGACGGCACGCCCAGCGAGGCCGAGCCGAGCCCAACGACACCGCCAGCGTTGCGGGCCTGACTGACACGACCGCTCACGCGGCCAGTGGCGCTGCTGATGGATCACTCCGCCGCTTTGACCAGGGCTGAC